>CAVSUY010000008.1:0-70063 GCA_963731035.1 uncultured Gammaproteobacteria bacterium | reverse complement strand
AACTCGGTGAGCCAGACGAATACGACGCTGTATGCCTACGGCGGCAACTCGGCCTCGACCGTTGCCAGTCTCGGCAGCTACGGCGGTGCCGTTGCCCAGGGATATGGCACGGGGACCATCGTCGACAGCACGTTCGAGAACAACTCGGCCGGCATACATCCGCCGACAGCAAGGTCGGCACGCAAGGTAACGCGCACAGTGATCTCTTTGTCGCGGCCGTGGGAGGCGGTGTCTTCCAGTACGATGGCACCCTGAATATCGACCCCAGCTATTTCTGGTACAACCAGGCTAATGCCGGAAACACTTCCTCGATCGCTACGGGACGGCGTCCGCGACGCCCTGAATACCACGCGCGCCGGCGGCGGCGGCGTCGGTTTGGTGTACGGCAGCGGCAACATCTCTCGACGCAGTTCTACGGCAACGCCGCCTCGGCCTACGACGCCAGCAGCAATGCCACCAGCAACAGCGGGCTCAGGCCACCGCCGCGACGTTCGGATACGCTTTTGGCGGCGGCCTGATGGGCGCGCAACAGCAGCGGCCTGACCGTCAACAGCAGCGGCTTCTACCAGAACACCGTCAACAGCAGCGACGTGTATGCCGGCGCCCAGGGCAACACCGCGCTCGCCAGAGCATTCGACCTTGCCCACGGCGGCGGAGTGTTCTTCCGCGGACGGCTCGCTGACGGTCAACTCCAGTCAGTTTGGCAACTATACGTACGGCGGCAACCACGCCTATGCCGACGGGGCGACCGCTTACGCCAATCCGACAGTGGCTGAACAGTACGGCGCCTACGCCTACTCGGTGGCGGCGGGCGGTGGGCTGTTCGTCTCCGCGGCCGGCTCGGGGTCGTCACAGGTCAACACCAGCGGCTTCTACTACAACTCCGTTCTGGCCATGAACGCGTCCGCCGCCAGCCCGAACGGCAATGCCCTGGCGGTGGCCCAGGGCGGCGGTGGAGCAGTCGGTCACGGCGCCTGCATGCCGTACAAAGCCACCAACGGCACGCTGACCGTCTATCGCAGCACCCTGGCCTACAACACCGCCGAGGGCACCGGCGGCGACGCCGGATACACCGGTGGCTATGGCGGCGGCGGCTTCAACAACGCCGGCACGCTGATACTCAAGAACTCCACCGTCACCGACAACACCGCCGGCTCGGGCGCCAATCCGTACGGCTACGGCGGCGGCGTCGCCAACATCGGCGGCACCACCCGCCTGATCCACGCCACCGTCGCCGGCAGCAGCAATGGCGCCAACCCGGGTAACTACGCCTACGGCAACGGCGGCGGCATATTCAACGGCGGTGGCAGCTTCACGCTGCAGAACACCCTGGTCGCGAACAACCAGGTCGGCGGCTCGGGCGCCGATTCCTACGGCAGCTTCAACGGCTCCGGCGTCAACCTGGTGGAGAACCCGGGCGGCGGCGGAGGCGTGAGCGGCAACGTGATCCACGCCGATCCCAAGCTTGGCCCGCTGGCCTTCAATGGCGGACCGACCCGGACCATGGCGTTGCTGCCGGGCAGCCCGGCCATCGATGCCGCCACCAACGGTGTGGTGCCCATAGATCAGCGCGGCGTGTCGCGGCCGCAGGGTTTGTACGCGGACATCGGCGCCTACGAGGCGCCGGCACCACCGCCGCCGCCGCCGGGACCGCCGGGGCCGCCGCCTCCTCCGGGGCCGCCGCCGCCACCGCCGCCGCCACCACCGCCACCACCGCCACCGCCGCCGCTGGGTGTGCATTACATCCCGGAAGAGCTGTTCCCGGTGCTCGGCAAGCCGACTTTCGGCGAGATCCAGTTCCTCCACCGGTTCATTACGGTGACCTTCACCAATCTGAACACGGGTGAGGTCTTCGAGTTGGGCCGTGGGCAGTCGGTGAAGGCCGTGGATACCGAAGTGAGCTGCGCCATCCAGCAGCACGTGTTCGGCCGTCCCACCAAGGAGTGTGCCGACGAGTCGCTGCTCGAGCACAACGGGTCGCGACACGAGCCCTCGACCACCGGCGATGACAATCCCCACGAGGGTGAGGGTGAATCGACCAGGAATACCATTCCGGCTCCCCGGCAGGATTCGGTGCCGGGCGATGGTGGGGACGGGGACACTCAGCAGGCGTTCGAACCGCTGCCGGTGGAACGCCCGGCCGACGTGGCCGCGGCCGCTTACCCGGCTGTCGGCGTCCATGTCGGCCATGTCGACGGTGACTTGTGGCGCGCCCTGAATTCGCGTGCGGGGGACCACGCGCCAATGACAGGTCCGCACACCACGTTGTCCGGACAGCTGGCAGGTGCCGATTCGTTCGAGCAGGGCCAGTTCGCGCTGCTCGCTGCGGCGGGCCTGGGGCTGGCGACGAGCCGGCGGCCGGACGGCGGTGCCCAAGGGGAGCACAGGGCGCCGAAAGGCGAGACTCAGTACAAGGGTCGGAGATAACAATGAGACGGTGTCAGTCATGAGAAATGCAGTGAGCAAGTTCTTGATCATTATCGGCACGGCCGCGCTGGCGTCCGCCTGCGCGGTGTCACCGCACCAGATCTCCGATAAGGAGCGCGCCGAGCGCGCGGTGAGCGACCTGGAAACGATGTTCAAGGGCCAGGATCCGGTCAAAGAGCCGATATCCCTGTCCGAGGCGATCGCGCGCGCCGTCAAGTACAACCTGGACCATCGGGTGAAGCTGATGGAGAAGGCGGTGGTACGGGCCGAGTCCGAGCTCGCCCGCATGGACCTGTTGCCCGCCATCACCGCCGACGCCGGCTACACCACGCGCAGCAACGTGGCGGCGTCCAGCAGCGAATCCATCCTTACCGGCAGGCAGTCTCTGGAACCCTCCACCTCCCAGGAGAGAACCCGCTCGCTGGCCAATCTGAATGTGGTGTGGAACGTGCTCGACTTTGGCGTGAGCTACGTAACGGCGCAGCAACGCGCGGACCGCATACTGATCGCCGAGGAGGAGCGCCGCAAAGCGGTGGAGAACATCGTGCAGGACGTGCGGGTGGCGTACTGGAACGCAGTGGCCGCGGACCAGCTCACCAAGGAAACCGACGAGCTGCTCGAACGGACCCACAAGGCACTGAAGGAATCCCAGACCATGCAGGCCCAGGGCGTTCAGACGCCGCTGACCTCCATGCAGTACCAGGAAGGATTACTGGCCACGCTGCGCAACCTGCTGCAACTCCGCCAGCGCCTCAACACCGCCAAGACCGAACTGGCGAGTTTGATGAACGTCCGGCCGGGCACCGACTTTCAATTGCAGCCCGACGACATCGACCGGCAGGTCCCGGAGATCAAAACCGTGGTCCCGGAGCTGGAGGAATACGGTCTCCTGCACCGGCCCGAGCTGATCGAGGAGGACTACCGCCTGCAGGTGGACAGCGCCGAGATACGCAAGGCCATGCTGCGCATGCTGCCGGGGATCGAGATCAACGCCGGGGTGCACTACGACAGCAACGACTTCCTGGTGAACAACGACTGGGCCGACGCCGGCCTGCGGATCAGCTGGAACCTGTTCAACCTGTTCCGGGCGCCGAAAGAGAAAAAGCGCGCCCAGGCGCAGGTGGACCTGGACAACACCCGGCGCCTGGCTACCGGCATGGCGGTGCTGACCCAGATCAACGTCGCCAAGCAGCAGTACAAGAACTCCCGCGAGGACTACCGGCTGGCGCAGAACCTGCTGGAGGTGAAGACGGATATCGCCGAGCAGGAACGCAGCCGCTACAAGGCTCAGGTCTCGGATGAGCTGACCCTGATCCGCACCCGCCTCGACCGGCTGGTGGCTTTGATGCAGCGCGACCTGGCGTTCGCAGAGCTGCAGAACGCGGCCGGCCGCGTCCACAACTCGGTGGGCCTCGACCCGCTGCCGCCGACGGTGAAGGCCGACGATCTGGAGACCTTGACCCTCGCGGTTAGGACGCAGCAGGAGTCGCTCTCCGGCATGCTGGCCAAGTCGCAGCTCGACCCCAATCTGTACGACGAGGTGGAGCGCAAGATTGCCATGGAGCGCGCCCAAAAGCGTCGCGAGGATGCCCTGAACGACAAGGAGGCCGCCGAGGCGGCCCTGGCCGAGGCCGCGCGGAGCCGGGCGGAGCAGGAGGAAGCCGCGAACAAAGCCAAGGAGCAAGCGGCGGCCGCCCAGCAGACCGCCATCGAAGCGGCCGTGAAGCAGGAGGACGCCAAGCGCGCGGCCCAGGCCAAGGCGGCCCAGCAGCTCCAGGAACTCGCCGATAAGCAGAAAGAGGCCGCCGAGAGACAGAAAGAGGCGGATGCTGCACGCAAGGCGGCGGAAGAGGCCGCTTCGGCCGCAGCGGCTGCGGAAGCGGCTGCCAAAGCGCAACAGGAAGCGGCCAACAAGGCGGCAGCCGAGCGCCAGGCTGAGCTGGAGCAGATTGCCAAGCACGTCCAGGCACAGATCGATCAGGCGGTGGAGGCAGCCGTCAGCGCGGGCCAGGCCCGGGTGAAGGTTGAGAACGCCACCGAGGAGCAGCACAACGCCGAGAAGCGCGTCCAGGACATCGTTATTCCCGAGGTGCCCGAGAGCGGTGCTGCAGGGAGCTCCGGCGGCGAGGACACCAGCTACGTGCCCGAGCTGCTGCCCGAGGTCCGAACGATGCACGAGGACCCGATACCGGTTGAAGAGCGGGTCGACAGCGCGGTGGCTCAGGTCGCATCTGCGCGACACGCGCGGGTTGCCCTTGCCACCAGGCCGGCCGCGACCACTGCGGCTGTCGTGGCCCTGACCCGGCACCTGGAGGCGGCCGAAGTCGCCTTACGCGCGCCGGAAACGTCCGCGTGGCGCATCACGGAGGGCGTAGCCACCAGCCACCAGGCGGAGCCGGTGGCCATCGCTTATCCCGCGCATGGCTTCTCGCAGAACGGACTCTACGCGGCGGTAGGCATCGAGGCGCCGCGGCCGGCGGTCACGTCCGGTAGAGAAGCCCCCGGCGCATCCGAGGAGTTGGCGGCCGTGCCAGAACCGCTTACCAATCCGATGGCGCGGATGGGCAGGATGATCAGGGAACCCGAACGCGTTCGCCCCACGGACGTCGCGGATGTTATCCGCTGAGCGCCGCCGAGTGATGGTATTCCGATCTCCCTTGGTAGTCGTGCTGGTGGCGTCGTTGGTGGCATCCTGTGCCACGCCGCCCAGAACCTTGACGGACGAGGTGGCGCGCCAGCGTATGGCGGACCTGCAGGCCCTGTTCGATCAGCAGGAACCCATCGACAAGCCGTTGACCCTGGCGGATGCCATGGCGCGGGCCGTCAAGTACAACGTCGACGCCCGCGTCAAGCTGATGTCCCAGGCGCTGGCCGAGCGCCAGCTCGATCTGTCCAACACCGATCTGCTGCCCAAGCTCGCTGTATCCGCCGGTTACAGTGCGCGCAGCAACGTCAACGCGTTCTCCAGCGAGTCCATCGTGACCGGGACGGAGTCGCTCGAGCCGTCCACCTCCGAGGAGCGGAGGCGCGTCGACGCCAACGCCACACTGGTGTGGAACGTGCTGGACTTCGGCGTCAGCTACGTTGCCGCTCAGCAGCAGGCCGACCAGGTGCTGATCGCGGAGCAGGAGCGCCGCAAGGCCGTCCAGAACATCATCCAGGACGTGAACTTCGCCTACTGGCAGGCGCTGGCGGCTCAGAGGCTCGGTCCGGAGCTGAACAGCCTGCTGAACGACCTGGATCATCAGCTCACCGTCACCGACCAGGCGCAGAGCTCGGGGGCGTTGGACCCGCGCCAGGCGGCCCGCGAAAAGAATGCGCTGCTCACCGCCACCCGGGAGATGACCCGGCTGCGCAACGAGCTGATCCTGGCGCGCGGTGACCTGGCGCGGCTCATGAACGTCAAGCCGGGCACCAAATTCACTCTTCAGCCCAGCGACGAGGAAATGGCCCTGCCGGAGGTCGCCCAGACGCCCAAGGAGGTCGAGGAAACCGCCCTGACCCATCGTCCGGAGCTGCGGGAGGAAGACTATCGCAAGCGCATCGACGTCCACGACGTGCGCAAAGCCATGTTGAGGATGCTGCCCGGTATCGAGATCAGCGGCGGTGCCACCTACGACAGTAATGATTTCCTGGTGCACAACTCCTGGTCCTTCGCCGGCGTCAAGGTGGTGTGGAACCTGTTCAACGTTTTCGCCGGCCCGAGGGCCAAGGCCGAGGCCCAGGCCCGGGTGGCGCGGGACGACATGCGCCGCATGGCCTTGAGCATGGCGGTATTGACGCAGCTTCACGTCGCCTACGAGCAGCTGAACAACGCCCGCGCCCAGCACGACATCAGCTCCGGCCTGGCCGACGTGGACGAGCGTATCGTCAAGCAGCAGGAGGCCCGCACCGCCGCCAACGCCAACAACGCGACCGACCAGCTGCAGGCCCGTGCCGGCGCCCTGATCGCCGAGCTGCAGAAGGACCAGGCGTTCGCGGAGCTGCAGAACGCCGTGGGCCGCATCCAGAACTCGATCGGGCTCGATCCGATGCCCAAGACCATGGAATCCCACGACGTGGAAGCCGTGTCGGTGGCGATCGCCCGGCACCGGGCCGCATTGGATCGCTATCTCGCGAGCCCCGCGGGTCAGCAATGCATACCCGGCGACGGATGCCCCGACGGCGGCGCCTCAAAGGTGGTGTCAACCCAGTGAGCCCCACCGCGACGCCGAACTCCGGATCGTAGGAGCGACTTCAGTCGCGATTGGGGAACCCGTCAAAGGAATCGCGGCTGAAACCGCTCCTACAACCCGAGCTCGTCACCGTGGCGAATCCTTGAATCGTGATTGTGGAATCCGGTTGAGGAATCGCGACTGAAGTCGCTCCTACAATCCAGGATTCACCGCAGTGCCGAACTCCGGATCGTAGGAGCGACTTCAGTCGCGATGGAAATCGCCGCGATATCCACTACCCCCCGGTGCTTTGACTCGGGATAGAATGCGGCAATAGTCACGAAATGAGCTGTCGATTCGTATGACACGTACTGCCTGGACATTTGGGGTCTGGCTGGCCCTCTTCCTGGCCACGGCGCCCCCGCTGGCCGCCCAGACCGGCAGCGACGCCACCAACGCCGCCCTGGACGCCGAAGGCACTCCCGACTCCGCCGTTCGCGCACTGCTGGTGCCCCGAGTGGAATCCATGTTGTCGAGCCAGATCACTGCCCAGATCATCAGCCTTCCCTTGAAGGAAGGTGAGCGGTTCAAGAAGGGCGATACCCTGGTGGAGTTCCGCTGCGACGAAACCCGCGCCGAGCTGCTCAAGTCCCGGGCCGAGCTCCGGGGCGCATCCAGCACCTACAAGGCGAACGTGACCCTGCGCCAGCACAACGCCGTCAGTCCCCTGGAAGTGGAGGTCTCCAAAGCCAGGGCGGATCAGGCGAGAGCGGACGTGGCACTGTGGCAGGCGCGGCTCGCCTACTGCAAGATCGTCGCGCCTTTCCCCGGCCGCGTCTCCCGCCTGGTCGCCAAGGCGTACGAGACAGTCACCCAGGGAGAGCCTTTGCTCGAGATACTCGATGATCGCTCGCTGACCATGCAGCTCAACGTGCCGTCCCACTGGCTGACCTGGCTGACCGCCGGCACGGGATTCCAGGTACGTATCGACGAGACAGGAAAGACATACTCCGCGACCGTTACCGAGCTTGGGGCCAAGGTGGACCCGGTAAGCCAGACCCTGCTGGTGAACGCCGCTATCGACGGGCAGCATGAGGAGCTGCTCGCCGGGATGAGCGGCATCGCCCGTTTCAAGGTGCCCCGGTGAGCACGCCGTCCGGCGAGATCAGTCAGGCCGGATCGCCGCGTCCCGGTGCCGGCGCGCCGCCGCGCATCGACCCGGCGACCCAGCGCCTCAGCGCCCTGCTGCAGTTGTCCCAGGAAGCGAGGGAGGCCGATACGCCTCTGGCCCTGGGCTTCGTCTTCGTCAACGAAACCTACCGGCTGACCGGCTACCAGCAGGCGGTGTTCTGGCGTTTCGGGCCGGGCGGCGGCGTTGCCATCGAGGCGGTTTCCGGGGTCGCCGAGATCGACAGGCAGTCGCCTTACGTGACCTGGCTGCGCCGGGTTATCAAGGCGCTGAGCGGCGTTGACGACCTGCACCGTTGCCGCGTGGTGGACCCCGGTGAGCTGCCGCCGCGGCTGCGCGCGGACTGGGACGAATGGCTGTCGGGGCCGATGGTCTGGTGTCCTTTCGTGGGGCGCGCAGGCGGCGTGATCGGGGGACTGCTGTTGACCCGGTCCTCGGAGTGGAGCGAGGGAGACGTGGTGCTCCTGGACCGCCTGAGCGGCGCCTACGGCCATGCCTGGGAGGCCCTCACCCAAGGGCGGGCGGGCTCCTGGTTGAAGCACCACCTGTACGGGGGCCGGGCGCTCAAATGGCTTCTTCCAGTGGCTGTGGTCGCCGCCATGTTCATCCCCGTGCACCTGTCGGTGCTGGCACCCGCCGACGTAGTCTCGCTGGAGCCAGTCATCGTCAGCTCGTCCATTGACGGCGTCATCAGCGACATCTACGTGCGTCCCAGCGAGCACGTCGCCAAGGGTCAGAAACTGTTCAGCCTGGACGATTCCAGCCTCGCCAGCCGCCATGAGGTGGCCCAGAAAGCGCTTGCGGTGGCCCAGGCCGACTACCTCAGGGCCACCCAGAAGGCGTTCACCGACCCCGGCTCCAAGGCCGAGGTAGCCATGCGGCGGGCGCAGGTGGCGCAAAAGCAGGCGGAGGTGGACTATACCGAGTCGATGTTGAAGCGTGTGGACGTGCGCGCCCCTCGCGACGGCATCATTGTCTTCAGCGACCCCAACGACTGGCTGGGAAAACCCGTGGCTGTCGGCGAGCGGGTCATGACCATCGCCGATCCCGAGCAGACCGGCTTGTATCTATGGGTGCCGGTGGGGGACGCGGTCAATCTGAAACCGGGCGCCGAGGTGCGAGTGTTCCTGAACACCGACCCCACCCGGCCGCTGGCGGCCGTGATCGAGGAAGCCAGCTACGAGGCCCAGGTCAATGAAAGCGGCATTCTCGCCTTCAAAGCCAAGGCCCGTTTCGTGAAGCCGAAGGTGGCGCCGCGCATCGGCCTGAAGGGGACAGCCAAGATCTACGGCGACCAGGTGACGCTGGGCTACTACCTGATGCGGCGTCCGCTCGCCGCGGTCCGGCAGACCCTCGGTATGTAGCGAGCCGCCCATGGCCACCAACGCCGCCAGCATTCCCGCGCCGGGATCCGACGCAACCGAAAGGCCCAAGATGGTGATCCCTCTGCGGGAGGACCTCGACCTTTACCCCGGACCCAGGACGCCGGAGGGAGCGCAGACCTGGACTCTGTACGACGCGATCCGCAACCGCTTTTTCAAAATGGGCTGGCTGGAGTTCGAGATGCTCAAGCGTTGGAAGCGGGGCAACGTGGACGCCATCGCCGCCGGCGTGAGCTCGGAGACGGCCATGGAGTGCCGCCCGGTGGACGTCATGGCCCTGCAGGCGTTTCTGGAGCAGAACCAGCTCGTGCGACGCGTCGGACCCGGCCACGTGCAGCGCCTCGTCCAGCTCACCGAGCGCATGCGCAAGCTCAAGCAGCGGGTACGGCTGCAGCAGCTGATGTTCCTGAGAATTCCGCTGTTCAAACCAGACCATTTTCTGGCGGCGGCCCTGCCTTATGTGCGGTTCGTATTCACCAGGACATTCGTCGCGATCGTGGCGCTGGTGGGAATCACCGGCCTGGTGCTGGCCAGTCAGCAATGGGAATCCTTCACCCATACCTTCCGTTACGCGTTCACGCTGGAAGGCATGTTGTTGTTCGGCGTTGCCATATTCATCACCAAGTGTATACACGAGCTCGGCCACGCCTTCACCGCCAAGTACCTCGGCCTGCGTGTGTCTACCATGGGCCTCGCTTTCCTGATCCTGTGGCCGGTGTTCTACACCGACACCACGGATTCCTGGCGGCTGCGGAGCCACCTGCAGCGAGCGCGGATCGGCATCGCCGGGGTGGCCGCCGAGCTGATCCTGGCCTGCTTCGCGACCCTGATCTGGAACTTCCTTCCCGAAGGCCCGCTGCGCAGCATCATGTTCTTCATGGCCGCGGTGTCTTGGATACTGACGGTGATCATCAACCTCAACCCGTTCATGCGCTGGGACGGCTACTACGTGCTGTCGGATCTGTTGGGAGTGGAGAATCTGCAGCAGCGCGCCTTCGCCATGGCGAAGTGGTGGCTGCGGGAGCGCCTGTGGGGTCTGGGCGAGAATCCGCCGGAGCACTTCTCCCGGCGCCGGCAGCGCACCTTGATCCTTTACGCGGTCGGCACCTGGATGTACCGCCTGCTTCTGTTCACCACTATCTCCGTGGTGTTGTACGGCTACACCTTCAAGGTAATGGGAATCCTGATGTTCGTGACGGTCATGAACTCGTTCATCATACGCCCGGTGTCCAGCGAGTTGACCCAGTGGTGGCGGCGGCGCACCTCCATCAGCCCGTGGCGCAGGGCAACGGTCCTGGGCGGCATCGTCGGACTCCTGGGCCTGTTCATGATCTATCCCTGGAGCAGCAGCGTGGAAGCGCCCGCGCTGTGGCAGCCGGCGAAATACACGCGGATCTATGCCCCCGCGGCGGCGCGTATCGCAAAGATCACGGTGTCGAACGGCGACAAGGTGAAGGCCGGCGACATTCTGCTGCAACTGGAGCGTCCGAACCTCGAGCACGAGCAGCGGCAGACCGCGCTCGACATCGCCCTGTTGCGGGCTCAGCTCGCCCGCCAGGGCGCCAGTGCGGAGTACCTGGATCGGAGCCAGGTGCTGGAGCGACAGCTCGCCGAGGCCCTGGCCCGCTACCGGGGCAATCGGCGGGAGCTGGTGCGGCTCGCGATCCGCGCTCCGACGGCGGGCAGGGTGACCGACATTCCCGATACCGTGCGCGTGGGCCGCTGGGTCCCGGACTCGTTCCTGTTCGGCGCCGTGATCGGAGAGGCCGGCGCCGAGGTGACGGCCTACGTCAGCGAGGCCAACCTCTCGCGCCTGCGGACGGGCGGAGACGGACGCTTCTACACGGACGATCCCGATGGCGCGTCGTTTCCGGTGGTCGTCAAGGAGATCGACCGCGCCAACGTCGACATACTCGATGAACCCTACAGCGCCTCCGTGTTCGGCGGCGGGGTGGCGGTGCGCAAGAGCGAGAGCAAGCAGCTGACGGTGCACGAGTCCATTTACCGGGTTCGTCTCCTGCCCCAGGCTGAAGATGGAGGTTCCCGAAACGAGAGGCTGCCGCCGCGCATGACCCGTGGCAGCGTCCGTCTGCAGGCTGAGTCGGAGAGCCTGGTTTCCCGGCTGCGCAGGCTCGTCAGCGCGGTCTTCATACGCGAAAGCGGCTTTTAATCAGGCATCGTGAACGCGCCGGTCAACCAGCTCCATATATCCCTGGTGCCCGCCCAGGACCGGCTGCTGCTGCGGTTGGCCACGGCCAACCGGCGCGAGCTGCGACTGTGGATGACGAGGCGTTTCATCAAAGTCCTGTGGCCGCTGCTGCTGGAATCTCTGCAGGCGGATCCGGCGGTGGCGGGGCAGACCGACCCGTACGCGCGCAAGGAAGTTCTGTCTTTTCAGCATCATCAGGCAGTGCAGGACACGGAGTTTACTGCCGAGTACAAGGCGCCTCCACGGACCCGGCCCCTCACCCAGACGCCGCTGCTGTTGACCCGCGCACGCTGCAGCGCCGAGGGTCCGGACCTCACCCGCGTCGAGCTGATCACCGCCCGCGACAGGAGTTTTCAGTTGACTCTGGATCGTACGACCATTCACTCGCTGTGCAAGCTGATCGCAGATTGCGCAGGCAAGGCGAAGTGGGATCTCGATCTGTCCCTGGCGGAGCCGGGCGACGCCCCGGCTCACGCCGAGCGCACGATCAACTGATCAGCAGGACCGGTGAATCGCGGTTGCACCCGTTCCTACATAATCCCTCGTTCAGCACCGCCGCAATCCCCGGATTGTAGGAGCGGCTTTAGCCGCGATACTCGCGATACCCGCGAGCAATGTTGCGTCCTAAACTTCTCGAACCCCTGCCGCAACAATCCCGTCACCGTCGTGTCTCGTATACCGGCGCGACATGCCCTCGAAACGCTTGATTTTTTCGCCCCAGCGTATACCTTCAAAGATACGAGGCACATGAAAACATCGAAGTTCGTAGTCGGAGCCGCGGCAAAGAACAACAACAACGCCGCAGCCCGTGGGTGTCTGATCATGAGGACGGTAACCGTGTTTCCAGGGCCGGCCGTGGGCCGGTACGCGCGACCCGTGCGCGCTCGCGTGGCTTTCCCCGGTCACCGGCGGATTTCATCTCCCTCGCCGTTGTCATGGATCCCGTTCACCGGCCTCACGATGACCGGCTTGGTGTCGGGCGCCCATCGGCGCGCCCCGCCCGCGGCAACGTGGAAAGGGTGTTTGAATCCGCCGTCGAAGTGGGCGTGTCTGGCAACTTACGATCGACGGTGGCCGGATGCCTGGTGGACTGCACCGCGAACCATTTGCAGTCAGTCTCGGCAGGCGATATTGGACGCAAGGGGTGTCATCGATGGCCGTTAAGTCAATCCTGGTCGTGGCCGATGCACAGACTGACCGCGCGCGGTTGGAACGCATTGTCTCCAAGGCGGGCTACACGATAATCCGAACATCGTCCGGGGCCGAAGCCCTGGCGTCGGTGGTTGAGGAGAAGCCGGACCTCGTTCTGCTGGATGTCGTGATGGACGAGATGGATGGATTCAGGATCTGCCGGGAGCTGAGCGTCAATCCGGACACCCGGGACATTCCGATCATCATGCTCAGCGACAAGAAACAGAAGGTGGACAGACTATGGGCCGAGCAGCAGGGCGCCAAGGAACTCATCACCAAGCCCTACTCGTCGGAGGACGTGTTGAAGCAGATCCGGCGCTTTGACTGATCGCGATTCCAAATTGAACCCGGTGCGTCGCCCCGGATTGCAGGAGCGACTTCAGTCGCGATTGAGTGGGTTCGATCTGTTGAGGAAATCGCGGTTGAAACCGCTCCTGATTCTGCAGAGGAAGTCCTGGAGCAGATCCGGCGCTTTGACTGATCGCGATTCCAATTTTAGCCCAGTGCGTCGCCCCGGATTGTAGGAGCGACTTCAGTCGCGATTGAGTGGGTTCGATCTCTTGAGGAAATCGCGGTTGAAACCGCTCCTACAGTCCGTGGCTTTGCACCGTGGTAGTGCTTTCATGGTACGCTTGCCGGGTTGACCCCTTCGCGAAACGGCCTCGCTCTCGATACTTTTCCACGATGACTGTCAGACTCGGTATTGACACGGGCGGCACGTTCACCGACGCCGTCATCATTTCCGGCGACTCTATTGTCGCCCGTGCCAAGGCGCTGACCACCCACTACGATCTCAGCCGCGGCATCCGTGACGCGCTGGATCAGCTTCCCCGGGACCGGCTGGCCGACGTCGACATGGTGGGTTTGTCCACCACCTTGACCACCAACGCCGTGGTGGAGCAGCGCGGCATGCCGATCTGCGTGCTGCTGGCGGGATTCACCGTCGAACAGGTCGAGCGCAGCAGGCTGCGCAGTCTCATCGAGGACGATCCCATCGTGCTCCTCGGCGGCGCCCACGATCCCCAGGGCCTGGAAGCCGAGCCCTTGGACGAGGAGGCGGCCATACGGGCGATCGAGCAGCACCGGGACAACGTATCGGCGTTTGCGATTTCCGGGATGTTCGGCGTGCGCAACCCGGCCCACGAGCTGCGGCTGAGGCGGCTCGTGGAAGAACACAGCGGCAAGCCGGTGACCTGCGGCCACGAGCTGTCCAGCGCGCTGGATGCGCCGAGACGGGCGGTCACCGCTGCAGTCAATGCCAGGATCATCCCCTTCATCCGACAGCTCATCGAGGCGGTGGACGGCATACTCGAGGGCTACGGTGTCCACGCCCCGTTGATGGTGGTCAAGGGCGATGGGTCGCTCATCAACAAGCGCACCGCGCTGGCTCGTCCCGTTGAGACAGTCATGTCCGGTCCCGCCGCCAGCGTCGTCGGCGCCTCTTTCCTGAGCGGCTCGCAGAACGTGCTGGTGGCGGACATGGGCGGCACCACCACGGACATTGCAGTGGTGCGGGGCGGTCGTCCGACGGTCAACCCCGAAGGCGCCATCGTCGGCGATTGGCCGCTGATGATCGAGGCCGTCGAGGTCCATGCGATCGGCCTCGGAGGCGACAGCGAGGTGCGCTACGGGGGTGGTGTTGGAATCGCCATCGGGCCCCGGCGCGTCGTGCCCTTGAGCCTGCTGGCGCATCAGCATCCGGAAATGCTGCACAGGCTGGAACGCCAGAGCCGGTCGGATGCCAACTCCCGCCAGAACAAGTTCATTGTCCGCTTCTACGAGAACGAAGTGCTTCTCAAGGGATTGAACGGCGAGCAGCGGCGGGCCTGGGATCTGTTGGGGCAGGGCCCGGTGGAGCTGGAGGATATCGTCACCCGGGACCGCGCCGCGGCCCGGGCGCTGGCGCACCTGGTGCGCAAGGGGCTCGGCATCTACAGCGGCTTCACCCTCACCGATGCGGCCCACGTGCTGGGTTACAGCGACCATTGGTCGCGTCCCGCCGCCGAGGCGGCCGCCCGCATCTGGGCCGGACAGATGAAGCGCGTGTACGGCTACGGTCAATGGCCTATGGACGATATCCAGGCTGCCTGCCGGGAGATCGTCGATCAGCTCACCCTGACCATCTGCAGCAAGTTGATCGAGGCGTCCCTGCCGCGCCGCTTTACCCCCACCAGGAAGGAAACGGTGGAGTTTGCCCGCCAGCTCACTTCGCTCATCCTGGATGCGGACGAGGCGGAACGCGGCCTGGTTGACCTCTCGTTTCTGGACCAATACCGCCTGGTGGCAGTCGGCGCACCGGCAGCAACGTATTACCCCGCGGTTGCCGACCGGCTCCGCGCCCGCCTGACTATTCCCGAATACGCCGAGGTAGCCAACGCCGTTGGCGCCGTCATGGGCAACGTCATTCAAAAGGCCGAGATCGCCATTACCCAGTTCACCCAGGGTGGGTTCCGGGTCCACACCCGTGAAGGGCCCCGGGATTTCCACGACCTGGACCAGGCTGTCAACTTTGCCGAGGAGATCGCCGCCGAGCTGGCCCGGACCCTGGCCCGCCGCGCCGGCGCCAACCAGGTGGAGACGGTGCTGTCGCGGCGCGAGAACCGGGTGGACGACGCCCTGGACGGCTCGGTGTTCTTCGACGCCACCGTCCGCGCCGTGGCCAGCGGCAGGCCGCGCGCCGCCGAATGACTGGTCGCGGTTTCGAAGAATACGCGGCACGCATCCAGTGCGTGGGCCTGGTCGTGCGCGGTGCATTCCACGTCGAGGAGGCAGACGGCGTGCCGGTCTTCGACGGGAATGAGGGGCACCGGACGCTGGTCTTGATCGGCAATGCCGGTTCCTCGTTCTGGCCGGACTTCACAGCGTCCGTGGAATACCGGGACGGCCTCCCGGATCCACTCGATCGCTGGAGCGAGCGGGTCATTACCGCCTTGGCGGAGGAGTTGGGAGCGGTCGCCGTCTTCCCGTTCGGAGGGCCGCCCTACCATCCGTTCCAGCGCTGGGCACAGCGCGCCGAGGCCGTGTATCCGTCACCCCTGGGAACGCTCATCCATCCGGAGTACGGGCTGTGGCATGCCTACCGCGGGGCACTGGTGGCGAAGGGGTGGCTGGAGGGATTGCCGGAGAGGTCGAGTGCGCCGTCGCCGTGCCTGTCCTGCGCCGGACAGCCGTGCCTGCATACCTGTCCGGTGGAGGCGTTCTCTCCGGACGGCTTCGATGTGGCCGCCTGCGCGGGCCATTTGTCGGGGCGGAACGAATGCCGGGAGCAGGGTTGCCTGGCGCGCAACGCCTGCCCGGCTGGAAAACCTTTTCAATATGTGCGAGAACAGCATGTATTTCATCTCGCGGCTTTTCGTCGGGCCCGACGTCGCCAAGGAGAGTGAGCTGAAACAGAAGCGCAGGCGATCGTTTCTTCGTGAATCATCGGACGCAGTCGACGATTGGCCCCAGGAGGCACCAGACTCCCTCTCCCCCGCGCCGGGGGAGAGGAGACCTTTCCGTTCCACCTTCGCACCAACTGTTTGATCATGAGCGACGACAAGCCAGCACATACCTTCACCGGGGTCGACAACGCCTTCACCCGCAAGTCACTGTACGGCACGACGAACGAGCACACCTTCTCCGGCGCGCGCAGCTTCATGCGCCGCCGCTACACCAAGGACCTGGAAGGCGTGGACTACGCGGTGGCCGGCGTGCCCTTCGACCTCGCCACTACCAACCGGCCGGGAGCGCGCTTCGGGCCGGCAGCGATCCGGGCGGCGTCCGCGCACCTGTCCTGGGGCCCGCCCTGGCCCTGGGGCTTCGATCCCTTCGACCGGATCGCGGTGGTGGACTATGGCGACTGCAGCTTCGACTTCGGCCAGCCGGCGCGCATTCCGGACGAGATCACCGCCCATGCGCGGAGCATCGTCGGCAGGGACGTGCACCTGATTACCCTGGGCGGCGATCACTTCGTTACCCTGCCGGTACTGCGCGCCTGCGCCGAGAAGCACGGTCCCCTGTCGCTGGTGCATTTCGACGCCCATTCCGACACCTGGAAGGACGAGGACAAGCGCACCGATCACGGCACCATGTTCTTCCACGCCGTGGAGGAGGGGATCGTCAAGCCGGAGGCATCGGTGCAGGTCGGCATTCGCACCCACAACAGCGACCCGCTGGGATTCACCTGGTTGGATGCCGCCTGGGTCCACGAGCACGGCGTCGCGCAAGTCATTCACGAGATCGAACGGCTGGTGGGCAACAACAAGGCCTATCTGTCCTTCGACATCGACTGCCTGGACCCGGCCTGCGCCCCCGGCACCGGCACTCCGGTGTGCGGCGGCCTTACCACCCATCAGGCCCAGTCCATCATCCGCCGACTCGGCAACATCGATTTCGTCGGCATGGACATGATGGAAGTCGCGCCGACCTACGACAGCGCTGAGATCACCGCGCTGGCCGCCGCCAGCCTGATACTGGACTACCTCTGTATGCGCTCACAGCACCTACCCGACCACCGGTAAACGTAATTGGCGACAAAATGCGCAGCGCTCCCCGAGGGCCGCCTTGCCGGCCCGGCATACGCATGCGTCCGGATATCGACACAGCGGTTATAATTTCCGTTTGTCCCGCGGTGCGACCGCGCACGGGGATTACGGCTGCGACTTGGAGGGAGCTATGAGGGTACTGACCAGATTCGTTGCGACGGTTGTGCTCGGCGCCGGCGCTGCGCCGTTTGCCGATGATGTTTCGGATGCGTTTGGCGCATCGGTCGACACGTGCTGCAAGTGCCAGATTCAACCCGCAGAAACGTTTTCCGCGAGCACTTTGCCCTGCAAGTTCGATGTGCCGGCGAGTTGGGAGACGATCGTAGGTGACGACGGTGCATCCGTGACAGCCGTATCCGGTGCACGGTGCGAAACCGCGTGTCCGGTTTCTTCCGGTCTCGCGTTCAGTGTCGCCAAGAAACCGAACGCTAATGCCGAAACAATGGAAGGAATCTGGCGGCAGGTGATGAAGGTCGTTGGAACAGCCCGCTGCGGGGGTCAGGATGTCACTTTCTTCAGCCTTCCGGGCGCGGATCCCGCCGGGCTGATGGGTGGATTGAGGTTCCATGTCGGGTATGGCGGCAGGAAGTACGGAGCCAACGTAACGTTCACCTGTCCCGGACCCGGCGAGTGGCTCCGCCTGCAACAGCTGTTCATCGATACGTTCACCACGAACCCGAGTACGACGTTTGGTGGAAGGTAGGTCGTCCGGCCGACCGGGAAGGTGGCCCCCGAACTTTGCCGGGGGATATGCATTGCCTCAGCTGGAGGTCGAGCTCGTGAGTTCTTCGGCGCAGGCCCCGGCGAGGTCGCGGTTCGGCTCGGTGGCACTACCGGGCATCGTTGCCCAACCGCCTTTCGCAACATAATCACGCCGTTCCCAGATATTGCTGATTTCTTTCAGCGCAGCGAGGTTGGTCGATGCGTCGGCGCTTTTCTGAAACTGGTCCACGCATATTGGCGTAAGCGCCGACACGATCGCAGCCTCAGATTGTCTTGCGGCGAGTTTCTCCGCGGTGCTGGTGGTTACCCAGCCGCCCCAGTTGAATCCGACGATTGCGAGCACGATAGCGCCCGCTACCGCGCCCCAGACGACAGGTCTTGTTTGGGTAGGCAATCTTGGAATGTTCATGGCATCTCCTCAGGTTCGTTGACAGGCGGGTACGGGAAGGACTCTCCCGTTTCCCATGCTCCCAGTATCCTCTGTTCTACGAAATGTTCTGTATGCCAACACACACAGGATGCAAGATTGGAAGAATCGTTGCCCGGGCGGCAACGGATGTGCCGTTGACCAACGGACCCGCATCGGGAACGGCAAGAGTTCGGGTACGGCGTATTGAGACGGGCGCCGTCCGTCGGTCACGCTTGCGCTCGATATTTCCGATTGCCGCAGCGAGCCACGGAATTCCACGCGCTAAGGGGCGGACCCCGGGCCCCAGCGGCGGGCAACGCGTATGTGTGATGCCGAACAGACCGATCCGACTGCCATGCATACTCTGATTGTCTCAAGATCTCGTGCTGAAAATAGAGGCCCGGACATGCTCGAAACTATTGCCGTCGTATTGCTGCCGAAACCCGGCGGCGCGCACCTGGAATCAATTCACCAGCGTCGATTCGGTCACTCGAAGTTGCGATTTCCGAGGGGTGCCTCGAATGTGACAGTGCAAGAGAGGGCATCCTGATGGCCTCGCAGGAGACTGGCAACGGCCCGGGCGGCCCCCGGCGGAGCGGCGGGGCCCCGCCCGATCTTGAAGAAGTGATCCGACAGGGACAGGCATGGCTCAAGCAGGTCCTGCCGAGCGGCGGCCGGAGCGGCGGCCCGAGCGGCGGTATCATCGTTGCCGTCCTCGTTTTGGCTGGCCTGCTCGCATGGACCGCCTATTACACTGTGCCGAGTGATTCGGTCGCTGTCGTGCAACGCTTCGGCAAGTATCTGAAGGAGGTTCCGTCGGGACTGCATTTCAAGCTGCCACTGGGTATTGATACCGCGACGATCGTTCCCGTGAAGCGGCAGCTGAAGCAGGAATTCGGATTTGCGACCCCGGGCGCCACCGATCCGTACCAGGGTCCCCCTAACGGCACACGGGAAGCAAAGCGGGAAACAGAGATGGTCACCGGCGACCTGAATGCCGCGTTGGTGGAATGGGTGGTCCAATATCGTATCTCTGACCCCGTGAAGTACCTTTTCGAAGTTCGGGAACCTAGTGAAACGCTGCGCTATGTTTCCGAGTCGGTCATGCGGGAAGTCGTCGGCGATCGCACCGTGGACGAGGTGATTACGGTCGGCCGGCAGGAAATTGAGTCCGAGGCGCTGACCAAGATGCAGGCGCTCTCCACCAAGTACGCCATGGGGATCAGCATCGACCAGGTGCAGCTGAAGAACATCAACCCGCCCGAACCGGTGCAGGAGTCGTTCAACGAGGTCAATCAGGCTCAGCAGGAAAAAGAGAAACTGATCAATGAGGCCCGGCGTGATTACAACAAGGTGATCCCGCTGGCCGAGGGCGAGAAGGATCAGCGGATTCGCGAGGCCGATGGATACCGGCTCAAACGAATCAACGAGGCGGAAGGCGACGCCGCCCGCTTCAATGCATTATTGGCGGAATACATCAAGGCCCCGGAGGTCACTCGCCGGCGCATCTATATAGAGACTCTGCAAGCCGTCCTGCCGGGCGTACGTTCCAAGATCATCATCGACGAACAAACCCGCAGTATTCTCCCTTTGCTGAACCTCGATTCGCAGATGGGAGTTCGGCCATGAGCAGGGGCGCGCAATTCACTCTATTGATAGTCCTCGGGATCGCAGCGTACCTGGTGATGAGTTCGCTCTACACCGTAAGTGAGGTCCAGCAGGTCATCATTACGCAGTTCGGAAAGCCCGTGGGCTCTCCCGTGACTTCCGCCGGTCTGAAAGTCAAGATGCCGTTCATCCAGGAAGTCAACCCCATCGACAAACGGATTCTGGAGTGGGATGGCAGTCCATCGGACATGCCCACCAAGGATAAGCTCTATATCTCGGTCGACCTCTTTGCCCGATGGCGGATTACGGATCCGCTCCAGTACTTCTTGAGACTGCGGGACGAGCGCAGCGCCCAATCGCGGCTCGACGACATTCTGGGCAGCGAGACCCGCAATGCGGTCGCCAAGCACGAGCTGATCGAGATCATCCGCACGACCAAGGATCGGGTGCCGCTGCGCGACACCCTCCTGACCGATGCCGAAAAGGAGTTGAATATGGGGGCCCTGGTACCGATCCAGAAGGGACGGCAAGTGGTGGAGCGGCAGATCTTTTCAGCCGCCGCCGAGAAGGTCAGGGTGTTTGGTATCGAGTTGCTCGATATCCGGTTCAAGCGGATCAACTACAACGAAAGCGTGCGCCCAAAGATCTATGACCGGATGATCAGCGAGCGGCGGCAGATCGCGGAGCGCTTCCTGTCGGAAGGCAACGGCGAGGCAGCCAGAATCCGTGGCAACCGGGAACGTGACCTGAACAAGATCCAGTCTGAAGCCTATCGGCAGGTCGAGGAGATACGGGGTGTGGCGGACGCGAAAGCCACCGAAATCTACGCGGCGGCGTACAACCAGAGCCCCGAGGCGGTGGACTTCTACGAGTTCACGCGAACCATGCAGTCCTATAAGTCCATCATCGCTGAAAACTCGACTCTCGTACTATCCACTGACAGTGACCTGTTCAAGTTTCTGAAGGGTATGGCACCGGATGGCGATGGCGCCCAAGTCTCCGAAAGACACAGGTAGTGAAAATACCGAGGAGGTGAACACGGCCGGCAAGCTTCTCTTGCCCAGGTCGAAATTCTATCCCGTCTAGCGTACCCCGCCGCTGAATGGCTCAATATTAGCGGCGGGGTGCACTAGCAGGCTGTTGAGAAACAGCCTGCTAGGGTGAGACAGAGATTTCTCGCCGCGAATCAAGCACTGTAAGTGCTTGATTCGGCATAGCCGAGTGCGGACAGGCGCCGCGCCCGGCGCGTCGAAAAAGGCCAGGAAGGCGTTTTTTAACATCCTGCTAGTGTACGTGAGCGGCCCCGAATGTTGTTGTCGGCACGGAACGCCGACCTGTATTTCGTGCCCCGGTCCCGGCCCCCTAGGTCGGGATTCCATCCCGTCAACGACCGCGCACCGGCCCCACCCCGATCGTGGGTTCAGGCTATTTCCATGCTTGCCATGGACATAACGATATGTTTATATCTGCGTATCCCATCTTGACCACCATTGAGAGGCTTGCGATCTGGAACCATTGCTTACCGCTCTGCGCGCGGCTGCCGAGCCCACCCGGCTTCGGGTGTTGGCCATACTGGCGGAGAACGAATTGACGGTCAGCGAGCTCACCCAGATTCTGGGACAGAGCCAGCCCCGGGTGAGCCGGCACCTCAAGATCCTGTGCAACGCCGGGCTCCTGGAGCGCTTCCGGGAGGGCTCCTGGGCGTTTTACCGTCTGGCCGATTCCGGCCCGGCCGCCGAAGTGGCCCGGGCCCTGCTGCCTCTGATCCCTGGCGACGATCCCGCGGTGACCAGCGACGTCCGGCGCGTGGAAGTGGTGCGTCAGCTTCGCGAACAGGCCGCCGCCCGGTATTTTCAGGAGGTGGCGCCTCACTGGCACCAAATCCGCTCCCTTTACGTGCCGGAGACGGCGGTGGAGGAAGCCATGGTCCGTGCCGTGGGTGACAGGCCGGTGGAGGATCTGGTGGATCTCGGCACCGGTACCGGACGGATACTGGAAGTGTTCGCATCGCGCATCAAGCGGGGCCTCGGATTTGACTTGAGCCATGCGATGCTCGGCGTCGCCCGGGCCCGGCTCGCCAAGGCCAACATTCACCACTGCTCGGTCCGCCACGAGGACCTCTACAGCCTGCCTGTGGCCGAGGACTCGGTGGATGTGGTTACCATCCACCAGGTGCTCCATTACCTGGAGTACCCACGCGCCGGCGTAGCCGAGGCGGCGCGAATACTCAAGCCGGGCGGACGGCTGCTGGTGGTCGATTTCGCCCCCCATGATCTCGAGTTCCTGCGCACCGAGCATGCCCACCGTCGCCTGGGCCTGTCGGACGAGACCGTGAGCGGCTGGTGCCGCGACGCGGGGCTCGATGTCGCACCGGTGGTGCGCCTGGCCGGGGACCGCGGGGCGGGTCAGACTCTCACCGTGTGCCTGTGGCTCGCCACCAAGAACGCCCGACGGAGCGAAGTGCCGCACGAAGAGGGCGCGTGACCGGATCCAGGCCGAAACGCTCGAGCAGCGAGTCCGACTCGCCGGCTCACGCGCCGTGGTGCGCCAGCCACGGCTTGCGGGCGATGCCCAAGCCGGCCGATTCGGACATCCGGGTCTCGTTCGAGTTCTTCCCGCCCAAGACCGCCGGGATGGAGCGGACCCTGTGGTCTTCCATCGAGCGGCTCGCCATGCTGCAACCCTGCTTCGTTTCGGTGACCTACGGCGCTGGCGGCAGCACCCGGGAGCGCACCCACGCCACCGTGCGGCGCGTTCTCGAGGAGACGCCGTTGGACGCCGCCGCCCACCTCACCTGCGTCGCCGCGGCCCGGACCGATATCGATGTTGTCGCGCGCCGGTACTGGGAGGCGGGGGTTCGTCACATCGTGGCCCTGCGCGGCGACCCGATCGACGGGGAGCAGACCTTCCGCCCTCACCCCGACGGCTATGATTCCGCCGCCGACCTGGTGGCGGGCTTGAGGCGTGTGGCGCCCTTCGAACTGAGCGTGGCGGCTTACCCCGAGGTGCATCCTGACGCAGCTTCGCCGCAGGCGGATCTGGACAACCTGAAGCGCAAAATCGATGCTGGCGCCGCGCGCGCCATCACCCAATTCTTCTTCGACAACGACGTTTACTACCGCTTTCTCGATCGGGTGCGGGCTGCCGGTATCGATGTTCCCGTGGTGCCGGGCATCCTGCCGGTGACCGGCCTCGACGGCCTGCTGCGCTTCGCCAACCGTTGCGGCGCCGACGTGCCGCGCTGGATACGGGAGCTGTTCGATGGATTGGATGCCGATCCGCAGACCCGCCGGCTGGTGGCCGCCACCGTGGCGGCCGAGCAGTGCGCCAAGCTGCGCGCCCAGGGCGTGCGCGAGTTTCATTTCTATACGCTCAACCGGGCCGAGCTCACCTACGCCGTCTGCCACATGCTGGGCCTGCGCCCCGCCGGGCCGCGGCGCTCGGAGGACGCATCGGAATGGCGGGCCCGGGCGTGATGCGAGCAGACACCGATCCGCGGAGAGAACAGACCATGCGAATACTGCACAAAGCGCTTGCCGAACGCATCCTGGTGCTGGACGGCGCCATGGGAACGACCATCCAGGGCCATCGCCTGGACGAAAACGACTATCGCGGCACGCGCTTCGCCGACCACCCGAAGGAGCTGCGCGGCAACAACGACCTGCTGAGCCTCACCCGTCCGGACCTGATCCGGCGGATCCACGAGGAGTTCCTCCACGCCGGCGCCGATATCGTCGAGACCAATACCTTCAATTCCACCGCCATTTCCCAGGCTGACTACGGTCTGGAGGGCCTCATCTACGAGCTCAATCTGGAGGGAGCGAGGCTGGCACGCGAGGCGGTCGACGCGGCAAACGAGTCCAATCCGGCGAAACCGCGCTTTGTCGCCGGCGTCCTCGGCCCCACCAGCCGCACCGCGTCCATCTCCCCCGACGTGAATGACCCCGGTTTTCGCAACGCCAGCTTCGACGAACTGAGGGAGACTTACACCGAAGCGTTGCGGGGGCTGGTGGACGGCGGTGCCCAGCTATTGCTGGTGGAGACCGTGTTCGACACCCTGAATGCCAAGGCCGCGCTGTTCGCCATCGAGGACTATTTCGAGGCCGCAGGCGCACGGCTGCCGGTGATGATCTCCGGCACCATCACCGATCTCTCCGGCCGCACGCTGTCCGGCCAGACCACCGAAGCCTTCTGGAACTCGATCCGGCACGCGAGGCCGCTTGCGGTGGGGCTCAACTGTGCCCTGGGTGCGAAGCAGCTCCGCCAGTACGTCGCCGATCTGTCGCGCGTCGCCGACACTCACGTGAGCTGCCACCCCAACGCCGGTCTGCCCAACGAGTTCGGCGGCTATGACGACACGCCGGAGGATATGGCGCGGCAGATCGGCGAGTTCGCGCGCTCGGGGTTGGTAAACCTCGTCGGCGGCTGCTGTGGCACGACACCCGAGCACATCCGCGCGATCGCGCAAGCAGTGCGGGATATCGCGCCGCGGCGCATTCCCGAGCTGCCGCCACGCTGTCGCCTGTCGGGCCTGGAGCCCTGCACCATCGGCCCGGACAGCCTGTTCGTGAACATCGGCGAGCGCACCAACGTGACCGGCTCGGCCCGCTTCGCGCGCCTCATTCGCGACGGCGACTACGAAACGGCGCTGGATATAGCGCGCGGTCAGGTGCAAAACGGTGCCCAGATCATCGACGTCAACATGGACGAAGGCATGCTGGAGTCCGAGGAAGTGATGGCCAGGTTCCTGCGGCTGGTAGCCTCCGAGCCCGACATCAGCCGCGTGCCGGTGATGGTGGACTCCTCCAAGTGGTCGGTGATCGAGGCCGGGCTGAAGAACGTGCAGGGCAAGGGAGTAGTGAACTCCATCAGCCTCAAGGAAGGGGAGGAAGCGTTCAAGCACCAGGCACGCAAGGTCCTGCGCTACGGCGCGGCGGTCGTGGTCATGGCCTTCGACGAGGACGGCCAGGCGGACACCGTGGAGCGCAAGGTGGCGATCTGCGAGCGCTGCTTTCGCATCCTGACCGAACAGGTCGGCTTCCCGCCCGAGGACATTATCTTCGATCCCAACATCTTCGCCATTGCCACCGGCATGGAGGAGCACAACAACTACGGCGTCACCTTTATCGAGGCGGCCCGGGAGATCAAGAAGCGCATGCCCGGAGTCAAAGTGTCGGGCGGCCTCTCCAACGTCTCGTTCTCCTTCCGCGGCAACAATCCCGTGCGCGAGGCGATCCACTCGGTGTTCCTGTACCACGCCATCAAGGCGGGGCTGGACATGGCCATCGTCAATGCCGGCCAGCTTGCCGTCTACGAGGACATTCCGGCGGACCTGCGCGAGCGGGTCGAGGACGTGGTCCTGAATCGCCGTACCGACGCCACCGAACGGCTGCTCGAGGTCGCCGACTCGGTCAGGGGCCAGGCGCGTGGCCGGTCCGAGGACCTGTCTTGGCGCGAGGCGAACGTGGAGGGACGGCTCGTCCACGGCCTGGTGCACGGTATCGCCGATTACGTCGAGGCAGACACCGAGGAGGCCCGGTCGCAGCTCGGCCGGCCGCTGGATGTCATCGAGGGACCCCTGATGAAGGGCATGGGCGTAGTGGGCGACCTGTTTGGCTCCGGCAAGATGTTTCTGCCGCAGGTGGTCAAGAGCGCCCGGGTGATGAAGCGGGCGGTGGCCTACCTGCAGCCGTTCATGGAGGAGGAACAGGAGGGCGACCGCGAGCCGGTCGCGAAGATTGTGCTGGCAACCGCTAAAGGAGACGTGCACGACATCGGCAAGAATATCGTCGGTGTGGTGCTCCGCTGCAACAATTACGAGGTCATAGACCTCGGTGTGATGGTGTCGAGCGCGAAGATCCTGGAGACCGCTCGAGAGCAGGGTGCGAGCATTGTCGGAGTGTCAGGACTGATCACGCCGAGCCTGGACGAGATGTGCTATGTGGCGAAGGAGATGGAGCGGGAAGACCTCGACATTCCCCTGCTCATCGGCGGCGCCACCACCAGTCGCGTGCACACCGCGGTGAAGATCTCGCCGGGATACAGCGGGCCCACTATTCATGTCACGGATGCCTCGCGGGTGGTCGGCGTGGTAAGCAAGCTGCTCGCCCGCAGTCAGCGTCAAGGCTACGTCGAAGCCATCCGCGATGAATACCAGGCTATCCGCGACCGGCGCGCGCGGGAAAGGCGCACCGGCCGGCGCGCCAGTCTGGCGGAAGCCCGGGCCAATAAGCTCGAGTTCGACTGGTCCACCTACACGCCTCCGAAACCCGCGCTCATCGGACTTCGCTCCTTCGAGACCTTCGACCTGGAAGAGCTCAAGGACTACATCGACTGGACGCCGTTCTTCAGGAGCTGGGATCTGAAGGGCAGCTACCCGCGTATTCTCGACGATCCCGAGGCGGGGGAAGCGGCGAGAAATCTGTTCGACGACGCGCAGAGCATGCTGCGTCGGATGATCGACGAGCATTGGCTGGAGCCCCGCGCGGTGATCGGTTTCTGGCCCGCGAACACGGTGGGCGATGACGATATCGAGGTGTATGCCGACGAGGATCGCGCACAAATCCTGACGACGCTGCATACGCTGCGGCAGCAGGCAGTACAGCGCGAGGGGCGGGCGAATCTGGCGCTGGCCGATTTCATCGCGCCCCGGGACACGGGTATGCGGGACTACATCGGTGCGTTCGTGGTTTCTCCGGGCTTCGGCCTGGACAAGGTCGTGGCGGATTTCGAACGGCGGCACGACGACTACAGCGCCATTCTCGCCAAGGCGCTGGCCGACCGTCTCGCGGAGGCGTTCGCCGAACGAATGCACCAGAAGGTGCGTCAGGACTTGTGGGGCTACGCTCCGGAGGAATCGCTGGGCAACGAAGCGCTGATCCGCGAGCAGTACCGGGGAATCCGGCCGGCGCCCGGCTACCCGGCCTGTCCCGATCACACCGAGAAGCGCCTGGTGTTCAATCTTCTGGAGGCCGAGACACGAACCGGTGTCACCCTCACCGAGAACTACGCCATGCTGCCGGCGGCCTCGGTCAGCGGCCTGTACTTCTCGCACCCGGACAGTCGCTACTTCGCGGTCAACAAAGTGCAGCGCGACCAGGTCGAGGACTACGCACGGCGCAAGGGTTTGACCCCGGCGCGCACGGAACGCTGGCTTGCCCATGTCCTTGGCTACGATCCGGAAGACGAGCAGGTGGCCGCCTGAGCAACTACCATCCCATGCCTGGCACCCCGGCGAACCCCGGATTGCAGGAGCGACTTCAGTCGCGATTAAGCGGCGAGCGCATTCAGCTTCGACCGCCGGCTGCAATAACCGTATCCCGCATCGCCTTCGCGATCTTCAGGATGTCGTCCTCCTCGGCGATGAACGGCGGCATGGTATAGATCAACCTGTTGAACGGGCGCAGCCAGACGCCCTGGTCAATGTAGATTTCACTGACGGCGGCGACGTCAACCGGCCGCTCCATTTCCACCACGCCGATGGCGCCCAGCACCCGCACGTCCTTCACGCCCGGGACGTCGGTACAGGACTGCAAGCCTTCCTCCAGGGCTTGCTCGATGGTTGCGACGCGTTGCTGCCAGGGAGACTCCAGCAGCAGCTCGATGCTGGCATTTGCTGCAGCGCAGGCCAGTGGATTGGCCATGAACGTGGGGCCATGCATGAACACGCCCGGCTCGGCGTTGCTGATGGTCCGGCTCACCTCCTCGGTGGTGACGGCGGCCGCCAGGGTCATGTATCCGCCGGTCAACGCCTTGCCGAGGCACATGATGTCCGGTCCAATGCCGGCATGCTCGCAGGCAAACAGCTTGCCGGTGCGGCCGAAGTTGGTGGCGATCTCATCGGCGATCAGCAGCACCTCGAAGCGGTTGCAGAGCGCCCGCAGCGTCTTCAGATAGTCCGGGTGGTAAAAACGCATACCGCCCGCGCCCTGCACGATCGGCTCGACGATGACGGCTGCGACGCGGTCGTGGTTCTCTTCCAGCAATTCCGTCATGGAATCCAGATCGCCAGGATCGTACGGACCGTGAAAGGGGCTGCGCGGCGACTCGGCATGCCATTGTTCGAGCAGCGAGTCGGCAAACAGATTGTGCATGCCGTTCTCGGGATCGCTCACCGACATGGCGCCGGAGGTGTCGCCGTGATAGCCGTGGCGCAGGGCGATAAAGCGCTGCTTGCCGGGCCTGCCGAGGGCGTGCCAGTACTGGATCGCCATCTTGAGGGCCACTTCCACGGACACCGACCCGGAGTCCGCCAGGAACACTGTTTGCAGGGGCTCCGGCGTCAGTTCAACCAGGTGATCCACGAGCATCGCTGCCGCAGGGTGGGTGATGCCGCCGAACATGACGTGGCTCATGCGTGCCAGCTGATCGGTTATCGCAGCGTTCAGCACGGGGTGGTTGTAGCCGTGAATCACCGCCCACCAGGACGACATGGCGTCGAGCAGAGTCCGGCCGTCCTCCAGCCGCAGGCTCATGCCTTCGGCGCCGACCACGGGGATATTGGCGATGTGCGGCGGCATACCCGCATACGGATGCCACGCGTGCTCGCGTTCGTTCCGCCAGAGAGCGCCTGCCCCGGAGTTGTCCCGTCGTTTCATCACGATCGACACTTCACACAAAAATCACGATGACTTCAATACCTTGCACGGGCAGGACGAAGGCTTCGAAAGAAGGGAAGATGACGCCCGTCAGCCTTGAATTCCACCCGCCGGCAGCCATATACCAGTCGATATCAACAACCGGATCATCGCCATGATGCGAATTCTGCTGTTCCTGGCCACCAACCTGGGCATCCTGGTGGTACTCAGCATCGCCATGCAGGTGCTGGGCCTGGAACCTTATCTCAACGCCTCCGGGCTCAACTATCAATCCCTGCTGATTTTCGCCGCCGTTATCGGCATGGGCGGCTCGTTCGTTTCGCTGCTCCTCTCGAAGTGGACCGCCAAGCGATTCACCGGGGTGCGGGTCATCGAGCAGCCCCGTGATGAGCAGGAGCAGTGGCTGGTGGAAACGGTTCGGCGACTGGCCGGGCAGGCAGGGCTCGGGATGCCCGAGGTCGGGATTTTCGACGCTCCGGTGGTTAATGCTTTCGCCACTGGTGCCAACAAGAACAGTGCGCTGGTCGCAGTGAGCAGCGGACTGCTGCGGACCATGACCCGCGACGAAGCCGAGGCGGTTCTCGGCCACGAGGTCACTCATGTGGCGAATGGCGATATGGTCACCCTGGCGTTGATCCAGGGCGTGGTGAACACTTTTGTGATCTTCCTGTCCCGGGTCATCGGGCAGATCGTCGACCGGGTAGTGTTGAAGAACGACCGCGGCCACGGTATCGGCTTCTGGGTGACCACTATCGTCGCCCAGTTGGTCCTCGGCATCCTGGCGTCGATCATCGTCATGTGGTTCAGCCGCTGGCGGGAGTTCCGTGCCGATGCCGGCGGCGCCGGCCTGGCCGGCCGGGACAAGATGATTGCCGCCCTGGAACGTCTGGAGCAGGTCGCGGGGCAGCCCCCCCTGCCGGATCAGCTTGCCGCCTTCGGTATATCGGGTTCCATCGGCCAGGGCCTGAAGCGGCTGTTCATGTCCCATCCTCCCCTGGAGGAGCGCATCGCTGCTCTGCGCAACGCCTGACGGGGCGTGCTGGATGTCGAGCCCCGGCGGGGGGATCGCGGCTGAAGCCGCTCCTACAATCCGCGGTTCACCGTTATGCCGACCCCCGGATCGTAGGAGCGGCTTCAGCCGCGATTGCCTACTCGCAATGACGGGCGGTCGATAGCCGCCGCAGTGCGGTCCCCGGATTGTAGGAGCGGCTTCAGCCGCGATAGCGTGCCGCTGGGTGCGAGCCCCGGAAGAGATCCTGAAGCATGCCGATGTCGGACGGGGTTGTCTGGATTGCCCCGGCCCTTCGGGCCTCGCAATGAACGGGGTGGTCGATAGCCGCCGCAGTGCGGTCCCCGGATTGTAGGAGCGGCTTCAGCCGCGATAGCGTGCCGCTGGGTGCGAGACCCGCAAGAGGTCCTGAAGCGTATCGATGTCGGACGGGGTTGTCTGGATTGCCCCGGCCCTTCGGGCCTCGCAATGGCTGGGGTTGCCGATCACCGTTGCCATGCGAGTCCCCGCGTCATGACCCCCGGCCGGCTCCGCGGCCGAGAGCATAGGTGACATTCAGCATCACGCCGTAACGCCGTGACTCGAAGCTTCGGAGCCTGGCGCTGAAGGGCTCGGCGTCGGCGGGATAGACGGTGAAGCCATGGCTCTTGTCGGTGACCTGCATCCACCAGTAGCGCAGACCCAGGCCGGCGGTCAGGCGGGGTGTAAGGCGGTAGGCCGCATTCAGCTCCGCCGCCGCGGCCCGGCCGTTTCCGGCCAGCCGGAAGCTGGGTGACTGGGCGAGATCGGATCGAAGGAAGTGCCGGTCGTGGCTGTCAAGGTTCGCCAGGGGTGAGTAGGACAGGCCGCCCGATATGCTGGTCCGTTCGCCGACACGACTCGTCCCCCAGATTCCGATGAACAAGGCGCGCCACCGGGCTTCGCTGGCCACGACTTCCTGGCCGGCGAAGCCGGAGAACCCCACCGGACGGCACAGGCGCCCGGGCGCCGTGCAGCCTGTCTGGACGACGCCACGGGCGATGTACTTCTCGGTCCAGTCGAGGTAACGCGCGGCGACTCCGGCGGTGGTTCGGTTGTTCGCTGAACGGTACAGCTCCCTGTTGAGCTTCATGTCGAAATAGCGCACCGAGTCGCCCGATAGATCGCTCGCCGTTTCCGAATACGCGTGCTGCCCGGAGATCGACGTGTCGAAGAAGGCGGCCCCCTGGGCACTCACAAAGTCCGCGTCATCCAGGTAGCCGCCCCTGGCCACCCCGGCTCCGTAGGCGAACTCGGCGACCAGCAGATGGGATAGAGCCGCGCGCGCGCGCAGTTCGATGATGGTGCTGTCTACACCGGAGTACTTGAGCCGGGAGGTCGGATCGCCAAACAGCGGCTGGGACTTCGAGGCGTCATGGCTCCAGGTGGTGCCGCCGGTGCTTTGCCACAGCGACAGCGATGTGTGAATCGCCGGTGCATTGGATTCGACGTTCTTGCCCGGTTCCGCGGCCCGCGCCGTCGCGTTCAGCCCGGCGGCCAGCACCAGCCAGGCGATGCCCACACGCAGTGAGGCACTTGAGCGAAAAACTGGCGAGGAACGACGAATGAGCGGTCTTTCCCGAATCAGAAAAGCTTCTGGCAGGCGGGCGGCAGGTAGCCGCGGTCCTTCTGGAAACGCCGGCAGAGCTCCTGCTTCTTGGACGGCGGCATTTCATTGAATCTCTTGACCTGAGTCCGCAATTCCTCGCGCTTGTTGGGAGAGAGGCTCTGCAGGTACTGGCGCCGCATTTCGGTGCGCGAATCCGGTGACAACTGCTGCCACTGCTCGGGTTGCACCGGGGGCGCCAGGTTGTCCTGTGCTTGAACCGGATCAAGGCTGCCCAGGGCCAATATCATGACTAGTCCCTTGAGACTGCTGACCTTCATACGCCGTCAATTGCCGCCGGAATCGGCGACCGTATCCGACTGCTTTTCCAGCCAGGTGTAAAAATCGATATTGTTGCTGAAGTCGGTGCCGTTGATATTGAGAGATGCGGTCTGGGTGATACCGCTCTCCGGCGCCTTAGCCACCGGATACAACCACGCGGTGACCGCAGCCAGCACCACGACGCCTGCGGCGGTGGCCACGGTGAAACGCGGGAGACCAGTCCCGCGCCCGCGGGTATACTGGCCGCTCAAGACCTGCCGCCTACGGATTCGAAGCTGGTTGCAAAGGGCGCGGTTGTTGTTGCCCTCGTCCAGACAGTCGAGGATGCGCTGCCAGTACGCGTTTTCCCGGTTGATGAGTTTGGGCGTCCCCGTATCCTTGAAGTCCACGCCTTCGACGTGCAGACCCGCCCGCAAAGAGTCGAATTTCTCCGACTGAGGAAGGTTATTCTTCATTTTCCCACACCCCTGCTAAGTGCTTTCGTAACGCCTGCATCGCACGAAAGTGATGCTGCTTCACACTGCCCTCCGAGCACCCGAGAATCTCAGAGGTTTCGCGTACGTTGAAACCCTGCCATTCTCTGAGCAGGAATACCTGCCGCTGTCTCTCGGACAGTTTTCTTACGGCGTTATCAATCTTGTTGTGTAAGTCATGGGACCAGCTTGCGACCTCGGGCCGCTCGGCCATGAAGTTGTCCGAGCCCAGGCCGGTCTCCAGGAGATCTTCGTCTCCATTGTCGTGATTTCGAAACAGCGATATGAGCTTCCCGCCCGCTTCCCGCAGTCTTCCCCACCGCTGGATATCGATCATCCTGTTACTAAGTATAGTAAAAAAAAGCGCCGGCCATTCCGAGGACGGCCGGTTGGAGTACTTCTCCACCAGCTTGAGCATGGCATCCTGCACCGCATCCAGCGCGCCTTGCTCATCCTTGAGGGTATACACGGCCATGCGGTAGGCGCGCTTCTCTACGTCTTCGAAAAAAGCGTCCAGGCTCGCGTAAGACTGGCCGGATTCATCGGGACTTTCGCTCGCGCCGCCTGCCGATCCCTTTATAGGCCGTTGGTCGGGATCGCGCGGTTTCGCCATGGTCGATCCGGTGTGCTCCGATGGGTTGCCTTTGACAGCATCGATGTTGGCGGGAACGGCGTTGCAATTCAAGTCTGGCATACGCTCTGCTAACGACAATACAGGTAGCCGTAGCGATAGATGCAACGGGGCTCCACGGGACGCGGAGACCAAAAGCCGCCGTATGTGTATCCCGGACGCCGGTAGGGCCCGTAGTAGGGACGCCAACCGTAATAGCCGGGATAGCCGTAGCGGTAACGGTAAGACCTGTAAGTGCGGGGATAACCTTGGAATCGGCCATAATTCTCGGCATGGAAACGGCCGTGGGAAAAGCGGTCTCCCCCGTGAACGCTGATGGAAAAACCGGTATCCGCGCCGGCCGCAGGCGTCCACGCCAGCAACGCCGCTGTGGCTGCAATGGCCGCCAGGGACCTAACGGGGATCACATCGAGTACCTCATTTTCTGTCTATGGCGCGTAACCCGCACAATGCCGTTAAATTCCCGGCCCTCTTCAACCCGCTCGTTCCGGCGCCCAATCGCTCCGGCGCCGATTTCCCTCATTGATCAATGAGTTACGTTGTCCCGCTGCCACGACGTTTTCCCGCCCCCGTGGAAGCTTCTGAGTTGCTCAGATATTCTGTACGACCTTAAACGCCCTACCCGCGGGCGGGGTTGACGGGTCGCTGGAAGGATGAAGCGCAGCTATCGGGCGATATTGGCCAGGATGACATCGAAAAGCCGATCCGGGACGACCATCCTCAGCCGGGCGAGCACCTGGGACGGCACCGTCACCAGATAGCGGGCACGCGGGCGCCTCTGCTCCATGGCGAGCAGGGTCTTTTCGAGGACCGCCTCGGGGGACAGGGTGAAGGGGTCCGGCTTACCACTGTGCAGCCGCTGCCGGACCGCCTCGTATGGTTTCCCGTGCGGGCTGTGGTCACCATCCACATAATATTCGAAACGGTCCCGGGCATTGGCCCGGAACCGCGATTCGATGGGTCCCGGCTCGATCAGGCTCACGTAGATGCCGGTTCCGCGCAGCTCCAGTCGCAGGGTGTCGCTGAGCGCCTCGAGCGCGTGTTTGCTGGCGCAGTAGGCGCCTCGAAACGGCAGGCAGATCAGTCCCAGTATGGAGCTGATCTGCACGATTCGTCCGTGCCCGCGACGGCGCATTGCCGGGAGCACGCGCGTGGTCAGCTCGTGGGTGCCGAACACGTTGACCTCGAACTGCTCCCGCAAGGCGTCCCGGGAGAGGTCCTCGAGTGCCCCGGGCTGGCCGTAGCCGGCATTGTTGATCAGGATGTCGATCCGACCGCCGCCGGCGTCGAGAACCCGCTCCACCGCCGTTGAAATGGAGGCGGAGTCGGACAGATCCAGCTGCAGGCTCTCGAGGCCCGTGGCGCGCAGCCGCTCCACATCCGCCTGCCGACGAGCGGTGGCGAACACCCGGTAACCCTGGCGCTGATGGATGGCGCCGGCCAGGCAGGCGCCTATACCGGAGGAGCAGCCGGTAATCAGCACGATTCTGACGCCGTTATCGTTCATAGTGTTCTATAGGGATGATACATTTGACTAAACTGGCGAAAATGCGCAAGGAATTTGCGCGGCCAACCGAGGCTTTGTTTATAATCCGCGACCCGTTTCAAAACTATAATCGGCCGGGAACCCATGTCCAGATTGCTACGAGTATCTCATGACTGATCCGCTGCGCGTCGGCGTGGTCGGGGTGGGATATCTCGGCAGCATTCACGCCAGTATCTACGCCCGCATGCCGGGGGTGCGTCTGGCCGGGGTAGCGGACATCGAGCCAGCCACTGCTTCAAAGGTCGGCGCCCGGCACTCCTGCCCCTACTATACGGATCCGTACGCTCTGATCGATGACGTGGACGCCGTCTCCATAGCGGTACCCACCAGCTGCCATTACGAGGTGGGACTGCCGTACCTGGACGCGGGCAAGCACATGCTCATGGAGAAGCCCGTCGCGCCGACGGTGGAGGATGCCGAAAAACTCGTGGCCAGGGCCGAACAAGCAGGTACCGTTTTTTTGGTCGGTCACCTGGAGCGTTTCAACGCCGGTATCATGGCGTTGGCGGAGCGAGTCGGGGATTCCCGCTTCATCGAAGTCCATCGTCTGGGCACCTTTGTGGAGCGCGCCACCGATGTCGACGTGGTGACGGATCTGATGATTCACGATATCGACATCGTACTGTCGCTGGTCAACTCCGATCTGAAATACGTTTCCGCCGTGGGTTCTCCGGTGCTGACCAATCATGTCGACATCGCCAATGCCCGTCTGGAATTCGAGAACGGGGCGGTCGCCAACGTCACGGCGTCGCGCGTGTCCGCCAAGAAGTTTCGACGGATCCGCGTTTTCAGCAGCGACGGCTACTACGCCCTGAACTTCATCGATCAGCAGATCGATATCGTACGCAAGACGACGCCGGAGCCGGGGCAGCTGTATCCGGGTCTGGTCGAGGAGCGGCTCGAGGTCAAGCCGAAACCCCCATTGGACGCAGAACTGGAGCATTTCGTGTCCATCATCGCAACGAAGCAGAAGCCATACGTTAACGGGCACGATGGGATACGCGCCCTAAAGGTGGCGGAGCTGGTGCAGAAGAAGATCCAAGAATGTTTGATATGAGCGAAGAACCCATTCCGTTTCTCGATCTGAAATCGGAGTTCAAAGAGCTGGAATCGGAGTGGTTGGATGCGATCCGCCGCATCGGCGCGTCCGGGTCGTTCATAATGGGTCCGGAAGTGCGTGCTTTCGAACGCGAGTTTGCGGACCGCGTCGACGCGCCTCATGCGGTCTCGGTGGGCAATGGTACCGACGCGCTGATGCTGGCGCTGCAGGCGCTGGACGTCGGGCCGGGAGACGAGGTGATCACCACGCCGTACAGCTTCTTTGCCGCCGCGGAGGTTGTCTCCCGGGTCGGCGCGACACCGGTATTCGTCGACATAGAACTCGAAAGCTTCGACCTTGACATCGACCAGGTCGAAGCTGCGATCAACGACAGGACCCGTGCCGTCATTCCGGTGCACCTGTTCGGCTGTCCGGCGAACATGACGGCACTGGAGGCCCTCGCCCGGCGGCGCGGCGTGGAGGTGATCGAGGACTGTGCCCAGGCGTTCGGCGCTGCCCACGAAGGCCGGACGGTGGGGGGCTGGGGCGGCTTCGGCTGTTTCAGTTTCTATCCCACCAAGGTTCTGGGATGCTACGGAGACGGCGGCATCATAACTCTCCAGGACGCCGACCTTGCGGAGAGGATAAGGCGCCTTCGCAATCACGGTGCGAGCGCCACGTTCGTGCACGAAGCAATCGGATGCAACAGCCGACTGGACGAAATCCAGGCTGCCTTGCTTCGCATCAAGTTGCGCCGCGTCGACGATGGAATAGCCAGGCGTCGAGAGGTCGCCTCCTGGTACGAACACGGCTTCCAGGACAGCGATGTGGTGACGCCGGGATCGCCCCACGGAGAGCACGTGTACAACCTGTATACAATCCGGACATCCGACCGGGACGGTGTCATGGAGCGCCTGCAGACCGCAGGGATTGCTTTCAACCTGTGCTATCGGATACCTCTGCATCTGCAGCCGGTATACCGGGGGCTGGGGTACGAGCCCGGCGACCTTCCCAACGCAGACCGGGCTTCGCGGGAAAGCATATCTCTTCCGATTCATCCTTATATGAACGAAGAGCAGGTCGCGCGCGTCGTTCAAGTCGTACTGGCCGATTATTAGCGACGGGGCACACTAGGGTATGGCGGCCAAGTACTGGTTGTTGGCAATCCTGATGCTCGCGGCGCCGGGCGTCTGGGCGGACTGCCAGGAATCGACTGCTGCGCTGGACTCGATGGCAGAAACCGCAATCACCCTGCAGGGGCCTGGAGACCGGAGCATTGAGTTGCCCGTGCGCATTGCCGACGACAATCGTGAGCGGGGTGGCGGCTTTCAGTATATTTGCCCTCAAACCATCAACACGACGTCGATCTACTTTGAGTTCGATCGGGCCTATCGTCCCAGCTTCCACATGCACAACGTCGAGGCGCCCCTGGATATCGCCTTCGTCGACCCGCACGGGGTGATCCTCGATATTCAGCGCATGGAGCCGTATACGCTGGGTGCCACGCACTACCGGTACTACAGCCCGCCCGGCGAGGTGATGGCGGCTCTGGAGACCCGCGCCGGGTATTTCGAAGAGAAGGGGATTACGGCGGGGGACTGGTCGGTCAAAGCATTGCAATAGTGGCTGACCAGCGGAAAACGGTGCCCTACGGGTTCTGGACCGGTCTGTTCGACGTCAAGACCCTGTTCGCAAAGCCCGCGACGCCGACCTATCCTCTCAGGCACCGTGGCTGCACCTACTGGCTGGAGGCCCGCGCCGGGGAGGGAGGTCGCGTGGTGCTGATGCAGCGCGGCGAGACGGGCAGCGAACGCTGCTTGACGCCGGAGGCCTTCTCGATTCGCAGCCGGGTTCACGAGTACGGGGGCTGCCCGTACACGGTGCAAGGGGCCAGCTGCTACTTTGTTAACGACTCCGACCAGCGCATCTATGTCCAGCGACTGAATGGCGAATCGGAACCCGTCCCCATAACACCGCCGGACGAATTGGGCGGCGGGCGGCGATACATCGATCTTTGCGTGGCCGCGGACGGTGAATATCTCGTCTGCGTAATGGAGCACGAAGTGCCCGACGATGAGAATCGGAACCTGCTCGCGTTCGTACGGTTGCAGCCCGGCATCGTCCACGAGCCCGGTGTGCTCCACGACGGACACGATTTCTACGCCAATGTGGTGCTGGACAATGCGAACCGCCGTATTGCCTGGGTGCAGTGGGACCACCCGGACATGCCCTGGGATCGGTCCAACGCCATGCTGGGTTTCTACAGGGATGGTCCGGACGGTCTGACTCTGCACGACGTCGAGTGCGTCATCGGTCAGCCCGATACGTCTGTCTGCCAGCTCGAGTTTGCCGACGATGGTGGCCTGATCATGGCTATCGACGGCAACGGCGCCCCTGGAACCAGGCCGGACTTCTGGAACCTTTTCCATTTTCGGGACGGCCGGTTCACCCAGCTCACCTTCGACGGGAAAGAGTATGGCGCGCCGCACTGGGTGTTTGGCGACCGCCGATACGTCGTGCTGGAAGACGGCATCCTCGCGGTGCGAAGCGGCCCTGAAGGCGACGAGTTGGTGATGGTGGACAAGAACGGCGGGGGTGCCCGGGAGGTGGAAACCGACGCCGTGGACATCAGGCAGCTCTCGCGTGCCGGACCCAATGAAGCCCTGATGATGTCCGCGGCCCGGGATCGTTCTCCGGTCATGACGCTGTGGCAGCACGGCCGGCTCGCCACGGTCAAGGGCGTGAAGGAGCTGCTTCCGGACGATGCGGTGAGTCGGCCCCGGGCGGTCCTGTTTCCAACCGGCGAGGGTATGACGGCTCACGCCTACTTTTATCCTCCCTGCAATCCGCACTACCGGGCGCCGGCCGGGGAGTCTCCACCGCTGCTGGTGATGGTCCACGGCGGACCCACGGCGCGCTGCTCGAACGCCCTGGACCTGACTCGCCAGTACTGGACCGGCATCGGTTTCGCAGTCCTGGACGTGAATTATCGCGGAAGCACGGGCTATGGGCGAGCCTACCGGCAGTCGCTGCTCGGCCAGTGGGGCTTGTATGACACCGAGGACGTGGTAAAGGCCATCGAGTACGTCGCGCGTCGCGGCTGGGTCGACAAGCACCGTGTGTTCATCCGCGGCCGCAGCGCGGGAGGGTACGCGGTGTTGAGCGCCCTGACCCGCTTCCCGGCAGTGTTCGCCGCCGGCGCTTGCTACTACGGAATCGGTAATCTGGTAACCCTGGCTCAGATCACCCATAAGTTCGAGGGTCGGTACACCGACCGATTAATCGGCGAGCCCTACCGCCCGGGCGTCGGCGCGGATCGCGACAGTCGCTTCTACACGCGATCGCCCATCCGTTTCGTGTCCGCTATCCACTGCCCGGTGATCGTGTTCCAGGGTCTGGAGGATAAGGTTGTGCCGCCGGACGTATCGCGCGAGATTGCGCTGGCCTTGGAGCAGCAAGGCCAGGAATACGAGTACGTGGAGTATCCCGGAGAAGGTCACGGATTCAGATCCAGCGAGGCCAATATCGACGCACTGCAACGGGAGACCGGGTTCTTCCGCAATGTCCTGGACGCCGCTCGGGGCGTTTCGAAGCGCAACGGACAATCCAGCGAGAGTTGAGGCCGTGAGCGAAGCCAACCAACTCGACAGGACTCTGGCGCTGGCCGGCATATTCCAGGCGGCGGCTCTGGCCAGGCAACTGGCCCGGCGCGGCTATGCCGACGAGGAACCGCTGCATGCCAGCATGCGCAGCGTATTGATCGTGGATGCCCTGAATACGGTCTCGATCTTCGGCGGCATTGAGGGTGTCCGACTGGGACTGCTTTCCATCAGCCGTCAGAGTGGATCTGCGGGTGATATAGAGGCCGCCAAGTACGTGGTGGCGCTGATTCAGCTCTCCAGGAGTTTCTATCGCTCGGAGGAGCTGGTGGAGCGCGTTTCGAAGGAGCTGGCCGATATCCAGCGTGATGTATCCGTTGACGGGCAGGGCGGCATTGGTTCCGATATCTACGAGCGCTTCGCCGAGTTGTACAAGGCGAACCTGAGCAACCTCAAGCCCAGGATCATCGTGCAGGGCGAGCAGGCTCATCTCAGCAATGCCCCCGTGGTGGCGCAAATTCGCGCCACGCTGCTGGCCGGGGTTCGCTCGGGAGTGTTGTTCGCCCAGCTCGGAGGCACCCGCTGGCAGCTCCTGCTTCAGCGACGGAGCTACATCGAGGCCGCCGCCAGGTTGCTCACGGAGATCGGCCCGGGCCCGCTTTCGCCGACCTTGCATTGATTGGGGTCGTACCCGCCTACCCGGGTAAATGTGCACTTCAACTGAACCGGAGTGAGGCGAACGGAATAGGGAGGGTGTAGTGTGTTGCCGGTTACCCGGTAATCGAACAAACTCCGGCAAGCATGGGTAGGGGTAGGCTTTCGACGACACCCCTCCCCGGTTCATGCCAGGCACTGCCGCCGATCACTCCCCCGACATGGGTTGTCGGGATGAATCCCGACCAGGCTGCGGCCTAGGGACAACTGTAGCCGTGTTGGTCCAGAGCGTCGCTCAGGTAGTCGGGCAGCATCGGGTGGGCGATGAGGTAGTCGGCCGTATTCTCCGACCAGTTTTCCGCGGCCTGGCGTACGGCATCGTCCCATTCGTCCAGCGCAAAGTCACCGCGGCCCATCCACAGCAGTGCGACAACCTGCTGCTGTTGGTCGGGCTCCAGATCGGTGATGATGCCGCGAAACTCTGCCAGCGTCGAGTCGCCGGCATGGTCCGCCAGGATCTGAGTCGGCCAGTCTCCGCTGGGATCGTTCGGCTCTTCGGGAATCACGACTTCCTCCCGGGCGTGGAAGATTCGCGCCAACTCCACCAGGCGGCATACGGTGTCCGGATTGATGTCCAGCATGGGTGATCGCTCGCTCGTTGCTTTAGTCGTTGTACTCGGGGAAATCCGGCTGCCGATACATCCGGACAGCCAGCAGGACCAGTGCGCCGGCCCCGGTGACGAATGCCAGCACCACGACGGGTACGCCAACGAAAGGTACCAGGCTCACCAGCCAGTAGATCGCCGCCGCGCCGAGCACCGAAAGTATATAGGTGCCGGTTCCCTCACCGCGATTCGCCATTAGCTTTTCCCGCAGCCAGCCGGCCAGGCACGCGAGGGCCACGAAGCACCCTGTGGCCAGGAGCACGACGTAGGACGCGAGCAGGACGACGCCAAGGGGTGCGGTCACCAGCAGGACGAACAGTGCCGAGGCGACGACAGGCGTGGCGATGACCGTCAACAGCCCGGCGCCCAGCGAAAGGAGCATCCGACGACGGGAGTTGTCCGCGGCCTCCCGGCTGACATTCGGCATCAGCCAGGCGAACAGCAGCGTGCATACAGCGAGGCTGACAAACACCAGCAGGGACGCAGCCAGGCGGCCGATGAATGGTGCCCCACGCCCTTCGAACCGGTGCTTCGTATACACCAGCTTGCCGACCTTCGCGCCTTCGGCGACCTGAGCCGGCCGTGGGCCCCGATAGTCCAAGGTGCCCTGGATCTGCGCCCCGGACTGAATCTCCAGTGAGTCGGCCAGTATTCGGGCATCACCGTCAAGGTCTCCGCTGATCACCACTTCACCGCCGACCGCCTCGACGTCGCCGTGTATCGTTCCCGACAGGTGCAGCACACCGCCTGCAAGCCAGGCATTGCCTTCGACCTGGCTTCCCGGCGCCAGATTGAGGGTGCCGCCGGCCAGGATCGCATCCCCGCCGATGCGATCCGTCACCGTTATCGATCCGCCTGCCGCCCGAACATCGTCGTGGACGGCTCGGGCCAGGGTGATGGTGCCGCCGGCCGCGAGCACGTCCTGGGTCACGTCCGCGGTGATCAGGACGCTTCCACCGGCCACTACGGCGTCGCCGGCCACGGGCCGCGAAACCTGAACCGAAGCCCCGGCAGCGTAGAGATCGTCCCCGGATTGCTTCTCGACCGAGGTCGACGCCGCGCCCGCCGGCGCCGTGGCCAGGATGATGAGCGCCAGGAGCGCGGTCCGCAGAGAAGCCATATCAATCACTCTGTGCAATATGTACGCCGGGAGGTTAAGACAACCCCGCTCCCGCGGCTTTGATCCAGGTCAGTCCATTGGCTTCTTCACGGACAACGGCCGGGTCCTGAAACGCCGTCTATGGTGTGGCGCCAGACGGTGGCCCACGGCCGCACGTTCGCCGGGGTTTGGTTGTCGCGGATCGGCGAATCACACCGGCATTGTATCCTGATGGACGATGTCGGCCGCGTCGGCGGGTACGGCGGCCATTGTTTGTTGGGCGTCCCGATATGTGATCCAATGCGACTGGCGAGTGGATGATCGGGGATACGCCCCGACGCGAGGTTATCGTTATGATTGGAGAACTTCTGGGACGGCTTTTCCGTGGGTCGGGAGGCGCTTCCGGCGGCGACGTTGTGGCCAGCGAAACCTACGAAGGTTTCGAGATACGCGCCGCGCCCGTGAACGAGCCCGGCGGCTGGCGGGTGTCCGGTGTCATTTCCAAGACGATCGAGGGGGAGGAGAAGACCCACCGGTTCGTGCGTGCGGATACCTGCAGCGATGCCGAGAGCGCGGCGTCGATGACCCTTCGCAAGGCCAGGCAGCTGATCGACGAGCGCGGTGACAGGCTTTTTGATTGAACTTGCGGGCCCTGAAGGCGCGCGGTTGAAAACACTCGCAGGCCGGCAGTAGACTTCCGCCACCATCCCCGGGACCCGACCATGGTTCTGCGACCTGGTTCGGAATGGAGAGGAACCTGGTCCCTAGAACGATCGCTGGATTCCCGGCTCGAGCGCCGTGTCCTGACGGATGCTCCACGATTCAACCCTGGAACGAAGTTGATGAACGACCATAGCGACGCGACACCTCTCAGCGCCGAGGCGGAGGAAGCCGGCAACTCCGGCATCGAAGCCCCGGAAGCTGAATCGGTGGTGTCGATCTCGAATCTCTCCAAGACCTATGCCTCGGGTTTCGAGGCTCTGAAGAACGTGAACCTGGAGATTCGCCGGGGCGAGATCTTTGCGTTGCTCGGGCCCAACGGCGCCGGCAAGACCACCTTGATCAGCATCGTGTGTGGGCTTGTGAATGCCAGCGAGGGCCGGGTGCTGGTGGACGGGTATGACATTGTCGCCGACTACCGCCAGACTCGCTCCCGGATCGGTCTGGTGCCTCAGGAGCTTACCACCGACGCCTTTGAGTCGGTGTGGAGAACCGTCAGTTTCAGCCGCGGGCTGTTTGGACTGAAGAAGAATCCTGCGCACATAGAGAAGGTGCTCAGGGACCTGACGCTCTGGGACAAGCGCGACAATCGCATCATGACTCTGTCCGGAGGCATGAAGCGCCGGGTGCTGATTGCCAAGGCGCTGGCCCACGAGCCGCGGATCCTGTTTCTCGACGAGCCTACCGCGGGCGTGGACGTCGAGCTGAGGCGCGAGATGTGGAACCTGGTGCGCGCGCTGCGGGCAAGCGGTGTCACCATCATCCTCACCACGCATTACATCGGCGAGGCGGAGGAGATGGCGGACCGCGTGGGCGTGATCAACGACGGCGAACTCATTCTGGTGGAGGACAAACGGCAGTTGATGCACAAGCTGGGCCACAAGCAGCTCATCATGCAGCTTCAGCGTCGTCTGGAAAGTGTGCCGGACACTCTTGCGGAGTACCGGCTGGAGCTCGCCGCGGACGGTTACGAGCTGATCTACACCTATGACTCGGCCCGCGAGGCGACCGGCGTTGCAGCCCTGCTTGGTGATTTGAGGCGCGCCGGCATCCGGGTCAAGGACCTGCGGACCAAGGAGAGCTCTCTTGAGGATATCTTCGTCAACCTGGTGAGGGAAACGCGATGAATGTCGGCGGCACACTTGCCATCTACAGGTTCGAAATGGCCCGTATGCGGCGCACGCTGCTGCAGAGCGTCGTATCGCCGGTACTGTCGACGTCCCTGTACTTCGTCGTATTCGGGGCGGCGATCGGTTCCCGTATCACCCAGGTGGAAGGAGTGAGCTACGGCTCGTTTATCGTGCCGGGGCTTACCATGCTGATGCTGCTGACCCAGAGCGTATCCAACGCCTCTATCGGGATCTATTTCCCGAAATTTGTGGGCACCGTCTACGAACTGTTGTCCGCGCCGGTTTCCTATCTGGAAATCGTGATCGGCTACGTCGGCGCCGCCGCCACCAAGTCATTGATACTCGGGGTAATCGTGCTGGTGACCGCAGGACTGTTCGTGCCGTTGCGCGTGGAGCATCCATTCTGGATGGTGGTATTTCTGATACTCACCGCCACCACCTTCAGCCTCCTGGGTTTCATTATCGGTATCTGGGCGGACGGCTTCGAGAAGCTCAACATCGTGCCGCTCCTGGTGATCACGCCGTTGACCTTCCTGGGCGGGACGTTCTATTCGATCGATATGCTGTCTCCCTTCTGGCAGAAGGTCGCCCTGTTCAATCCCGTGCTCTATCTGGTCAGTGGTTTCCGCTGGAGCTTCTACGGCATTGCCGACGTCAGCATGGGAATCAGCCTGGGCATGATCCTGGTGTTCCTCACTCTGTGCCTCAGCCTGGTGGCGTGGATCTTCAAGACCGGCTACCGGCTCAAAGCCTGAGGGGGCCGCGGGTCCTTCAGTCCGGGGTCTGTAAGTTGGCGGCCGAATCTTCCATCCCGATCTGTCCCACCGGTATCAGATTAAAGGCAATGGAATACCTGGTCCTGGCCGAGCGGTGCTCCTGGATGGCGTGGTCCATATAGCTCGGGAAGAAGAGCAGCATGTTCTTTTCCGGGCTGATACCCATTTGATCCATGTTCAGCTCGTTGAACTTCGTCGACTCCACGAACCATGATTTACGAAATGGATTGTTGAAGCGGATCTTGCCGGTGTTCTCGTCGCCCTCGAAATAGAAGACCCCGCTGTAGAAGCAGTTGCGGTGGTTGTGAAACTTGGAGTAATCCCCCTTGCCGGTCCTGGTCGACCAGGAAGTCGTGATGACGAAATCGTTCTTCGTATGGAACAGGTACCTGTCCTTGACAACATTGAAGCGGTCGAGAACGCTCTTTTTGAGTACGGGAAGATTTTCGAGCACGTCGAAATTCGCGGACGAGAGCGATGTTGCCTGGGCCTTTTCATGCGCCGTATCGACGTATTCCAGGCCCTGCACGTACGCTAGGGCGTCGGCATCCACCTCCGAGTCCTCGAGTGTGCACACGGCGATGGTATGCGGAAAGACGGGAAAGATCGAGATTTCAGACATGGGCGACAGTTCGTCGAGAGCACCGGCACGGCGTTGTGGCTTTATCGAATACTATACGACACAGGAGTAGGGGAGAAGTGCGCCGGTTCGCTCCGGTTTGCTCCGGTGGGCCGCGGGGTTCCTAGTTGCCGCCGGTTCCCTCCGGTTCTTCCTGAAACTGCGGCGAGCACCGCAGCCACTGTCGATTCGCGTTGTCGGCGATTCCTCGAACCTGCGCCGAGGCGGCCACTTCCCCGGATATTTTCACGGCCCGTACCAGCACGGGTATCACCACGCTCTGGGCGAGCTCCGGCCAGTTCAGCGGATTCAGGAGTTGTCGCGGCTGGACACGCGCCCCGCGTAGTACCTGGAGGGCGTGGATTTCCCGCGCGTCGCGCAACAGCAGAGGCAGGAATCGCAGGGTGGCGAAGATCACGAAAGTCAGCTTGCGGGGCAGCCAGCGGCTGAAGCTGTCGATCAGGTCGGTGGCGCGGGTGGTGCGCTGCAGCCAGAATGCCGGCGCCATGGTGGCGCCTATCTGCGCCGCTATCGTCATTCCGGCTCCGACACCCGTCCAGCCGTCGCGCCAGAGGTACAGACCGACCACCAGTGGCGCCTGCACGAGGACGACGCGGAAGTCGCGCCGGATCTTCGACCAGTCGAGACGCGCCGCCAGGTACAACGCCAGCTCCAACATCAGCACGCCGACGATGAGAGAAGGTATTCTTGCCTGGGTTGCCGCTGCCGAAAGCACCAGCGCCGATGCCATCTTGACTACGGGTGGCAGGCGGTGAACGAAGGTGTCGCTGTCGATGTAGCGGCCGGGATAGTCCGCCCCTGTCCCGCTCCACCTCATCGCTGTAACTCCTCGAGGAAACGGCCGTCTTCCATCACGAATTGCCGCGTTGCCCAGCCCGGTTCCGGCAGGGCGTTGTGGGACGCCATCACCAGGGTCGATTCATAGGCCCGGGAGTATTCGAGCAGGAAATCGCAGAGAGCGCCGACGCGCCCCTGGTCCAGGCCGGTGAAGGGCTCGTCCAGCAGGACCAGGCGGGGGCGGCACGCCAAGGCGGCGGCCAGGGTGACCAGGTGTTTCTCGCCGAAGCTCAGTGACAAGGGGGACCGCTGTGCGAGCGCCGCCAGTCCCAGTGAATCCAACAGGCAGTCGATCCACCCGGCCCGGGGACGTCTATCGGCCGGCAGCCGCTCCCAGGCGAATGAGACCTCCTCGCGAACGCTGGGCGCCGACAGCTGGCTGTCCGGATCCTGGTGCAGAAACGCAACACGCCCGGCGAGCGCCGCCGGTGAGGGTGCCTGCCCGGTGATTTCCGCCTGCCCGGACTCTGGCGCCTGCAGGCCCACCAGCGCGCGCAACAAGCTGGATTTGCCGCTGCCGTTGGGTCCCCGTATGTGGATTCGTTCACCGCCGGCAACCTGCCAGGAGAAGTCCCGCAGCAGCCAGCGTCCGCTGTCCGGCGCGGCCAGGCGAAGGCCGCGGATGTCGATATCGGTGCGCGGGATCGTTGGGCTCGCCGATGGGTCACGCTGGATGGACGGGGCGAGGGGTGGCATATCGACCGTTGGCAGGTCGAGGCTGCAGCAGGCAATACCGGCCACCAGGTCGGGGTGGTGCTCGCTGATGACCACCGTGCCCCCGGCTTGCAGATAGTTGCGCAGGAGGCGGCGGAGGCTCACCGCGCCCTCGGCATCCAGCTGCGCGAACGGCTCGTCCAACAAGAGCAGGACCGGCTCGGCGCTGCATGCCGCGGCCATCGCCACCCGGTGCTTTTCACCCATGGACAGGCCGTCAATGCTGCGGTTCTCCCAGCCGGGCAGTCCGACGGCGTCCAGGTAGGTGGAGATACGGCTCTTCACCGCCGGCTCCGGCAGTCCACGGTTGCGCGGGGCAAACCCGAGCTCCTCGCCGACATCGGAAAAAAACAGCTGAGTGCCGGGATTTTGAAAGGCGAGTCCGACGCTGTCCTGGGGATCCCTGTATATGCCTTCGGTGTGGCCGGGCAGCAGGCCGGCTATGGCGTACAGCAGGCTGGTCTTGCCGCTCCCCGTCGCGCCGGTGACCAGGGCGCACTCACCCGGGAACAGGCGCAAGTCAGCGGACAGGGTCAGGCTGCGACCGTCCGGGAAACGATGCTGGAAGCCCTCTATTGTCAGCGACGGGCTGTTGTTCAGCGCCTCCCGCGCCTCAGCCATTCTCGGAGCTCCGGCCGATACTGAACCAGAGTCCGGTTTGTTTCCACAGCACGGGTAGCACCGCCCGGCCTCCGCACAAGCGCGGCCGAAGCCAGCCCTGAGTGTCGATCATGTCCCCCGGCGCCGGGGGCTGAACATTTCGCTCCAGGGTCATCGGCAGGATGTCCGCCGCCTGCAGGGCCGCAACGCTGATGGGATCCGGCATGTCGCGAAGTCCGCCGTACTCGATGAAGCGGCCCTCCCAGCCGTGGGCCGTGAGACCCACGGCGGCGGCCGCCCCGATGATCCCGTCGTTGGTGCCGCCATGGCCGCTCAGCCATATGTCACCGACGGCATCCCGCGCTTCGCGTTGGCTCACTTTCCGCACGCCGGCCTGCCGGCCGAAATCCATCAGGCCCTGGTTCACGTCGGCGGCGCCGGCGACGCACAGCCCGGGATCGCTCCCCGGACTGGCCAGGGATTCCAGGTGTTCGGCGGCGATCTCTATCAGCGGCTGGATCAGCTCCGGGCTTTCCATTTCCAGAATCGCGCAGGCCGGGCTGTTGTGCGAGGTATAGGGAATATCATCCGCCACGAGCAGCTGGTGCCGGACCACGCCGATCATTCGAGCTCCATCCGGCAGCTTCGGTTCCAGCATGCGCACCAGCTTGCCGGTGCCGAACTCCGCATCGATCACGTCGGTGTCGTCAAAAGCGGCATACACTTTCATTTGGCTTGGCCTCCTCGTGGAATGGGGGCCGGGGGTCCCGCATTCGGGAACAGACCACTGCTTCGCAGGGTCCGTACTGTCTTTGGGACCAGCAGCGCCCCTATTATACCGAAGGCGAGAGCGGGCAGAGACTTCAGGGCAACCAGCTGCAGCGCTGCATCGGGTTCCATGCCGATGAGACGGTTGATCAGGTACTGCCCCGGAGCATGGCCGAGGGCCACGATTGTCCCGCCCAGCACGGCCGGGAGCCAGGCCGTGCTGAGCGCGGGTACCACCATGGCCGCGAGGTCCAGCGCCAGGCCTGGAACCACGAAGTTGAGCAGGCCGAGCACGCTCCCCTTGCCGAATCCGAGCATCACGGTTCCCATCCCGGCGAGCAGGCCCACCAGGGTTGCAGTGGCCGGGCGCGGGACGCATCCGCGGCACAAGAGCATGAAGAAGGCCAGGAAGAACATGCTGTGCCCGGCTATGCCAAGGTGAAAGCGCAGCACCACTTTGCTCAATACGATCAACAGCGCGCAAAAGCCCATGAAGATAGCTTCCTGGAGCGAGAAGCCCATCCACCAGTTGTCGTTTCGCAGTTTCGGCGCTCCCGGATTCATGGATTGAACCGTATCTCGCCGCCGACGAAGAATGCCCGGCCGGGAGCCGGCAGCCCGCCGCTCTCCGCGTAGTTCTCGTCGAACAGGTTGTCTACCCTGGCGAACACGCGAGCGCCCCCGGCCATCTCCTGGGACAGCTTGACGTTGACGACGGTGTAATCGCCGGTTTCCTGAACGGTAGTCGGTGTCGAGCGGGACAACTCGAACACCTTGGCGACGTGAAGAAGCGATGCGTAGGCCTCGAATCCACTGGCCGCCCGGTACGTCGTTTCAACGGTGAACTGGTGCTCGGGGCGGTTCTGCAGCTTCCTGGTGGGTGCGTCCGCCGAGAGATTCGTCGAGTCCAGGTAGGTGTATCCGAATCGCAATGTCAGATTGTCCGCAGGCAGCACCGTGCTCTGGACTTCCACTCCCTGGAAACGAAGCTTGGAGATGTTCTCCTGCAGGCCCGTGGTCTTGCTGCGTTCTATGAAATCTCTGGCATCGGTTCGGAACAGCGCGACATCCACGGATGCGGGAGCCTGTGTGAAATCGTGGCGCATGCCAACCTCGTACTGGTAGGTTCGCTCCGAGTTCAGCCCGGGGTTGCCGCGTCCCGGCTCGAACAGATCGAGCAGGGTGGGGAATCGGATGTGGGAGCTGTAGAGGGCCCGCAGCTGGGTCTGCTCCGTAAGGTCGTGGTAGGCGCCGAGCAGGTATTGCGCGCCGCTGTCGTTGCTTGCGGGTCGCGACTGAGTCGCGTAGCCCAGGCCGCCCACCAGGCCGAGTTGGCCGTAGGGGCGGTATTCCTGCTCGACGCCCACCGAGCAGACGTCGACGATTTCATCGACGTTGATGGGATCCGTAACGGTTGCGCCGGTGCTGCTGGCGCCACCGCCGGAGCCGCCACCACCGCCACCACCGCCACCGGCTTTCTTGTTCTTGCCGCCACCACCACCACCGCCGGTGTTGCTGATCTGGAAGCCGGTTGCACGCCAGCTCTCGCGGCGGCAATCGAAGCTGGTGGAGGTCTGGCCGGACGACCCCCAGTCGTATTCGGTCTGGACACGGCCGCCCGCGACGTCCGAGCGCGAATCCTGGTGAGCCGCGCCGTTCCCGGCCTGAGTGTCGAAGCTCGCATTGTCGTAGTCGTTGGTCACCTCATCGAGACGGTTTGCATACACGATGGGTCGCACCGTGAATGCGCTGTTGACCTGGTGCCGGCCCGTGAGCTGAAGTGAGTACCCCTCGAAGTTGTCCAGGCGTTCGAACTTCGGCTTGCGCGCAAAAGGATCGCTGGAGTCCCTGACATCGAACGGCTTCCCGTAGTGGCCCCGTCGGTACGAGGCACTGAGTCCGACATCGGTTTCCTGTCCCATTTTCCAGATCGAGTTGCCATACAGGTTCGCATCGCTGCGATCGCTGTTGACGCGATCTCCGGAGCCCTGGAGCGGGGTCGGGTCGAAGCTGTCGGACAGCCTGTAGTCATCCCGGTGATAGCCCGAGGCGCTCAAGAAGCCATGCCAACTCGTGGAGCCGCCGCCCACTTCCGCTTCCGCGCGGTGCTCGCCGCCGGTTCCCAGCTCCGCGAGGGCCCGGCCGTGGCTCCTGGTACCGCCGGTCTTGGTTATGATGTTGATGGTGCCGGCGTTGCCGCCGGGGCCGTACAGGACGGAGTTGCTTCCCCGTACGACTTCAATATGGTCGATGTCGGCGACGTCGATGGCGGAGGGGTCGAATTGGCCGTCCATGGTGGAGTTGAACGGGATACCGTCCAGCAGCAGTGTGACGTGGCGGGTGCGCAAGCCGCGCATGTCTATTCTTGGGACTCCGTCGCCCCCCGTCCGCACGAATACGCCGGGGAGCAGGGCGATGGACTGGTTGAGGTTGCGCGCGCCGGATTGGCGGATGTCTTCCTGGGTGACCGTATCGATACTGGCGGCCTGCTCGACGACCCTCGGCTGCTTGCCGGTCACCACGATCTTGCCCAGCTCGAAAGCGCCGGGCTCCGCCGCGTGGGCCTGAAGGGTCGAAACAATTGCCGCCAGGAGCAGGACGGCGGCCCTACAAGAGGTGGTCGGTTGAATGGATTGGAGGCTCCTGCGAACAGTGTTGGTTTGGTCTTCAATATGCATTGTTATTCATATTTCTGGATTTAGCGTTGTTAAGAACAAGACTACGCCCAACGAACGGGTGACAAAATATGTATCGAATGACATACCTATTCAATTCCTGCGCGTATGAGTTGCACCCGGCGCTGCGGCCGCGGTCATGAAGGCCGCCGGGGGTTCAACCGCGGGCGAGCGTGCGATCATCCACGTGGACATGGACGCGTTCTACGCATCCGTCGAGCAGCATGATGAACCGGCGTACCGGGGCCGCCCGGTGATCGTCGGCGGGCTCGGCCGGCGCGGCGTGGTCGCCGCCGCCAGTTACGAGGCGCGCGTGTTCGGCGTGCGTTCCGCCATGCCCATGGCCAGGGCCCGGCGGCTGTGCCCCGATGCGGTGTACCTGTCCTCTCGCATGGAGCGTTATCGGCAGGTTTCGGCGGAGCTGTTCGCCGTGTTCCACGAACTGACACCGCTGGTGGAAGGGATATCGATCGACGAAGCCTGGCTCGACGTGACCGCCAGTCGCGCCTTGTTCGGCGACATCGAAGCCATGGGCTGGTGGCTCAAGCGCACCGTCCGCCAACGCACCGGACTGGTCGCGTCCATCGGCATGGGGCCCAACAAGTTTCTCGCCAAGCTCGCCTCCGACCATGGCAAGCCCGATGGCTTTTGCCACATCACCGCGGCGGCGGCCCGGGAGTTCCTGTCGCCCTTGCCCGTCGGCCGGTTATGGGGAATCGGTCCACGGGCGGCCGCGCGATTGCAGGCAGCGGGCCTTGCGACCATTGGAGATCTGGCGGCGGCCGCGGACGCGGTCCTGGCGCGCCTGCTAGGCAGGTCCGCGGGGCGCTTCCAGGCCCTGGCCCGGGGGCTGGACGATCGTGAGGTCGTCCCCGGCCGTCCGGAAAAATCCATCAGCCGCGAGCAGACGTTCGAGCAGGATATTCACGCGCTGCGGGAAATGGAGCGAAAGCTGCTGGCCCTGGCCGAGGGGGTCGGGGAGCGCCTCCGCCGGAAGCGTCTGTGCGGAACGACCATCACAGTGAAGATACGAACGGGAGCCTGGAGAACCTACACCCGCAGCCGGACACTGGCACAGGCGACCGCCTCCACCCGCGAGATCCATCGTTGCGCCGCATCGCTGCTGGCACCGTGGCGGCGCGATCATCTCCCACGAGGGGATCCGCCTGCTGGGTGTCGGCGTGAGCGGTCTCGAACACGCCGGGCAGGCCGCGTTGTTCGAGCCCAAGAGCGGCGGGGTCGATGCCGCCCTGGACGACATCCGGGCGCGTTTCGGCGGCGACGCCATCGTCCGCGGCGCGTTGGTCAATCCCCGCCAAAAGCCCTGAGCCATTCCGCCGCATCAAACCCCGGATTGTAGGAGAGGCTTCAGCCACGATCAGAATTGCCCCGATGCGGCCGATCTATTGTCCCAGTGACACGGCTCGGTCCCCTGAACCGCCCGAAGCAGCCCTTCGATGCCGCACCGCACGTGCCACAGCAAGCCACAACCCAACCCGGGCGGCAAGAGACGCTCTCAGCGATGGAGCAGGCTTTCCGACGGGGTTATAGTGGCAAATCACGACACTGAGCGGAACGGGCTGCAAACCTGATCGGTCGACGCAACATCCGACCTTGTGCCATAGGAAGGAGAATGCATCATAGAGACTCGTACTAAATGAACTCTGTGGGATTCAAGACCCAGGTGCTCAGTCAACCGACCGTCACCGATGCCGTAAGACTCCTGGTCGATGAGTACGGGGTGCGAAATCAGACCCTCACCGCGATCCAGGTCGGTGCGTGTAATGGCGATATCGACAATGATCACCTTCACGAAGTTGTCAAAGATAAAGACCACGTGGAGGCGCACCTGATTGAAGCGGTAGGCTGGCTTTTCGAACAGTTGGTCGAGGCGATGGCTCTATACGCTGAACATATCCACTGCCACCATGCCGCCCTTGGTGCGCGCGATGAGATACGACCGTTCTACTCGGTTTCGCCACGATTCGGTGTCGACCATCCGGAAGCTCAAGACTGGGTCAAGTACCAAATCGGATCATTGACCGATGAGCATCTCAAAATGCACGTCCCCGAGACATACATCTCCAGCCAGGTCATGCAGGTCTGGTCACCGGCGACATTCATGCACCGTACCGGGATCAACCCCGAAGACGTCAACCTCTTAATGACGGATACCGAGGGCTTCGACGGAGAGATTATCGGCGCCTTCCTCGAAACTACGCGACCGGAGATGGTCGTCTACGAGCATCACATCATGCCGATCGAGGAAAACGAAAGTCTCCACAAGCTTCTCGACCACCTTGGCTATGGGCACAAGGTTATTGGGTACGATGTACTAGCCTGCCGCGCACGCGAATGAGCGGCCCCAGGGGGCGCACCGGGCTGGTGGCCTCCATCGGCATGGCTCCCAACAAGCTCCTGCCAAGCTGGCCTCCGACTATCGCAAGCCCGACCGCTTCTGCGTCATCACCGCCGCAGCGGCGCGACGGCGTCCGGCCACTGGGTGTCGGCGCGAGCGCCTTAGAGCACACCGCCCAGACCGCCCTGTTCGCGCCGAAGGACGGCAGCGTCGACGCCACCCTCGATCACATCCGCGCCCGCTTCGGCGGCAAAGCCATCATCCGCGGCGCGCTGGTCAATCCCCGCCAAAAGCCCTGAGCCATTCCACCGCATCAAACCCCGGATTGTAGGAGCGGCTTCAGCCGCGATCAGGGAGAACGCGCATTGTCCGTGCTACAACACGCCCCGCACAGACACCGACCATCGTATAATGGTAATAAGTAACGGATCCAAAAGGAGTTTCCGGATGGAACAAGAATCAATCACTCAATCCTCGCCTCCCCGCCCGCGTGTTATGCGGACAAATGCCGTGTTACACCGCGGCCTTTTTCCGTCCACTCACTGTTAGGTAGCTGCAAAGTGACACGGTGGTCGCGAAAATACGAGGCGTGTCAGAACTGTGGCACCGTGAGATATCCACATGAGGCAAGAGGATACTGCAGGCGTTGTTACAAGCTGGCGCGAAAACTCAAAGAGGCTAAGAATTGGGACCCGACAGACGAATCAACGCTAAAGAGATTTCCAGTAGATCCCATCGGTATGGACCAACGACGTCTTGAACGGATAAAGAACGAATACATAGGACAGATTCGGGATAGGTTAGATCATCTCAGGTGCACGGAGGAAAAGCTAAATGTGGATATCGTAGACCCGATTGATATTGAGTATCAGCTGCGCCACATCGCGCGCCGTGCAGGCGTAAGAGATCGGAATAAGTTCTTTGGGATAGCCGGTTTCATAAACGACAACTTCCCACCGAAGGAGAGGAAAGTCCTCTACTACTTATTGAACGAGATAGAAGAGGGGATACCGAGTAAGGACGTTGACTACCATGAACTACTTTCGAAAACCAGAATTGACAGTGGCACCTAACACTGCGATGGAGTCCGACGCTTGACCGCTCGCTCCCTTCGCTACCGCTCCGGTCGGTCGCCCTCAAGCGCGGCTCATCGCTGTCGTTATGCTCCATGAATAGTCGAACGGAATGGCTTTTCACGCCTTACGATCTCGAGAAATGGAATAGCTCTAGCTCTAGAGTAATGATGGTGGCAACCGAGCCAAATGGCGGCAACCCGAATAGCGGCTATCCAGACATGGGGGATTGGTTTAGAACTGCAAACTCTGCAAACAAGTACCATCGAAACAAGCTGTTTCACAATAGATGTAAGCTTATGTTAAGTGGAACGCTTGTCGAGTCCGACGCTTGACCGCTCCCGCCCTTCGCTGCCGCTCCGGTTGGTCGCCGTCAAGCGCGGCTCATCGCCGTCGTTGGGTTTCCTGAGAGCTATGGATCTAGAGAATCAAATACAAGAAATCCTAGATCGACACGACACGGATGAAGAGATCGTCGTGTCGACAGTATTTCCGGATGGCGGCGTAGATCCGCTCCTTCCTCGTTTAGCCCGTGCAGCGCTGAATCAAGCTAATGAGGGTGGCGCCACTTTTAGTAGGTACGCTATTTGGGCTAATACGGTTAGAGACAATCTACGCGAAGCCTCCGACAAGATACGGACACAGAATTACGAAGAGGCGGAGAGATGTCTTCGCCGATCAATTAATGCATTGTCTGCCTTTTCTGAGATCCAAGCGCTCTTTGATGAAAGAGACAGCGGAAACCCAACAAGGGCGATGGAGTCCGACGCTTGACCGCTCGCTCCCTTCGCTGCCGCTGCGGTCGGTCGCCCTCAAGCGCGGCTCATCAGCTCTTGATGCGGTTTAGGAAACAATGGTTTTGTTTGCTAGTTGCCACAGTTCCTCTATGTGGCCTAGCACAAGAGAGCCAACACATTTCTGTTGGTGACTCTCAATTTACGTTGCCCTTGCCGAAGGGATATGTCGATTTGTGCGACGTCGAGCCAAGAGTCGCTGAGTTGATCAACCCGCCTCGTGGAAATCGACTTTTGGCGTGTTATACGACGCCGAACGACCTGGAAGAGTTGAGGAAAGGAGCTGGGGGTCTGATTTCATCGTATTTGTTAGCAACTGTAATCGAGGCAACGATAGAGAGAGACATTTCGCCCCAAGAGTTTGATTCTTATTCGAATCGTATCAAAGCGAGTCTCGCATCTCTTTCAGAGACGATCCCAGACTCCTTTCGCAAGCAGACAGACTACGCCAATGCGAAACTATCGAAGGAGTTCAATGTTGATATTATGACAACACTGGACGGGATCGTGCCGATTGGCGTGTTCGATGAACAGAGGAATCGCTTTTCGGTAGCGTGGATTATGAAACAAACCCACGGCGCAAATGGAGAATCAATACACGATCAACAGGTACAGATATCATCCAGTATACTCATGAAGGGAAGCGTATTCGTTTTGATTACACACGGAGAATTTAGTTCCGCAGCTGATGTCGAGAAGTACAAGGCAATCTCCGAGAGATGGGTTGCGAGTTTTGTCGAGGGAAACAAGTGATAGCGGCGATGCCTAACCAGACCGACGGAGTCCGACGCTTGACCGCTCGCTCCCGTTGCTACCGCTCCGGTCGGTCGCCCTCAAGCGCGGTTCATCGCTATCGTTCGAACCGAGTGAACAGTGATGGTCTTCACCTGGCACTGGGCCGGTCGAAGTGGGGGTGGCCATACCGGCCCTGGTCGGATTCTAGAAGGGGTTCGCACGACGCTGATATAATCTGACAGGAGAACGATGTGACGACTGATAGGGAGTAGCGCGTCGGAAGCGCTCGACGCAGGATCGAGTCGAGAGCTACGAGTCGCTTCAGGGAATGCAGAAGGACCTGGATACGTTCCTGGCGCATTACAACCAAAAGTGTCTCCATTAGGGCGGAAGCATAAACTGGCCAGCCCTCGCTAGTGGCTCGACGTCGGACTTGAGCCAGGCAGGTAGGTCGCCCTCCCAGTTAAGGCTTCGCTCTAGTCCGCGGACAAGAGGAAGCGAGCAGCTGCCCGGAAAACCTTGCCGGAGTTCGGCGCTTTCCACTATCCTAACAGTCAGATACGGAGCGGGGGTCTATCTTGAAGGACAAAAAAAGCGTCGTCCGAGCCTTTAGCCCGGAGGCAAAACTGAAGCGTGCCATACGAAGGCACTTCACTGCCCTTGGTTTCGAGCGTGCCTCGGACGGTACTCTCGTTCTGCCGGGAGTCGGAAAGGAGGTCGTTCGTCGCCTTCACAGTGGGCAACGAGCAGAGAGGCTCAAGGCCGAAAAGGCCTTTCTCGCCCGCGTTCTGGATCGTCTTCTGCCTCATTTTGCGGACGGACGGGAAATCGAACCCGCTCGTATTCGCCTAACCTTACGACGAGTTGTCGGCGATACATGGGAATCGGATCTGTTTCGCTTGGCATCTTTGACTTGGTCTGTTCCCGTTTCGCGAGGCTTCGGACGACGCCTTCGGTATCTTGTTTGGGATGAGGGTCACGAGCGGTTGGCGGGCATCATCGCTCTGGGTGATCCCGTATTTAATCTCTCGGTGCGAGACCACCTTATCGGCTGGACGGCCCAAGAGCGTGCCGAACGCCTTGTGAACCTGCTTGACGCCTATGTATTAGGCGCGGTTCCCCCGTACAACAAATTGCTTGTAGGCAAAGCCATCGCGTGCCTGGTGCGATCTCGGGAGGTATACGAGGATTTCCGGCGTGCTTACGGAAACTCCGTGGGCGTTATTTCCGGAAGCGCGAAGAACGCTCGTTTGCTGGCCGTAACCACGACCTCTTCAATGGGAAAGTCATCAGTCTACAACCGTCTGAAACTGGATGGCATACAGTACTTTAGCCGGGTTGGCTACACGGTTGGCTGGGGCCATTTCCACATTACGGACCGTCTATTTGAAGAGATGCGTGAGTATCTACGTCTGCGAGGTCATCGGTACGCCGATCGACATACATATGGCGAAGGTCCGAATTGGCGCCTGCGTACTATTCGAGCGGCCCTCGGTGACTTAGGGATCAACGAATCGGTTCTTCGGCACGGTATTCGACGAGAGGTGTTTCTTGCCACACTGGCATCAAATGGGATAAATATCCTAAAGACAGGCATTGGCCGACCGAGCGTTTCTTCGTTGAAGACGGTTGAGCAAGTATCTGCGCTTGCTCTGGACCGTTGGATCGCGCCTCGCGGTGACAGGGATACTCGGTTCCTCGATTGTCGTCGTGCGGATATCCCTGAACTTATCCGAGGTCGCGCCGCCCCGCGAGACGGGGAGGCAAGTAAGACACGTTCCTTGCGGACCGGAGCGAGGCGCCCGCGAACCTTGAGTTAGCTTGTTGGGGAGCAAGAATGGAGCGCGCGAGAAATGCACTCACTGGGCTGCTCACTTCAGCAGCGCAAGCATCACGATACGGAAGATATTCCTGTCCCGCCTGCGGTAAGCCTGTCTTCTTGCGCCACGGTAATGTTCGAATCGCGCACTTCGCCCACCGCCCCGGCGTCGGCACGCCGGAGTGCGAGCTCTTTGTTGCGACCGATGATATTCGAAACTGGAGCGTTGTGCCAACGCACCCGACTAGCCCGGTCCGACCTGTCGAAAACATCCTTCCAGCGCGCTTGCAGTTGGCTCTTGAGCCGGGAGGGGTCACCCGCCAGCGCTCCCCTCGACGGTGGGAACTCTGCATCACTTTGCCGAAGTCGCCAAACCCCCACGGCCAAATATCGTTTAACTGCGGAGGAGGGATCTACCGAAACGTCAGCCTCTCAACTCTTGCCCTTGGCCCTAGGACTTATCCAGTGGATCTTGACGCTCCTGACTTCGCAGCCTCGTGGATAAGCTACGAAGTTCATCGGCCATACGCCGCAGTCATTCAACGTCGTGTTCCGGGCTTGAGACGAGACAAAGTCACCGCATTCACCGCTACGTCTGAAAAGTACAAGCCGCGCACTGAATCGCTCTCGTGGGGGGAGAGTTATTACTTTGTATGGCGAGACCGCGCCGGCCCGATCCTGCCAGACTGGCTTTCGCCGCATCTGCTCGCGGCACATCGCGAGTGGCGCTGCGCATTGGTCTCGCTTCCCAGCGAAGGTAACGACACATCGCTCGCGTGGTTCCGAGATGTTGCGGACCTCGTGGTCCTCCCCGAAAGGCGCCGATGGTGTATCGTTAATCCGGTTCCATATGAACTTGACCTAGATGGCCGCGTTCAGCTAGAAGCTAATCAGTGGACCTGCCTAGCGTTCCATCCGGGTGACTCAGATGAAGACAGTACGGTCGCGGTCCATGTCGGGGGCGAGGACTCTACGTTGATTCTTAGTGGCCGACGCTGGCACCTTCTGGAGGTCGCGACGCAGGCCCGAGCTGAGCCTTCCCTTCTCCACTTTCGGTGGGACCTGCATGATTTACCGATCCTGATTAGGCGGCCTCTGGATGCATGTCCAGTTGCAGTGGTCGACTTGGAGTTCAAGTCGGCTTCTCAGGACGGCTCACGCGCGGCACTCCATGAGGCGAAAGGTCGAGAGCTTCTGGATAGTGTACGAACCGGTGAACGCGAACTTATCGGACTCTTCCTTCCTCGACGCGTCAGAGCCATGTTTAGGTGGCACCGGGAGGCTGAGTTCACTGAAGAGAGCCTTGAACTGGCACCTATGCTCACCGACGGGTCGCTTCCGTCCAGTATCGTCTCGGCGATCAACGCAGCTCTGCGCGATCCCAGCATGACGGTCGTTCTTGACGCGGGGCCGTTCGGCAGTTACGTATCCGGCGTTCAGGGGTCTCGGCCCGCCGCTGCCTCTCTTCCGAGAAGGACCCGGCGACACGTCGTTTGGTTCTGTAAAGTCGTTGGGGCTTGGCAAACGACGGAAGGAACACCGGTAGACAGGCTTAGCGATCCTGAACTCTCAGACCATTTCTTCTCTTTGAAGGTCAAGGGCGCGCTCGTTTCTCACTGGCGCGGTATTGCTACTGAAATCAGATCGACGATGGAGAAGGTTCCATGAGCCTGCGTCCGTCTGCCGCTGCGATTAAGCGTATTGCGGCTGTTGGGGAGACCGAGTTTCTCGCTTTTCTTGATGAGATTTCTCCGAAAGGAGCTCGGGAGGTAGCCAATATTCTTCCAACAATTCCCGGTTTCCGAAAGAGCAGCGAATCAGGCTTGCGACAACGCAAGCGGAAGCTGGCCCAAGATCTTCTCAGCAACCGAAATCTAGGCCCCCTCAATCGAGCGCGTGCTGACCGAGCGTTCTGCGCATTTTGGCGAGCTTGGGCCTTAGATAAGCTGGGCGAACCTGCCGAAACTGCGGCGCTTCTCGATGCGATCAATGACTCCTTTAGATCGGCTGAGCAGGACAATTCCGACTTCACTGAAGCCGTTCTCAACTTGTTTTCTGTTCTCAAGGTCCGCTCTTTTGACAACAAGTGCTCGCGGGAAGGCATTGAGCGCTTGTTGCTATTCAGCCCTTTAGATGAAACACCAGAGATTCGAAAGCTTATTGAATCGGCCAAATCTGCCGCGGAGGTCGAGCGCGATACCGCGGTCGCTGAACTGCCGGAACGACTTCGCCGCGACGAGGAAGAAGTCAAATCCCTGGAGACTCGCCTGGCAGGCATCGCTACGAAGGTGGAAACAACCTCTGCAACGGTCGGCAAGATCGGTGATGAACTTGATCCCATTTGTCGCTCGATTAGCGATCTCGCTACTGAATTGCGGGAACTAACAGACGCACATGCGCGGGCGAAGGCCACGACCGAAGACAGTGTGGGAGAGCTAAGGCACGAAATAGAGACCTTCTCACAGAACACTAGCGCGCGCATCGCTAAGCTCATTGATGATGTGGAACAGTTCAGTGAAATGCTTAGCCATCTAGAACGAGTATCTTCTTCAACTGGCGCTCTGGAATCTAGGCTTGATCACCTGGAGAAGACCGTCGAGGAGAGAACATCGACGGCTCCTTCAGGGTCGACCACAACTGGATCAGAAGAAAATGCCACGATCAGGGTCCGTGCTCTCACTACATCGTCCGCGGCGCCGGTAAGCACGATCGAATCATTCGACGATGCCTCAACGCATCTTGCCGCAGCGCTTGAGCAAGTTGGTCTCAAGAAGTTTTCTGCGCGCACGTTATCCCAGGAAGTTTGTGCAGCGGTCGCCTTGAGACAGGTTGTCTTCTTCAAAGGTGCTTTGAGTACTGACCTTGTTCGATTGTGCGCGACGGTCTTCGCGGGAGCGAACGCATTCCGCGTCCCGATCCCGGTGGGCTTGATGGAGGGCGAGCCGCTACGCGAAGAACTCCAGTCCCTAGAGAGGGGGCACGTAGAGCGTGTGCGCGCTGTCGCGCTTGAGGGAGTTAACCGTTCGGCCCTAGATGTGTTGGCTGACGTACTCAGCGATTTGGTTGCGAGCCCGGCTCTAGGCTCGTGTTTCGGTGGGTCCTGGTTGGTATTCGCGGGTGTTGAGGACGGTCTCGCCTCACTCGTTCCCGATCTGCGGTATGCCGAGCTTGGCCCCATCTTTGATATTGATTGCCTCGATTGGAGGCTCCGTCGTACGTCCACCGATTCCATCCAGCCAGGAGCTATGATGCTTGAGGTGTTTCGCTCAGTGCGAGCGAAACTCGTCAGCCATTCTGCAGATACGGAGGAAGTAACGCGCTTAGTTCGCCACTTCTCGCACCACAGAAACCCACGGATCGAGACGACAATAGTCGCTGCCTACATTGGTCTTGATGCAACATTGCAACCTGAATCGCCGTCGGCCATGCAATCGCTGGCCTACGGCTGGCTCCTGCCATTGGCAATGGCGAATGGATTGGCCGGCGATGATGTCGATTCCGAGTTGGACGGTGGTAAGTGTGATGCCGCCGTTGCGGACGCCCGCATAGTCAGCCTGTTGAACAGTCCGGCGTTGCGAACGGAAAAAGGGGCTATATGACTCTCCAATTGCGAGAGCGATCACCGTACCATGCTCGGAGAACCTTGGCGGCGTCCTTGCGGTGTCCGAACACTGCAAGTGGCCTTCAGCGTGCTTTGACAGCAGAGCATGTAAGGACTGCGATCTATAGCGCACGCGGGTCGCCCTTGCATTCGACGCGAATTCTTGCGAACGTCAGAAGAAGCCTGGTCCCTCTTTTTGGTGACTGTCGACGGATGAACCATGAGACCGTCGAGGACGATCCCTATCTCAATACCCTCCATGATTCGGCTATCGCTGGCGATATCGCTGATCTCGGTGGCGGTTATTGGCTCGCGGCACCACTCAGACTCGTATCCATGAGTTCCGGGGAGGCAGTCCTCGTACTCGGCTGCGCTCCGAGAAGTGTCGTTGCATCGATCTTCGCGGCTAAGGTGTTTTGTACGGGTGTTGCACGTTTCATCGTGGCTCCGAATTTTCACATTCGAGCGGTCACAGACGTTCTGCAATCGGTCGACTGTTGGCTTGGTCCGGCCGAGCCATTGCAAACCTGGACCGACAAGGTCATTGCCGAACACCAGAGGCGCTTTTCGACGCCACAGGAGTTGAGCGTAGATTCATTGGAGATATATGCACCCGATGTTTACCAGGCGGAAAGCAGGGTTGGCCGATGGATAGCGGCGGCGCAAGTGAGCCGCCCGATGACAAGGCCACGTCTATGCCGGCCATTAGCGCAATACACGCGAGCATTCGATCGACCGTACTATCTCGGGGACTTTGGGTATCGCGACGGGGCCCTTGTTCTTCGGCGCAGCGTGCAGATCGACTATAAACTAACAGGCCGTTTACGCTTCGGCTTCGATCAGATGCTCGACACGCGACGATCGGCTGTTCTCACCGAAGATACTGAACTCTGTTCTTTGCAACTTCGTTACGATCTACCTAAACCGGAAGCACGGCTTATGTCATTGGGCTGGCTCTCGAGCGAAGCTCCGCACTCGAAGGTGTTCCAGTTTCACAACGCGCTGCGTCCCTTGCTCGTGGATGTCCTTGCTCGTCTGTCGATAGTCCTACAATCTAGTTCACGAGGTGGCGATGACTCGCCCTAAGAGCACCGATGAATATGGTGTCTACGCGACTTCGAGGCGGCTCGGGGAGAGCTTGCGGTCGTATGTCGAAGCGCAGTACCACATTCGCAATGAGGCCCTGATTAGGGAACGCAGGCTCCTTCTGGAAGAGGATGGTTCCGTAGCTCAACGTCCGTTCGTGGAATCGACCCCTGTCTATGAGCTTGGCCGCCCGTACAGAGAACTACGTATTCCCGGAGTTGCACAGCGAGTCCTCTCGCGCTTGGCAGAGCTCAAACTTGGACTATACCCTCGACCCTACGCCCACCAGGCCGAGGCTCTAGAATGGTTTTTCGCAGACCACGCTGATCTGATCGTTGCCACGGGTACGGGATCGGGGAAGACGGAGGCCTTCCTCATGCCGATCTTGGGACAGCTCGCCGTTGAAGCTGCCGAGCGCGGGACGAAGGCCGCCGCGCCGGGATGTCGTGCGATCTTGCTCTATCCAATGAACGCACTGGTCAACGACCAACTGTCTCGCATTCGAAGGCTGTTCGGAGCGCCACAAGCGTCTGAGGTGATTTCAGATCGCAGAGGGAGGCCGGTCAGATTTGCCAGTTACACTGGTCGGACGCCATATCCTGGTCCTCGGACGAGCGCACGTGATACTGAACGAATTGAGCCTCTCTTCGAGAGCTTCTACCTGCCCCTTCTGAAAGAGCCTTCCACGATGGAACGACTGCGGGCCATAGGACAGTGGCCAGAAAAGGACTTGCTCGCCTTCTATGCAAATCAACTTGTTGAAACCAGGCCCGCGACTACCGGGCGAGATCGGCGCTATCGGCATTGGAACCAGCGTCTGCTTACGCAGCCCAGCGATCGCGAGTTAATGACCCGACACGAGACGCAGGCGTGTTGCCCTGACCTGCTGATCACCAACTACTCTATGCTCGAATACATGCTGATGCGCCCCATCGAGCGACCAATTTTCCAGCAAACAAGAGAGTGGTTGCACGCGTGCGACGATAACGAACTGGTGATGGTTCTTGATGAAGCTCATATGTATCGAGGAGCGGGAGGCGCAGAAGTCGCACTTCTTCTGCGTAGGTTATTCTCGCGTCTCGAGATTCCTAGAGAGCGTATCCGATTCATTTTGACCAGCGCCAGCCTAGGAGAGGGAGACGAGGCTCGTCGCGCTGTTGAGCGGTTCGGTCGCGATCTAACCGGCCTTGCCAAAGACTCGTCACGATCTATGGCGGTCGTGAGCGGGACGCGAGAGCGTCGCAGTCGTCCAGTCCCGGCCACCGGCGAACAGATAAGAGCCCTAGCGGGATTTGACTTAGCCGCCTTCCAAAGGCATGCCGTTGATCCAGTCAACGCTCGCCGAGCCGTCGCTGAGTTGGCCTTGAAGTTGGATTGGCGACCACTTGATGCCGAAGCCGACTTAGCGGACTTCCTGTTTCATAATCTGACAGGTGTGGGGCCACTCGAATCGCTTGTCCAGTGTGTCTCTGGTGCAGCCGTGGCCTTGGATGAAGTCGAGCGCCACATCTTCCCCAGTTCCTCCGAGGCGCCTGCCGCAACGGCCGCACTGCTGGCGCTTGCGACGTACGCTCGCCGGAAAACAGACCAGCGTGTGCTTCTCCCCACGCGCTTACACATGTTTTTTCGTGGATTGCCCGGTCTCTTTGCTTGCGCGGACCCGTCCTGTAGCGAGGTGCGCGCAGACGGTCCGTTCCGTGTCCTAGGTCGACTTCATACTCACTCGCGAGAGCGTTGCGCTCCCGAGTGCGGCTCGCGCGTGTACGAGCTACTCACACACCGTGAGTGCGGAACCGCGTTTCTTCGGGGCTATATCGCTAGCCCGCGTGGTGACTTCTTATGGCATGTTCCATCCGGCGCCCTGCGCGAGGGACAGCAGATGCCAATGACTGAGGTTGAACTTCTCGTTGATGGCGACCCTCACCGTGAGCGGGCCGACGAATGTCAGGAGGCTTGGCTGGATGTAAAGAGCGGACGGCTGGTCTATGCCGACCCTGGTTCGGTCCAGGGATTCCGAAAGGTCTATATGCCAGCACCAGCACTGGATTGGAATCCCCGGGGATTGAAGTTTGGTCGCTGTCCGCGCTGTAATGTTGAGACCATGCGAGGTGGCCGCTCCACCATCATGGACCATTCTACGAAGGGTGAAGCGCCCTTTGCGAATCTCGTAAAAACCCAACTTGATGCGCAGCCTCCCGCGGGAGAAGAGAGCCGAGATAAACCCAACGGAGGGCGAAAAGTGCTATTGTTCTCGGATGGGCGGCAAAAAGCTGCTCGCCTGGCCCGCGACATACCGCGCGAGGTCGAGCAGGACATCTTTCGTCAGATTCTTGCTCTGGCAACTCAGCGCCTCCTGGGGGTTGGAAGAGAGCCGCGCCCCGGCCGCGCGCTCTACGTCGCTGTTCTGACGGTTCTTCGAGACTTCAATCTGCCTATCTTCGATCGCGGAGATGCCCAACGGATCGAACAGGATATCGAGCGCCTCGAAAAGGACCATCTCGATGAATCACTGAATGAGCTTCTGCTCGAATTTGAGCCTGGCCAGCCCCCTTCTCGTTATCACATCGCCCTATTGAAGCAATTGTGTGGCCGTTACTACTCGCTCACTGGGACGGCTGTAGGGGCGTTGGTGCCCGCTGCAAAACCTTTGCGAAAACTAGAGCAAGAACTGCAGCGAATCGCTCCGAGCCTCAGTCCACAGGACTGCGAGGAGGCAGCGATTGCATGGGTAGGGTCACTCGCAGGCAAGTTCGCCTTCGACAGGGACCTCAGTGCGCCCTTGCGGGCGAGTGCCGCTGGCTTCTGGTCGGATCACTGGGGCACCGATGGAAGCTTTGATCGCACGCTGCTGCGCCAATTGTCGGGTATCCTCGGCCTGGATGCTGATAGGATCGAACAGATACAAGATGCTCTTCGTCACGAATTTTGCCTAAGCGACTCCACTGGTGGGTTTTTCCTCGATCCCACGAAGCTAAGACTTCGTATCGACCTCGATTTGCCCTGGTATCATTGCCAGGATTGCACCGCTCTTCTACCATCTGTCGTTAGGTCGCATTGTGCCGCTTGTGGTTCTCCTTTAGTCGAGGCCCTCGATTCGAATGTGAGCGAGTATATCCGTGCGCGGAAGGGCTTTTGGCGAGAGCCCGTTCGGATAGCGCTTCAGTCGGGTGCTGGGCTCAGGAGTATTTCTGTGGAGGAGCATACGGCACAGCTCTCGAACCGTGATAATGCGCGCGTCCACGCCACGACGGAGGCCTTCGAGTTTCGGTTCCGGGATATCAAAATTCACGAGCATGATCACCCGATCGACGTGCTGAGCTGCACGACGACGATGGAAGTAGGTGTCGATATCGGCTCGCTCGTAGCAATTGGTCTACGGAACGTTCCGCCTCAACGGGAGAACTATCAGCAACGGGCAGGCCGGGCCGGCCGCCGAGGCTCATCCGTCTCGACTGTTTTGACCTACGCCCAGAATGGGCCGCATGACAGTTATTACTATAACGACCCAGCTCTCATTGTCGCCGGCTCGCCGCGTAATCCCGACATCAAGATCGATAATCCGAAGATTGCGCGCCGGCACGTCACTTCCTTTCTCCTGCAGACCTTTTTCCACGGCTACATGGACGACCATGATATTGCCATTGGTGGAAAGACGTCGGCCCTCTTTCGCGCGCTGGGTAAAGCTCATGACTTCTTCTTCGGCTCAGCCGACGCGGGGCCCGACTTTGAAGGCTTTCGACAGTGGGTTGAGGAGCATGTAATCAACCAAGGTGGCAAGATACGGGCGCAGTTACAATCATGGCTTCCCGACAATTTGCGCATCGCCCCAGCTAGCCTCGATGAATGGATCGAGGAGATCGCTCGCAAGCTGCTGGAAGACCTAGAGATCATCCGGCAGGAGCTTGCACCGGCGAACCGCCTCGCCGATCGTGAGGAGGAGGGAGGGGATGACTTTAAAGGAGATGATGATGAGCGTAATGCTCTTGGCGATGAAGAGCTGCTTGAGTTTCTCTTCTCACGTGAGATGTTGCCGAGTTATGCCTTTCCGACTGACCTCACGAGCTTCTTGGTCGAACGCCTCGTTAGACCGCCGGGCGGTGGAACAATGAAGGTGGAGATCGTCGAGCGCCCTCAGCAAGCAATAGGAAAAGCGCTCAGTGAATACGCGCCCGGCCGTCTCATCGTGATCAATAAAGAGACGTATCGCAGCGGCGGTGTGGTCGCAAACGTGCTGCCAACGGTCCACGATCGCGCTGTCCCACTCTTCCAAGATGTAACCAGTCTCGTCTATTGTGACACCTGTAGCTTTGTCCACGACCTGGATCAGGGTGCACCCATCGATATGACATGTCCGGTCTGCCAAAGTGAACTTAAGGAGACGCGCATAATCGTGCCGCAGGTGTTTACTCCGGAAGATGGAAAGGCACTCGGTGAGGATGATAGAGAACAGGATATCACTTACGCAACGAGTGCGCAGTTTCCTGTGCCGGTCGGTACCGGCGATGTGCCTGAGCTCAATCCGCTCGGCGCACACCTGAGATGCACCGTCACGACGGATCGGAAACTTGTGACCGTCAATAAGGGGCAGCAGATCGACGACACCTATCGTGGTTTCTGGATTTGTGATCGCTGCGGTCGAGCCTCAACTGAAGAGCCGTCGCCGGGTAGACATGAACGACCTTACAAGATTGAATTCTCGTTTGCTCAGCCGAAGCCCACACGAACCTGCGGTGGCGAATTCCTCAACATTTTTCTTGGACACATCTTCACCACGGACCTTTTGTTGTTACGGATCGAGGTGACCGATCCGATCGTCACAGATACCGCGGATCCGGTGGTGCTTCGAACTCTTGAGGATAGCCTCTACTCCATTGCCGAGGGATTGCGCCTCTGTGCAAGTCGCCATAGTCAGCTTGACCTCGATCCGTCTGAGTTCGGGTCAGGGTTTCGAATCGTACCATCGTCGTCTGCGGGTGAGCTGCTGCTCGACGTCTATCTTTACGATACGCTCTCCGGCGGCGCGGGCTACGCGGAGCTCGCAGGACGGTACCTAGCCGAGATACTTGAGGATTTATTGGAACTGCTCGAGCATTGTCCGGCGTCATGTGATCGCGCCTGCGAAAGTTGCCTTCGGCACTATCACAACCAGCATCTTCGAGAGCGGCTTGATCGACACATCGCGGCACAAATCCTACGCTATGCTCTGCGCGGGGAGATTCCTCAGGAGTTCGATGTTTCCGTACAGACGGCGAGAATGGCTTCGCTGAAGCGCATGCTCGATCTTGATGGCTTTCACTGTGAAACAATGAGGTCCATCGAGCGGACGTTGGTTCCGCTTCTTGTAACGCGCAACGGGCGTCGTCTCTTCGTTGGTGTGCAGTCGGGAATTGTCAACGCGTCTTGGTTGGGACACTCACTTCATGGTCTCGCCAAGCGTGGCGAGAACGTTCGGATACTCAATGACTTCGTGCTGCGCCGAAATTTGCCTGATGAGCACGCTCTGATACGTCAAGTCTTCGAATAGGCGCCACCGTATTGTGGACAGCGGTGCTGCTCGGTCGGATGTTCGTGTGAGAAGCTCCGCCAAGCGGGAGACAAACAGAGTTCAGCAGGTGGTTTAGTCGATATATGCTAGACAGCACGATGGACCAGCAAAGAAGCTGGATGCTAAGGAAGAGGGAGTTGTTGGGCTAGTGGACTTGGATTGGGAGCAATGAGACATGCGCATAGATGAAAAATCGTGGGGAAAGCTCACCCCGAAGGAAAGTTACGAAATCCTCAGACTTTCCGAGGCTTTCCGCAGGTCGTGGGCACGAGACACAGCTTACCCAGGAGACCAAGATAAATGGTGTGAAAACAACCCGACCGTTGGGCAGTGCGCCGTTACTTCTGCGCTCGTTCAGGAACGCCTCGGTGGCGTGATCCATAAGAACAATCGGTTTCATCACTATTGGAATGAAGTACATCCTGGTGCAATAGTAGACCTTACGCGGGACCAGTTTGGAGAGGAGACTGAAATCCCATCGGAAGGAAGAACGATCAAGAAATCCATTCTTAGGGGCAGAGGGGCATCTGCTGCTAAGACATACGAGCGTTATCGTAAACTAAGGCATAGGGTTAGCTGGACGCGCAGAAAGTTAACGCCTACATTATTCCTTCTATCTTCCAACGCTAGAGCAGAGTACATCGAAGACATATTGGAAGCAATCGCGGTTCCTGATGGTTACGTACTTCATTTCCGATACATGCTGCCCTACTTGGATCCCCCATTACGTAACATGCTTCCAAGTAAAAGGAATTGCGCAAGAAATGTTCTCAAAGGAACGAGAGTGATCGTTGTCTACTTGAACCAGTCGCGAGCAAGGAGTCAAAAGTACACTTGGAACGGTTCGATGCCGGTGAGATGTGGTGTGGTGCGCGATTGTTATCGAACAGACTCAATTGCACACTTCTACTTTCATGTTGGCGAGGATCTTGTCGGCAGCGAACAGTACAAAGACGAATTCAGGAACATCTTCGGCGCTTCGTATGGCAAAGCATATGTATATCTCACCTTTTCAGATACGTGGAAGTTGGGAGACAGGAAGGCGCACGGCGATTGTTTTGAGACTCAATGTTCCAAGCTGAAAGAGGTTGGTTTGGATTATACGGACGGTTCTCGCCCTATCACTAGATACCGGCCTCCTCTCATGGTGTTGTTACAAGATCTGGATCGAAAGCTAATTCGCTCTGTGGGCTGGCGTGTGAAGCCGAAATATGATCCGTTTAGGCCCGGGGCGGCCTACGAGGTACATGAGGCGACATCTTATTATCTGAGGCTGAGAACCTTTAGCTGGGACTACAAGAGACCTTACGTAGTCAAGTTGAAGGTGCCGGAGAATCTGTTTTCAACTCCAGGGGAGTACACTCTGAAAGTGCACTCTTCCTATTACAGTCAGTGCTGGGTACTGACCCCAAACTTTCTGGCTAGAAGGACGAGCGGATTCATGGAATTGTCCATCCAAGCCGAACAGCAAGATGCTCTAGAACCGGCAAATAATTGTAGTAGTTCTCACGAGCTGAATTGGAGGATTCTCACGAGTCTCAATGTGAAGAGAAGATTTTCCTTCCATGTCTTGGATGTTATTGCGAGCATATTGCTCGCATTCGGTCCGACGTATCTCGCGTTGACCAAGCTTCTAGAGGAAGAGGGACCGTGGGCGCCGGCTTGGCTTCCGTCTTGGTTCCTGCACGACTGGTATCTAGTCTTGCTAGGGACCTACGGATTCTGGTTCATAATTGTATCGATACGGAAAGCTATAAGGGCAGATTGAACGTGTCTACCATGGGTATACCGTGTGAGTTGTCAACATCGAGTACCGCCCATCTTACGTTGCTGAGTGTTGGGCAAAACGGGCTCTGTCACCACTCTTCGGTGAGTGGCAGACGGGTGGGGTGGAGGATCGGGGTCCCAATCGTGGCATTGCAAACCCCGCCACGTGGAATGTTGCTACCGGTCTCTCCGACACCCCAAGATCTGTGAAGGTCTGGACTGTACCTGAGACGGCTGTTCCGCGCGCCGGGTTGGCGAACGTTGGTGCGTTCCTGCCGTAGCTGGCGTCAGCGCACTTGGCATTGTTTCTGTGGAAGGGTCTAACCTGGGGCTATCGCGGCTGAAGCCGATCCTACAATCCGGGGTTTGGCACCGCGGCGAAGCGGGGGGTGTAGGAGTGCCTTTCAGGCGCGATATTTTTCTTCCACCATCGCCGCGAGCTTGAGTGCATCGCGCGGTGCGGCGCCTTCGGCGTCGTTGTCGAGGTAGACGTGTACCGTGCGCCCGGCACGGCGCCAGGTGTTGATGGATTCGGCCCAGCGTTGGAGGGCGTCGCGGCGGTACGCTGAGGCGTAGGCGCGGGTGTGGCCGTGTAGGCGAATGTAGACCAGGTTCGTGGTCACCGCGGGCCACAGGGGCCAGTCGGCGGCGTCGGATTGGCAGTTGGCGATGCCGAATTCCCGGAGGTATGCCGCGGTGGTGCGATCGAACCAGGAGGGGTGGCGAAACTCGATGGCGTGCCGGACGTCGCCCCACACAAGCAGCGCTTTGCAGAAGGTCTGAAGGCGCTCGATGTTCTTGTGAAAGTTGCCCGGAAGCTGCCACAGGACCGCGGCCAGCTTGTGTCCCAGGGGGGCGGCGTTGCGGCGCTCGAGCTCGATGGGCTCGTCCGGGTCGGTGAGCTTCTTGTTGTGGGTGAGGTAGCGGTTGCCCTTGATGGCGAAATGAAAGTGCTCGGGGGTTTCGTCGTGCCAGCGCTGCAGGGTTTCGGGTTTCTGCAGGCGATAGAAGGTGGCGTTGACTTCCACGGCGTTGAATTGCCCGGCGTAGTGGCGCAGCCAGTCGGCGCGCTTCACGCCGGCGTAGAAGTCGTTCTTCCAGTGATCGTAGTTCCAGCCGCTGGTGCCGATGAAGATGCCGGACACGAGCCGGGCTCGGGACGGATCAGTAGTCGGGGTCGCTGTCGACCAGGTCGACGAGATCCGAGATCGGGTATTCGCCGTCCACCAGGTTGATGGTGCGGTTGATCGACCATCGCTCCCCGAGGACTTCGTTGATGCACAGCGCCACGTTCTCGCGGGAGATGGTGATCGGGTCGTAGTGTCCGGAGGGCGGCACCTGAATGTGACCGCTGGCGGGCTCGTCGGTGAGACGGCCGGGGCGCAGTA
>CAVSUY010000007.1:0-272796 GCA_963731035.1 uncultured Gammaproteobacteria bacterium | reverse complement strand
TGGCCTTTAGGGCCTCGATGGCATTGCCCGCCGTGTGTTCCTCCCAGAATCCGACCACGGCGTTGGCCAGAAGCAGAACCAGGATGATGCCGAAGTCCGGCCAATGCCGGGCGACCGCCGACAGGATCACGGCCGCTTCGATCATCCACGGGATCGGGCCCCAAAAATAGCTGAGGAACTTCAGGAACAGATTGGTTTTCTTTTCTTCGATCTCGTTCGGCCCATATTGGCTCAGCCGCTTTACCGCCTCGGCTTGGGTGAGGCCGTCCGGCGACGAGCCCAGCTTCTTCTCCACTTCCGCCAGGGGCAGGGATTTCAGATCGTCCTTTACCCCGGGTTGGCCTCCCGGCGTTGCTTCGGGAGCCCCGGACTTATCGTTGTTGGATCCCATAGTGGCTATTCTCCTGCCTTCGCCATATTGCAGATTTCGTGAATTGCGGAACACTGTTTGTCAGAATCATGTCCGCGGTATCATGAGGGCCTTGCAGAGGGCTGAAGGGCTGCCTCCGGGGTGCTTGTCCGAATTACCCGGCCCAGCGTTAAACCCTGGACAAGGATCGAGAACACAACCACGAAGTAGGTGAGCGTCAGCACCAGACTGCGCGAGTAAGCGGCCGGCAGCGACAGCGCCATGGCGACCGAGATGCCGCCGCGCAATCCACCCCACGTAAGGATCGATATCGCCCCTTTCGGCTGCTCCGTCACCCATCTGAGTGGGCCGATAATTCCCGCGACGCTCAGCCAGCGTGCCGCGAGCACGATCGGTATCGCGAGGACTCCGGCCACCAGCCATCCGCGTTCGATCGGCAGCACCAGAAGCTCCAGACCGATCAAAAGAAAAAGAACGACGTTGAGAATCTCGTCGATAAGCTCCCAGAAGGTGTCGACGTGCTCACGCGTCTTCTCCGTCATGGCGAACGCACGACCCCGATTACCCACAAACAAGCCGGCAATCACAACGGCGATCGGCGCGGACAGATCCAAGGCGTCAGCCAAGGCATAAAGTCCCATGGCCAGCGCGAGGGTGAGCAGGACCTCGACCTGGTAGTTGTCGACGCGTTTGAGCATCTGGTACGCCACCATTCCCGCTGCCAGCGCCAGCACCAGGGCCCCACCTACTTCCTTGAGCAGCAGCATTCCCACCGCGCCGACTCCAATCGAGTGCGGTGCTGCTCCGCCGAAGCCGGAGAGCTGCAGGAGAACCACGAAGACCACGACACCCAGCCCGTCATTGAACAGAGACTCACCGGCCACCTGCACTTCGAGCCGCAGGGACGCGCCAACATATTTCATGATTCCCAGCACGGCGATGGGATCGGTCGGCGATATCAAAGCGCCGAACAGTAATGCATGAAGAAATGGAATGCCCAGACCCAGCCAGCCGAGGACCAGCCAGGTCGCGCCCCCGACAATGCAGGTGGAAACGAGTGTGCCAAAAACGGCGAGCAATGAAATGGTCAGCCATTCTTGAATGAGGTCCTCGAACTTCACGTTTATGGCGCCGGCAAACAGTAGAAACGCGAGCATGCCGTGGAGTACGACCAGGTTGAAGTCGATCCGTGAGACCCATGTCGCCGCCTGTTCTCGGAACCCTCCGGCGTAGGGACCGACGAGGATCAGCGTTAGAGACGCGACCAGGGCCACGAGCATGACGCCGACCGTGGTCGGCAGCTTGATATAACGGTAATTGACGTAGCTCGAGACCGCCGCGAGCGAAATCAGGAGGCTGACCAGGGAAAAGAAGCTCAAGACGCCTCCGGGTATATTCTGCCTCTGAGCACTTCGCACACCATGAATGTAACCTGCGACCTTCTCCGCTACGGCGCGCCAGAGGCATGCACGACGTCCTGCTGAGAATTCACGAAGCCGCTCAATTGAACCACTCCTTGAACGTTGCAACATGTGTCTCGAAAGAATTCAAAGACGACTCGCGTATCATGGTGGTCTTCACTCTGGTGGTAATGACAAGGTCATTCACATATTCGCCGGTGCTTTCCGTTGTGGGCGCGGCCGTGCAACTAAGCGACAACAACGCAAGAGCTACTACAGCGGTTGCGTAGTGCTTGACGTATTTCTTGTTCACCCTCTCTTAACTGAAAGCGACCAAACTCAATTCGTCTCCACTCGCCGCCTTTCCTGGCTGGCAGGATGCCCCTATAGACCTAGTGCGTTCTGTGCGGTAGGCAACACAGCGGCTTGCGTGTTTCCCCATCACCGTCACACGCCCTCGCCATTCGCTTCGGGCGTCGCCGTGAGGATGATGTAGGCTGAACGTCAGCCCAGTCCGTGGGCGGATAAGGCGCGAAATGGAATTTGCCGGCTTCCCAGGCCCCAGTGTTCGCTGGCGCACAGACGATTGCCCTCGCGTTTTTATAGTCTAGGCAACCACATTCCAAGAACTGCCGGGAGGCATGAAATGACATTGGGAACCATTCTGCTGATCATTCTGGTGCTGGTGCTGGTCGGTGCGATTCCGCGCTGGCCCCACAGCCGCGGATGGGGCTACGGTCCCAGCGGGATTGTCGGGTTCATACTGGTAGTGGTCGTGATCCTGCTGGTGCTGGGCAAGCTTTAAGAGCGATTCACACCAAAATCGTCGTTTGCAGTATTGGGACGCCGGACGTCGACCCAGTCGCCTTCACCGCCCCGATATCTGTGATCCATTGGTAGCAATACAGCATGAATCCCAACCAGCCGTTGCACGGCCTCGGGCAGAACACGTGGCTGGACAACATCACTCGTACCCTCGCACGTATCGTGACTATCTCGCGCCGTGCCAGACACCGCGCTGGCAAGGCTGACATGGGCCGGCCTGTCCGTACAGATTACCCATTCGCCTCGCCAAACCCCTGAATCCGACACCCTGGTGCGCCGAAAAATAAGCGTATGGGCATGCATCGACTCATAATCATCAGTGCCTTCTGGCTGCTGATTGCGGCGCCTTCACCAGCGGCCGCGAGCGGCGACACAGAACTGATCGGACAGCTGCGCGAGCGCCTCGAGTATCAGCTCGCCGGCGTACCTCTTACAGTAAACGGTCGGCCGCTGCAGGCGGTGCTCGCCCTCCAGGATTTTTACGCCCGGCGCATTTACGAACCGCTCTGGTTCCACGACGGAAAGCTGCTCGGGCCCGCGCGAGCCATTCCTTCATTGCTGGCCTCGGCCGAACAGGACGGATTGCGTCCGCAGGACTACGCCTACGCCACGTTGAAACATGCGATTGCCGCCTACGATGATGGCCGGTTCCCGCTTGCGCCGGCGGACTTGGAACTGCTGCTGACCGACTCGGTGCTCTCGTACGCCTCCGACATGCTTCGGGGCCGTATCTGGCCGGCTACTCCATACCCTGGCTGGGAGTCGTCAGCGCGGGAGCTCGACCTGACCAAATACATACAGGAAGCGCTGGATGCGGGCAGCCTGGTCTCGTCTCTTCAACACCTGGCGCCCCGGCACCCTCACTACCTTCGTCTGCGGGAGTTGCTGGCGCGATACCGCCAGATCGAGCGTGACGGCGGCCTGAAACCCGTGCTGCCGGGCGAGACCCTGAAGCCCGGTATGCGCACAGGCCGAGTGTCCGCACTTCGCCTGCGTCTGCTACAAAGCGGCGACTGGACCGGCCCGACGCCCTCCCCGGATCCGGAACTATTCGACGCCCAGCTCGAGGCGGCCGTCACCCACTACCAGATGCGTCATGGCCTGGAGCCCGACGGCGATGTTGGAGCCGCAACCATTGAATCGCTCGGCGTAACGGCGGCACAGCGGATTCGAACTATCGAACTGAATATGGAACGCTGGCGCTGGCTGCCGCAGGATCTGGGGGACCACTACATTACCGTCAATATCGCCGCCTTCCAGATGCAGCTCGTGGAACAAGGCGAAACACGGCTGACCATGCCGGTAGTGGTCGGAAAGCGCTACCACGCCACTCCCGAATTTACCGGCTTGTTGACCTATCTCGTCTTCAGCCCGTACTGGAACGTGCCTCAAAGCATTGCCGTAAACGAGATACTGCCGGCACTCAAACGGGATCCCGGCTACCTTGCACGGGAATCGATGAAGGTATTCCGTGGGTGGGACCAACCCGAAGTACCTCTTGACCCCTGGAGTATCGACTGGTCCGGCGTCGCTACCAGTGGTTTCCCCTATCGCTTCCGCCAGGAGCCGGGGCCGCAAAACGCCCTGGGCGAGGTCAAATTCATGTTTCCGAACAAATACAATGTGTACATGCACGACACACCTGCCAAAACCTTGTTCTCGCGCGCGTCGCGGGATTTCAGCCATGGTTGTATCCGTCTCAAAGAACCAATGCAGCTTGCGCAGTACTTGTTGAGGGACCAAAGCGGCTGGGATGAGCGGAGCATCGTTGAAGCCGCCCGCCAGCGAACGGAGCAAACCGTCCGCCTCCAGCGCTCCTGGCCCGTACACGTTCTCTACTGGACAGCATGGGTCGGGCCGGACGGCAGCATCAACTTCCGCAACGACGTGTACGGACGGGATAAGGAGCTCGCCCAAGCATTATACAACTAGTGTGCCCAGTCACTAATATTGACCCATTCAGCGACCGTGCCTCGTCAATCGAGGCAGCCGGCGACTACCGTAGACGCCACGGCGAACAAGTTGTGCGAGGCGTGGTCACTATCCATCGTGAGTGCCGGGTGCCAACGCTTACGTTCTGGCCGGCCCCTGCATTCACGCTGTCATTCACTACCTGGAGTGGAGAGCATTATGAACAAAGATCAGGTGCGAGGACACATTACCGAAGCCAAAGGTAAAGTGAAGGAAGTCACCGGCAAGGCTTTCAGCAAGGATTTGACACGCAAGGGCAGGATGCAGAAAACGCGCGGCAAGGTGCAAGCCGCTTATGGCGACTTGAAAGAATACGTCAGGAATGCTGTTAACGACAAATAATCGTCCTCGTTCTGGCTTCGCGCCACCGCCCACCGCCAGTTCCCCGGCATGCGCTTCGGACCCCGATTGCCCCGAGCGCACCTTCGGGATCTTCACCTATACCGGTCCCACCCCGTGAGGACGTGTTCGGGGCGGCATTTGTGATCCATATCCATAGCTCTTAAAGACGCCACGCCGCCGCTCCGGCTGGTCACCGTCAGGCGCGGCATCGCGCGAGAACGACATTCACTCGAGGTTCTCGCCGACATTTTTACTGTTGGACGGGTTCTTCTGTTGAAGAGCCTTTTCAAAGCACTGACCCTCGTCCTGGTGCAGCAGTCTTGCCTGGCGCACGCAGGCGGCTTGCCTTTGACTCGCGGCGGAGGATTTTTTCTCGGCAGTCTTGCGCTGACGCTGATCCTTCGGCTGCTGCTCGGCGGCCTGCTGTTGCTTAACAGTCGGAAGCTGCACTTTTTGTTGACGCTTGGCCGGCTGCTGCTCGACGGCCTGCCGTTGCTCGACAGTCGGGCGCTGGCCTTTTGGTTGACGTTTGGCCGGCTGCTGCTCGGTGGCCTGCTGTTGCTTCACAGTCGGGCGCTGGCACTTTTGGTTCACTTGTGGCCGGCTGCTGCTCGGTGGCCTGCTGTTGCTTAACAGTCGGCGCTGGCACTTTTGGTTCACTTTGGCCGGCTGCTGCTCGGTGGCCTGCTGCTGCTTGACAGTCGGGCGCTGGACTTTTTGCTGACGTTGCTGTGGCCGGTTGCTGCTCGACCGTCTTGCGCTGTCCCTGCTGCTGCCCATCGTTCCCACTCTTCTGCCCTTTGCCTTTACCGTTGTTATTAGTATCAGACTTCGGTGGACGCGACTGTCCGGGCGCGACAGAGGATCCGCCGCCCTTCGTCGTGCCGCGCTGGGACCCTGCTTTCCGCGCATCTACCGCGCCGCTTTGTTTGGGAATCACCCGCACGTTCTTCCGTTCGGTCTTATTGTCGCGACTTGGCGCGGACGTGACGGCACCGCGCTCCAGTGCCCGCCCCGGATTCTTCCGTAACTCCTTCTCGCGTGCCGCAAACGGACGCTCCCTGGGTGGTGGTGCATTGCGCACGAGAACCTTGCGGTCAAACACTTCACGTGATGGACGCGCCTTGGCCGCCTTCCCGGCGCCGATCACACTGCGTCCGCTCGGCGCAATCGGGGCAATACGCGTAATTTCCCCGGTAGTAGCGGCTCTGCGGTCGACGCGAAGCGCCGCACGCCGCACCGGTTCCGCGTTCTCGAACACGGTCCTGGGAACTGCTGTCACCGCACCTGCGACTCTGCGATTCGTGTAGTCCACGCGGTTGACGCTGATATCGCCTCTGGAATAATTGTTGTAGACGTTGGTGATGGTCGTGTTATTGATTACCGTATTAGTTACGTTCACTCGTCTGAAATAGTCGCTGCTGGCCTGATACGACGGCACGTAGACTTCGCGCGGTCCGATCGGGAACCAGCCGACCGGGGAGCCGCCGCCCCCGCCAAACGAAAGCGACAGACTCCAGTCACTGCCGCCGACGAATGCGACCAATGCGGGCGCGTAGACGGGGCGAACGTGGCGCGGCCCCGGAACCCAGCCCCAGCGATTGGATACGTTGACCCAACGTCCGTAGTGCGAGGGCGCGAAGCCCCAGGGCGCATTGTCCACCCAGGTCCAGCCCCATGGCTCCTGCCAAATCCAATGCCCGTCCCTGTAGGGCGCCCAATCAGAGTCGACGCGGCTGGGGAACCATACGTTGCCGTAGGTCTGTACCGGGCGCCAGCTGCCATACTCATCCAGATCCGCGTAACCCGCCACATCGTCGTCGACATAGCGCAGGGACACGGAGCGTTCCAAACGGCGATCGAGATAGAGACAGTAGCGATCGAAATCGTCTTCACGTGGTAGACCGTATATCTCGTAATCGCGTAGATCGGTGCCGAAAAAACGCACTGTATCGCCTGCGCGCAAGGGAAAGCTGGACTGTTCACCGTAGGCTTCGCCGGCGCCTTCCCACACCACAAGGGTGGTTTCATCGCTGGACGGATCGACGCCTACGCGATAGCGTCCAGGATGACTTATGACGAACGCCAATGTTGGCGTGTCCACTTCAATCGTCTGCCCGGAATACAGACGCCGCACGCTCAGGTCGAGCCTGCCCTGAGTAAGCTGAACCTGCACGATACGATCATCCAGGTCCAGGATTTCGACACTGGTATTCGAGTCGAGCCGAATAGCGGAACTGCCGACCTGAAGCTCCGCGCGGGCTCCGCGGTCGGTCCAGAGCCGATCTCCGCGGATCAGTGGACGATTGCGCACCGCGCCGAACCATTCGCTCTCACCCGCAGGCGAGTAGCTCACACCGCCTTGAATGTCATCCAGGTGGGCAACCCGCTCCGGAGGGTCGGCATAGGAGGCGCCCGCGACTGACATAGCCCACGGGGAGAACGGCAATACGGCCAGAAGGGCAAGCAAGCGCAATGAATTCATCATGGTGTATTCCTCTGATCACTTGATCTTGATCATTTCCCCGCACGACCGACGACACACTGGCTACAATGACCAGGCCGTGCAATGCGGGCATTACCTTGGAATGTATTCCCAATACCAGCCCGGTTCCGTACGCCACCACACACAGCCGGCTTTTTTTGTTGAGATCACATCGAACTCAGTGTTCGCCAGCGCACAGACCGTTTCCGTCCGTTTTTTGATAATTTTGTTAAGGAAATAGACTGCCGGAGGGTCCGAAATCGGGAACTATTCATTCGAGTCATTGAGCACTCCGCGATCTTTCTACTCATCGCGGGCACATACACGCCAGTCACTCTGGGTGTACTTCTTGGCCCATGGGACTGGACGCTAAGATCACCACCGCTATGCCCACGAGCAGATGTGCGAGTCCACCCGTGCTGTTGGCTGTAAGCAGCCCAAGCGCCCAAAAAGACAGAAAGATGACAGCAATAGTTTCCAGTATGGTCCGATCCTTGTTTTCAGCTCGCGTACTGTTCGGTTCCGTACGCCGCGTACTCCCGTACTTGTGGTACAATCGAAAACCCCTGCTGCGAAGGGTACAGAAATGGCCGAAGCGCTGACACCCCAGCACAACCATCTCTTGGCCGCCATTCCGGCCAGCGTTCAGGAACGTCTGTTCCCGCATTTCGAGGGGACCCAACTCTCGCTCGGTGAGGCGCTGTATGAATCCGGGGACTTCGCACGCCACGTCTATTTCCCGACCGACAGCATCGTATCGCTGCTGTACGTAATGGAAGACGGCGATTCGGCGGAGATATCGGTGGTGGGTAACGAGGGTATCGTCGGTATCGCCGTTTTCATGGGCGGCGAAAGCACCCCGAGCCGGGCGATCGTGCAAAGCGCCGGATACGCCTACCGGCTGCCGGGGGAACGGCTCACGGAAGAGTTCAACCGCGATGCCGACCTGCGCCTGCTGATGCTGCGCTACACGCATGCCCTGATCACGCAAATGGCCCAGACGGCGGTCTGCAACCGGCACCACTCGATTGATCAACAGCTATGCCGCTGGATCCTGCTGTCCCTGGACCGCCTGCCGGGCAACCAGCTGAATATGACGCAGGAGCTGATCGCCAACATGCTGGGCGTGCGTCGCGAGGGCGTGACTCACGCCGCCGGCAAGCTGCAGGACGCAGGTGCGATCGAATACAAGCGCGGCGTCATTACGGTCCTGGACCGGCCGAAGCTCGAGCGGCTGTGCTGCGAGTGCTACAGTGTGGTCAAGAAGGAAACCGATCGACTAAGCCCCACTCCGCAACCCGTCCATTGAATCGGCAGGTGGCTCGAGCCACCTTGGCGCGCGGCCAAACCCGACCACGGGTCTTCTGTGTCATAACGAACAGATAAACGCCCAAATCCCAGCCAGACTGCATTGTCGAGTTCGCCCGGCGGCATTCCCGCACCGTTCGCGGCTTGATCCATTTCATTGGAAAGAGGCAATGTCAGTTAAATCGCCGGAACGAGTGGTCAACCACCTGATTGACAGGCTGCCGAGCAAAGAACGCCGCGGAGTGCTGGCCCGTGCCGAACCGGTGGACCTGACCTTCGGCGACATCCTGTGTGAGCCGGATCAATCGTACCGTCGGGTCTACTTTCCCCTGACCGGTTTCATTTCTCTAGTGGAGATAGTGAGCGGCCATCAACCGTTGGAGATCGGAATGATCGGCAACGAAGGTATGCTCGGAGCGACGTTGGTGCTCGGAATCGGTGCAGCGCCCCTGCGCGGCGTCGTTCAAGGAGCTGGAACCGCATTGCGGATGACTGTCCCGCAGTTCCGGGTCGGGTTGCGCGACAGCCCCGGCTTGCTTCGCACGCTCAACCGGTACCTGTACCTGGGAATCGAACAACTGTCTCAGACGACCGCCTGCAGCCGGTTCCACGAGGTCGAAGCGCGCCTGGTACGCTGGTTGTTGATGACGCACGACCGCGCGCATGCAGATCATTTCCACCTCACGCACCAGTTCCTCGCCGACATGCTCGGCGTGCGAAGGAGCGCGGTTACCATTGCCGCTGGCGTGCTTCAGAAAAGAGGGCTCATTCGCTACGCCCGCGGCGAGATCACCATCGTCTCCCGCCGAGGGCTAGAGGCTGCATCCTGCGAGTGCTACGGGACGACGGTCGACAATTACGCTCGCCTGTTCTCCTGAGAACTTCCCGTAAGGCCGACCACCGCCGGTCCGAATCAGGCGGCGTGGGGTGGATACTCGATTCCGGCGCTGTGTGCGACAGCGAACCGACGAAGCCGGATGATTTGACTCATGCTTCAAAGTCAGATGTTCGGTCTCGTAGCACAGACCACAAGTCACGACGACTATGGCGTCGTCGCCACTTTGATTCCAAAAAGTACCAAAAAGTACAGGAGTAATGGCATGAAGATTCTGACGAACAGCATTCTAGTCGTCGCCGCCGCGCTGTCCGTGACCCTCGCGGGTTGCATGGGCACAAAGAACATAGCCGCGGCACCGGAGCCCGCGCCGGTAGCGTCAACGGCACCGGCACCGGAACCGGAACCAGTCATGAACGAGGAGCCGGCCCTGAAGCCTAAGCCCGACCGAAATTGAGAAGCGCTGCCCCCTCCCGGCCCCCGATCGATCGAAAGTGCGTTTCGGGGGACGAAGGGGGAAGTCGGGACCTTACCGGACGAATACATCCGGCCGGTTGACGAGACAGCCGCGGAGGCCTGAAACCCGGTCAGACTCGCGCGCGATCTGCAGGCGTTGCCTTCTCGATGGTTGAATTTTAGGTGGTCCAACCGCGCGCGTGTGAGTTGGATTTTGAGAAATCGAGTATTCCAGTGTGCAGGAACATTGTCGTGCGGGTCGCACTGAACCTGCCGTGGTCGCGTGGCTCGCGCCGCACTGCCCGTCGATCAAGGCGTCAATCAAGGCAGGCGACGTGGCGATGTTCGCCGGTTCGATGGCCGGTATTGCGGCTGCCGGTGACCAACACACAGCTCGGCGGCCGGCAACAGTTGTGTTGCGGCATCATCGCATAAGCTCCATGCGCTCGGTCGCGGCGGTCATTGGCGAAGCCCTTTGCCTTGGCCTGCTGGCCGGTAGTCTTATGCTCCCTGCGGCGACCGTCGCGGACGACGCCGTGCAAATGTCCAACTCGAACCGCTCACTGGATGGCCCCTGAAGCCGCACCAACGGTGTTAACCATCGCGCCGCAACCCGTCGAAACGGACGTTCCAAAGCGGGCGAAATTTGGCCCGGCGCGTGCATCGTCCGCGGCTCGGGAAAAAGCCGACTGGGTGGTCGATTCGGATGACAACCGCGACCTGCCGTTCGCAGTCGTCGACAAAACGGACGCCAGAGTCTTTGTTTTCGATCCGGGCGGAAGGCTCCGCGGCGCAGCCGCCGCGCTGGTCGGCATGGCGCGGGGTGATGTCTCTGTCCCCGGTATCGGCACTCGGGCGATGTCGCTCATCCGCCCCGAGGAGCGCACGACGCCCTCCGGCCGTTTCGTGGCCACACTGGGCCGTGATCTGCGCGGGAAGGAAGTTCTCTGGGTGGACTACGACAACGCCATTTCCATGCACCCTGTGGTCAAGGGCACGCCCAAGGAGCGCCGCGCGGAACGCCTGGCCAGTCCGACGCCGCTGGACAACCGCATTTCCTATGGCTGCATCAATGTTCCGGCGACGTTCTTCGAGAATATCGTGCGTCCGGCCTTTACCGGGACACGCGGCATTGTCTACGTGCTGCCGGAAACCACTTAGGCCGGTGAGGACGTCTTGTTAGTCCGCCCGCTTTCCGCTCCCCAGTCCTGGTCCTGTTGATGTCCCAATGCTTCGATACCTTCTCCGAGCGTCATTCAACGGATAAGAAGAACAACCCACATACCTGACAGGCGATAGGCGGTTTAGGCCGCGTCCAGGTGATGAAATGGCGTGTTGATGGGAGGGTAGAGTGCGACCAGCCGCTTGGCCCTGAGAGCATCCTGCGTGCACTCCCTGCTGATTGTCGTGTCCTATTCCGGCGCCCTTATCCCGGGGATTCGCCCTGGTGACGCCAAGGTACATCCGCATGGTGCCGCAGGTAATCGATACAAAGACGGCGCGATATTGTTATCGCGCCGTCTTAACCGCTACAACTTATGAATCCCGACTAATTGGTGAATTAATTGATGAGTAGTACAGCGACCCTGTTGTCGCGTCTCAGTTGCGGATCGCCGAATGCACCGACATGGATCCTGTTGGATGCAACACCAACAGAAAGCAACGCATTATGAACAGTATTCACTCGACCTTCACTGGAGCCATCGATTCCAACCTGGAACGATGGATTCTGATCCATGTAATAAGCAATTTCCCGCGCCTTGTTTCTGTCGGACTCCTGAATCTCATCACTGTTGGTATTGAACGTGTAGTCCCTGTATAAACTCCAGCTGCCGCCCCTGGCTAATGCACCCTCGGCACCTGTCGCACCGGTTGAACCCGTCGCACCAGTCGCACCGGTAGCACCAGCCGCGCCAGCTACACCCATCATTTCAGTGCTGCCGCGGGCGCCTGTATATCCGGTTGAACCCGTCGCACCGGTAGCGCCGGCAACGCCGGTAGCTCCAGTCGGACCAACCGTAGTGGGACCTGTTGCACCCGCGTATCCGGTAGCGCCGGTGGCACCGGTTGCGCCAGTGGCGCCTCGTGCGCCAGCCGGACCCGGAATGCTGTCACCTTGCGCCCCCGTGTATCCGGTAGCACCGGTTGCACCAGTGGCGCCGGTCGGACCAGCGGCACCAGCACGGCCAACCACCATTTTACCGGCCTCACCGGTTACGCCAGTAGCACCTTGTGCACCGGTTGCGCCGGTATAGCCGGTTGGTCCGGCAGGTCCTGCCATTGCTTCACCGGTTGCACCAGTAGCACCGGTTGCACCTTGTGCACCCGTTGCACCGGTGGGACCGGTGGGGCCAGTGGGGCCAGTCCAGTTTGTTGCGTCAGCCTGTCCTGGTGATTGTGTGATGGGTTCGGTGACCGCGCATCCGGCAGCCATCGCCGCAAGAACCGCGATCACCAGCGGTCGTTTGATCATCTTTGGTAACTGTATCGAATGTCTCATAGTGATACCTCGTATATAACGAAACTGTGCACGTTGGAATGTCTTTACATCAAAACCGTGTGTGCGTGATTACGATTCTTGATGGCTAAACTACACTCAAGAAGTGGCACATTCAGTGCGCTGCCACGCATAGCTCAATTTTTCTGCAACTTGCCCGGTGTGTGTCAGGTTCCTTCCAGTTTGGAGAGTTGAAGGAGGTGGTGCGCGGGGTCGATGCGAAGGCACGGCGGCGGGAACGCGAAGCGGACAGGATTGACGCGGCGATTTTTTCGCGAGCGGCCGCGACGGGCTCTTTCGCTTGCGTCGTCGACGCCGCAACAGGACATGAACGTATCGTGTATGCGCGCCGGCGCACGGACGCGGAGAACGTCAACCCGTATAAAGAGAGATTCTGAGTAATTGCCGAACGAGTTTTGTCGCTGAGCCTTGCGAACAGCAGCGGCAAACTGAATTTTATCCACACTGAATGGAGTTTTGCCATGAAACGCATGAACCTTAGCAAGATCCTTGGTGCCGCCATATTCATAGTGATGGGCGGACCGGTGGTCGCAGCAAGTACACTGGCCCAGTCGCAAGGCAGCTACGGCCCCGGCAACGGTAACGGTATGGGCTCCGGCATGATGGGCGGTGGCTACGGCGGCGGCTGGATGGGCGGCGGATACGGCGGAATATGGCTGCCAGTCCTGCTCCTGCTCGTCATCGTGGTGGCGGGCCTCGTGGCCTGGACCGTTGCGCAAAAGAGAAGGTGAATCGATGTCGTCTCGATCGAAGGGCAACGACGGCCAGCTCCGCGGAATGCTGGCCCACGAGCTCTCCCATAAGATCTGCAACGAAGGCACGTAGGAGCGCGTAGGAGCGACTTCAGTCGCGATTCCACACTCAATACGGATCAATCAGGTCCGTAGTCTGGTCCTTGTTCCAGCACCCTCGCGCCCGATTGGCGAATGACAAAGGTCGTGGCACGCCGCACCACGGCCAACATCGCATTTAGTGCCCGGGGTCCGGCGGCGAGCGGAAAACGCAGAGGACAAAAGGAAATGCAAGCCCCCGCTGGCGAACGGGGTCTTCGGGAAAGACGTGATTCGCTCTCATTCGCCGAGCAATTCTCCCACAGGCTTGAACTTGTCGACGCGGTCGCAGATCACCTTTATCACCACCAGGATCGGAACGCCGAGGAACAGGCCCCAGATACCCCACAGCCAACCCCAGCCGAGCACGCCGGCAAAAATCGCGATCGGGTTCATGCGCGTGGTGCGGCTGGTTAGCCACGGTGTAAGGACGTAAGCTTCGGTGATATTGATCAGCAACTCAACACCACCGATCAAAAACGCCATCTCGAACGATCCAAATTGAGCGAATCCCATCAACATCGCTGCTCCGCTGGCGACGACGCTCCCAACATAGGGGATGAAGTTGAACAAAAAAGTCACGACACCCCACACGGCTGCATGCTCGACCCCGATCCAAAGGAACGCCAGCCAAGTGGCGACGCCCACTACCGCGCTGGTGAACACCTGAACCAGCAGGTAGCGTTGAATTTGCAGGTCGATCTCGTCGAGGGCCCTTAGTGTCAGTTTTTTCTTGCTGAGCGTCGGACCGGCGAGTTTCGCCATCTTACGTCGAAAGTTATCACCCGCTGCCAGCAAAAAGAACGCTATAAGGAAAACTACGGTGGTACTCGCGGCCACCGTCGCCAAGCCGAGCGCCCCGGGCAACAGGTAGTCTTTTACATTGACCTTGGGCTTCTCGATCTTTACCTTGGCCACACCGCGCTCCGGCTCCAGAGCACCATCTCCCTCTGCCGCATTACGCTCGATTTCGCTGGCGGCCTTTTGTACTTTTTCCATGGTGCCGGCCGGCCCCATGGTGCTCGTCCCATCGAGGCCGCGGCGTAGTTTTTGCACCACCACGGGCAGGGCCTCGATCAGCTCAACCGTGTCGTCGCTGAGTGAGTAGGCGACCGTGGCGCTTCCACCGACGATGCCCATCAGTAGTATTGCCGCAGCCAACGCACGCGGGAGGTGAAATCGGACCATGAGATTGACCAGCGGTGTCAGCGCATAGCTGAACATCACACCCACCACCAGCGGCACGAACACGGCGCTGGCAAGGCGCAAGGCCGCCAGACTGAACAACACCGCAATCACCAACAACGAAGCGCTGCGCAGGCTGACAGGTGACTGCAGCATCGCGTCTGGTTCGTCAACGGCCGCTGGACGGGGCGAAGCGGCAGCCCCGGATGCGGGGACGATGTCGTTACCCGCAACCGGATCAGACTTACTGGCGGGTGAATTCATGTGCAAGGCGCACCTCGAGCGCCGCGAGTTGTAACTGATCGTGGATCAGGTTACGTGATACCGCTGGAGGATGCTCAGGACTTCCAGCGGACTGATCTCCAAAACGGAGCGACCCCCGTTCACCACCGGCCTGGCGTCGCCCATTTCAAAGGGCGTAGTCGCGGATCGACACGTGTTAGCGGAACGAAAACAGGCGGCTGAGAACATATCCAGTGGCCACCGCCATCCCCAGGGAAGCAACCGGATGCTCGCGCAGGTAACCGCCGGCCCGCTGGACGGCGCGCTTCCCATTGTCACTCAACTGATCGCCTTTGACGCCCAAAGCTGCGGCTGCATCGCCGGCGCGGTCAACTGCTTCATGTGCGTTGGCCACCATGTCGTCGAGCACGGGCTGTGTGGCATCCGCAGCCGAATCAATTGCGTCATGCGCCGCAGCAGTCGCTTTGTCAGCACCACGCTCCAGCGTATGTTGAGATTTTCCGCCATCGGCGGCCACTGAGGTGTTCATGATGATTTCTCCTGGTAACTGGATTTGCAGCGGATTGGCCCCTTGCGAGTAAACGCGCGCGTGGAGCCGCCGAGTTAAGGATATGTTGACCGCTGACTTCAGTCGGTGCGCTGGAGCACTCAGCGCTTTCAGCACAGCATTACGCGAACGTGCCAACGGCGGGGTCGTTCCCGGGAAGCAGCGTTCAGAAGCCAAAAGATTGGCCGCGCCGAACATTCCGATCTGCAAATAATCTCGCATAGGCCACGGCTTTTATTCCGCTTATGTGCATTGCCGTACAGACCAGACCTATCCCCGTACATATTCTTGTCAGTATGAGCGCCGGGTGTTTCTTTCCGTCGTTCCAGAACCTGTTGGCGAAGGTGAATCGTCGATAGACCTTAATCAAGTACAGAAACAGACCATCAGGAGACAGTCATGAATAAAGATCAAATGAAGGGCAGGGTCAAAGAGATAAAAGGCACCATTAAGGAAGTCACCGGCAAAGCCGTTGGCAACAAGGATCTGGAGAACAAGGGCTACATCCAGAAAACAGCCGGAAAAGTCCAGGCGGGCTATGGTGATTTGAAGAAAGATGTTGGCAAAACAAAATAGCCGGATCCTCTACAGGAGACAAATATGGATTACGCAAATCGACAACAAATCCGACCCCGGCAGGCATCATGGAGCCGGACCTGACCGGACGAGCCCGGCCTCTCGGTGGCTGTTGACCGGCGACACATGCTATTCCTCGGAGATCGCGTTATATGCGCACGATCACCGTTACCCCTGGCTGCACGGGGAGTGGCATCTGTTCGTGCTGGCCGGCAGAATCAGCCGCTATGGGGCGATTCTGATTTTCACCCGGTCGTTCGTGTGCTTCGAGGTCAGCAAGCCTCGAGCCGATAGCAAGAAAGCGGCTCTGGAGTTGCTATATCCGTATTGAGTTGAATCGCGACTGAAGTCGCTCCTGTATTTCCTCGTTTCGCGATTCGATCGGGACGAGATGGGGGAGCGACTTCAGTTTCGGCGATTGTGTTCCAGACGCTCTGCGGTGGGGGGATTCGCTGCAAAGACAAAACAGCGACGGTGAAAAAAACCAGTGTCGCACTCGTCGCGAGCCCGGTACCTAGTGCAAGGGCAAGCAACTTGAGGGAGTCAGAAAGAATGGACTGTTGCACGCGTGGCTTCTGCAGCAATGGGCAACGGGAGCGGCTGAATCCAGCCCCGAATCGGCTGCCGGGGCGTGGCGCTTTTTTCGGGGTTCAACTCAACAGACAACCAGTGGTAACACGGAGTACCCACCACGTACGGAACCACTGGACCTGATATCAAATCCGGATACTCGTACAACAGTTCGTCGGTCAGTGGTATAAACACTTGCGATATCATTGGTCGCCGGAGTTCGCGCGGTAGCACGCCTGTTAGAACTACCATGAGCGTATATCCGCACGTACCCGCGGTCTGTACGGCAGCGCACGAAGCAGTGCGCCCGAACGTGCGGCTTTGGCCTTGGGGGGGGCGGGCGAGACCCGCCGGGGTGTGGCACCAGCCTGTTGCGGAATTGCGCGACATCCGTATCGCCTAATTCGGACGGTTGCGCCAGACGCGTCCCAAAAGCGGTCCAGCCCGCCCCGCCGGGTAGCAAAACCCTTGGGAACGGCGCCGACTGTGTTTGTCGGTCCAAAGCGGCGGCAGCGTCAAGGTCTCGTCGCTCCTGCGCATCCTGCGCCCGCGACATTAGTGAATCCCTTCACGTCATCGTCCTGCATCGAGGACCCTGCGGTCGTGAGCCGGATATTGGATCACCCCGAACGGTGCTCGAAATCCGACACCGTGATCAAGACGCAAGAGACACTCAAAGCGAAATCGTGAGCAACCCCAGCGTCGTGCGGGCAGCTATGTTCTGATGTTCTGAACGCCTCAACGCAGGCCGAAAAACGACAATAGAAATAGGACGATGACGACTGCTCCGACGAGCCACACGATGCTGTTCATTAGATTCAGATTTCCTTTAGAGTGGGTTACAGGATCGATTCATGTGTTGAAAGCGATCCACCGGATAGCATTTTTATGGTACTCACCTCTGCCTGAACATTCTGTGCGGGAGCGCGCATAAGGTCCGATTGCTACCTCAGGATCACAAGCCCGAGCGCGAGGAACCGACCCGTAAGTTCGCCGGCGAGGGCGGCCCCTTTACTGACTCCACGCTGCGCCCCGACCAGCGTCGGTTGACAACCGCTCGGAGCGTTTCGAGGGAACGCTTGTGGGACAGCAGCGGATCTGTCCCCTTCTGTCCGCGCCGAAGCGCGTTCAGCCGGCGCGCAGGGGCCGGAAGTGATGGGTCCCGTCGCGACCGAGCTGCTCGACCAGGCCGAACTCCCAGTCGAGATAGGCCTGCATCGCCTCGCGCGGCGCGTCGGTGCCTTCATAGGGCCGCCGGTAGCGGTCGATCGGCTCCGAGGCCAGCTGGCCTTCGCCCGCTTCCAGGTGGTATCCCGCCTGCGACCAGGCGCGGGTGCCGCCGGCGAGGACGTAGACTCCCCCTTCGACGAGATCGCCCAGTTCGGGCGCGGTGAACTGCGCCAGCAGGCCGTCGTCGCTGGTCACGACATAGCGCGCCGCCCCCGGCACCTTCGCGATGGCCGCGTCGAGCCCGGAGCGCAGCGCATACCAGGCGCCGGGCACGTGACCTTTGCGGTATGCCGCGTGTTTCGCGAGGTCGACCACGACAACTTCGCCGGATGGCAGCCAATCCTGCAGCGTCGCCGGGTCGATCTCGCGGTTTCCCGGCAGCGCCGGCAGGGTCGGACTGAAGGCGCCGGTCTCGGAAAAATCCCCGGGCGCCAGTCCGTCGACCACATGCACGTCCCAGGCCATTTGCGCCAGCCACGACGCCGTCATGTTGGCGCGCGCGCCGTCGTCATCCACCAGCACCACCCGCGCCCCCCGCACCGGCGCGACCATCTCCGTCTCCTGCACCAGCTGGCCGCCGGGGGTGGGGAAGAAGCCGGGCAGGTGACCGGTCTCGTACTCTTCGAGGCTGCGGACATCGAAGAAATAGGTGGTGCGGTTGTCCTGCCTCATCCATTCGCCGAGAGCGTCCTGACCGGTGCGCTTGACCCCGGCGCGGTCGGCCACCGCCCGGGCCCGCCGCCGGGCGACGTCGGCCGAGACGCCGGGCGTTTCGCCGAAGCTGCGCGACTGCCCGGCGTCGAGCTGTTGCGCGGCGAGCGTCCAGCCCATGGTGCCGTTGCGCAGGGCGGCGACCGGGTTCGGCAGCCCGGCGTTGATCAGCGACTGGCTGCCGATCAGACTGCGGGTGCGGCCCGCGCAGTTGACGACGACCCGGGTCGCGGGACTCGGCGCAAGGTCCGGCACGCGCAGCACCAGCTCCGCGCCGGGAACGCTGATGCCCGTGGGGATCGACATGGCCTGGTATTCGTCGAAGCGGCGCACGTCGACGATCACCATGTCCTCTCCGGCATCGATCATCGCCTTGACCTCCTCGGCCGACAGCGACGGCGTGTGGCAGACCGATTCGACCAGCTCGCCGAATGCCTTGCTGGGGACGTTGACGTCGATGAACATTTCCCCGCCCGCCGCCTTCCAGGCCTCACAGCCGCCGTCGAACACGGCGACGTCGCGGTAGCCCATCGCGAGCAGCCGACCGGCGGCGCGCTCGGCCTCCCCTCCTCCGGCGTCCAGGGTGACGATCGGCACGCCGCGACGCGGAAGTTTGGTATAAGCGTCGAGTTCGATGCGGGCAAGCGGGACATTGGCCGCGAACAGCGGATGCCCCGCGGCATGCGGCGCCTCCTCGCGCACGTCGAGCAAGGCGATCTCCTCGCGGTTCAGCAGCTTCGAGCGGACGAAGGCGTAGTCGCGCCGCGGCGGTGCGGCGCTGTTAGCGGTGTTCACGGCGATGGTTTCGCTGGCGGTTCTAAGGATTGCTGTTGGAGTATCCGGAGACGAAGTCTTTCGGCGCCCCGCCCCGGGGGGGAAAGACGTGGCGATTCACTTTCCCGATGTTGGCGCCGTAAGCATGAATGCTGATCGACGCCTGGTCGTCGAGGGCGTTGCTGACCTGGTGCACGTCGCCGATCCGAGGCGAGACGAACTCGACGCAGCCGGGCGCGAGCCGGATCGCTTCGCCCCGGGCACGGGGCCTGCCGTCGTCGCCGATCTCATAGGGCTGCGAGACCTCGGCACCGCGCAGCATGCCTATCACCCCCCACACAGTGTGGTCGTGGATGGGCGTCTCCTGTCCCGGTCCCCACACGAAACTCACCACCGAGAAACGGTCCCCGGGGTCGGCGTACAGCAGGTATTGCTGGTAGTACTCCGGGTGCGGCCTGGCAAACGCCGGATCGAGCCAGTCGTCGCGCGCGACCAGCGTACGCATGGACGCTCCGATATTGGACAGAAGACGGTCTTCGCCGGTTTCGGCGTCGACCACGGCACTCACCTCGTCGACGAAGCGTCGCAACGGTGCAGGCAAATCGGTATGTGGCATAGCTCGCCTCCGCGGGCGGTTCCCGGTCCGCCTGTCGGGCGACCGGGGGGACGGACAGGGCATTTTTTCGAATCACCTCCCTGTCCCAGACATAGGATTGACCAGGCGTCATCCCTTGTCAACGCGTATCAAGACCAGTCCCGCCACGATTTACGCGTTGAGTGCGAGTGGCATCAATATCCATCCGTCGCGGCGGGCGAAGACGCCCGGACAAATGCGTTGGGAACATATCTTAACCGCTTTAGCGGGCCCATGAGGCGGTTGAGTATCAGGAAGATACGACCAAAGCGGGTGCGATTGACACGCGGCTTGGGTACCAGTGCGGCGCACTCGCCGACAGAGAAACGGAACGCCGGCGTCGGTATCAGCGATTCGTCGACGAGGCCACGCCGGACGGAGAACGGGAGTCTATGCGCCAAGCGCTGCAACGCGGTCAGCTTACCGGCAATGACCGCTTCGTGACAGAAATCGAGATGATAGCGGGACGTCGTGAAAAATAAATCTGTCCCCTTTTCTGCTTTTTACTTAATGGCGCGCTGTTGCGGCTTCGTGGTTGACCTCGTCCGCCCAATAGCCGAGACGGTGGTAGTGCTCGTAGATTTCCGTTTCCTGCTTGCGATCCAGTTGCGCCGCCGCGTCGTACGGTGGAGCGTGCTTCACCGCCTGCCGGGTCAGACTAATCGTGACCGTGGACTCAGGCCAGCTCACGTCCTGGATCCATTGCGGTGCGATGAGCACCTGGTGACCGAGCCACCAGTTGCTCGTGTCCACCACCATGTAGTGAATGGCCCAGGTCTGGTCGTCGACGAGCAGGCTCTGTACGTGGCCGATGTCGCCATCGGTCGCCTCGATGTGATAGTCCATGACCGCCTTACAGCTGCGCAGGTGCAGGTCGTCGTCCTGGTGCCGTGCCTCGCCAGCGCGCGCATCAGCCTCTTCCGGACGTGGCGTATACGGCGCCGCAGGGAAGCCGCCGTAGCCCGGCGTCAGCATCATGCCCGGGTAAGCACCGCCGCCCCAGAGCCCGCCACCGTCCCAGTAGTAAGGATAACCGTAGTACCCGAGGTAGCGCATTTCATGCTGGCGCGAGACCGGCTTGTCGGTGTCGATGTCGGGGCTGTTCTTCACCTGCTCTTTGGTGATTGACACGGGCAGTACCTTTTCAGTCCAGTTCGCGGGGGCGAGCCCGATGGGCGAGATCAGCACCTTGCGACTCGCAAGCCAGCCGCCGGTCTCGACAACGAGATAGCGGATGACCCATGCTTCGTCATCGAAATAGAAGTCCTTCACGTGGCCGATGATGCCGTCGGACGCGCGAATGGCGTAGTCCTCCAGATCCTTCATGCTGCGTAACATATGTCTTTCTCCTGCAAGTCGTGGATTTAGGGAAATCGGGTTCACTATCGGTTGGTAATACGCCGAACGGGCGGAAAATTCTGTGCGATGACATACATTGGGCTCGATCGGCCGGCCAGTGAACTGACGAAGAGCTGACGCACCACCGCGAAACATTGTCCTCCTACGGATAGGGATGACAACGGACATCCCTGACGGACAAAAGGCGATTGCAGGGCCGGTCTTGACGGCGCGATGCGGTGTTAGTGAGGGGTGAGGAGTGAAATCGCGCCCGGACGGGGTGCGTGTGGGTTGTGTTGGATTCGGGCTGTTACGCGAGAAGGGCGGCTGCCAGCGAACCAACCAGAGGGGCAACACAGGAAACAGCGGTCAAGCTCATCCGGCTGCGAGGCCTTCCGCCAGAACAGCGGCGAAGACATCTCGGTCGACATTGCCGCCGGATACGACCACGGCGATACGGCGGCCGGCAACCCTGTCCTTCTCCTGCAGCGCCGCCGCCACCGGCGCCGCTCCCGCCCCCTCGCAGGTATTGTGCGTGCATTCGAACAACGTGCGCATCGCCGATCTGACTTCCTCGTCCGTGACCTGGACGATACGATCGACGCCCCGCAAGATGAGCTCGAGGGCCTCAGGCTCCGCGGTGCGGCAGGCCATGCCGTCCGCGATCAGGGTGCTTACCGGCGATTCCACCGGGTATCCGGCAGCGAAGGATTCAGCGTAAGCGACCGCATGGGCGGACACGACGCCTGCCACCTCGGTCTTCAGTCCCAGCCCGTCCCGCACGGCGAGCATCCCGCAGATACCCGAGCCCAGGCCAATCGGCACGTAAACCGTATCGATGTTTTCCACGGCCCGCAGCAGCTCCAGGCTGTACGTGCCCACGCCGGCCACGAGATCCGGATGAAACGACGGAACCATGTGCAAAGACCGATCCTGTGCCAGGGCCTGCGCATACTCGCGTGCTGCCTGGAAATCCTCGCCGTGCTCGATCAGCTCTACGCCGAGTGCCCGCATGGCGGCATTCTTCTCCACGCTGTTGCCGTGCGGCGCGACGATGGTCGCCGGTATGCCGTAGCGGCCGGCCGCGAACCCGACCGATTGCCCATGGTTGCCGCGGGTCGCGCTGATCACGCCTTCCGGTACCCGGCCGGATCGGGCAAGATGATCGAAATAGACCAGCCCACCGCGGATCTTGAAAGCACCAATGGGCGTATGGTTTTCGTGCTTGACCCACACCTCCGCGCCCAGGCGCTCGCAAAGAAGCGGCCAGCGATACTGGGGCGTGGAGGGCATGGCGGAACGAACGATACCCACCGCCGCTTCAATGTCTTTAAGAGTCGTCGCCGCGGTCGTGCTCACCCTCGGCATCTCGTCAGCGATGTCATCGGGATCATTGTCCACCTGCTGGTGCCAAAGTCATTCACCCCCAAATTCGGCAGTTTCCTGTTCTACGAATGATACAAAGCTCTTTCCAAACCGCTCCCTGCCGGTTCTACTCCACCATTCCCGTACCCCGTTACCCTCACAAGCCAAAACCTGACGACCGCATGGAATTCCGTCCAGTCATCCTCCCGCAGCGTTCCAATGCGCAGCTGGAACTGAGCGGCCGAGAAAAACCAGAACGCCTTGAGGCACATATTCGGGAATCGAAATCGATCGCGGTCATTGAGAACTCCGAGGACCTTGCGCCCATTGAGCCACACATCCATCAATTCCGGATCGGAGATAAGATCGTCGATGAATGCGCTAAGCAATTGTGTGGAGGTGAGCTTGGCCTCGACAGCGGATGCCCGGTTGTTCTGTCGTTCCTGCGCTGCCAAATACAATAGCGACGCTATCACCCCGATCGCTCCCAGTACCTGCCCGATTGCTGCAGTGGCGTCCCAATTCATCGCAAGGAGTACCTGTCTATTGCTCTGCTTGTCGCGTCTCTATTCAGCCAGTTTACTCCTCTACGGCATGGCGCCCTGAAAAACCGAGAAAAACCGGGTCAGCAGGGAAAACCGGTTTTTCATACGATTTTACTATGCGGCCCCTTAGTTTCATCGAGAGTGAACAGATCGGCCACCAGCAAGCAGGCGTGAAGCTGGTGCTGGGTGAAATCGATGCGCAGCAGCGGCTTGTCCGGCCAGTGCTGGCAGCCGCCCAAGGCGGGCGCTGAGTCCGGCGCGCGCCGCACGAAGTCATCGGCCCGCGGGTGGCCGACCTGCAGGGCCAGCATCCGTTCCAGACAGGCGCGTATAACGTTCCCGTAACCCCGCTGCCTGTCGGCGTCGCCCGTCGCGGCGGCGAGGTCCCAAGCATGGATCAGGCCTTCCAGCACGGCGGCCGGGTTGGTCTTTCTTTCACCCAGGCGTCGGAAACCGCACATCCAGTCACCCAGGTACGCAACAATCCCGCGGTAGTCCTCGCCTTCTGCCCAGCCGGCTCCGATGATCTCGTACATTGCCATCGTGCCCCACTGGTAGTAGCCGTTGGTTGCGCGTGAGCGGAGGCTGCGCCTCAGGGCGAGCAGTACGTAGTGGCGGTATGCGCCCGCCGTGCCGCGGACGATCGCCCGACCAAGCCCAGGATATTCCAGGTATCGCGCCGCGAGCGCCAGGGCGAGAAGCACCTCGCCATCGGAATAGGGCGAGGGCGCGTCCGACGACAGCGCGCCGGTGCCCGCGTCGTAGCGCGCCGGCCAACGGCCATCCGGCCGCTGCGCCGCCAGCAGAAATCGGAGATACTCATCCAGCAGGCCTCGCCACCGGCTGCGGTCCGCGCCGTCTCCCGCGTGCGGGCTGCGCAGGAGCTCGATGAGAGCCAGCGCGACCAGGGCTGTCGATCCCGTGAACCCGTGCGGATCGCCCGGGTAGGTCGAATAGCGCCCGCCCGCGGCGGTCGTGCCGGAATATTCGGCGTAAAACGACAGCCCTTTCAGACAGGCATTCATCAGCACCTCGTCGGGCCGCAGGCGATGGAGCTTTGCCAGGCCCCAGAGTGCACCCGCCTGCCTGACGGCATTGTCGTCCTCGCTGTAAAGGTCCCGCTCCCAGTCGTACTCGTAACGAAAGTTGCCGCGCCCGGTCTGGAGCCCGGTCAGATGGCGGCGGCAGAGCTCGATGGATGTCTCAATGTCTTCGCGTGTTACGGGTCGTGTCATGGTTCGTGCCCGTGATGCCGGAGGTGTGCCCCGGACCGCGCGGACAGCAGCTGTCGATGAAAGGGATGCTTATAATACCGGGGACAAACACGCGTGGGGCAGTTCGGGAGGAAATGGTCCACCGCGATAGCGCACGCATTTCCCAGATGGAAGGCCGGCATGCATTCGACGTCGACAATCGACCCCGGCACGGTCGACCTGTACCTGTCACCCACATCCGCGTGGGTGCTGAGAGCGGTACGCGCCGAGCAGGTGAGGCGCGTATTCACGAGCGGCGTGCCGGTCACGAACGCCGCTGCCGGGCTCGGCATCGAGACCCTGTCCGGCGATCCCAATGCCCTGGGGTTCGAGCCGGCTGCCGTAGGCGTGTCGGTCCACTACCCCCGTAAGCTGAGTGCGGCGCTTCTCGCCAGGTACAGAGTGATCTACAACCTGCACCCGGGCTATCTGCCATGGTGCCGCGGGCTGTGGTCGGTCAACTGGGCCCTGTGGGAAAACGCGCCAGTGGGCGCCACGCTGCACGAGATGACCACTGAGTTGGACGCCGGCCCGATCGTCGACCGCATTCGCGTAGCGTATGGCCCGGATGATCTGTGCGGCGAGGTGCAACGGCGCGTGGACCAGGCTGAGCGGGAACTGTTCCACAGATACTGGAGCCGGATTGCCGGCGGCGAGGCTTTGCCCGCCGAGCCCCAGTCGGAACCGGGGAGTGCGCACACCGCCCGGCAAACCGCCGACCTGCTCAGAGGCCTGAAACGAGAAACGCGCTGGCGCGCCATGAGTGCCGGTGATCTGGTAGCGGCGCTCCGCAGCTTCGGCCAACTCGACATCGAGCACGGCGGCCGTGTGCTGCAGCTTTACGTCGGCGCTAACGCGCCCCCGTCGGACGGAGGCGACCAAGACCGCGATTGAGGAGGGATTCTGTCAAGGACCGTTGGCGTTATCGGTGGAGTCCTCGAAATCACATCCGCCCAGGTCGGGGATCTCGCATGCTGCCGACGGTATGCTGATGTTGAAGTGGATCGAATCGAGGTCCAGAACGATCCTGCCGTCGGCGTGATCGCCGAGGCTGTCGAGCCTGCAGGAGCACGACATCTTCTTTAGATAGGCAGCCCTGCGGCCCTTCAACGTCCGACAGGTTGGTCGCCGCCCCTCCGACCGGCACCATGCCGCTGTAAAGAACGCCGGCATCGGGGACGACTAAATTCTGGAATTGCACCATCACCATCGCGCTGCTTCCGGACGGTGTGACGCAGATATACGCTATCACGGACAGCGGCTGGGCATCGGCGGTAGGTGCGATCAGGTCCAGAATGGGATCTCCCGCCGGCGGCGAGAGCTCCGCGACTATCTGGCCGAGATTGACTGTTCCGAAATAAGTGACCGACGTCAGTGCATGGGCGGGCAGGCTCAGGGCATCGACCACCGGCTTGGACCAGGTTTCCGGAACGATTTTCGCGGTGGTATAGACCCCACCTGCTCCGGCCAGGGCCTTCAGCAGGCGGCGGCGATTCTTAGTGTGATCACTGGCCATCAGCGGACTCCCCCCTGAACGGGAACTGTTCATTGACCCAGCGCTCGCAGTATATCGCCGGACTTGGGCGGCGGGCAAGTTCCAGCCGCGTTCACCGGTGGGGCGCTCGCGCCGAATGCGTGGGGACTACAGACCAGAGTTTCCGGGGCGTCTGACGACGCAATAAAGGAAAACCGGGTCAGAAAGGGAAAACCGGGTCTCAGAAACCGGGTCAGTCAGCCAGCCATTGGAAGATTACTATGTCGCCGGCATAGGCACTGAGGTTCATGGCGTCGCTCCTGACGTTTGTTCCCCGATCTGTGAACTGGAAGACAAAGCGCATGCTTGAGGACAGGTTCGCGCAGCTCTGACTGCCTTTGTCTGGCGCACTCATATTGTTGACCCCCCTCACGTGGTGGGCGAGCACTTTTGGATTGTTGGTCTCGTTGACAAGGCAAACCCGTGTGATTGAGCTGTTTTTAGCTCCACCATCGACTTTCCAGTGGCGGACGGTACCGGAGCGCGATCCGGCTGAGTACTTGATGTCCTGGATGAAAGTCCGGCGTTGCATAAACGGCGGCGGGATCAAGCCGTTGGACGGCGGCGGAGCGACAGTGTTGCCGTTCGCGGGGTTGCCTTTGCAATCGACACTCGGATCGTCCTTCACGGCGGTGGTCGCCCAACTGATGCCGCCGAAGTCAATACCTGCACTGACTCCCGGGGTCAGAGTGAAGCCTTGGAAGACATTGTCATAGCCGAACCACATCGCCACGCCCATGTCGGGTCCGGCCTTCGCCATGCTGGCAACGCTGGCGCCTTCTGAGCCCTTCAGAAGCCGCGCTGCTGCGAACAGGTCTTTCGGTCCGAACTGCATGGCCCAGGAATCTCCGCCGATCTTATTCACCTGACAGGTCCAGAACCCGACATCGACGCCAGCCGCACCGCCAAAACCGAGGCTGATGTCATAGTCAGCCGTTGCATAGGCATGTACCGGCAACCGGCCTGTCAGGTCTATGGCCGCGCCGGCTCCGGCTGAACCGCCAATGATCACCTTGGCACCGACGGAAGCACCAATCGTCAGAGTGCGCAGATCACCACCTGTTGGCAGCTTGATGGCGCCCGGGGGGACTCCGCTCGCAGACCGTGCAACCTTATCGGGATTGTCCGAGCTGAGCGCAGATCTGACACCAGGGTCTCTCGCCACCCGATTAGCAAAAGACATCTGGGCGATGATAACGTGCGTCAGTTCGGCCATTTTCTTTGTTGCCAGCTCTTCTTTCTGCCGGTTCGCGCTCTTCACGCAACGGTTTTTCAGAAAGTCCTCAACCAGACCCTTATCGCAGGAGGGAATCCGCTCGACAATCGTACACGGCCGGCCATTTTCCTTGCCGCAAGACACAGCCACGCAGAGGCCTTTGGCAAAGTCTTCCTTGAGGTTCTCATTACAGGAGGGGATGCGTTCCCAGACCTTACACGGCCTCTGATTCACATTGCCGCAATCCACGCCGGCAACGGCAGGCTTCAGACAGAGCCCTTTGGCAAAGCTTTCCACGAGGCCCTTATTACAGGACGGGACGCGCTCCCAGAGCTTGCAGGGACGTTTATTCAACGCGCCGCAATCCACGCCAGGCCGAACGGAACCGGCGCCAGGACGGACACATTTTCCCTGGGCAAAACTTTCAACCAGCCCCTTATTGCAGGAAGGAATGCGCTCCCAGATTTTACAGGGCCTGGCATTCAGCCCACCACAGGATCGCGCGCTGGCTGTTGATGTTGTCAGAAATATCGCGCATCCGGCGACAAATATAAAACACAGTGCGGTTAGTATTTTGCTCATTTCACCCGGCGGCGCGCGTAACACCACTGACCCTTTTTCGAATTCTTCCTGCTTGACCGCAGTCAAGGACATCCCAGTCCACTTAACGAGGTTCTAATCCAGCAGAATCATAATGGTATCAGAATAACGAAAGAGACAAGCGCTCTCTGACCCGGTTCTTCATTGTCCGGTTTTTCGGTCGTCGGGCAGGATGGCGTGCGGCAAGACACGATCAGTAGAGTATCGCGAGCAGCTTTTCCAGCGCCGAGCGCCGCTCCGGCGGCGTGGGCGCGAGCATGTCCTCGCGCTGCAGGATCGCCAGGAGCTTGCGCGGCGCCACGTCCTTGTACCCGACGATCTCGACGTGGCCCGCTTTGACCTCCACGTTGGTCAGCTGCGGATAGCTGTCCACCACCGGCTGGTACTGCTCGGCGAGGGTGAAGACGTCGTCGCTCTCGCGGCAGCTCCCGTCCGGGCCCCGGCGGCGGCACGTGCCGCGCTCGTCCGTCACCACCTTGAGATAGCGCTGCACCGAAGGCAACAGCGGGCCGGGCCGGCGGATGAAGTCGGAGTAGGGAGTGATCTCGTTCCAGTTGTCGCCGGTGACCAGCCAGCACGACGCCGGCAGCATGCCCAGGCTCAGCCACTGCAGCGCGGTGATGCCGCAGGTGGCGGACGCCGCAATTCCAGAAACGGGCGCCGATACGGTGACGAGCGTGAGTTTGGCCTCGTGCCGCCAGGCACCGTGCTGCTCGCGCTCCAACGCCTTGCGCGCCACCAGCCCGCCCATGCTGTGCCCGATGACCGTCAGGCGCTTGTTGCGCAGGTTCCCGGCGAGCTCGTCCAGCGCGCCGGCCAATTGCGCAGAGCTGACCAGCAGGCTGTCACGATCGTTGTAGCTGAAGCACACGGACTGCTGCCCGTGAAATGCGTACAGCTGCGCCAGCGAGCGAAAGCGGCCGGCCGAGCCGTTGCAGCCGTGCACCAGCACGGTCACCGGGTAGTTCGAATTGAACTGCAGCGTGCGATCGGGCGAATCCGTGCACGGACCCAGGTGAGGAATGCTCACCGCGACATCCGGCGGCGGCAGGCGGCCGCGCTCGAGCGGCTGCGGATCGGGCTCGTACGGAGAGTAGGCGCAGCCGCCGAATGCGAGCAGGGCAAGCGCCAGGTAAAGTCCGGTCTTGCTCATTGCCTCGGTCCTTGTCTCCTCAGTTATTCGGCTTATCCGCCTGCTGACGACGCCTGCGGATCTTCCGGCTTTTCGTAATCGCCGATCACGCCCTTGATTTAACATAAATAACCGGGTCCGAGAGCATAAAAACCGGGTCAGAGAGCATTTTTCTCTAATATTCTTGATGTGCGAGGCGATACACACCGAGGTCCTCCTCGACCCGTGGGCGACCCGGCTTACCCAAGCGGGTCTGCCGCTTCGTTATGGCTTCTATCCCGTCCTTGAAGTAAGAACGTCCCACGACTAATTCGTGATTCAAGGCCTCACGAATCTCGTGCAAAACATCGTCTTCGAACTGGTGGCGGAACAATTCGCGGTAGGCATGCTGTCGCTCAGCAATGGTCTCTCCCAGAGCCGTGTACAGGGGATGGGGCTCGGGCAGCGGATCGGGCCGACCTCGGGCGTTGGCGGCATAGCTGGACCATTTGTAGCTTCCGGGGTGGTCCACCATATGGGCCCGGACCGGATTCAATTCGATATAGCGCATACACCTCAGCAGGTAGGCGTCGGAGTCGACGAGGCTGGCTTTGTAGCGGCCTTCCCATAACGTGCCGGTACGGTGATAGGTCTTGTTGAAGTAGTACACATACCGCCGTCCCAGTGCCTGCATCATCTGGCCGATGCCGTATTCCCTGGTCGGCGTCACCAGCATGTGCACATGATTGGTCATCAGCACATAGGCGTGTATTCGGCAGCGGTGCTTGCGGGCGACCGCCTCCAGGTCATCCAGATAACGCCGGTAGTCTTGCTCGGCAACAAAGCACGGCTCGCGATTGTTGCCGCGCTGGATAACGTGCTGGGGGATTCCCGGCAGCGCGAAGCGGGGTCTTCGGGGCATGGCTCACCTCCTTGTGAATGGCAGTGCTCACGCCTGAGCACAACAAAGGATATCTGATTCAGACTGCAGGAATCTTACCCGGAGAGAATATTAGGAACAAATGTTCTCTGACCCGGTTTTCCCGTCCCGGCTTTCCCGGTTTTCCGCGTTGGGGCGCCTTTTCGCAGCGTGAGAGGCAGACATCTTGCGGACCGGGTGGCAATCCTGTAGCATCGTGGCGGCACTTCAACATCAACCCCACCCATGGGGGCACATCGCCATGAACAAAAAGCAACTCAGCGGCATCTCCCGCCGCCGCTTCCTGGCCGGGACCGGCGCCATCGCGGCGGGTGCCGCGGCCGGCATCCTGCCGCGGCGCTCGCGCGCCGCGTCGAGCCTGAAAGTCGGCGCTTACGGCGGCTACTTCAAGGATTCGTTCGACAAGCACATCTTTCCTGATTTCACCAAGGAGACGGGGATCGAGGTCGAGTCCGTCGCCGAACCCACCGGTGAGGCCTGGCTGGTCCAGATCCAGAACGCCGCGCGCGCCGGCCAGGCACCGGCAGACGTCTCCATGATGGCGCAGGTGCCGCGCCAGAAGGGCGAGAACGCTGGGCTCTGGGCGTCGCTGGATGGCGACAAGATCCCCAACAAGAAGTACCTGATTCCGCACTTCGTCCAGAAGTACAAGGACGGCGGCATCGCGGGCATCGGGGCGGTGTCCTGGTACATCACCCTGGTGACGAACACCGACGTCTACCCCGAAGCGCCCACCAGCTGGGCGGCGTTCTGGGATCCCGCCAACAAGGACCGGCTGGGCCTTCTGGCGCTCGCCACCAACTCCTTCCTGCTGGAGATCACGGCGACGACGCATTTCGGTGGTAAGGAGATCCTCGGCACCGAGGACGGCATCCTCAAAGTACTAAACAAGCTCAGTGAGGTGAAGCCCAACGTCAAGCTGTGGTACCGCGACGAAGGCCAGTTCCAGCAGGCCCTGCAAAGCGGTGAGATACCGATGGGGCAGTACTATCACGACGTCACCGGCCTGGCCGCCTCCGACGGCTTCCCGGTGCGCTCCACCTTCCCCAAGGAAGGCGGCGTGCTGGATTCGGGCTCGTGGTCGGTGTCCAAGGCGTCCGATAAGCTGGAGGAGGCACATGTGTTCATCAACTACATGTGCCGCCCGGACGTCCAGGCCAAGCTGTCGCGCAACGTCGGTACCTCGCCGACCGTCAAGCGTGAGTACCTCGACCTCACGGACAAGGAGTTCGCCGCGGTGTCCAGCGACATCGAGCCCATCATTCCCGAGTACAACATGTACCTCGAACGGGGTGACTGGGTCTCGGATCACTGGACATCGATGATCACCGGCGCCTGACCGCTCGCGGCCGGCGGGGCGCCGCTCCGCCGGCCCGGCCTGTCGCACCCCCGTTCCATCCATGCTAGCTCTGTCCCTCGAAGGGGTCACCAAGCACTTCGGCTCGGTGACCGCCGTCGACGACGTCGACCTGGAAATTCCCAAGGGTCAGCTCGTGTGTTTCCTCGGCCCTTCCGGCTGCGGCAAGACCACGCTGCTGCGGGTGATCGCCGGACTGGAGCAGCCGAGCGCGGGGCGCGTCCGTCTCGGCGGCGAGGACATCACGGAATTGCCGGCCCACCGCCGGAATCTCGGCATGGTGTTCCAGTCGCTGGCGCTGTTCCCGCATCTGGACGTCGCTGAGAACGTCACCTACAGCCTGCGCCTGCGGGGCCTCGGCAAGGCGCAGCGGCGCGCCAAAGCGGACGAGCTGCTGGAGCTTGTCCGCCTGTCCGGCATGGGAGCCCGACACGTCAGCCAGCTCTCCGGCGGCCAGCGTCAGCGCGTGGCCATCGCCCGGGCGCTGGCCATCGAACCGAGGCTGTTCCTGCTGGACGAGCCGCTGTCGGCGCTGGACGCCAAGCTGCGCGAGGAGATGCAGATCGAGCTGCGCCTCCTGCAGCAACGGGTAAACGTCACCACCATCCTCGTCACCCACGATCAGCGCGAGGCGATGACCATGTCCGACCTGGTGGCGGTGATGAACGATGGGCGCATCGAGCAGCTCGGCTCGCCGCTCGAGATCTACCGGCGCCCAGCCAACGCTTTCGTCGCCGAGTTTATCGGCACCAGCAATCTCCTGGATGCCGAAGTGGTCGATGGCACACACCTGACGATCCGGGACCACAGCCTGCGTGCGGCTGCCATGCCCGACGGCCTGTCCCGCGGCGCGGCGGTGACCCTCTCGGTGCGGCCGGAGGACGTTCATCTCTACCCCGGCGAGCAGCCCGGTGAGAACTGCATCGCCGGCGAGATCGAGTTCGTGCGCGATGTCGGCCAGAGCGTGGAGCTGTATGTCGACTGCGCCGGCATCCGCATCATGAGCCATATGACTCCGCGTGATCGGCCCGACCTCGAACGTGGGGACCGGGTCACGGTGGAGTTGCCGGCGGAGGCCTGCGTGGTGCTGGCCCGATGACGAAATCGGGCAGCGGCGCCGTGCATCAGCCGAAAGGCCGGCACTGGCTGCTGGTCTATCCGGGCCTCATGCTGCTGGTCTTCTTTGTAGTCCCATTCTCGATCATGGTGGCGGTGAGCTTTTTCCACCGCGTCCAGAGCGCCTTCTACGAGCCGGGCTTCGAGCTCGCCAACTACGCCCGCTTCTTCTCCCCACTGTTCGTCGATCACCTCCTCTTCTCGCTCTATCTCGCGGTCCTCGTGGCCGTCGTCAGCGTCAGCATCGGGTTCCCGTTCACCTACCTGCTCACGCGCCTCACCCGCCGCGCCCAGACTCTGTGGCTGGTATTCCTGCTCAGCGTGCTGTCGCTGTCCGAGGTCATCATCGCTTTTTCCTGGTCACTGCTGCTGTCGCGCACCGCGGGGGTCTCCAACGTGCTGGTCTGGCTCGGGCTCATGGACAAGCCGGAATCGTGGTCGCCCGGCTTCGTCGCCGTCATGTTCGGCTTCTGCTACCTCACTTTGCCGTACACGGTGCTCATGCTGTATCCGCCCGTCTCGCGCCTGGACCGCGAGCTCACCGAGGCAGCCCGCACTCTCGGCGCCTCGCCGGTGCGCGCCTTCTTCACCGTGGTGGTGCCCGTTCTGCGCACGGCCATCCTCGGCGCGCTGATCCTGGTGTTCGTGTTCTCGCTGGGGGTCTACCTGATCCCGCAAATCCTGGGACGGCCCGAACACTGGACCCTGTCGGTGCTGATCACCGACCAGGCGATCTACCAGTCGAACGTGCCCTTCGCGGCGGCCCTGGCGGTGTTTCTGTTGTTGACCAGCCTGGCCCTGATCGCGCTGACCTTCGTCGTCGGCCGCCGGCGGGTGCCGGCATCATGAGCAGGGTTCTGCGCAACGCTTTCCTCGGGGTCGTGGCGCTGTTCCTGTGCGCGCCGCTGGTGATCATGGTGGGGGTGTCGCTCAACGCCAAGAAGCTGCTGTTCTTTCCGCCGCAAGGCCTTTCCCTGCGCTGGTACGGCGAGATGCTGACGCAGGAGGCGTGGCTGCACCCGATACAGAACAGCGTGGTGATCGCCGCCTGCGCCGGGGTGATCTCGGTCTCCGTCGCCCTGCCGCTGGCCTACGCACTGTGGCGCTATGGCCTGTCCTACGCCAGGGTACTCTACGGCCTCGGCATCGCGCCGTTCATGCTGCCGCCGGTGATCACGGCGCTGGGCTTCATGATCTTCTGGGCCACGCTCGGCCACTACGGGCGGATCGAGAACGACATCGTCGCCCACGGCATCTTCCTGGTGACCCTGCCATTGATGACCATCTCCCTGGGGCTGGAGTCCACCGACCGGGCGATGATGGAGGCCGCACAGACCATGGGCGCGAACGAGCGGCAGGTGTTCACGACCGTCATCCTGCCCTTGATCCGTCCCTACATTGTCTCCGGCTATGCCTTCGCTTTTGTACTCAGTCTCAACGAGTACATCATCGCCTACATGGTCGCCGGCTTTACGGTGGAAACCCTGCCGATCAAGATCTTCAACAGCCTGCGCTACGGCTATACCCCGGTCATGGCGTCGGTGGCCGTGCTGTTCATGGCCGTGGCACTGACGATCTTCGGGCTGGTGGGCCGCTTCGGCAACCTGCCCCGGCTGCTCGGGCGCTGGTCGCCGGAGCAGTAGTAGCCCGCGTCGCCTTCCGGAGATGACCGGGAACGAGATCCGGACAACGGAGATTTTGGGTCGGATTTCAGTCCGACGATCCACCATCATCGGGTACAGAGTCATTGCTGTCCCACAAGCGCTCCCTCGAAACGCTGCAAGTGGTTGCCAACCGGCGTTGTTCGAGGCGAAGCATGCCGTCAAAACATATACACGCCAACCAGGGGGTCCTTTCTACGTGAGGGAGAAGGACAGGATGAGGGATCATACGAAACAGGGACAGCAGTGGGCACAGAGTATATTATTGTCTGACATTCCGATCTCCCGTCGCACGTCGACGATCAAGCTGGTGATCAATGCAGACTAGAAAGCAGGCGGGTTACTTTCTCAACCCATTGGTGCAGGCGGTCGAGGCGCCGCCTATCGCCGAGGCCCGCCAGTGGGCGGCTGAGGCCACGGGGACGATACTCGACACTGCGCAGGCGGCGCCCACCTACCCGCCGGCGCCGGAGCTGCGCCGCCATCTGGCCGAGGCGCTGCAAGGCAGCGACATACATCTGTATACGCAGATCCTGGGGATTCCCGAGCTGCGCGAGGCGCTGGCCGAACACATGAGCGGCGTCTACGGCGGGTGTATCTCCTCCGGGCAGGTGGCGATCACAGCGGGCTGCAACCAGGCGTTCTGCCTGGCAGTGGCGGCGCTGGCCGGACCCGGCGACGACGTCATCCTGCCGGTGCCCTACTACTTCAACCACAAGATGTGGCTGGACATGCAGGGCGTGCGACGCGATCTACCTGCCCTGCCGCGCGAGCACCGGGCAGGTGCCGGATCCCGAGGAAGCGGCCGCGCTCATCGGCCCGCGCACCCGGGCCATCGTGCTGGTGACCCCCAACAACCCGACCGGTGCGGTCTATCCGCCCGAGGTGATCGCGCGCTTCCGCGAGCTCGCCCGCGCCAGGCGCATCGCGCTGGTCATCGACGAGACCTACAAGGACTTCCTGCCGGCGGAGCACACACCGCACGAATTGTTCCGCGACCCCGACTGGCAGGAGAACCTGATCCAGCTCTACAGCTTCTCCAAGGCCTACAGCCTGACCGGCCACCGGGTCGGCTCCATCATCGGCTCGCCGGCGTTCCTCGAGTCGGTCGAAAAGGTGGCCGACTGCGTCGCCATCTGCGCGCCGCATCCCGGCCAGGTCGCCGCCCTGTTCGGCTTAGAGCATCTCGACGCCTGGCGGGAGGACAAGCGAACAATGATGGCCGAGCGCCTGGCCGCGCTGCGCGAGACCTTCGCGGATGAAGCATTGCGCTACGAGCTGGTGAGCTCGGGCGCCTACTTCGCCTACCTGCGGCATCCCTTCGCGGGCGAGAACGCAGCCGCCGTCGCCCGGCGCCTGGCGCGCGAGCATGGCGTGATCTGTCTGCCGGGACCGATGTTCGGGCCCGATCAGGAAGACAGCCTGCGCGTGGCCTTCGCCAACCTTGATGCCGGGCGTATGCCCGAGCTTGCCGCCCGGCTGCTGGCCAGCCAGGAAGAGCGCGCGGCCGCGGCACGATGAGGCTCGCCGTCTACCAGGGACCCGGCGTGTCGCGCAGCCCGGAGGACAACCGGGAGATCATGACCCGCGTCGCACGGGAGAGCGCGGCGCAGGGCTGCAACCTGGTGATGTTTCCCGAGCTGTTCGCGAGCGGCTACAACGTCGGCGAGCGCATGTTCGACCTGGCGGAGCCCGCCGACGGGCCGACCGCCGAGACGTTGGCGGCCGCTGCACGGGAGAACGATATAGCGATCCTGGCCGGCTACCCGGAACGCGACGGCGAGGCCGTCTACAACTCCGCCATGCTGATCGGCCCGGATGGCAAGCGGCTGGCAAACGCCCGCAAGACCCATCTCTTCGGCCCCATGGAGAAGCACCTGTTCACGCCGGGAGAGAAACTCACCCTGGCAACGCTGGGCGACCTCCGCATCGGAATCCTGATCTGCTACGACGTCGAGTTCCCCGAAGCCGTGCGTACGCTGGCGCTGCAAGGAGCCGCGCTGGTTGCCGTGCCCACCGCGCTGATGCATCCCTTCGAACGGGTCGCACAGTGGCTGCTGCCCGTGCGGGCGTTTGAGAACCAGGTCTTCGTGGCCTACGCCAACCGCTGCGGCCGCGAGGGTGACATTCAATACTGCGGCGCGAGCTGTATCATCGCGCCGGACGGCAGCGAGCTGGCCCGCGCCAGGAAGGCCGAGGAGCTGCTGGTCGCGAACCTCGACCCCACCGCCTTCGAGCAGGCACGCAGCGACAATCCCTATCTCAGCGACCGGCGGCCCGAGCTCTACCGCTCGCTCGCTCTGCCGCCGCAGCACGACGGAGCGAAATCATGACCGACCTGAACCAACCTTTGGGCGGCAACGACATGCCGCGCTTCGGCGGCCCCGCCACCATGATGCGCCTGCCCACGCAGAAGAACGCCGACGGCCTAGATGCCTGCTTCGTCGGCGTGCCGTTCGACATCGGCACATCGAACCGACCCGGCGCCCGCTACGGTCCGCGCGCCATCCGTGCCGAGTCCTGTCTGCTGCGGCCGTACAACATGGCCACCCGCGCCGCGCCCTTCGACAGCCTGCAAGTGGCCGATATCGGCGACGTCGCCATCAACACCTTCAACCTCAAGGACAGCGTGCGCATCATCGAGGCCGCCTACGACGAGATCCTCGCCACCGGCTGCCGGCCCCTGACCCTGGGCGGCGACCACACCATCGCCCTGCCGATTCTGCGCGCCATCAAGCGCCGCCACGGTCCGGTCGGACTGGTCCATGTCGACGCCCACGCCGACATCAACGACACCATGTTCGGCGAGCCCATCGCCCACGGCACGCCCTTCCGCCGCGCGGTGGAGGAAGAGCTGCTCGATCCGCACCGCGCCGTGCAGATCGGCCTGCGCGGCACCGGCTACACCGCCGAGGACTTCGACTGGCCGCGCTCCCAGGGCTTCCGGGTCGTCCAGGCCGAGGAATGCTGGTACCGGTCCCTGGCCCCGTTGATGGAAGAGGTGCGCGAGCAGATCGGCGACGGCCCGGTGTACTTGAGCTTCGACATCGACGGCCTCGACCCGTCCTGCGCCCCCGGAACCGGGACGCCCGAGGTCGGCGGCCTCACTACCCACCAGGCCCTGGAGATCATCCGCGGCTGCCGCGGCCTGGACCTGGTCGGCGGTGACCTCGTCGAGGTCGCGCCGGCCTACGATACTTCCGGCAACACCGCCCTGGTGGCAGCGAACCTGCTGTTCGAGATGTTGTGCGTCATGCCGGGCGTGGAATACAGGAAGTAAGCGACACCCGGCCCGTCAATCGCGGCGCGAGGATGCTCCCCCTAGTCCTCCCGGGCGCCGCGCAGCCGCTTGGCAAGCGCCTGCCACTCGAGACCCTCAGGGACAGCCCGTTCAACGAGTGCAAGTGCCTTGACCGGGCGCAATAACCCGGCAAATGAACTGTGCTTAAATGAGAGTTTCCTATCGACCACCAGGACCCTAAATATGGGCAGAGAGCAGAGAAGCAACAAAGAGCAGAAAAAGAAGGCCCTATTGACGCCGAAAGAGAAAAAAGCCGCCAAGAAAGCCCGGAAAGACACCGCGCACGCCGCGGGGAGCTCGCCGCACCGGGGCCGGATCATTGACCCCGAAGCGTAAAGCTCGACGAAAGGACAAAAGGGGACGGAGGGACAATTAATCCCTCCGTCCCCTTTTTCAATGACTGAGCAGATCGTCGATGGCGGATTCGTCGGGGGCCTCGATCTGCAGGTAAGTGTTGTCGATATCCAGCGCCAGCAAGCCCTCGCGTTCCAGGTTGGCACCGACGCGCTCACTGTGGCAATCCTGGCACCGGTCCCGCAGGAAGCCATGCTCCAAGATCCCGCACTTGAGGAAATTGTCGAACTCGCGCTGCACGTAGTGCGCCAGTGAGCGACCCACAGCTTGGTTACATTAGAGTGACACTATGATACGTCGATCTCAGCTCCACTGTGCTCAATACTGTTAGCACCTTTCGCCATGTAATTCACCGATTACGTAGTTGTTGGCACACCATTGGCACGAACTTCTGCATGCCGGTATCTTCCGTGACATTTAACTGTTCATCACGATGTCGGCGACGTTTCGCACTCAGAGTATTGTAATGATTGATCCTGTATTGTTCTGGTGGGACTATGACTTTCACTGAGCCTTCCAGATACTGTTTTACATTGTGAATCAACATAAGTTCAACCTTGTCCGGTCTGACACAACATTTCTCACGTCCCTCTTGAACGACGTCGGCGGCGCGATGCGTATAATTTTCGATGATAAGGCCCTCCGGAACCTTCTTATGACCGGAGTTCCCGAACCAGATCATTTTAAACTGCAGGGCTGCAACTTCGGAGTTTTGGTCGTACTTCTCCAGTAAAGGCAGAACACTCGTTTGATTGTGATCAACCGGAAATACAAATTCATCTACGTCAATAAAAAACATCCATGTGCTCAGGTGTCCATACTTGTAAAGGCAGTGGTGCATTTGTCCGCGCTGGCAAAATCGCCGTGAGTTTTTTCTATTCTTTGCGTAGAGATAATCCCAGTCTAGAAGGGTAACGATGCCCTGTTCTGTGTAAGGTTCAAGTAGTTTCCTGACCTTGTTTTTCTTCAGGCTTCTGTTGTCATAAATATAAAAGTGCTCGACGCCGATTGTCCGGCAGTATTCTATCCATTCGCGGAGAATACGCTCTTCATTCCTCACTAGGGTCGTCGCAGTAAGGTGGTACTTCTTTGGGGATACGTTAAAATGTATCGTCAGTTTACCGAGAACGATACCATTCCGCGTCTGTAAGGAGATCGATGTAGCTCCCATGCGTTTGTCGGCTTCCGGCACCGGAAACAGGCAGATCAATACCTGTTCGCCCTCATTACGATGGGGATAGTCATCGATCCATATACATTTGGAGACCTCTCCCGATTCAAAAACACAAGTCATGGTATCCGGGTTATCCAGCCTGCCATAGCGGCCAATGAGTGCTATGTACCGGTTGTCTTTGCAAGGAAAGACATCACAGATGACTTCCTTCCCATTGATACGGACTTCCACACGATCACTTATGTCGTGCCTGAATATATGCACCATGTGAAAAAGGGCATTCGAGGCATGTCTCATGCCGGACTTTAGAATCCGGCGCAATCCAAGCTTTCTGGCAAGACTTTTCATTTCTTTTTTGGGAATGATCTCGGTATTTCCGTTACCGGTTGAGTCATATGCTGTTGCCCCATCTCCTTCATCAAATTTCCGCCAGCCGCCCCATAGTGGCTGTGACCACGTTTTGTCTTTCTGCGTTACCCGATCCTCTGCGGAATGGATATTATACTTCCGCTGAATCCCCACCGAGATCGCGGGTCGCGACCAGTCGTTCGACAAAAGCCGGGGCAGAGAGCATTTTTCTCCAATATTCTTGATATGCGAGGCGATACACGCCGAGTTCTTCCCCGACCCGTGGGCAACCCGGCTCACCCAAGCGAGTCTGCCGCTTCGTTATGGCTTCTATCTCGTCCTTGAAATAAGAACGTCCCACGACCAATTCGTGATTCAAGGCCTCACGAATCTCGTGCAAAACATCGTCTTCGAGCGGGTGGCGGAACAATTCGCGGTAGGCATGCTGTCGCTCAGCAACGGCCTCTCCCAGAGCCATGTACAGGGGATGGGGCTCGGGCAGCGGATCGGGCCGACCTTGGGCGTTGGCGGCATAGCTGGAACATTTGTAGCTTCCCGGGTGGTCCACCATATGGGCCCGGACCGTATTCCTTTGTCGGCGTCACCAGCATGTGCACAGGATTGGTCATCAGCACATAGGCGTGTATTCGGCAGTGGTGCTTGCGAGCAACCGCCTCGAGATCATCCAGATAACGCCGGTAGTCTTGCTCGGCAACAAAGTACGGCACGCGTTTGTTGCCGCGCTGGATAACGTGCTGGGGAATTCCCGGCAGCGCGAAGCGGGGTCTACGGGGCATGGCTCACCTCCTTGTGAATGGCAGTGCTCACGCCTGAGCAGAACAAAGGCAATCTGATTCAGACTGCAGGAATCTTACCCGCAGAGAATATTAGGAACAGATGCTCTCTGACCCGGTTATTCCCTTTCCGCCGTCCGCGTCTATACTTGCTGCTGACGCATGGTGTCTGAGTAAAAATGCAAAGGAATCCAACCCGGCATGGCGGCGCCGGCCGGCCCGGCCTCTCCCGCTTCGCCCGGATCGGGGGGGCGGCCGCTTTGGTTGTCGCGATACTCTCCGGCTGCGCAACGCTGACGGAGTCGCCCGCGGAGACCGGCTCCGGTGTCGAGTCGCCGGCGGTGGAACCGCAGCCGGAACCCTACAGCTACGACCGCGCCTTCGATCTGCTCTTCGAGGGGCAAGCCGACCGCGCCGAGCGAATGCTGAAAGCCCACCTGGAAACCAATCCCGGCGATTCGACCGGGCCCGGGATGTGCTGCGCCAGATCCAGGCCCCCCCTGAAGAGTATCTCGGCGAATCCAGTTTCGAGTACAAGGTAAAGCCCGGTGAAACCCTGTCCGTGCTTTCCCAGCGTTTTCTGGGCAGCTACCGCCTGTTCTACATACTGGCGCGCTACAACAACATCGACACACCGTCGCTCGTCCGCGCGGGACAGGTGCTGCGCATTCCGGATAACTTTACCGGCGAGGCCGAAACCGGCACCGGCGGAACCCGCGAAACATCGCGCTCGCGCGAGTCGTTCGCCAGCGGGACACCTGCAGCACCGCAGCAGGAACCCACGCCGGAGGCAACGCTGGCTAAGTATTCGGGGGTCAAGGTGGATACACTGGGACGGGAGCAGACGGCAAAGCTCGGCGCCGCGTACCAGAAGTGGATCGACGAGGCCCTGGCGCACGGCGATGCCGGTGAAGCCGGCAATCGACTGGCGGAGGCAAAGCGCCGCGCGCCCGCCGACGGAAGCTGGAACGGCTGGCTCGATGACCTGAAACGGCGCGTGACGGCGGAAGTTGCCTACCAGGAAGGCCTCGAACTGCAGAAGGTGGAACCGGCCGCTGCTGCTCAGGCCTTCCGGCGGGCGCTGGCCGCCGATCCAGACCACAGCGGCGCCCGCACGGCGCTCGACGCATTGCGGCGCGATACCGTGCCGCAGCTCCACGAGAAGGCGGTGATTCTCTACCGCAACCAGAAGCTGGACGAGGCGATCGACCTCTGGAACCAGATCCTCGCCATCGACCCCGGGTACGAGCCGGCCCAGGGTTATCGCACCCGCGCCCTGGAGCTGCGCCGCCGGCTCAAAGAGCTGAAATGACGCACGTCAGGACTTGCGGTCGCGTCCTTTCACCACGGTCAGGCGCCGTGTGCTGCCGCTCTCCGGCTCCGCGTCCGGGGCCCGGGCGCCCCGCCTGCGTCTTGCCAGAGCCTCGGCCATGATATTGAAACGAGCAAACAACTCGCCGAGTTCGTCCTGCCGCTGAACGCGGATCCGGTGGTCCAGGTCACCGCGTGCCGCCCGGTCGAGTCCGCGCCCGAGAAGTCGAAGCGGCACCCGGAGGCGCCACGACAACACCCACATGACTGCCATCACGGTGGTCACCGTCGCCACCATCAGGCTGGCCATGGCCAGCAGGCTGACCGTCAAGGCATGGTTCAACGGCTCCCTGGATATGCCGAGCGTGAGATCGCCGATACGCTGATCGCCATAGATAACTGGCGCCTCGAACAGGAAATACTCGCCTTCCGCGTCGCTGTAGCGCGCGACCCGCCGCACGCCTTCCTGCTTGACGAGAGTCTCTTTTTCGGCCAGGGCCTGCTGCGCCGCGCCGACCTCCTCCTGGCGGCTGCTGGCGATCACCTTACCGTCGCGATCGGCGATCCGCAAATATGCCATCTGCCTGTGCTGCTGCATGTCCACCACCATGGCCTGCACCGCCACATAATCTCCCAGGAGCAGATCCTCCGCGGCATCCGACCCGATGGTATCGACCATGCTGGCGCCGTAGTCGAATACGACCTCGGTCATCGCGGCCCGTTGATACCGGTAGACGATGGCGGCGCCCACCACGAGCGTGACGGCCACGGCCAGTCCCATCACCGCCGGCCACCGCACGGTGAGCGGCATGCGCCAGCGGCTCGGACTCATGGACTCCATCTCCCTCTGGATCTGCGCAAGCTCGTCCGCCAGCTCCGCCCCGGTCTGATAGCGCTTGGCGGGATCTTTGGCCATGAGCGTGTGGACGAGCTCGATCAACACCCGCGGGGTGGCGGCGTCGCGGGGCCTGAGGGCCGGGGCGGGGTCGTTCATGATGCTCTCTAGCGTCCCCACGGGGCTGTCGCTGGCGAAAGGCAGGCGCGCCGTCAGCAGGAAATACATCAGGATGCCGAGGGCGTACAGATCCGCGCGTCCGTCGACGTCCCCGCCCGCCACCTGCTCCGGCGCCATATAGTTGGGCGTGCCGACGATAGTTTCCTCGGTGGTGACCGTGCCGGCATCCGGCTGCCGGAGCTTGGCGATGCCGAAGTCCGTGAGCTTGGGGGCGCCGCTGCGGGACTGCATCACGTTGTCTGCCTTGACGTCGCGATGGACGACGCCCTTGCGGTGGGCGTAGTCCAGCGCCCGGGCGAGCTGAATCGCAATATCGACGACCTCGGCGGCCCGCATCGCCCCCTTTTCGTCTACCCGCCCCTGGAGGGTGCGCCCGTGCAGCAGCTCCATGGCGATGAAAGGCGTGCCCTCATACGCGCCGACGTCGTGAATGGTGACGATGCCGGGATGGGTCAACCGACCCGCGGCGTGAGCCTCAGTGAGAAAGTCCTGCCGGTACCGCTCCTCCCGGGCAAACCGCGGCCGCAGCAGCTTTATCGCCACCTTCCGCTGCATCCTCAGATCGAAGGCGCGGTAAACCGTTGCCATGTTGCCGCGGCCGATCTCCGGGCCGAGATGGTAGCGCCCGATGATCTCCGGCATGTTTTCGCTGGTGTTCATACAGAATTCACCCCTACCGATAGGAAGGATAGTCTAGATAGCCGGTCAGGTGGCGGAAATCCTTCACATGCGGTTGCGAGCAAAACCGGGGCAGAGAGCATTTTTCACTAATATTCTTGATATGCGACGCAATACACACCGGGCTCTCCCTTGACCCCGCGGATGACCCGGCTTTTCTTCTGTCAATGGCGACAGCGGACCCGTCGGGACTCGAACCCGGCGCGTCGATGCCTTCGTAGGACCGCCGGTAGTGGTCGATCGGCTCTGATGCCAGGACGGCCTTCGCGTGATTGGGGACATACCCCAATTCCCGGAATTGGCTGGAAGATCGATTGCTGGTTGGGAGTCGAGAAAGAACCGGCTTAGAGGATATCCGATTCGGTCTTTCCGTCTTTACTTCGTGCTTTGCCAGGCGTCCAACGCCTGTCTCGCACCAGTTTTTGCCTCGGCCAAAGGCACCTCATCCAACCCCGTGCGCGCGGTGAGTTCGACCACATAGCCGTTCGGATCTCTGAAGTAGATGGACTCGATGAAACCGTGATCCGCGATACCCCTCGTCTCGATGCCCTCGGCTTTACCCCGGGTAAACATGCTCTGCAAAGTCTCCTGGTCCACCTCGAGTGCGATATGCAGGTCATAGTCGTGCTGGGCCTTGAAGTCGAAGGGGTAACTCGGCGCTTCGAAAAATGCCAGGCACGAGCCGTCATCCATCTGGTAGAACGAATGCAGCACACTGGTCTTTCGACCCGTTTTCGTTTCCGTGATCTCGAAGGCTTTGACTAGGGGCAGACCCAGGAACCCCTCATAGAATTGCCGCGTCTCTTCAGAGTCGCGACACCGGTAGGCGCTGTGGTGTAGACCTTTGATCATCACAATATCCTCGGTATCCGGGCGATCGCCGTTACGTTCGAGCGGGGCGATTCTCTTGTCAGCCCATATTGACACTGCAGTCGAATGCCTGCAACAGGCTGGGTTCGTATAAGCGGAGATCGTGTTGCAGGAATGACGACCGATCTTCACGAATGTTACCCGGTTCCAATAGCAGGAACAGATGCTCTCTGACCCGATCTTTCTGTGACCCGGTCTTTTTCTGGCGGCACAGGTTAATCTTTTCTAGTATTGGGGTTTGGTGCAATTCGAACGTGTATGCCTGCATGACCCTGAACGACATTCTGTCTGCCTTGCGCAACACCGCCGCGCAGGCTTGGCAGCCTGCATCGGGCATGGCGGTCATCGGCGTTGCCCTGCTGCTCGGTTTCATCCTGTGGCAGCATCTCACGTCCGACCACTGGGTCATCCTGCTCGATAACGCCAACCTGGCGATCCACGAAGCGGGCCACCCGCTGCTCGGTGCGTTCTCACGCCACCTGGAGGTATATGGCGGCACCCTGTTCCAGCTACTGTTTCCATTGATATTCGCCGCGTATTTCTGGCGACGCCGGCACGCGGCAGGCTGGGCCGTGACCCTGGTATGGTTCGGCGAAAACCTGCTTAACGTCGCACGCTATATGGCCGATGCCCGCGCGCACCGCTTACCCCTGGTGGGTGCGGGCCACCATGACTGGACAGAGATCTTCGGCCGCTGGGGTGTGTTGACATCGGATACCAGCATCGCCGGCCTGACCCGGCTGATCGGATTTTGCATCATGTTAGCAGCCGTGTTCTGGTTGTGGCGACGCTGGCATAAGGCGCGAGCGCCGGCGAGGCGTTCATACCGGCGATAACGGCTTTTCGTCTGGGAGAATACTACTAGTACGGGGCACATTGGCGTTCCACAATTTCTTTGCTATTCCATTTTTCTTTTGCAACGGAAAACCGGGTCAGAGAGCATTTTTCTCCAATATTCTTGAGACGTGCTGGGGTATTCCAGGTAACGCGAATTCTTGCGGGGCGTGCTGCCCATACCCGAGTACAGTGAAGGCCGTCCAAGTCAGCTTGCAGGAACGCTATTCGGTGCGAATATTAGGTACAATTGCTCTCTGACCCGGTTTTTCCTCGCATGCGTTACATGCCCGTGGATTCCCGGCAGCGCGAAGAGGGGTTTGCGGGCCATGGCTCACCTCCCTGTGAACGGCAGTGCTCACTGCCTGAGCACAATAAAGGCAATCTGATTCAGACTGCAGGAATCTTGCCCGGAGAGAATATTAGGAACAAATGCTCTCTGACACGGTTTTACTCACGGTTTTACTTTCTGACACGGTTTTATTACTGACCCGGTTTTTGCCCGGTATTTGCTTGGCACGATGGGATTGAGAAAAATGCGGGACAGCAGTGCCTCCGTCCCCTTTAAACTGCCTATTTCCGCTTGTTCGCCTGTTCAATCGACGTTGCGAGAAGCTGTTTGTAATGCGGCGTCGCAAATCGATCGACGGTCTCGAGCAGTTTCGGAGTTGCTCGGGCAAGCTTGGATTGGCTGTCATCGCGAAAGCGAATGCCGGTCTTCGGATTCAACTGTGCAGTCATACGAATCCTGCTCGCCTCCAAACCGTTGATGTCAATCTCGAACAATGGTGAGATTCGACTGAACAACTGCGGAAGGAGGTTTTGATATTCTATAACGGCGGCCCGTTTCATCGTCGAAGCCATGCTCTGGCAGGCCAGACCGAGGAACCGCGCGCAGAGCTCCTCCCTGGACATACCCGAATGAATGGCAAGCCGGCCTGCTAGCGACGTACACGGATCTTCGAGGCTCGACGATTCCCTCCCTACCTGCTCTGGGTCGATGGGACCTCTACCCAACATGACGTCGAACCAGGCTGGAGGTGAATCGACGAGGGAAACCAGAATTTCCAGGGGGTTTCTTATAAGAAAGCAGGATCGGGACTCCGTCAATGCGGCTTGGATGTCCGGAAAGAAGGCGGCCAGCCAACTGGTAAACTTGACAACCAGCTTTTCCTGATTGCAGCAGAGTCCGCGGTGGAAATAGTGAACGAGCCCCCGGAGCGCAAATGCTCTATCCTTCGTATCCAACTTCGCCTGAAATAGATCCGTCAGCGCCTTCGGCTCTGACACGACTCGACAATTGTCCAGCAACCGCAAGGATTCTGCGATCAATGTCGAACCACAGCGCGACAGATGGAATATCAAGCCGGGTGGAAATTCAAACTCCGCCGTGCGCCCGAACGCAATGACGTCACCCAGTGGCATCCATATGGTTGGATGATCGTCCCTCAGCTCGACGCAAAAGAATGACTCTCTCGGGAGAGAAGAACCAACGTAAACCAGTCTTAATTGATAGGAACCTTCCCTGTCTTTGACAATGTCCCTCGGTATCCAGCCGTCCTGAATGTCTACGTGCACTCTCTCGAAAACAGATTCACAATATCAAGGCCGGTGAACACTGCGGCCGGAAGATCCTTCCCGCGCCTAGCTTCACGCACAATGCGGAAGGGACATATCATTTGACGCTGCCTCGAGGCCGTGGATCTTCACCGCGCGACCTGGAGAGCCGCCAGTCCGCGCGGACCTCCAAGCTATCGGTCCGAGAGACATTACGCTTCCGGGGGACGCATCATTCGGAGATCCTAAGTCCCTTCGATGGTCGCATTCGAGATCTTGAGCGTTACCTCAACGCTGTTCGCACCCGGCGCGGAAAATGTCGCGTGAATATACCCCGGAATATCCGGGTCCAGTAAGGGCGCATCGCCAAAATCGCCGTTCACCGGCGCGAAGAACCCGAACTCGGCAAGCCCGGTATTCGGGTCGGCAATGACGGGCCCCGGAGGCCCGCCAGAGAAGCCGGCGAAGGTTGTGAGTTCCTGGGTGAACGACAGGCTGACCTCGACCGCCTGCGGCGGAGAAACCATCGCGGTAAATGTGATTCCTGAGCTGTCGTCCCACAGCCACGTGTAGCTGTAGGCGACAACATGAAAGCCGGGACCGCAGCCGCCGAGATCGTGAGCGCAGGGATTTTCCGTATCCTCCCCGATTTTCACGTTGGCATTGAGGACAATCGACTCCGAGGTTTGGGCGTGTGCCGGTATGGTGACAGATTCGATAACGGGTTTTATCCAGCCGCCTGCCTGTTTCCCTACTATCACAGGCGCACCGGCGGCACCCGCTGCCGTGATCCCCTTCAGCAACCTTCGCCGCTGAGCACGTCGGTCACCAACCTTCTCAATCGTCAGCCTTTGATCTGCTGGACGTTTCGGTTTTCCGGAATTGTTGTCATCTACCATTGGGCGCCCTCCCAAAGAGCGAATTCATTGCGTGTACCAAACGCCTTTGGCAATCTACCACCAATTCACGGATGCGATCAATCGATAAATGATTGCATGGAAACAATAACTTTTCCGTAGGACACCCTCTCCAGGGCCCACTTCACCCGGATGCGATGCTCCACAAACGGGGTTGCAGAGGTACGCTGCGAAAATGCTGAAGAGTGCCGTGCTTCGTCAGTCCCCCTCCTCCACCAGCTCGATGAGGCCCAAATGGTGGAGCTCGATAAGGACTTCCGATATCTTCTCCCAGTCCACTTCAGGACAGTTGCGGGTCAGCAAGCCACCTGAAACAACCGCTCCCTGATCATTAAACAAGTCGGTGAGCAGTCGCTCCGGGATACCTTCGAGGTTTACCACGTGTCCGCGTATAAACAATTTGGCATATTGCGTCTCGGTGTCATAGCGAATAATCAGCTTCTGTGCCGAGACGATGCGGAATTGCGTTTCCGGCTTCAATTTGTCCTTCAGCACCCAGTCTCTTTGAAGAGTATGCACTCTCTTGATAGGGTTCATGGTCATTACGAATCGAATGAATGTCTCGGCCAGTCTCTCGTCGGAGAGTACGCCGATAACCCTGTTCCTGAACGCTTCCAGGGCTTCCAGTAACTCCGAGGAGTCCCGACTTCCACCGAATAGAGACGAATCCGCGATCGGGAAATCCCTTCTGAACTCATCTTCCGATTCCATGACCTGCGTAGCCAACCAGGAGAGAAATTCGCACTCCGAGCGACTCTGCGGACCGACCGTCAGATGCACGGAAGGTGTCACGGCGACGGCAGAATGCCAGTGACCCCGCGGGATATACAAAACGTCACCGGGCGAGAGCATTTGTTCAATGTACGGATCGTCTGTCGGCGGGTCGTCCTTCGTTGTTGCCTGGTGATGGAGCGGATATTTCCGGGTCGGCGGAAAGACCGCCCAGGATTTCTCGCCTTCGGTTTGCAGGATAAATACGTCGTGCCGATCGAAGTGCGTGTCAAAACCTTGTCTGTACGGATGTGACGCGTAACAGTTGGTGTTTATCGTGGTGTTCAGATCTTTCCCCAGCAGCTGATTGAATGTGCCCATCACAGGGTCGATCTGGTCAACGTTGTTGATGACCAACGTGGCGCCTTTTCGCAGCCAGCGCGACACATACTTGAACTCTGTCGGGGGCAAGGGATTCTTGTCGTATACCAGCCGCATCCCATCGAAACTTGGACGGGTATTGTTCACGTGATTGTTTACTTCATCCCAACCGAAGACGTTTCCGAACTTTTCCGGCTCACCGGGTATATACACGGCTTGCTGCCCCCAATAGCCGCCCAGGAATTCATCGATCGATAAGGGGCTAGTTAGATTCGCAAGACCGAACATAACACTCGTCTCCCGGTAAAAATGCTATAAAGACCGAATCTTCCGGCCGGAACATGATGAACCGGCCACACCGTCACCAGATGGTTCCGTCGAGGGAAACCCGCCATGACAAGGGCGACCCGACGTCGCAAATATTCATTGGCAAGGTTAACACGCCCTATCGCGGAGGATATATTGGATTGATCGCGGGGCGTCAATTTGAATCCATCCATGTGCGTGCGACCGCGCGGGAAACTGCAGGAGCGATCAGGAAGCCCGGGGGCACCGCGTCCACCGCCAGGGCCGCATAGTGGATCGCTGGGGACATATCCTTCAAAATTGTGCTGCGCGCAACTCGCTGGTCATTTGTTGACCCCGGAAGTGCTTTGAACAAGAAACTACGACTAATCTCAATCGGTCTGCCTCTGCTCGTAGCCGCTGTTGTCATCGCATTACTGCCCGGCGTCATGCGGAATACGGCACAGGACCGCAGCTCGACACGCACGGTCGACCCGAAAATGGCGCCAGGCAATCCGTTCATCCTCACGATGCACGAACGAGTCCCGGATTTCGGGGCACGGCCTACCGTAACGAATACGCGTGACGGGAAATGGTCGGATCCCGAAACGTGGTCGGCACACAGACTTCCCAAGGCGGGAGACGTCGTCCGAATCAGGATTCGTTCTGCCGTGGAGTATGACGTGCGCAGCGATACCCCGATCGAAACGATCGGCATCGCGGGGACGCTGCGATTCAGCACAAGCGTGTCGACGCGACTCGTTATCGGGCAACTGATGGTTTACAGGACCGGCACGCTCGAAATTGGAACAAAGGACAGGCCCGTGGAAAGGACCGTGCGCGTCGAGATCCTCTTTCAGGGTAAGCGCCTCGACACAGGAACAGTCGACGACCCGGGCTCAGATCCCGCGCAGTACGGTCTCGGGTTGCTGGCCTGGGGGTCCGCCGTAATCCACGGGGCCGGCGTTGGCGAAAGCTTCGTCCGGTTGTCGCGACCCGCGATGGCGGGTGACACCTTCCTGGTCTCGCATTTCCCAGTGTCGTGGCGTCCGGACGATCGACTCCTTCTGCCCGATTCCAGACAGATTTCACGAGGCATGCTGAATCGTCCGCAAGACCTCGTTCGCCGCTTTCCGGATAGCAAAGGGATACTCGTCGACAATCACAGGGAGATCGCGACGATCGCGACGAACGAAGGCGGCCGCATCCGGTTGAAAAGTCCACTCAGGTTTTCCCACCCGGGCGCCTCGGGCCATCCGGATCTACTACCGCATGTCGCCAACATTTCGAGAAACGTGATCTTCCGCTCCCAGGCTCCGGAGATAGAGCGGGGGCACACCATGTTCTTTCGAGGCGCCGAAGTCGACGTAGCCAACGCCTCTTTTGTTGACCTTGGGCGGACGACCGTGGATCCATTGGACAACACCGAGTACCGGAGCGACGGTACCCTGGAGAAGATCGGCAAGAACCAGATTGCCCGCTACCCTCTTCATCTTCATCATGCGGTTGATCCGAAGAGTATTGTCGACGATTCAATACAGTTCCGATTGCAGAGCAACGTTGTTCAGGGCGGACCCAGATGGGGAATAGTCGTGCATGGCAGTCACTTCGGCCTTGTCGAGAACAATGTGGTGTTCGACGTCAAGGGCGCCGGAATCGTAACCGAGGACGGATCCGAAACGGGGAATCGATTCGTGCGGAATTTTGTCGCGTCCATCGAGGGTACGGGACTGCCGGGAGACTATCGAGAGGACAACGGTACCGCGGGAGACGGACAGGGGCATGAAGGGTCCGCGTACTGGTTTGCATCGGACAACAACATCATCCGCGACAACATCGCGGCGGGGTTTCGCACTGGCGGATTCAGTCTCTTTCGCCACAAGGAGAATCGCGACCCGCCCACGTTTCCAAAGCTTGTCGCGTCCGATCCGGCGATGAAGTTCGTAAAAGGAATCCCGATCCTGTCTGAATTCTCGGGCAACGAAGCATACGGAACACCCGGAAACGGCATCGAGCTATGGAGCGACCACGGGTGTGCGTTCTGCAGCATTGAGAGAAAGCTGCAAGACAACGTTGTCTGGAATTTCGGAACCGGGGTCAACTACGACTACCATTCCGAACACTATGCGGTCGAAGACATACGGCTCGTCGACAGCACACCCATTGACCCCGATACGACAGGCATCTCAATAAACGAGAGCACGGGAGGACTGGTTGAAAATGCCAACATCGAAAACGTCGGTGTCGGTGTGATTGGAGGCGGCGGACGTAATATCTCCTTTTCTCTTTCGAACGTAAATATCGTCGCCAACACCGGCCTCACGGTTATCTCGTCGACGAGCTGGTCACTAAAAGGGAAGGTCCTGTTGCGCGATGTGAAGATTTCGCCCCCGGAGGAAGACGGCCGGACAAATCATCGGTACATAGAACTGTCGGAACGGAACTATGGAGGTGCGCTATCGCGCCGCACCATATATCGCCCTATCCTGGTGAGGGATTTTCAGGGTCAAAAGGGGAACGATTTCGAGTTGTTCTACAGGTACCAGGCACCGGGGCATGCGATTCCGAAGAATCGTGACGCACGTGCCGGGTGCCCGGAGGAAGGCCTGACGAACAGGCAATGCAGGGAGCGATACGGGATTTCCCTTGGCGGCAAGATCCCTCTCTGCACAACCACGATTCCGGGTATAGACGGCTTCGCGTGTTCGATTGGAGTAGGGTCCGGGTAGGGCCGACACTCTTGGCCCCGGCGCCGTCCCGGCCACACTGGAGGGGAATGCCCGGCTCGAATATTAGGAACAAGTGCTCTCTGACCCGGTTTTTCAGGGTCGCGCATTGCGGCATCGAAGTTAAGGGATTCAAGGAACAATTTGCTCAAAGTTGAAGTATCATCATGGGACATAGCACAAGGCGTGTGCCATGGCGGGCCCGGAACTCCCGGGAATCACCGGCGCCAGACGTCCGCGGAAACGAACGAGTTGCTTATGTGAGATCACCCGCAGGGTGATCCATCGCTGGAACTTCGGAGACACCGACAATGAACCGTAACGACGAAAGAGGTACATCACGCAACAACATGGAAGATCACAAGGAGAAGGAACAACCCGCGAAACGTACCAATTTAAGGAGACTGCTTGCGGGCGGCGCGGCGATTACCGCGGGACTCGGGAGTTCGCGCTGGGAGAAACCCATTGTAAATGCCGTACTACTGCCCGTACATGCACAGTTGTCGGGAAGTCTGAGCGATCCCTGTATATTAACTGGGGTGAATTTTGCCAACGGCAGTGGCACCGTCAGTGGCATCGTCCAGGCGGTGGGGACGTTCAGTCCTGCAGGCCGGGCGATGCAGGTGGCCATCTCCATCTTTACCGGTGGGGCGAACGGCACTCTAGTGGGCGGTGGCGTCATCAATCCGAATCCTGTCACCGACAACGCGGGTAATTACAGTGCGGCGTTCAATTTCAGCACCGCCGGGGATTTCGTTCGCGCCGTGGTGACTTTCGCGGATCAAAGCTTGAGCACGGAACAGACAGCGTGCTCCGCCGAGGACAATACGACGACCTCCACCACTACAACCACGTCCTCGACGACAACCTCCACTACCTCGACGACGACGTCGACCACGACACTTGCACCTTGACCCGGCTTAACATGCCACTGCATGTTGGGTGACATGGAACGGGAAATCGACGTCATTCTCCCGTTCGTGATCGGAGAGGACCCGGTCTACCAGCGAAGTTTGGCCAAGTATCGATCTGTCACGGCACGCAGTGAATATTCCGACGCCGACGGCCCCAACCGCTATCGTTCTCTGAACCAGGTTGCCGAATGCGTGCACAGTATCATCACCGGAATGACATGGGTGCGGAAAATCCACCTGGTTTCGTGCGATCAAGAAATAGACGAATTGGGCGCGCTCATGCAACTGTCGCAGGATATGAACGGGCCTGAACTGGTCAAGGTTAATCATTCCGATTTCTTCGAAGACCCCGACCATCTCCCTACCTTCAATTCCTATTCTATCTGCGCCAATTTTCATCGCATCCCGGGATTTGCGGAATTCTGTATATATTTCGAGGACGATTTTCTGGTCAACCGGCCGCTTTCGCCTGGAGCATTCTTCAACGACGACGACACCATTCGTATACCCGCGATATCTGAACTCCGTAACAGACCTGATCTACAAGGTGTCACCGGTCAAATCGAAAACAACACATTGCGGTTGCTTGCGGACGTTTATCCACCGCCCTACTACGGCTCCGCACACGTGCCTGTACCATTTCGTCTCTCCGCCCTCAGGCACATATGCGAGCGATTCCGAACGGATATCGCAAGGAGTTCGGGTACGCGGTTTCGAAAGGGAACGGAAGTTGACGTGCTCGATCTTGTTGTGACCCACATGCTTAAAACAGGACTGGCGGAAATTGAAGATTCGCTGAAACGCCGGGAGTATTTTTTCTCCAATATGAACTGCGATTTCGGGGAGTTTCAGTCCGGAGACCTGCATTTCATTTGCATCAATGACGCGGAAACCGCTGACGAAGTGGACGAAAGAGCGCGTTCGAACCTTAAAGCGTTTTACCGCAGTCACAGGCAGCGTCAATTAAGATTCAAGTCGCGTCTTACCATCGGAATGGCCACCTACGACGACTACGGCGGCGTGTACTTTACCGTACAGGGTATACGGCTATACCACGGTGACCTTGTCGATCGGATCGAGTTTCTGATTGTGGACAATAATCCGGGCGGGCCGGCTTCGGAGGCGCTGCGCGACCTCGGAAACTGGGTGCCCAATTACCGATACTTCCCGAGCGCCGAAATACAGGGTACCGCGGCCAGGGAACTCGTTTTCCGGGAAGCGGAAACCGACTTTGTCCTGTGTACCGATTCCCACGTTCTGTTTCTACCGGGTTCCCTCGAACGACTCATTGAGTATTACGAACGAAATCCTGACTCCCGCGATCTGCTGCAGGGTCCGCTCGTCTACGACGACCTGGATTACGTCTCTACTCATTTTGACCCGGAGTGGCGGGCGGGAATGTATGGCGTCTGGGCCACCGACAGCCGTGGCACCGATCCCGACGCCGAGCCATTCGAAATTCCCATGCAGGGACTCGGTGTCTTCTCTTGCAGAAAGGATGCCTGGCCGGGTCTTAATCCGCGGTTTCGGGGATTCGGCGGAGAAGAAGGATATATTCACGAAAAGTTCAGGCAGCGAGGGCATCGGGTGCTTTGTTTGCCGTTTCTTCGTTGGGTTCATCGATTCAATCGTGCAATGGGCCCGAGTTATGTCAATACTTGGCAAGACAGGATGAGAAACTATTTCATCGGTTTTCAAGAACTGGGCCTTGATCCACAGCCTATCCGCGATCACTTCTCCAGCTTTCTGAATCCGAAGATCGTACGGGACACTGAGCAATCCATCGACCCCGAGTTGCGCCGTGCATCAGCGGCCAGCGGCGCATTCCAGCCACGACGGGAATCCGTTTCCACCTCTCGCCGTGAGGACCTGGTCGTCCGGGCCAAACAGGTATCAGACTACCTGGAAGAACACGAGATCAAGCATTGGATCGACTTCGGATTGCTGTTGGGCGCCGTCCGCCAGGGAGACATGATTCCCCATGACGTTGACGTGAACTTCGGTTTTGATCAGACGCAGCAGGACGAGTTGGCGGAGTGCATTACCGAATTCGTGGAACAAGGCCGTTCCGGGCTGCGCTTGCACCGCCATCCGGAACTGGGCCACCCTCGCGACCGGATCGTACTGACCACGCCGGACGACAACGATCCGCTGTCCATCGAGTTTCGTCAGTTCGAAAAAAGCGGCAGCATCTACTCGGTCTCTGCCTCATCCGCGAATCGGGCCCACTACTTCCACTTCGCAGAACTGGACCGGATCTCCGTTGGTGGAAACGATTTTCCCTGTCCCCGATACTTGAATTCGCTGCTTCAATTGCGTTACGGCCCCGGCTGGGAGATACCGGCAAACTGGATGGAGTCCGGTCGCCCCGACAAACCGCTGCAGCCTAAACAGCCCGTCCGGGTGGTGCTGGACGGCGTGTTCGATGTTTTTCACCATGGCCACGTCCGGTTGCTGAAGCGTGCGAAATCCATCTACGACCAAGTGGTGGTGGGCCTCCATGGGGATGAAGACACGCGCCGCAACAAAAGGCTTCCCGTCGTCCCTTACGAGGCGCGTCGTGAGATCGTGCAAAGCTGCGTCTACGTTGATGTGGTGATTGACAATTTCCCCTATTGCAATATCAGCGATGTCCTGCTGAACAGCTTCGATATCGATTATCTGCTGCACGGTGCAGAAACCCTGGTTCCCGCCTATTACACAGGTCTCGCCGAATCCGAGCGACTACACACCTTGCGGGAAACGCCGGGGATCAGCACCACGGCTATTATTGAAAACGCAGTAACGCGGCGGTGCTGACCGGCCACTGTCTCTTTCGCTCCGACCAGAGAACTTGGAGTTGCGGCGTCGTTCTTGCTTCACGCGCCCTGGCCGCGGCCAGGCGGCATAGCGGTTCGTAGATCCGGACTTACGCGGCCTTTGTTTTTTCCCGCGAGCAGCATCTTCCGCGCGGGTGACGGGTAGTTTATGCTTTGGCGCTACGTGCACAATGGCCGGTAATGCCGTTACGAAGGTCGAGCATCATGCAAGAGGCCGTTGAAGGAGCGCTTCTCGTCGAAGCCGAGCTCGGCCAGGATGGGGGTCAGCTCCATGGCCTTCTCCAGGCCTTCCATCACCTGCTCCACGTCCAGGTCGCGCTGGGCACGTCTGTTGCCTGATGGGCGCGTAGTACTCGCGGCATGGGGTTCGCAACCGCGAGCACCGCTTCGTCATGGCTTCAATCCCGTCCTTGAAGTAAGAACGTCCCACGACCAATTCGTGATTCAAGGCCTCACGAATCTCGTGCAAAACATCGTCTTCGAGCTGGTGGCGGAACAATTCGCGGTAGGCATGCTGTCGCTCAGCAACGGCCTCTCCCAGAGCCATGTATAGGGGATGGGGCTCGGGCAGCGGATCGGGCCGACCTTGGGCGTTGGCGGCATAGCTGGAACATTTGTAGCCTTCCCGGGTGCGCTACGGTGTGTCCACCAGTACCGTCCGGGCCGCTCATCCGGGATGCCGTATTCCTTTGTCGGCGTCACCAGCATGTGCACAGGATTGGTCATCAGCACATAGGCGTGTATTCGGCAGCGGTGCTTGCGGGCAACCGCCTCGAGGTCATCCAGATAACGCCGGTAGTCTTGCTCGGCAACAAAGCACGGCACGCGATTGTTGCCGCGCTGGATAACGTGCTGGGGAATTCCCGGCAGCGCGAAGCGGGGTCTTACGGGGCATGGCTCACCTCCTTGTGAATGGCAGTGCTCACGCCTGAGCAGAACAAAGGCAATCTGATTCAGACTGCAGGAATCTTACCCGGTTCGAATAGTAGGAACAAATGCTCTTTGACCAGGTTTTACACGCGGTTTTACTCACAAGCTGGTAGAGCAGCGTGCGTTCGGGGCGCCACTGCTGGTAGTCCCACCTGGCCGTGTTTGTGGACATCCTGTCAACGATGTCTGCTGGTCCATTCCTCTACGTCGAACACCTACGTGATAGCTTGACGCCCCGAGCGCGGTGTAGCCGCTCCTACACGGCTCGGTACACGGCGTTACGACCTCAACCGCTCATTCTCCGGATCAAACAACGCCCGGTACCCCACCGCCTCGACCTTGATCGGGTAGTGCTCGCAGAAGTACTCCATCGTCAGGATTCTTCCTTCCTCGGCGTACGCCTTCGGCAGGTAGCCGAGGGCGATGTTCTTGCCGATTGAAGGGCCGTAGGCGATGGAGGTGAGGTAGGAGCGGCGGCCCACTTCGTCGATGAGGACGTCGCCGGTTTCGGGATCCATGATCGGCCAGCTTCCGACCGGGTAGCGGGCGACGCCCTTGGCGTCGGTGTTTTCCTGCATGGTCAGGGTGCACAGGTACGCGGGCTGGTGGTCGCGCTCGCGCTGCTCGAGGTAGGCTTTCTTGCCGTGGAAGTCGGCGGGCTTGACCTTCTTGCGGGCGAGGCCGGCCTCGTAGAGGTTGTACTCGGTGAGCAGGTCCGCGTTCTGCAGGCGCAGGCTCTTCTCCATGCGGCGGCTGTTGGCGTAGGTCTCGACGCCGACGGGGGTGACGCCCTGCTCGTAGAGCAGGTCCCACAGGCTCAGGCCGTAGCTGAACGGCAGGTACAGCTCCCAGCCCTGCTCGCCGACGTAGGAGATGCGGAACGCCCAGATGGGGATGCCGCGGATACGCAAGTGCATGGTGCTCGCGAAGGGAAAATTCTCGTGGCTCAGGGCTTCCGGCTTGTCCGCCACTTTCTGCAGCGTTTCGCGGGCCTTCGGACCCCAGACTCCGAGCGTCGCGATCTCGTCCGAGCGGTCGTCGATGCGCACCTTGAGGCCGCGCTCCTCGGCCATGCGCTTCATCCACACGTAATCGCGGTGGCCGGTGTCGCCGCCGCAGACCACGCGGTAGCGGTCCTCCTCCAGGCGGATGATGGTGAGGTCGGAGCGGATGCCGCCGGCCTGGTCGAGAAAGTGGGTGTAGATACCCTTGCCGATCGGCGTCTTGCCGCCGACCTTGGCCACCGCGACGTACTCCATCAACGCCTCGGCGTCGGGACCGGAGACGTCGAAGATGGCGAAGTGCGACAGGTTCACCATGCCGACGCCGTCGCTCATGGCGAGCTGCTCGGCGTTGGACACGCGCCAGAAGTGGCGGGCGTCCCATTCGTTCTTACGCTCGGGCACCCGGTCGGCGTACTTCTCGATCAGGTGCTCGTTGGAGGCGTAGCCGTGGGCGCGCTCCCAACCGGCGGCTTCCATGAAGTAGCCGCCGAGCTCTTTCTCGCGCGGCCAGAACGGGCTGCGGCGCAAGTCCCTGCCCTTGGTGTACGGCTCGCGGGTGTGCACCGGCGGGTTGTAGATCTTGAAAGCGGTCTCGAAGCAGCGGTCATAGATATAGGTGGGCGTGCGCTGGACCGGGTAGTAGCGGGAGATGTCGATGCCGAACACGTCCAGCTCGAAGCGCCCGTCCGTCATCCAGTCCGCCAGCACCTTGCCGGTGCCGGGACCGTCCTTCACCCAGACGGACTCGCAGTACCACAGGCCCTTAACGTCCGGCGACTCGCCGATGGAGGGGCCGCCGTCGGCGGTCACCTGCAGCAGGCCGTTGAAGGAGCGCTTCTCGTCGAAGCCGAGCTCGGCCAGGATCGGGGTCAGCTCGATGGCCTTCTCCAGGCCTTCCATCACCTGCTCCACGTCCAGGTCGCGCTGTGAGGGCGACAGGCGCGCCTGCTCTTTTTCCAAAAGGTCCTTGGGATGCACCAGGCGCGGCGAGGTCTGCTCGTAGTAGCCCCATTCGAGCTGGCCGCCCTCGGCAGTCTTGGGGTCGCCGGTGTCGCGCAGGTATGCCGAGTTGCCCTGGTCACGAAAAAGCGGGTAGCCGATCTCCTTGCCGGTGCCGGCGAACTCGTTGAAGGGCCCGAAGAACAGCAGCGGGTGATCGACCGGCATGATGGGCAGGTCCTCGCCGGCCATCTCGGCGATCAGCCGGCCCCACAGGCCCGCGCACACCACCACGGTGTTGGTCGCGATGTAGCCCCGCGGGGTTTCGACGCCCTGGATGCGGCCGTCCTTGATATCCAGGCCGGTAGCCGGGGTGTTGGCGAAGGCCTGGAGCTTGCCGGTCTTCTGGGCGCGCTCCACCAGTTCGCCGACCACAGTCTGGGAGCGCGGGATCACCAGGCCGGCGTCCGGGTCCCACATGGCGCCCTGGACCATGTCCTCTTCCACCAGGGGAAACAGCTCCTTCACCTTTTTCGGGCCGACCAGCTCGACCCGGGTGCCGAAGGCCTTGCCGGAGCCCACCTTGCGTTTGAGCTCCTCCATGCGCTCGTCATCGTCGACGCGGGCCACTTCCAGGCCGCCGATGCGGCTGTAGTGGCCGAGCTTCTCGAAGAAGTCGACGCTGTACAGCGTCGTGTAGCAGCTCATGTGATCGTGGGAGGTCATGAAACAGAAATCGGAGGCATGGGCGGTCGAGCCGATGTCGGTGGGGATGGAGGACTTGTCCAGGCCGACGATGTCGTCCCAGCCCCGTTCGATCAGGTGGTGGGCCACCGAGGCCCCGACGATGCCGCCCTGGCCGATGATTACGACGTTCGCGCTCTTGGGAAATGTCGCCATGTTGTTTTATCTCTCTTGAGGTGCTCGGCCCGCGACTGTCGTTCCCTGTCGCCGACGGTGTGGATCTTGACCGGTGGAACATACCTCCAGCGTTTTAGGGGAATCAAGCGGGGGTGCGGGTTCAGAACGGTATGGGACTCATTCGGGCAAACGGGGTGGGCCTGTCGTGGTCGGCTTGACTACTTCCCTCTCCCGCTGGCGGGAGAGGGCCAGGGTGAGGGTGGTTCCTAAGAGCAGCCCCCTCACCCTAGCCCTTTATGTTCCCGAATAGTGGAATCTGAGAGGATAAAGCTGCCGGGGGTGGAGGGACGACCCTGCCCTTCTGACTCTAGGTACAGACCGGGAGAGAACTGTCCCACCCCCGCCTTCAGCACCGATGTGGAATCTAGCAGCGTTGACTGCCGATTAATCGCAAGGTTGTGCTCAAGGGGTCCCCGGCAGTCCAACCCATTACGATTGGAGGTGGCAGTATGGCACAACAGGTCAGTCCCGTCATGATCGGGGTCGACGTCGACAGCCGGTATTTGCAGATCGCCCGCCACGGTCAGAAACAGGTGGTGCGCATCGACAACCAGGGCAAGGCCATTGATCAGTGGCTCGACAGCCTGTCGGGGCCGCTGTCCCTGGCGGTGGAGGCCACCGGCCACTATCACTTGGAGCTGGTGGACCGGGCTTATGCCCGGGGCGTGGTGGTGTACTTGGTCGATCCCTACCGCTTGGCGCACTACCGGCGCAGTGTCGGGGAGCGCAACAAGAGCGATCCGGTCGATGCCCGCTTGCTGGCCCGGTATCTGGCCCATGAGCATGAGGAGCTGCGCCCGTATCGACCGCTGTCGCCCGCTCACCGGCGGGCTTGGTCCTTGCTCAAGCGCCGGGCCAAGGTGGTGCAGGCTGAGGGCATCGTGAGCGAGAGCCTGCGGGCGGTGGACGGCTTGAAGGGGCCGGTCAAGGCCCTGCAGCAGCTCCCCCGAGGGGAGAGGGGATCCTTTTGCTTCGCGGAGGTGCGTGGCCTAGGTGCGTGGCCTAGGCGCCGGTCTCGCTGTCGAGGTGGGCCATCTGCGGGGCCGCGTAGCGGTCACCGGCGGCGGCGTCCTTAGGGACTGCTTCGGTGATCGTGGCCAGGTCCGCCGAGGTCAGGTCGACTTCAAGCGCGGCCAGGGATTCGGTCAGTTGATCGCGGCGGCGGGCGCCGATCAGGGGAATGATGTCCGGGCCCTGGGCGGCGACCCAGGCGGTTGCGAGTTGCGCGACGCTGATGCCTTTGGCGCGGGCGATCCGGCGAAGGGTCTCGACCAGGGTCAGGTTGTGATCGATGTTGCCGTCCTGGAAGCGCGGCATGCGGCTGCGGAGGTCGCCGGTGCCGGTGCCGCCCGTTTCCCAGTGGCCGCTGATCAGGCCGCGCGACAGCACGCCGTAGGCAGTGATTGCGATGCCCAGCTCGCGGCAGGTGTCGAGGATGCCGTTCTCGATGCCGCGCGAGATCAGCGAGTACTCGATCTGCAGGTCGCAGATGGGTTGCACCGCGCTGGCGCGGCGGATCGTCTCGGGGCCGACCTCGGACAGCCCGATGTAGCGCACGTAGCCGGCCTCGACCAGCTCGGCAATGGCGCCGACTGTGTCCTCGATGGGCACGTTGGGATCGAGGCGCGCCGGGCGGTAGACGTCGATGTGGTCGGCGCCCAGTCGCTGCAGCGAATAGGCGGCGAAGTTCTTCACCCCCTGCGGCCGCGCATCGAAGCCAGACCAGGTGCCGTCCGGGCCGCGCAGCGCGCCGAACTTGACGCTGATCAGCACCTCGTCGCGCGGCCGATCACGCAAGGCCTCGCTGATCAGCATCTCGTTGTGGCCCATGCCGTAGAAGTCACCGGTATCGAGCAGGTTGATGCCCGCCTCCAGCGCAGCGTGGATCGTGGCGATGCTCTCGGCGCGGTCGGCCGCACCGTACATGCCGGACATACTCATGCAGCCCAGTCCCAGGGCGGAGACTCTCGGGCCGGTGGCGCCCAGTTGACGCATTTGCATGTGGAATCTCCTATCGTTGCAAAGGGGATCCCCTCTCCCAGAGGAAGAGGGAGTTTCTTATCCCGTCTCCCGGAGGGAGGGAGAGCCCATCCGCCCCCAGACTGAGCGCAGGTTTTTACACTACTCTTTCTTCTTTCCCGGCAGCGGGTGTCCCGGCAGCAGCTCGTAAGGATGCACCCAGCCGGGCAGGGCCTTGATGTCTTCCAGCCAGCGGCCGATCTGCGGGTAGGTGTCCCAGCTCATCCCGAACTCGTCCTCGAAGAACAGGTAGCCGCACAAGGACAGGTCGGCGATGGTGGGGTGGTCGCCGATGACGAATTTCCTCGACTTCAGGTGGCCGTCAAGAACACCCAGCGCGCCTTTCGCGCGCTGCCGCAGAAACTCCGTCACCGGCGTCTCGCCGGAGTCGGTGAAGCTCATCAAGAACCGCAGTGTGGCGGTGTAGCTGGTGAGCTTGTGGTTGTCGAACAGGATCCAGCGCAGGATCTCTCGACGCTCGTCGTCGCTCCGCGGGCCGAACTCTCCAAGCTTCTCCGCGAGGTAGTCCAGGATCACGCCGGACTGGGTGATCCGCTTGCCGTCGTGTTCGAGCACCGGTACTTCGCCCATCTCGTTGATGGCGCGGTACTCGGGCGTGCGGGTCTCGCCGTTGAAGTAGTCGACGAATCGGGGCGACCAGTCCGCCTGGCACAGGTTCAGCATCAGCGCCGGCTTGTAGGAATTCCCGGACTGGGCGAAACAATAGAGCACATACTCGGCCATGAAAGCTGCCTTGTCGTAGTGGAGGGGCTATCAGCTTATGCGGGAGACATCACAGAAGCAATTGCCAGTAACCGACGTCCACCCAGCGGTCCAGCTTCCAGCCGACCTCCTTCAGCTCCCCCAACTTGATGAAGCCGAATTTCTCGTGCAGCGCGACGCTGGCGGGATTCGGCAGCGCGATGCTGCCAATGGCGCAGTGGAAGCCGCAGGCGCGGAGCCGCTCGATCAACTCTTCGTAGAGGGCGGCACCGATGCCTTGCCCGGCCCGTTCCGGCGAAATATACACCGTGGTTTCGACGGCGAACCGGTAGGCAGAGCGCGGGCGCCAGGCCGCAGCGTAGGCGTATCCGGCTATCGTGCCGTCGTGCTCCCATACCAGCCAGGGATACGAGGATGTGCCATCCGCTATCCGTCGCCCCATCTCCGGCGCCGGCACGGCCTGTTCCTCGAAGGTGATCACCGTGTTCGCCACGTAGTAGTTATAGATGGCACAGAGCCGTTCCGCGTCCCCGGTTGCCGCGCCCCGGATCCTTCCGTCGGTCTTTTCCGCTCGCTTACGCGTCATGATCGGGTAAAAGTCTTTAGGCCTGCCTGCATGCTGCTATTATGCGGTGATCACCAACCGTTTCGGAAATACCGGCTATCCAGAAGGAGGGGAATAATGATCAGAAAGCACGCAGGCAAGGTAGTCTCCGACCAACCCCATGATTCCGATCCCAACCCCACCGGGGCCGCACGGAGACGGCTGTTCCGGGCGCTGGGTAAATCCGGGGCCGCGGCCCTGGGGGGGCTGCTCGTGTCCCGCTGGCAAAAGCCGATCGTCGAAACAGTGCTATTGCCGGCCCATGCCCAAACGTCTCGAATGGAAATGACCGGACCGGGTTCGCCCATAGGCTGCGTGGTCACCTTGGCGGTCACCCTTTTACCGAGCGGCACCTTCGATTACACGGCGGAGGTGGTGGCCAGGGATACGAATGGGGTCACCACCACCTTGAACAGCAGCAACTTCCCGTCAGGGAGCGCGGTGCTGTCCGGCACAACGTCCCTCCCGCCCGGGTCATACGACGGCATATTCGCCGTCACGCATGGCGGCTCGCAACCGTGGTCGTACACTTTCGAGTTCAGCTGCTGCGACACCTTCAGTGACCTGCCTTCGGCCCTGGCCAGCACTGTTACCAGTTATGGCTTGGGTCTGCATGCCATCTTGGCTGACGACGGCACATGTGCGGTCACTTCATGAGCAGGCCTGTGCGCTTCACCGGATCAGACGCCTGGATGCGCCGGGGCGCGGCCCTCTGTCACGCCCACAGGTCCTTGCCCAGGCGCACACCCGTCTCTATGCCCCGGTAGCGGCCCCGCTCGAGCTTGAACTCCCGGTAGCCGAGCGCCTCGTAGAATTTTCTTGCGCCGGCGTTGGTGAGCCTGGCCTCCAGGTACATGATGCCGATCCCGGCCACCAGGGCGGTCTTTTCCATCCATCGCACCAGCGCCGTTCCCAAGCCCTGCCGCCGGTGTGCCTCGTCGACGGCTAGCAGCAGTATATGGCCTTCCTCGGCCCTGAACTTCGTGATGCAGAAACCAATGAGCCGCCCGCCGTCGTGCGCCACGGCAACGTTGGTGGCGCGATCCTGGAGGCTCGCCATCACGCGATGGTCCGTCCAGGACCAGCCGAGGCCCGTCTCGATGAGGTTCTTCGACATCAACGCGATCCGCCGGACATCCCGGGCACACGCCAGCCGTATGTCGTAGTGCCTGATCAATCGAGAGCCTCTCCCATTAACGAGTCTATCCAACGCGGTGACACCGGATCCCGGATGCCCCGTCGCACGCTCGACTTTTCGGGAACTGATCGCCCGTACGGCACGAGCGCGCCCCGCAGTGCGTTGCGTCGCAATCGCCACCGCAGCCAAGACAATCGCAAACTCAGCGTAAACGCTCACACAGTTGTCCGCCTTGATGATCCCCTCACCCCAACCCTCTCCCCTGGGAGAGGGGGCTTGCGGGACAGCAACGCTCCCGTGTCCGTGATACCCGCAAGTATAGCCCAGCACCAGTGGGGTCATTAATTGCCCGGCTGCGGGCGCGCCCCACGCCGCTGGGTCTCGTGAACGGCTTGCGGGCACCGTGCTGCAGGCCGGGTGGCGAACCACTTATACTTCCGGGCCGTGATGAAGTATCTGCCATTCGCCCTCGGCACCGTGGCCGTCGGGGCTGCTTGCCTATCCTGCATTCCAGGGCCGTGAATCCGTTCCTCCGGCACACCTCCGCCGAACGCCAGTACCTTATCGCGGGCCCGGTGCCGTCATCGTGACGGAAATCGCAGAGACAGCCGCGGCGGGTCGATTCTCCGAACGCTCTCCAGTGCTGCAATGGACCGTGCTTCTCGCAATCTCCGTCGCGCTGGTGGCCGGCATGGAATGGATCGACATGCCGGCCGCCCTTTTGATGGGGCCGATGGCGGCCGGAATCGTGCTCGGTCTCAACGCCGCCACCATTCGCGCCTCGGGGCCCGGCTTCACCTTCGGACAGGCGATCATCGGTTGCCTCATCGCCAGGGCCATCGATCCGCAGATCGTCGGCACCTTTCTCTTGTCCTGGCCGCTGTTCCTGCCGGTGGTGATGTCGGTTCTGGCCGCCAGCAGCGTTCTCGGCTGGCTGATGAGCCGCTGGAGCAACCTGCCGGGCAGCACCGCGGTATGGGGATCGTCGCCCGGCGCCGCGACCGCGATGATGCTGATGGCACAGGCTTTCGGGGCGGATGCCCGTCTGGTCGCCTTCATGCAGTACCTGCGGGTGGTTTTCGTCGCCGTATCGGCGGCGCTGGTGGCGCGCTTCTGGGTCGGGCTGCCCGCCACCGCCGCATCGGCCATCATCTGGTTCCCGCCCCTGGACTGGGCGGCTTTTGCCGGAACGCTGTTGCTCGCCGGGGGCGGCGGCTGGATCGGTGCCCGGCTGAAGCTGCCGGCGGGTGCCTTCCTGGTGCCCATGATTGCCGGCGCCGTGCTCCACGCTACGGGGCTCATGACGATCGAGCTGCCGCCGTGGCTGCTTGCCGCCAGCTACGCCTTCGTCGGCTGGAACATCGGTCTGCGCTTCACCCGGCCCATCATCATGCACGCATCGCGGGCCCTTCCCCAGATGGTGTTGTCCATTCTCCTGCTGCTCGCTTTCTGCGGCGGGTTGGCCTTCATACTCAGCGAGGCCACGGGCATCGATCCACTGACCGCCTACCTCGCAACGAGTCCCGGGGGCATGGACGCCATCGCCATCATCGCCGCCGCCGCCAAGGTGGACCTTCCTTTCGTCATGACCCTGCAGACGGTGCGCTTCGTGATCGTCCTGTTCCTCGGCCCGCCTCTTGCGCGCTTCGTCGCGAAACGGACAGGCTCCTAGCAGGACGTTGAAAAACGCCTTCCTGGCCTTTTTCAACGCGCCGGGCGCAGCGCCTGTCCGCACTCGGCTACGCCGAATCAAGCACTTACAGTGCTTGATTCGCGGCGAGACATCCCTGCCTCGCACTAGCAGGCTGTTTTTTCAACAGCCTGCTAGTGTACCCCGTCAAACAGTCTGTAACTTATCGGCGGCTTGCCGATCCGGGTTGGATTGTTCGATAGAGCATCGAAAGGGCGCCGCCGGGGTCTTTTTCACCAAGCGAGTATCGGGGAGCGACTGAAAAAGACCCCGGCGGCGCCCGTTTGCGGATCGGGGCCACCGTCATCCCAGCCTGAAATCATTTGCATCATTTCTGGCGGGGTACATTAGTCCCGCGGCAGACCCCCGCGGCCGCCGACTGCGCTTTGTGGACCCGGGAAGCGATGAGATGACAACGAGGCACTCCATGGTAACCTATTCATATGAACAGGACGGGAAGCCCCGAGAGATGCACGTCGTCGTAAACCGCTTTACGCTGCAACCATCCGTTGATTGGATGGATCTGACATCAGAGCTGGATCAGTTTCAGGAGGAAGTTATCCGGCGCCCATCCCGCGTTTCGCGGCGCCTCGCTGGTCCGGGTCGACGATGCCGACGCGATACTTCTGGTGTTCTTTGACACGCGGGAGGCACTCGATGATATCTCGAGAAACATCGCCGCCCCGTGGTTCGCGGAGCACGTGCGTCCTCATCTGGCTGGAGCCGTGGATAGACAGGTGGGCGAAATCGTCGCGGGCTACATGAAGTAGGCGTCCCGGCGCCGGGGAAGGCGCGGGCCGCCCGTCACGACCGAATACTATGATCCAAATCAAAGGGCGGTGGCAAAAACCATGCTACTTATTCGCCCATGGAAATCAACAACCGATTCAAATTACCAGCCGCGGCGTGGCTCCTGGCCTTGACGATGTTGCTGCCCGCGTGCGTGGCCGACGTCTACGGGCCCGGCCCCTATAGACGGCCCCAATAATCCCGCGTACTACTACGACTACAGCTACTATCCGAACTCGGGTGTCTATTTCAACTATTATTCGGGCTATTACTACTACCGATCCAACAACGCCTGGATGCGAGTGCGCACGCTGCCGCCGCACGTCTATCTCGGGTCGCGGGTGGCGCTGCGGATAAAGTCGGACCGCCCCTATACGTACTATAACGTCCACCGGCAGCGGTATCGTCCTTCACCCGGCTACCATCCCGATCCCACCCGGGATCGCCGCGAACGCAGCTATAACCGCGACCATCATGAGCAATACCTGAAGCGATACCGCCGCTGAATCGCGGCCGGGCCGCGGCGGCAATCGACACCGATCGTCACGGGCCGGCGGTCGGGGGAGTTCTTCGGCAAGGGAGCGAGTAACCGCTTGGTGTAGACTCCCGCCATGGCCTTGCTCGAAGTGGCGCGTTACCTGGCGCCGTATCAGTTTTCCCTTCCCGTCGTGATCGGCAGTGTCCTGGTGCTGGTACTTTATTTCCGCGGTCTGCGGGCGGCAAGGGTGGCCGGCGAGGCGATCGATATCGGGCGCCGCGTGAACTTCCTCGCGGGGTTCGTTCTGTGCTACGCGGTGATACACACCCGTTTCGACTACTACGCGCAGTACCTGTTCTTCATGCACCGGCTGCAGCATCTCGTCCTGCACCACCTGGCACCTTTTCTGATTGCCGTCTCCGCGCCGTGGCGAATCCTGTGGCTCGGCACGCCGCTTGCGATTCGACGGTTGTGGCTGCGGCAGGGATGGCACCATGCCGTGGTACGCCTGGTCTATGGCTTCGTTCAAAACCTGATAGTGGCGCCGGTCCTGTTCGTTGGCCTGATCTACTTCTGGCTCACACCGGCCGTTCATTTCGATGCCATGCTGGACCTCACGCTGTACCACGTCATGAACTGGAGCATGCTGATCGACGGGCTGCTGTTCTGGTGGTTGATGCTGAACCCGAAAACCGGCGGAGGCGGTGTAGTCGTAAGCTACGGCGCCCGCGTCGTGATCCTGTTTCTCGTAATGGTGCCGCAGATCGTCCTGGGAGCGTACATAGCCCTGTCGGGCAAGGACCTGTATGATGTTTATGATGTGTGTGGGCGTGCCTGGCCGATCGCCTCCGCCACCGACCAACAGATTGGCGGCCTCCTCACCTGGATTCCTGCCGCCATGATGAGCGTGCTCGGCATACTGGTGGTGGTCAATTACATGATGCAGACCGACGACCGCTCCCCAACGGACGCGTCCGGCGGACGGGAACTTCCCTCTCCCGAATCGGGTCAGTAGTTGTTACTCGCTGCTTTGTTCGCCACTGTGCCACTGGCAAGAGCCCGCGCGGTACCGCTTCCCGGCCGAATGTTGAAAAGAATCGTATTCACCTGTTTCCTGGTTGCAGTTGGCCCGGTCCACGCAGATTCGACGCTGGTAATCGCCAACGCCTGGATACGGCATGTTCCCGGCAACCATCCCATGGCCGGCTATTTCGTGCTGGAGAACGACGGAAGTGGGGACCGCAGTCTGGTGGGCGCTTCCAGTCCCGCATTCGACGATGTTCGGCTGCATCGGACCAGCGAGGAAAACGGCATCGCGTCCATGGCCCCGGTCGAGTCGGTGGCGATACCCGCCCACGGGCGCGTGGCGTTTCAGCCGGGCGGCTACCATCTCATGATGATGCATCCGCGGCACGAGCTGCAGCCGGGAGACTCGGTGGCAGTGACTCTTCACCTCGGCAACGGCGAAGATCTAAAGACATCTTTTGCGATCAAACCTCCCTGGCAGGAGTAACAGCATGGCAAGACGACTTATAGCGATCAGCGCCCTGGCACTGATGGTGGCGGGCTGCGGAGGGCAGCCGTCGTGGCAAACCAAGGACATCAGCGGCGTGATGCCCGAGCTGGATTTCACGCTGACCAACGAGAACGGCGACACCGTCACGGAGAAGCAGTACGACGGCAAGATCAATCTGCTGTATTTCGGCTACACCAATTGCCCGGATACCTGTCCGATCACTCTCGGGCGCCTGCGCAACGTCATCGGAACTCTGCCCCCCGATGTCGCGAAGCAGGTCGAGGTCCTGTTCGTCAGTGTGGATCCCAAGCGCGACAAACCCAAGGTGCTCCGCTCCTACACCGAAGCGTTCGGCAAGAGCTTCATCGGCCTTACGGGCTCCAAGGACGAGCTGGACGCCATCACCAAACGCTACCGCACCACCTACGGCTATGGCGACCCCGACGCCCAGGGCAACTACGAGGTTTCTCACGGCAGCGCCGTCTATGCCTTCGACCGTAAAGGCAAAGTGCGGCTGCTGATTCGCAGCGACGACAGCGTGAAGGCCGTCGCCCACGATATCACCCAGCTGGTCGAGGGATAAGCGTCCGCACTGGCGGGCGTCGCGGAAGGCCGCTCCAGCCGCCGGCATCGTCGCTGTTTTCAGTCCGTCGAACCGCCGCGTCCCAGTGCGGAGATCAGACCCTTGATCAGAGCAAGCGGCGATGGCGGGCAGCCGGGAATCTTGACGTCCACGGGAATCACGTTTTCCACCGCGCCGCAGCTCGCGTAGGAGATACCGAATTCGCCGCCGTCGCAGGCGCATGTTCCCGCGGCAATCACGAACTTGGGGTTGGGCGTCGCACGCCACGTGCGTCGCAAGGCTGTCTCCATGTGCCGCGACACCGGCCCCGTCACCAGCAGGGCGTCGGCGTGGCGCGGGGACGCGACAAAGTGAACGCCGAAGCGGGCGACATCATAGTAGGCGTTGTTCAATGCGTGGATCTCGAGCTCGCAGCCGTTGCATGACCCTGCGTCCACCTGCCGGATGGCAAGGCTGCGTCTGAAACGCGCGTCGATCAACCGCCGCAGCTCGACACCGGCGGCTTCGACATCGGCATCGTCGAAGCCGGGCAAAGCCTCCGTGACGACACCCGTTCTGATACAGGCTTTCAGGATTCGGTACATGGGAGGTTGAGCTGAAACAATTTCGTGAGTGACTGTTTTTTCATGAACGATGCGCCACGGTCGGGGGGCAACCCGCCCGAAGAGCCACCTGGCTCCCTCTCCCGGAGCAGTTCCTGGGGGGACTGCCGGTACCGGGACGATACGTCGTTGTCGGCATAAACGCCGACCTGCATCGAAGCATATGCGGCCTAGAGATCATGGCCCGAGTACGAGCCGTTGACGGACTTGTTGCAGACCGGGAAGTCCGGAACGATGTTGCCGTCGATCAGGCGCTCCAGTGCCGGCCAGTTGAACCAACTCGGGTCCCTGGGGAAGAAGCGCGCCACCCTCCCTCCCTTGCCGAATCGAACGTAGGTAAGAATCTCGCCCCGCCAACCCTCCACCAGTCCGAGTCCCTCGGCATCCGGCTTCGGCGGAAGAATCCCCGTGACCACTTCTCTGGGAGACAAGGCGTTCAACAGCCGGTCCATGAGGTCGAGACTTTGCAGCGCCTCGCCCATGCGTATCCGAACACGGGCGGCTACGTCGCCGCTTGCCGCGCCGCCCTGCTCGGCTTGCAGGCACTCGCCGAGGCGATCATACGGCGGGTAGGCGCTGTCCCGGCGAACGTCGTACTCGACACCGCTGGCCTTGCCCACGTAGCCCATGCAGCCCAAGGCACGGGCATCGTCCTCCGACAATCGACCGGTGTCCTGGAGCCGGTCGTCCAGGGACGGATGGTCGTCGACAATGGCGAACACCGGCTCCAGGGACCGGCGAAGCGAGGCATGGTCGGCGCGCAGCAAGTCGGCACCGCGCGTGTCCAGATCGCAAGCGACGCCACCGGGAACCAGGGCATCCATCATCAGTCGGTGTCCGAACAGTTCCAGGCTGCGGCGCTGCCACCACTCGCGCAGTCTCGCGCACTGGGCGTGGGCGAATGCAAACCCGACGTCGTTGCATACCGCGCCGATGTCCCCCAGATGATTGGCGACACGCTCGCGCTCGGCCATGATGGCCCGCAGCTCGGCGGCGCGCGTCGTAATGTCACATCCCGCGGCGCGCTCAACGGCCTGGCAGGCGGCCCAGGCATGAGCCACGGTCGAGTCCCCGGAAATGCGCCCCGCCAGGCGCACGAGGCCGGCGCTGTCCCGGTCCACGGCGATCTTCTCCACACCCTTGTGCACGTAGCCCAGGCGTTCCTCCAGGCGAAGTACGGTTTCGCCCACAGCTTGGAAGCGGAAGTGGCCGGGCTCGATGATCCCGGCGTGCACCGGCCCGACCGGTATCTCGTAGACGCCGCCGCCTTCGACCCGGGTGAAGGGATAGCTTGCATCCCCAGACGTGCGGCCGGTCGCCGTGCCGCGGGCCGGAAAATCGGCCCGCAGCGGGAAATCGGACTCCATCCACGCCTGGTGGCGGGTCCAGCGCCGCGCGTCGGGGTGATCGGGAAACCCGACACCGAGCAGGTCTCGCAAGTGGCGTTCCATGCGATCGGCGCCTGGGAAGAAAGAAGTCAGCGACGGCAGCACCGGCTCGGGCAGCGGCACCGTGGTTTCGAGCACCAGATAGGTCCCCCCCTGCTCCAGGCAGGCGCGAACGACAATCCGATCGCGATAGGGATCACCCCACACGCCTGCGAACCGGCGGCCGGCTTCGGCGGCGACCATGCCCGCGGTTCCCCAGTCCTCCGGGCTCAACACTATCCGGTACGCCGGCGCAAGCGTATCCGGGTCCACGGCACCGCTTGTGACTCGCCGGTCATTCAAAAGTACAATGAAGCCATGCACCCAGCCCTCGCTCACAAGAGATGACCTCCCGCTATCAACTCGGTGGCACGGTCCAGCCAACGCCACAGGAATCCCGGTATGGACAGGCCGAGCCAGAGAACGATCCCGAGATGCGCGTAGACGGGCAGCATGTTGGCCGAAACCCGCTCCTGTCCGTCGGGTGCGGCACCGTAGACCATGGGCTGCAAGTGACGGAACAAACCCGCGAACGCGACACCGAGCCCGGTCAGCAACGCCAGTGTCAGCCAGGGCTGCGCATTCATGGTGGCGTTCAACACCAGAAACTCGCTGGTGAACACGCCGAAGGGTGGAAAGCCCGCCACTGCGACCGCCGCAATCAACAGGGACCAGCCCACCTCCGGCTGGGTGCGGATCAAGCCCCGGATGCGTTCGATGGACTGCGTTCCGGCAATCTGGGCCGCGTGGCCCACGGTGATGAAGATCGCCGACTTGGTGAGCGAATGCACCAGCATGTGCAGCAGAGCGCCGAAGGTGGCCAACGGTCCGCCGATACCGAAGGCGAAGGTCATCAGGCCCATGTGCTCGATCGAGGAGTAGCTGAACATGCGCTTGATATCGCGCTGCCGGTGCAGGAACAGGCCCGCCACCAGAAACGACAGCATGCCGAAGCCCATCAACAGGTAGCCCGCGATATGCGGCGTGGCGGTGCCGGCGAGGGAACCGTCCACCAGCATCTTGACCCGGATCAGGGCGTACAAGGCGACGTTGAGCAGCAGGCCCGACAACACGGCAGACATCGGCGTCGGACCTTCGGAATGAGCGTCCGGCAGCCACTGATGCATGGGCACCAGCCCCACCTTGGTGCCGTAACCCACCAACAGGAAGACGAAAGCCAGGCTCATCACCGCAGGTTCCAGACCTCCGGCGTGCTGGAACAGGATGCTCCACGACAGGCCCGCTTCGGGGTCGGCCAGGACGTGGCGGGCCGCGAAGTAGGTCAGCACCGTGCCGAACAGCGCCAGTGCGATGCCGACGCCGCAGAGTATGAAATATTTCCAGGCGGCCTCCACCGCCTCCGGCGTCCGGTACAACGAAACCAGCAGCACCGTGGTGAGCGTGGCTCCCTCGACGGCCACCCAGAGCACACCGAGGTTGTCCGTGGTCAACGCCAGCAGCATGGTGAACATGAACGCCTGATACATGGAGTGGTAGACACGCATGCCGTTGTCGTTTGTTTTTCCCGTCTCCCATACGTGGCGCATGTAGGGCCGGGAGAATATCGACGTCGTCAGGCCCACGAAGGTGGTGAGGACCACCAGGTACACGTTGAATGCATCGACGCGGAAGCTGAACGCCGACATCTCGCCCGCCCCGGCGACCAGCCAGGCGAGCCGCAGCGCGGCGCCGAAAGACACCGCGGACAGCGCCACGTTCAACCACCCGGCGTAGCGCATGGAAGAGATCAAACCCAACAGGACCGCCCCGACCACGGGCGTGAACACCACGATCAGCAGGGTCGTCATTCGCCCGCCTCCACCGATTCGGTCAGACGGTTGAGGCGATCGACATCCAGGGTGTCGATGCTTTCCCGGATCTGGAAGAAAAACACGCCGAACAGGACCATGGCCACCAGGACGTCGAATGCCACACCCAGCTCCACCACCAGCGGCATGCCCGCGGTCGAGGACACCGCCGACAGGAACAAGCCGTTCTCCATGGACATGAAGCCGAGGACCTGCGCCACCGCCTGCTGGCGCGATACCATCATCAGAAGACCGATCAGGACTACCGCGAGGCTGACGGCGACGATGTTGCGGGTGAAGGACAGCTCCTGCTCGACGATGGGCAGCACCAGCCAGTAGCTGAAAATCACGAGCGCGACCCCTGCCATGGTGACCAGGGCCGGCCGGCGCAGCGAATCCGCGTGGCGGTCCAGCCCCAGGCGATGAACCAGGCGGTGCAGCATCCATGGAATCAGCGCCGCCTTCAGCACCAGGGTAAGGAGCGCCGAGAAGTACAAGTGAGTGGCCTGTCCACTGGCGGCGACCACGGTGGTCACCGCCGCCACCAGCGCGCCCTGCCAGGCGAAGGCGTGTATGGCGGCAACCAGCCTGGATTGCTCCAGCAGGACGAACGAGGTGAAAAGCACCAGGGCGGCGAGCACCAGCACCAGCTGCTGCAGCAGGGGCAGATCGGCGATGGTCAAGCGCCTACCTCGAGTATTACGTAGCCGAGCAGGCCCAACAGGCCGAGCAGCAGGGCAAGGTTCAGGAAAGCGGGCACTCGGAACAACCGCATCTTGGCAAGCACCGTCTCCGCCACTGCCAGAAACACGCCGAGGCCGGCCAGCTTGAGCACCACCGCCGCGAGGCCCACGGCCATGGACACCGGCTCGAGACCCTGGGAAATGCCCCAGGGAAAGAACACGTTGGCGATCAGCACGCCGTATAGCATCAGTTTGATTTGCGCCGCCCATTCCATCAGCGCCAGGTGCCGCCCGGAGTATTCCAGGATCATGGCTTCGTGGATCATGGTGAGCTCCAGGTGCGTTGCCGGGTTGTCCACCGGGATCCGCCCGGTCTCCGCCACTGCCACCAGGATCAGGGCGGCCAGGGCAAACAACAACGAAGGACGCAGCACCAGACCGGCTGCGAGCTGGGAATCCACGACGCTCGCCAGGTTGGTGCTGTGGGCGCTCATGGCCAGGGTGAAGACCGCCATCAGCATTGCGGGCTCGGCCAGCGCCGACACCAGCATCTCCCGCGAGGCGCCCATGCCGCCAAAAGCCGTGCCCACGTCCATCCCGGCCAATGCCAGAAAGAACCTGGCGAGGGCCAGCAACCCCACCAGAACGATGATGTCCGCCATCGCCGCGGTCGGCAGCGTGCTGGCGGCCAGGGGCACGGTGGCCGCGGCCAGCCAGGTAGCGACGAACACGATGTAGGGCGCGGCGCGAAACAGGGGCGACGCGGTATGGGCGACGCGCACTTCCTTGCCCATCAACTTGACGAGATCGCGCCAGGGCTGGATCACCGGCGCGCCGCGCCGGTTCTGCAGCCGCGCCTTGCACTTGCGGATCCAGCCCACAAGCAATGGCGCCAGAAGTGCATAGCAAAGCGCCTGGACGGCCGCCCAGGCCCAGGCGATGGGGGTCAGGAAATGATCCATAGCAGCACCAGTAAGGTCGCCAGGGTCCAGCCCAGATAGATACGCACGCTGCCTGATTGAATACGGACTACACGGCGGGCCGCCGACTCCACCGCCGACACCACCGGAACGTACAGCAGCCCCCAGGCGCGGTCGCCCACCTGCAGGTGGTGGCGGGCGCTGCCGTCCGCCTGCGTCTGGGTGCCTTCGTCGATGTGGAACAACATCCCGTACACCCGGCGAATGGGCTGCGCGAACGCTGTCGCGGTATACTGCATGCGCGGCGTCGGCCGTGCGAATCCACAGTCCCATGGATCGCAGGGCCGTACCCGGCGGGCCGCACCCCGCCGCCATATCCACACCACCAACGCCGCCATGCCCGCCAGCGACAACACCACCAGCGGTGCGCTGTAACTCGCCGTGGCCGGGGTCACCGGTGTGAGCCAGAGTCCACCATGGGCTGTAATCTGGGGCAGGCCCCGGCCCAGGAGCTGAAGCGGCACCGCGTTCAGGACCGCCACCACGGACGTAGGGAAGACGCCGAACAGCAGACACAGGATTGCCAACATGGCCTGGGCGGCCTGCATTCCGGGCGGCACCGGGCGGGCGCGGCGCACGTGCCGACTGCGTGCCCGTCCGAGAAATGCTACGCCGTAGACTTTGACGAAGCAGGCGGCGGCGAGGGCGCCGGTCAGCGCCAGGGTGGCGGCGGCGATTGGAACGAGGCTTCGCAGCACCCCGCTGTCGAGCTGCCAGACCTGCAGCGCCGTCTGGAAGGTCAGCCATTCGGACGCAAACCCGTTGAAAGGCGGCAGCGCGGAGATGGACAGGCAGCCGATCAGAAAGAACAGCCCGGTCCACGGCATGCGTCGCAGCAGGCCGCCCATGTGCTCCAGGTCTCGTTCATGGGCGCTGTGCAGGATCGCACCGGCGCCAAGAAAAAGCAGCGCCTTGAACAAAGCGTGGTTCAGCGTATGGTACAGGGCCGCCACCAAGCCCAAGGCGGCAAGCAGAACGTGTCCGGTGGAAAGAAACAAAAGGCTCAACCCCAGCCCGATGAAGATGATCCCGACGTTCTCTACGGAATGGTATGCCAACAGGCGCTTGAGATCGTGCTGCATGAGCGCGTACAAAACTCCCATCAGGGCCGAGAGGCTGCCGGCGATCAGGACGGCGACCCCCCACTGCCAGTACGCCTGACCGGTGAGGTCCAGCACGAAACGGATGAAGCCGTAGACCGCGACCTTCAACATCACCCCGGACATCAGGGCGGAGATGTGGGAAGGCGCTGCGGGATGCGCTTCGGGCAGCCACGCGTGCAACGGCACCAGTCCGGCTTTCATACCGAAACCGACGAAGGCCAGCACGAACGCCACGCTGGCCCAAGTGAACGAGAGATGCGCCTGCCGCATGTTCTCGAAGGCGAAGCCGCCGCCGTACGCGGCGAGCACGCTGAATCCCAGCAGGATGGCAAGGCCGCCGACCTGGGCCATGATGAGATAAAGCAGGGCGGCGCGGCGGTTGGCAGCCTGTTCGTGGTGGAAGGCCACCAGGAAGTACGACGCCAGCGACATGAGCTCCCAGGAGACCATGAACATGAACGCGTCGTCCGCAAGAACCACCATGAGCATGCCGGCCACGAACAAGCCAGTGAAGCCGCCGAGGACCGGCAAGGAGTCGCGCCCGCGTTCAAGGCCGCGTGCATAAGTCGTCCCGTACACGCCGGATGCGATGGTCACCACGCCGATCACCGCGAGAAAGAAAGCGGACAAGGTATCGATGCGCACCCGCCACGGCAGCCATGGCAGCCCCAAGGGAAGCGTTGCCGTCGCCACGCCGCCGTGCCACAGGGCCGTCAGGCCGGCGGCCACCGCCGCAGATCCCGAGGCCGAAAACAGAGGCATGACCAGCAGCCGCATCAACCGCGGGTAAGTCCCCGCCAACATGGAAACTGCCGACGATACGAGGGCCAGGGCCACTGCCAGGCCTGCGCACCACGAGGCCGCATCCATACCCTAATGCACCCCGGGGCCAGGATTGCAGCATTCAGCGACGGGATGCACTAGGAGATCTCCGCCGGAACGTTCTTGAGACGTACGCCGCGCCCGCCGCCGCCGCTGACCACCCCTTCACTGATGAGCTCCACGCCCTCCCGCGACAAGGCATCGACCACCTTTACCAGGGATTCGACGTTGCTGCGGACGGTGCCCTGGCTTGACTCCATGCGCTGGATCGTGGGCACCGACAACCCAGCCAGCTCGGCCAACCGGCGTTGATCGATACCGAGCAGGGCGCGGGCGGCGCGCATTTGGCCGGCAGTGATCATGTGAAATATATCGTTCCTTGGAATTTCTATCTATATTCAGATGTTTAATATATAACTAAACCGATTTGAAACATCAATAGAACGAAAGATGGGGCCGCGCATGATGGACTACGGTCCGATGGGGGTACGGACCCATGGGCCATGGTCCCAAGGGCTGTGGCATGCCGGGACACCGGCCGGCCGGGCCGGCTTCGCGGCTCAGAGGGTCACTTGTTCTTCTCGTGAGCCGCGCGCAGATGGCGGATTGCGATCTGCATGCTGTTGCGGAGCCGGTTCACCGACAGCCGGAGCTGGTCGATCTCATTGCGGGATTTCTGGCTGACCCCCTCCGCGCCTACGGGCGCGTCGCGCCCGGTGGAGAGCTGGTTCGCCGTTTGCGTCAGCTCCTGGACCGGTTTGACCACGCCCACGCGGATATAGAGGTAGGCGATCAGGAAGGCCAGCACCACGAGAGCCACTTCCGCCGGCCCGACCACGCGGAAGAAGGTCGCCGACAAGGGCTCGGCCGGAATGGTCACGCTGATCACACCGGCCACGTCGCCGGCCTTGAAACCGAAACCGTTCTCGGTACCGTAGCGGTCGGTCACCTCCTTGGGGGCCGCGTCCGGGGACCCATGGCAGGAGATGCAGGACGGCTTGTCGATAACCGCCCGGGCATAGCGATACACTCCACTCTTCAGCTCGTGATATTCCTCGACGTTCTGTTGCCGCACGAATCTGATGGCGTGGGCTTCGAAAGCGTCGGGCTTGTTGAGCGGATTCATGAAGTTGTCGGAAGTCATCCTGAACCGCGCGTGGGAGTTGGAGGCGGCTACGGCCTCCGAGAACTCCCGCTGGGCAAGCGCGGGATTCTTGGAATAAAACACTTCGGTCTTCGGAGTGCCGTCTCTCAACGAAGCCGCGTCAACCACCTCGAGCTTCCCGAGAAAGCTGGACGGATCGTCCTTTGTCCACACGCGTCCGTGCTTGGAAACCCATGAGCCGAACGCTTCGACGTGGTCGGCCGTGGTCCGTGCCTGGTTGAGTAACTGGGCTTCGTATATGTTGCGCAACAGGAGAAGGTATGCGAGCCCCACCAGCACGATGGACACCATGAACACCAGTGTGAACTTCAGGGATATCGAACTATTTCTCAGCATTACCGTTCCCCTCGATGGCGGTCTTGTTATTGTCTGGACTTGTTAACGGCGGCGCTCCAGCGCGTTCCGCATTGCGACTCGCGCCTCGTCGCCGAACGATCGCCGTTGCTGTTCGTCAGTGATGTGACCGGAGAGCAAATTGATGTAATGCCCCACACCGGACGGACCCGTATTGCCCAGCTCCAGCCAGGACTCATAAGCCCCCACGGCCACGTCATCGGCTATGGGCCCCACGTAGCGAACGAAGACCTCGTTGACCCGGTTGCACATGTCCACCACCACCGGTAGCACGCGCCGGGATGAAGGCTTCCTGGATCCACTGTCTGTCATCTTCTTATAGTGTCTTCAGCGGCATACATCCCCTGTGTGCGGGTCCCGTGGCCATCCCATTCCCACCCCTATGTGCGTGAAGAGCGTGTCAATGCCATCGCGCGAACGGGCCGGCTTCCCGGCGACGTCGTGTCGGGCGCGGAGCGCCTGGGGATCCGGCAAAGATCAGTGTACACGACGGTGGATCTAGTGTAGCCGATCTGCGGCGTGTTGTTCCGGCGGGGCGGGCCTGTCCCAGCGCCCACGGTTGCGGGTTTCACCACTATGGTTGCCGGCAGGCAGTCCGATCGAGACAGGCGTGCCCCGGGCTTGACATTGTACTTAGATACAGGGTTTAACATGATGCCATGAAAACCATGACACGCGGCCAGTTGGCCACTTTGTGCGGCGTCGGCCCCGAGACGATCCGGTTCTACGAGCGGCGGGGCCTGCTGCCCGAGGCACCGCGCTCGAGCGGCGGCTATCGCCGATTCGGCAGCGACGCCGTGAGCCGTCTCGTCTTCATCCGGAGGGCCAAGAGCCTGGGCTTCAGCCTGCCGGAGATCACCGAGCTTTTGAATCTCCACGACGAGCCCGATGGCGAAAGGGCCCGGGTCAAGCAGATCACCGAGTCGAAGCTGCGCGAGATCGAGGCCAAGATCGTCGATCTCGAGCGGATGCGAACCGTCCTGACCGATCTTGCCGACCAGTGCTCGGGGCGCGGACCCGTGCACGGCTGTCCGATAATCGATGCGTTCGGAGCGCAACCCTCCGAAGCGCCGTCGACCGAAGAGTTCCGCGAGCGGGAGATGGGGCGAAATGGCTGAACCCGCCTCCCCCCGCCACCACCATCAGCACGAGGCCGCCGCAGGTGGCACGGACCGGACCGGCCGGTCCGCGGGCAGGTATGTATGCCCCATGTGCCCCGGCGTGGAGTCCGACCAGCCGGGCGCCTGTCCGAGCTGCGGCATGGCCCTGGAGGTTGAAGTCCCGACCTTGCCGACGCGAACGGAGTACGTGTGCCCGATGCATCCCGAGATCGTGCGGGACGAACCCGGGGACTGCCCCATCTGCGGCATGGCGCTCGAGCCCCGGACGGTGACACTGGAAGACAAGCCCAACCCCGAGCTGATCGACATGACCCGGCGGTTCCGGGTGGGCCTGGCGCTCGCGGCGCCGGTGTTCGTCCTGGCCATGGTGGCGGATCTCGCGCCGGGGTGGCTGCCGGGCTTTGTGTCGATGCACACCGTGCAGTGGGTTGAGTTCATCCTGGCAACCCCCGTGGTCCTGTGGTGCGGCCGGCCGTTCTTCGAGCGCGCCTACAAGTCCCTGGTCAACCGCAGCCTGAACATGTTCACCCTGATCGGTCTGGGTGTCGGGGTCGCCTGGCTGTACAGCGTCGCCGCCCTGATCTTTCCGGACTTGTTCCCCGATACCATGCGCCACCGCGGCGGAACGGTCGCAGTGTACTTCGAGGCGGCGGCGGTCATTACGGTGCTGGTGCTCATCGGCCAGGTGATGGAGCTGCGTGCCCGCGATCGGACCGGTGCCGCGATACGCGGACTCCTCGGCCTGGCGCCGAATACCGCCCGCGTGGTCCGTGACGACGGCACGGAACAGGACGTGCCCCTGGGAGAAGTCCAACGGGGCATGACCCTGCGCGTGCGTCCCGGCGAGAAGATACCGGTCGACGGCGAAGTGATCGAAGGGGCGAGCTCGGTCGACGAATCGATGGTGACGGGAGAGCCGATCCCGGTGGAGAAATCCACCGGCGACAAGCTGGTCGGCGCCACCGTCAACGGCACGGGCAGCCTGCTGATGCACGCCGAAAAGGTGGGCGGCGATACGCTGCTGGCGCGCATCGTTCAGATGGTCAGCGAGGCCCAGCGCAGCCGCGCACCCATACAACGGCTGGCGGATATGGTGGCCGGGTATTTCGTGCCGGCGGTCGTGGGGGCTGCTGTATTGACGTTCGTGGTCTGGACTGTCTGGGGCCCGGAACCGCGCCTGGCCCACGCCGTGGTGAACGCCGTCGCGGTGCTGATCATCGCCTGCCCGTGCGCCCTGGGCCTCGCCACCCCGATGTCCATCATGGTGGGCACCGGGCGCGGTGCCGGTGCCGGCGTACTGATCCGCAACGCGGAGGCGCTCGAAGTGATGGAAACCGTGGACACGATCGTCGTGGACAAGACCGGCACCCTGACCGAAGGGAAGCCGAAGCTGGTGTCGGTTGCGGCCGCGGACGGTGTTTCGGAGACCGAGTTGCTCGAGACGGCGTGCGCCCTGGAGCGGGGCAGCGAGCATCCCCTTGCCGCCGCCATTGCAGCCGGCGCCCGGGAACGGGGCGTGGACGGCAAGTTGCCGGTGGAGAGCTTCGAGTCGCTGACGGGGCGTGGTGTACGCGCCACCGTGGACGGCAGACCTGCGGCCCTGGGTAACACCCGGCTGCTGGAGGAGCTTGGCGTTGAAGACACCAGCGCCGGCCACCGGGCGGAAGAATGGCGGCGGCAAGGGCAAACGGTGGTTTTCGTGGTGCGGGACGATCGTCTCATGGGTATGCTCGGCGTCGCCGATCCCGTGAAGGAAACCAGCGGCGAAGCCATACGCCGCCTGCACGAGGACGGAATCGAGGTAGTCATGCTTACCGGCGACAATGCCGCCACCGCGGCCGCGGTAGCAAAACAACTCGGCATCGACCGGGTCGAAGCGGACGTGCTGCCGGACCAGAAGGCCGACGCCGTTAGACAGCTCCAGGACGAAGGCCGCATCGTGGCCATGGCCGGCGACGGCATCAACGATGCGCCGGCGCTGGCGCGCGCTCACGTAGGCATCGCCATGGGCACCGGGACCGATATCGCCATGGAGAGTGCGGGCGTAACGCTGGTCAAGGGCGACCTGATGGGGATCGTCCGTGCCCGCCACCTGAGCCGGGCCGTGATGCGTAATATCCGGCAGAACCTGTTCTTCGCCTTCGTCTATAACTCCCTGGGGGTTCCGGTCGCCGCCGGTATACTGTATCCGTTCTTCGGCCTGCTGCTCTCACCCATGATCGCCGCGGCGGCGATGAGCTTCAGCTCGGTGTCGGTCATCACCAATGCGCTGCGGCTGCGGCGCGTGAAGCTGTAGCGGGCACGATGCCGGAACCGGTCAGCCTGGGGCCCCTGCTGGTCTCGATCCGAATCCTGGCGTTCGCCTTTTCCCTGGCCGCGGCGATGTGGGTCGGCTCTCGCCTGGCCTTGCGGCTCGGACTGGACGCTTCCCGCACCCGCCTGCTCGTCGGCGGCAGCGTGCTCACCGGCCTGGTCGCGGCCCGGCTGGTCTACGTTGCGTTGTATTGGGACATCTACGCGGCGGCGCCCTGGACCGCGCTGTACCTGTGGCAGCCGGGCTACCTGCCGGTGGCGGGACTCGTCGCCGGCACGCTGTACCTGCTGTATCGGCTGCGGCCGCTGGGCAACGGAAAGCGTCTGCGCTGCCTCCGTGCCGCCAGCGGCGGAATCGCAACGGGTGCCGTCGTGCTGGCCGGGTCGCTGCTGGCCATCGCCCCGCTGTCGCACGGCACCGCGCTGCGGGCGGGCGACAAGGTGCCCGATTTCAGCCTCATCGATCTCTCCGGCAAGCCGGTTGCCCTGTCGGACCTCGCGGGCAAGGGAATCGTGTTGAACTTCTGGGCCACCTGGTGCCCGCCCTGCCGGCGAGAGATGCCGTTGCTGGAGTCGGCATGGAACGAATACCGGGACCGCAACGTGGTGATCGTCGGCGTAGCCCTCGGACAGTCGCGGGACACCGTGCGTCCGTTCGCCGATTCCATGGGCGTGAGCTACCCGATCTGGACCGACCCCGATCCCAGCGCGAACAACGGCGACGACAGCAACGAGGTATTCGACTGGTTCGACAGCGCGGGCCTGCCCACCACCATCTTCATCCGCCCTGACGGGATCATCGACCAGGCTCACCTCGGGCAGCTTACCCGCGGCCTGCTGCTGCGGGAGATCCGACGGCTGACACCTTAGTGACGGGGTAAACTAGCCGGAGGCGCGAGCCGCGTTTCTCAGGCCCGGCTTTCGCCGCGGCATGGCGCGCGTTACGATGGAGCATCCGTTCCATTCATCGACGAGGAGACTGTTCATGGGATTCGCACTTTCCGACATGCAGGTGAAAAGCTCCGCCTTCAAAAACGATGCACCCATACCGGCGCGCCACACCGGCGAAGGTGAGGACGTCTCGCCCGCCCTTTCCTGGAGCAACGCGCCCGAAGGTGCCCGTTCCTTCGTGGTGATCTGCCACGACCCCGACGCTCCGCTGGTGTCGCCGGGCGGCACCTATGGCTTCGTGCACTGGGCCCTGTACAACATCCCGGGCTCGGTCACCGAACTGCCGGAGGGCGTATCGGACTACACCGCCGGCCAGAACAACTTCGGCAAGACCGGATACGGCGGACCGATGCCGCCCGAGGGTCACGGCGAGCACAAGTACTACTTCTGGGTGCTGGCCCTCGACAACGAGCCCAACCTCGAGGGCGGACTCGGCATGTGGGAGCTGCTGGACAGGATCGAGCCCCACGTGATTGCCATGAACCGCTTGATCGGTACCTATACCCGAGGCTGAGGCCGCGGCCTTCCAGGATCCCCAATGCCCTCCTGGGCGGAAGGTTAAGAGTGAGAGGCCGGTCTCGGAGATCGGCAAGCCCTCACCCGAACCCTCTCCCTTGGAAAGGGAGAGGGAGTCTTCTCAATGTTTCTGCTCCCTGCCGGGGGGAGAGCACCTGCAATTCAATCCAGGCACCGTGCCGGCCCCAAGATTCCCTCTCCCCGCAGGGGAGAGGGTCAGGGTGAGGTCAATGGAATATAGCGTGGCACGACCCATTTGGTACCCACGCATGCATAGCAACGGGAAGGGCGTAATCGCGAAGTCAATCGCCCCCTCACCCCAATCCCGGCTGTACCTCTACGCCGAACTGCACGGCGGTGTCGAACAACATCTCCCACAGCGAAACGGTGAAGCCCCGTGGCAGGAACAACTCGAAACCGTCGCCGGAGCGCCATAGCGTCACACTGACATGATGCATCGCCGTCGACGCCACCGCGCCCACTGGAAAGGACAGCTCCCTCAAATCCAGCGATAGCAGCCGGTTGAGGCACAGCCGGGCCTTGGGTCCGGTGATGCGCAGGTGGCTGCGCGAGTGGGACAGGTCCAGGGTCGCGCCCTCCTGCGCGTCGAGGGCTTCGGCCTGCGCGCCGTACAGCCACCATTTGAGAGGCTCCACGCGCAGCAGCGCGCCCTCGCTTCCGGCTGCCGCGGCCCCCGGACCGGGCGCCGCGTCGACACCCGCCATGCGTGCCGCCTTGACGGCGACCGCGTCCACGGTATCCGGCCACGCGGCGATCTGCTGCAGCACCAGGTTCCGGATCTCGGTCAGGGTCACGCCAGGGTCGCCGGGCTCGCCAAAACGCCCGGGTTCATAGTGTCCCGCCAGGGCCGAAATGCGCTCAGCCATGCATGCGCTCCCCGGCCGGATCGACCATCTGCGGCGACACGACCTCGATGTCGATATTGCCTTTGCGTACCGGATCGGCGGCGACAAGGGCCTTGTCCTGCCAGGCTTCGTGTCCACCCTTGATGAAACCGATCCCGATCCAGTGCCCGAGCTCGGGCGAGTGGGTCACGGCCGTGATCCAACCCTCGCCATGACCGCTGACTTCGTCGGCGGCGCAGATGATCGCCCCGGCGTTGAAGGTCTGGTCGCGATTCTTCGGAAACACACCCACCAGCTGCGGGCGATCCGCTCGGGTCAGCTCCGGCCTCTCCTTCAGCGCCTTGCCGATGTAGGCTTTCTTGGCGGAAGCCATCTTGCCGAGGCCGGCGTCGTCGATGGTCATGCGGCCGTCCAGCTCGGCGTGGGTGACGTGGCCCTTCTCAATGCGCATGGTACCCAAGGCTTCCAGTCCGTACAGGCATCCGTCCTTGGATTGGGCGCTGCTCCAGAGCAGGTCCATCGCCGCGCCGGCGTAGTCGGACGGGAAATAGACTTCGTACGCCCGCTCGCCGGAGAAGCTGATGCGTGCGATGCGGCAGGCCATGCCGCCTTTCAGCTCGGTCTCCACCACGCCCATGAACGGCAATGACTCGTTGGCAACGCGTGCCGGGTCGGTGACGCATTCCGACAGCACGTCACGCGATTTGGGTCCGGCGACCGCTACGCCTCCCCACTGCTCGGAGACGGAAGTCACGTGCACCCTCAGGTCGGGCCAGCGGGTCTGCAGCAGTTCCTCCAGCCAAACCATGGTATGTGCGGCGTGGGCGGTGGTGGTGGTCATGAAGAATTCGCTCTCGCTCAAGCGCCAGGTGGTGCCGTCGTCCATCACGATGCCGTCGTCGCGGAGCATGATGCCGTAGCGGGCTTTGCCCACCACCAGTTTGGCGAAAGCGTTCGTGTAGACCCGGTTCAGAAACTGCGCGGCGTCCGGACCCTGCACCGCTATCTTGCCGAGAGAAGTCACGTCGCACAGGCCGACGGCCGCGCGTACGGTTGTCGCCTCGCGCACGTAAGCCTCGTTCAGGCCTTCGCCTCCGATCGGGAAGTACCACGGCCGCCGCCACAATCCCGCCTCGGTCATGACGGCGCCGTGTTTCAGGTTCCAGTCGTGCATCGGTGTGCGCCGCAGGGGCTTGAAGTGCGTACCGACGCTGCGGCCCCGCAGTGCGCCGATGCTCACCGGGGTGTAGGGCGGCCGGAAAGTCGTAGTCCCCACCTCGGGAATATCGCGCCCCGACGCTTCCGCCATCAGCGCCAGGCCGATCACGTTGCCCATCTTGCCCTGGTCATTGGCCATGCCCAGCGTGGTGTAGCGCTTCAGATGCTCCACCGACACGTAGCCTTCGCGGTGGGCGAGACGCACGTCCTCCGTGGTGACATCGTTCTGAAAGTCGACGAAGCTTTTCAGCTTGCGGTCCGGGACACTGTATCTCATACAGGGGACGAATCGGCTCGAGCCATCCACCGCGGCGGGGCGCGTCGACCTGCGGCGCGGATTTGCTCAAGGCGCGCGCCGCCCGGGCGCCCGCCGCCTGGCCGGAGATCACGCACTGTCCACGGACCCAAATGCCCGCCGCCGAGCCGGCCATGGTGACGGGCTCGCGGCAATCCGCCGGCAGAAAGCAGGAGTTGTCCGCGTTCCACACCGGCTTCACCCCCCGGTGGGAGAGCAGGTTCACCACCGGCGACCAGCCTGCGGATACCAGCAGCAGGTCGCATTGCTCGACCGATCCCGCGCGCCAGCCGGCGCCGTCGGCGTCCGCCGTCTGCAGCGAGCGTACGCCCTTCGTGCCTTCCGCCTGCAGGGGCACGGTACCGAAGCTGATGCTTACGCCGTGCTCGGTGGCGGTGTTGCTCACCTCACCGTGCACGGCGGGCCTGGCCTCGAGCAGATGCACCTTTGCGCCCGCCTGCGCCAGGTCAGCGGCGGCCGGGTAGGCGGAGTCGTTGTTGGTGGCGACGATGATGTCTTCGCCCGGCAGTATCCCGTAGCGATTGAGGTAGGCGCGTCCCGCCGACGCGCTCATGATCCCGGGGCGGTCGTTGTTGCCGAACGCCAGGTGCCTCTCGATCGCCCCCGCGGCGATGATGATGTGTCGCGTGCGCACCGTCCAGTGGCGGTGGCGCGGCTGGTGCCGGGACGGCGCCGCCAGGTGATCGGTGACCCGCTCGAGCAGGCCCGCCACTCCATGGTCGTACAGGCCGAACACCGTGGTCCGCGTCATGATCCGCGCCCCGGCGGCCTCCACCGCTTCGATGCGCGCCCGGCGCTCCGCTTCGGCAGCATCGTTCAAGTAGTCCCCGCCGAGCTCGTAGTCCTGCTCGACCAGCAGCACGTCCAGGCCCGCTTCGGCGGCGGTGCGGGCGGCAGCCAGCCCGGCGGGCCCGGAACCCACCACCAGCACGTCGCAGAAGTCGTGGGCGTGCTCGTACCGCTCGGGGTCCGGTTCGCGCGAGGCCTCTGCCGCGCCCGACGCCCGGCGAATGAATTTCTCGTACCACATCCACCAGCCGGTGCCGCGGCCCCATTCGAACGGCGGCATGCCCATGAAGGTCTTGTAATAGAAGCCTGAGACGAAGAACCGGCTGAACAGGCCGTTCACCGCACCCACATCGAATCTCACGTTCGGCCAGGCATTCTGGCCCGCAGCCACCAGGCCTTCGTAAAGCTCCTGGGTGGTGGCCCGCACGTTCGGGTCCCGGCGTGCCCCGCTGCCCAGGGTCACCAGGGCGCCGGATTCCTCTACTCCGGCCGACATGACCCCGCGCGGGCGGTGATACTTGAAGCTGCGGCCCAGCACCCACTCGTTGTTGGCCAGCAGCGCGGAAGCCAGCGTATCGCCGCGGACGCCGGTCAGAACCCGGCCATCCCAGCTGAAGTTGAGCGGCTGGCTGCGGTCCACGCGGCCGCCACGATCGAGTCGCCGTGCCGCCATCAGCCGTCCTCGCCCGCCGCGGTGCGTCCGCCGGCAAGCAGCTTCTCCCAGGCGGGATGGGCGGGACGAACGGAATGGATTTCATGGGTGGTCGTGTCGCGTTCCACGACCAGCCACATGCGGCAGCCGTGGTTGTGGTGCCAGGTCTCCGGCACCACGCCGTCGATGTTCTCCCGCTCGAACACGGCGTCCACCCAGTCCCCCACGGGGGCGTCCATATCGGGATACACAATGGACCCATCCTTGCCGTAGGTGAACTCGCTGTGGTCGCGCTCGCCGCAGAAGGGGCAGGGAATTCTTATCATGCGTGTGCTCCGTGGTGCCGTGGGTTGGGCGCCGTCCCCTCACCCTGGCCCTCTCCCCCGAGGGGAGAGGGGATACTGGTTGTCTGCGGTGAGTCGTGAACCAAGGGTCGCTTCCCCGTACGGCTAGCCATGCAGCTTCGGGTCGGGACCCGCGCCGCGCTCGTCGATGTTGATGCCGCGCTCGAAGCGCTGCAGGTTGAAATTCTCGATCACCGGATCGGGTCGGTCGTTGGCGATCAGGTCGGCAAAGTACCATCCCGATGCCGGGGACGCCTTGAAGCCGCCGTAGTTCCAACCGGCGTTGAGGTAAAGGTTGTCCAGCGGCGTCTTGCACATGAAGAAGCTGCCGTCCATGGACATGTCCACCACGCCGGACCAGTGCCGGAGCAGCCGCAGTCGCGACAGGCACGGCAGGATCGAGGTGGCGGCCTGGGTGACATCATGCACGATGGGCAGGTTGCCGCGCTGGGCATAGGACTTGTACCAGTCGAGATCGCCGCCGAAGACCATGCCGCCCTTGTCGGACTGGGAGATGTAGAAGTGCGCGCCGCCCACTCCGAATACCACCACCTGGTCCAGCAGCGGCTTGACCGGCTCCGAGACGAAGGCCTGCAGCTTGTGGGACTCGATGGGCAGGGTGCCGAGCTCCGCCATCCGCCACAGGCGCGAGGAATTGCCGGCCACGGCAAAGCCGATCTTGCCGCCGCGTATCGTGCCGCGACTGGTCTCCAGCCCCGTGATGCGCCCCCCCTCGCGGATCACCCCGGTGACCTCGCAGTTCTGGATGATATCCACCCCCCGGCTGTCTGCGGCGCGCGCATAGCCCCAGGCCACCGCGTCGTGGCGGGCGTTGCCGGCTCGCCTTTGCACCGCCGCGCCGATGATGGGGAAGCGGGCGTCGGGCCCGAAGTTCAGGTGAGGAATCTCGCGTTTCAAAGTGGCGAGATCCCACAGTTCTCCATCGGAGTCCGTGAGCCGCATGGTGTTGTATCGGCGGGCCGCAGCGTCCCGCGCGGCCGGGCTGTGGAGCAGGGACACGTGGGCACGCTGGCTGAACATCACGTTGTAGTTCAGCTCGAAGCTCAAGTTCTCCCACAGCTTCAAAGAGTGCTCGTAAAACTCCCGGTTGCCCGGCATCATGTAGTTGGAGCGCACGATGGTGGTGTTGCGGCCGGCGTTGCCGCTGCCGAGCCAGCCTTTTTCCAGCACCGCGATGTTGGTAATGCCGTGATTCTTCGCCAGGTAGTAGGCCGTGGCCAAGCCGTGCAGCCCGCCGCCGACAATCACGACGCGGTACTCGGCCTTCGGTTCGGGATCGCGCCATGCGCGTTCCCAGTTCTTATGGCCTGTCAGTCCATTGCGGAACACACTCCAGGCGGAATATCGGGTCATGAAACGATACTGGGTAGTTGGTCTTGTGGGATTTTATTGAGCTGTTCGAGGGAAAGTATACTTTTATCGACGTCTTGTAAAACCTTACCGTCGCGAATTGTTCCCGTTCGGCCCTTTTATCCACAAGGCCGCATGGCGTCCAGCAGGCGAGGCACGATGTCCTGCACTGGTATCGTATCCCGGCTGGGAAAGGGTAATTCGAAACTTGCCATCAGCTCCGCACTGCACACGTGATCCCCGCTGCGCGTGTCGGTCACGCCTCCCGGACGCAACACGATCTCGTTGAACCACGGTGAGCTGATACGCTTGATCGCCGACCGGCGGTTCCACAACACCAGCAGGTCCGGCAAAGCGCTCGCCCGCGGGCCGTGGTAGACCTCCTGCGTACGAACGAACTCCTCCACCACGGACTCGCCGGTGTCGGCGTTGACCACCTGGCGCAGACAAGACTCGAGGCGATCGAGCATGCGTGCATAGCTCTCTCCCGGCTCGATCATGCCATTGGCCTCCCGGCCCTTGAGATTGATCCGGACCGCCCCGGACAAATTGTTGTGGGCGACCCCGAAGAAACGCCGCAGCTTTCGGTCTTCTGGGCCGGGCGCGCCATCGAAGGACACCCCGTACTCGGCGCGTTCGATCTCCCGAAGAACCTGGTCCAGCACTGCATTACAGCTGGCTTTGGCATCCATTGCCAAGCCGGCGACGATCACCACGTTCGGCACCAGCTTGCCGGCGCGCTGGACGAGGCGGCCGAGCGCGCGATCCACGCTCTGGTAAATCTGCAGCAGCGGATCGCCGTAACGTTGCCGCCACAGCGACCGGTGCAGCGGATGCTTCGCATCGTGGACATGCCAGAACTGGTGGCCCACGTCGTGCGCCTGGCTGTACCCGACGGCGAACAGGTCCCAACCGCCGCGATCCAGGTAATGGAGCACGGCACGGGTCTTCTGCTCCACCGACAGAAGCAGCTTGTCCCGGAGCTCGACGAACTGCCTGCCGGTTCGTGGAATCATGGTCTCGGTGTACCCGCCGGTGGGGTCAAGACCGAACCGCCCCGTCCAATCTTCTTTCAACGCCGCCGGGCAGAATTGCGACGGCGACAATCGGGCATGGGTGATCCATTCCGTGACTTCCAGGCCGTTGACTCGTCCCGCGTGCTTCACCTCGGGAATGTCCACCACCGCCATTTCCAGTCCCGAATTCGACAGGGTGGACCAGAACGGCTCCCGGCCGAGCTCGTGCTCGAGGTCGTAGCGATTCAGCAGGTAGCTGTCGGGCCGGAACACGTTGCGGTAATAGAAGCCGAGCTCGTCGGGAGCGCTGCCGGTGACCAGCGAGTTCCAGAAGACATCGTTGCCGAACCCCTTCGGCGGTACCACGTCCATCGAGTGCCCCGACCGGATGAGCGCGTCGAGGTTCGGCAGCAGTCCTTCGCCAGCCCACTGGTGAATCAGCCGCGGGGTCATTCCGTCCAGGGCGACAAACAGCAGCCCGGTCCTGACGGCCCTAGTCGAAGGCCCGGGTCCCCGCTCCCCTGGCGGGAGATAGCTGTCCACGGGCTGCAGGGGCGGCCTCGAGTGCAGCACGCCCCCCTGACGATCCTGCAGCCGCATGCGTTCGTGCTCCGTGTAGTGGGACTCGGGATTGCTCGCGTTGTATTCGTAGAGGATCCGGTCGTTGTAACGGATATGCGCCAGGCCCGCGAGCTGCATCACGGCGCGCATGAGAGCCATGTCGGCAACGGCATCGAGGAAACCGCCGTCATCGTCACGCAGACGCTGGAGACCGGGATCAGCGTCCCGCAGCCCGCCGATCAGTCCCGCGCGGTGGGCGCGGATATGCATGGGGAAGTGCATGTCCTGGATCGCGTCCAGGACGTGTTCCGGGCTCCCGGTAATCGGCTCGCAGCGGCCGTAGCGCGCGTTCGAGTCGCGGTACTGGCCGTACATAACCCAGCAACGAGTGGAGTTGAAGAAATCGTTGACATAGCTCAAAGCCCCGTCGTCCACGAGCCAATCGTCACCGTCCACGTAGACCACGAGGTCGTCCGCCTCGCAGCACCGGGTGACGGCGTCGACCTGGTTGCGAAGGGTGCCCCGGCGTTCGGTGTTTCTGACGACCTCGAACCTCGGGTCGGTGATCGTCAGGCCATCCAGCGCCCCGTCCGTGGAGGCGTCGTCGATCAGCACGAAGCAGCAGTTCTCGTAGTCCTGGGCAGCCAGGCTCTCGACGCACCGGCGCAGAAAGCCGCCGGCATTGCGAAACGGCGCTATCACGACGATGCGGTTCTTCCGCCGGATACTGAGGGGATAAAAAGGTTGGAAACGTGACATCGCCCGCGTGCGGTATCCCGCCGCCTCGTCGCGGGCGGTTTCAGGAACCGCCGGGCGCCTCAGCGTCTCATTGGCGGCGTCGATGCAGGCCTTGTCGCTTCCGAGCTCCACCGCGCAGGCCATGTACGTAACCGGCAGCTCGTACTGGTAAATGGAAAACTCGAACGGGTACTGGGTTGCGGGTACGTCGAGGTCCATTCCCACGGCGGCGAGATCCAAAGCCTTCTTCCACTGGCCCTGTTCAAGATAGTGCCGCGCCAAGTGGTACAGCGGCTCGGCGCGATCGGGGTCGGCATCGAAGGCTTCCGCCAGGCCGGCCTCCACCACCGGCCAGGGCTTGCCGCTAAATTGTCCGCAACGAGCGGTACGATAGCGCGCGATCCAGCGCTTCCCCTCGTCGCGACCTTCCATGACATAGCGCCGGAACCAGAATTCGGCATCTGCATAGCGCCCCAGCTCGAAGTGATACCCGGCAATGTCGAACATGAGCTCCGGATCGTCTTCTTGACTGCAGGCTGCCAGCGCGCGTTTCAGGTTTGACACAAGTGTCTGCTTCGGAGGGTCGAACCCGTGGGGATCATCGATGCATAGTCCGTCGTGGCAGGCGTCCTCGGAGAACCCGCTGTTGACGACCACCCGTCCGGAGTTGTCGATCGCCACGCACTCCGGGTCGCCCGGCACCAGCGAGGGCGCCCACCGAGCCGTCGTCCTATCGCGGGAGCGGTGGATTACGCTATGGGGAATGGATCTGTCGGGCAGTCGGAAACGGCGGTCGATGGAGGCATTGCAGCCTGCATTGAGCACCAGCAGCCAGTCGCTGCACGTGCGCATCCCGTCCCGAAGCTGGAGGGTCCGCTCAGCCGACGATGCTTCCGGTCGCAGGCGCAGGTGTTCGACGGGGACATGGGGAAACGCCCTCTCCAGCACCGGCGGCAGATACGAGCCCGATCCGGCATCCACCAGCAACACACGCGAGACGAAGGGATGCAGCGAACGCGACTGCAGGAACCAGCTGCGGCGCTTCGCCCGCCTGCGATACCAGGAGAGTAAAGTCGCGCCGGGGACTCGGCTGTACGATGATGGCGTTACGATCCGTCCCGGCGAGCCGCTTACAGCCATCCCGGGCACCGCTCGGACCAACCGGAAATTTCTACGACGTACCGCGCACTTCGACGATCGTCAATCGATAAATTGGTCGCAGAAGTAAAAGTTCGAGGTATAGCCCCCGCCATCTTTCACATCACGGATCCCCACGCTGCACACCGCGGAGCCGGCCTCGGGATAGTCCGGCAGCGTCGCCGTGATACGGATCTCGTTGGTCGATTGGATTGGGTGAAGTTCTGCGTGACGCTGTACTCGCCGTTGTTGTCGGTGCTCGTCGAGCCGAAATTCTGGGCCGCATCGAAGCTTTGCATCGCGTTGAGGCGGAACTCGATCGACAGATCGACATTGACCCCCGCCGTCGGCGGTACGACCGCTCCGTTTACGGTGACGTCGAACTCATATGACGTTGGTACAGGTAACGGTGATGAAGCACGGGTCTCCCAGGGAATCATCGAAGCGGATGCCTGAAGTCGCCGCATGGGCCGGCAGCATGACCGCGTTGACGACGGGCTTGACCCAATGGTTCGAAGCCAAAGACGCCCCGGCCATCAGGCCTCCCGCACCGAGTATTTTTTTAACCGATTGCCGGCGAGAATCACGCGGCGACGTGGACGTATCCGGATTGGCGGATTTCTTGTCCATCCTCAGCCCCCCTTTGGAACCCTGATGCGTTGGCAGTCCGCGTATATTAGCATTCCCGGGAGGGAAAGCCAGCGTTCGGCTTCGGGGTGCTCTTCCAGGTCACGGGCGCGTACAATCGCCGCGATTTCGAAACCGGATTGTCCCGCCGCCGATGCCAGGCGGCCCACTTTTGACCACATGCCCAGCAGACGAAAGACATTCGCCGCCGGCGCGCTGGCAGTGGCCCCGATGATTCCGGGTGTGGCCCCTTTCGGGGTGATAGCCGGCCTCACGGCCATGGCGACGGGACTGACGGCGACCCAGGCCATAGCGATGTCGCTCACCATCTTCGCCGGGGCCTCCCAACTCGCCACCCTCCAGCTCCTGGGCCAGGGGGCAATTCCAGCGGTGGTGATACTGACTGCGTTGACCATCAACCTGCGCTTCGCCATGTACAGTGCCTCGCTTGCGCCGCACCTGTACCACCTGGGCCCCCGCTGGCGATTTCCCCTGGCGTACTTTCTGGTCGACCAGAACTACGCGCTCAGCATCAACCGCTACCAGCACGGGGACCGGGAAGATGCCCACGGTCATTGGTACTTTCTGGGGGGCGGCGCCATGCTCTGGGTGACCTGGCAAACCTCTACCGCGGTGGGCGTGTTCATGGGCGGTGGGATACCGCGCGGCTGGTCGCTGGATTTTGCCATCCCGCTGGTGTTCCTGGCGGTACTGGTCCCGGCCCTGCGCCACCGCCTGCACGTTGCCTCAGCCCTCACCGGTGGTCTCGTCGCCACCATCGCGGGATCGCTGCCCTACAACCTGGGTCTCGTAGCCGGCGCCCTGTCGGGTATCACCGTCGGGGTCACCCTCGAGCAATGGAGCCGCCGCCGATGATGACCGTCCGCCAAGGGTGCGTGCCATGAGCTCGACGACCTTGTGGCTGACGATTCTCGGCGTAGGCGCCGGCACCTATCTGCTGCGGCTGTCTTTCATCGAGATGTGGAGATGGCTGCGTGTTCCACCACTGCTGATGCGCGCCCTCGACTATGTGCCTTCCGCGGTGCTGGCGGCGCTGGTGCTGCCGTCCCTGCTGCGTTCAGGGGGCTCGATCGACATCTCGTTGGACAACCTCAGGCTGTACGCCGGATTGATGGCGACCGCCGTGGCCTGGTATTCGCGAAGCATGCTGCTGACGCTGGCGACCGGCATGATCGCCCTCTGGGGACTGCAGGCGCTGCTAGCGGTGTGAGGCGGCGGATTCAGGTGGACTGCGCCCCATCCTGCTGCGCTGCGTTTGCCGCTTCCTTGTACATGCGATACAGGTCGGTCTTGGTGCTGCGGTCGACATCCGTGAAGTTGACCGCGATGCCGCTGTCGTCGGACCTCACCACGTCCCCCGACAACTTGAACCACTTGCCGTTGTGGGCCCCTTGCAGGACGACATCCAACGGCGTCCTGATCGGCAGCCGTCGAGGTGTCTCGATGAAGATCCCCTCCTCGCTGATATCGCGGGCCGTTCCGGCGCTCCAGCCCATGGCGTCGGTGTAAAAGCGCACCGGCCTGCCCGCCCCGAAGCGTTCGGCACGCCGCTGTCTCCTGACCAGGCGGCGGGACGTGTTGGTTTCGAGCTCGACGGTGTCCGCCACGGTGGCGTAGTCAGCCGGGTAGTGAACGAACCGCATGCCGACGTTGCCCACGAAGAGCACGTCGCCGTCCGCGAGCGCCGTGGACGTGACCCGCCGGTAAAAGATGCGCACGCCGTTCTTGGAGTCGAGGTCGCGAACCACGAAGCTGCCATTTTGCTTGTCTATGACCTGCGCATGGAACCGCGAGACGCTGCGGTCCTGGAGCTGGATCTCGTTGTCCGGATGGCGCCCGATGCGAATGACGTTGCGGTCGAGGCCATGCTTGACCACCCGCCGCCCGTTGCGGCGATAGAGATAGGCCTGGGGGGCGCGCGTATGGGTGCGACGGTAGTACACGACGGCCGCCAGCAACACCAGCAACGACGTCACGGTCGCGACAACGACCGGGATTATGACTAGTCCACCCGCATGCATCGGCCACCCCCAGGGACCAACCGCGGTAAGTCGGAGACGCAGACGCCTCCGCACTCCCGTACTACGAATTCTTCCTGATATAGAGATTTATAGTCGACGATTTCCCGGTTCGCAAGCCGCTCACCCGTGTAGTTGATGCAAATCAAGGGTTTACGAGATGCCGCCAGGCGGCGGCCCTGGGGGCGAGGTCGTGGTGCCCGATGCCTCTCGGGCGCGGACCCCGTTTCGCGGGCCGCCAGCCGTCCCTATATAATCTTCCCCGTGAAAGTTTTTGCACTCGATGCGAGCAGGGTCTTCGGGCAAGACGTGGCGGCAGCAATCGGCGAGCCGCTGGCCCGGCACGAGGAACGTGAATTCGAGGACGGTGAGCACAAGGCGCGGCCGCTGGTCAGCGTGCGCGGTGAAGACGTCTACGTGATCCAGAGCCTGTACAGTGATGCCAAGCAGAGCGTCAATGACAAGCTCTGCCGCCTGTTGTTCTTCCTGGGCGCGGTGCGCGACGACGGCGCCCGCCGGGTCACCGCGGTTATTCCGTATCTCGCCTACGCCCGCAAGGACCGCCAGACAAAACCGCGCGATCCCGTGACGACGCGTTACATGGCGCAGTTGCTGGAAGCCATGAAGATCGATGCCGTCATGACGCTGGAAACGCACAACATAGTGGCATTTCAAAATGCGTTCCGCTGTCTAACCCATCATCTCGACACCCGGCGCCTGTTTGCCGCGCAAGTGCGGGACCAATTCGGCGCGGGCCCGCTGGTAGTGGCCTCGCCGGATCCGGGGGGTGTGAAGCGGGCACAGCTGTTCCAGGACGCTCTGGAGGTGGAGTTCGACAAACCAGTCGGCTTCGCTTTCATGGAGAAGCGCCGCAGCGACGACGCCGTCACCGGCAGCCTGCTGGTCGGCGACGTCGCCGGCGCCACCGTGATCGTAATCGACGATCTGATCAGCACCGGCGGCACCATTCTGCGCATGGCGCAGGCCTGCCTGGAAAAAGATGCGGCGGCGGTCCACGCATTCGCGGCCCATGGGCTGTTTGCCGGCGATGCGGCCTCCCGGATGGCGGACCCTGACCTCGCCGGAGTCGTGGTGACGGACACCGTCCCGCCCTTCAGGTTGGGCGGCGCCGCCGGGCGGCTGCAGATCGTCAGCGCTGCTCCCTTGTTCGGCCGGGCTATTCAGTGCTGCCACGAGGATGGTTCTCTCGTGGCTCTCCTGGAGGACGAAGACTGACGCAGGCGCGATCGGCCAGATCCAGATATGCGCGGGCCAGGGGACGCCATTTCTCCGGCTCGCGGATTTGGCTGTCGAGCAGGTGAGCGAGGGCCAGCCGCGCCCTGAGGCAGGCGCGGTACGCGGTGTAAAAGGCAATCAGTCGCTTCGAAGGGTGGTCGTCGAGCACCTCCACGCAGCGCTCGATCAGCATGTCCCCAATCCACCGTGCGCCCAGTCTCGCGCACTCCATCCCCAAGGCCGACAGCTCGTCAACGGGATCGACGAGCCGGAACGCGCGATTGAATTCCAGGCAATCTATGATTACAGGCGGCTCGTTCAGGCACACGTGCTCCGGACGCAGGTCACCATGACCCTCCACGATCCGGCCTTCCCGCACCCGTGACGCCAACAACTCCGGGTCCCGGGCAAGGACGGCGTCGATGGCCGTCAACACCCGGTTCAGCCGCGGGCCCGCGAGTCCCAGCCTTCGGTCCTCCAGAAGCGCCCGGTTGTTGACGTGCTGACGGGCGAACCGGGAGACATACTTCTCCGCCGAGAGTTCGGCCGGTCCGAGGTTGCGATAGAACCCGGCGAGCAGACCGGCCACCCGTTGCACCTGTTCGCGTGTCGCGACGCCGCGTAGGATCGCATTGTGAAGCATCCGCTCGTCTGGGAGCCGGCGCATCATCACCAGCCAGTCCACGACCTCGCCGCCGCCGTCCAGTGCGAAACCGTGATGCGCGTCCGACGTCAGCGGCACCATCCCGAGATACACGTCCGGTGCCAGGCGCCGGTTCAAACGCATCTCGGCTTGGCAGTCGGCTTCGCGTGCCGCGACGGTACTGAAGTCCAGGAACGGAAATCGGACGGGCTTTTTGAGCTTGTAAGCCCGGTCGCCGGCGAGAAATACCCAGGACATGTGTGTCTCCCGCACTTGTACGCTGCCCGGGGGCAGGCCATACGCAGAGGGCCGGGAGAGAAACGCAACCTTTTCCCCTATGGTTGCGCAGTCCCGGGTTCGTTTCGTGGACACTGTCACCTGCGCCCGAATGGGCTGGTCATCATGGTGGCCATTACATCGCGTTTGGGGCGGTGATAGTTGATGCCGATCAAGAGTTCCGGCCGGCGGCCGGCGCAGTATTCATCGTCGGCAGGGGTTTTCTTTAAAGGGCGAAAACATGAATGGCATCTGGGCGAGGTGAAGGCGCCGACCCTGTTGGTCGCCGGCGCTGCGGATGACATCGTGATCGAGTTGAACCGGCAGGCGCTGGCTTGCGAGAAGCAACTCACGATCGATCCAGGCGCGACGCATCTGTTCGAGGAACCCGGCACGCTGGATGCAGTCGTCGAGGCAGCCGGCGACTGCTTCGAGACCCTTCTGGGGGGAGCCTGGGAATGAACGATCCCTACGTATTTGCCGACCGCACCGAAGCCGGGCGCCTGCTGTCCTCAACACTGGCCCCCCGGCGCTACGTCAATCCCGTGGTTCTGGCCCTGCCCCGGGGCGGCGTCCCGGTCGCGGTCGAGGTCGCGAGAGTCCTGCACGCACCGCTGGACCTGGTCCTGGTAAGAAAGATCGGCGTGCCTTTTCAACCCGAGCTGGCGCTCGCCGCGGTCGTTGACGGCCAACATCCGGAGCTGGTGGTCAACGAGGAGGTGCGCCGGATGGCCCACGTCAGCGAGGAGCAGCTGGACCGGCTCAAAGCGAAGGAGTTGGCAGAGATCGAACGCCGCCGGAAGATCTATCTGCAGGGGCGCGACCGCATTCCCGTCGAAGGTGCCACCGCGATCGTTATCGACGACGGCGTCGCTACCGGCGCCACCGTTCGAGCGGCCCTCAAGGCGCTGCGCCGGGGCAATCCGGCCAGGCTGGTGCTGGCGGTGCCGGTCGCGCCCCCGGAGACGGTGCAGGAGTTGCGCCGGGAAGTGGACGAGTTGATCTGCCTGGAAACGCCCGATCCCTTCTACGCCATCGGCGCTTTCTACCAGGATTTCACCCAGACGAGCGACGAAGAAGTGATCGCCCTTCTGGCGCAGTCCGAGGAAGACCTCCGGAGCGGGCCGCGACCCGGGGACTGAGGTAAGCCGACTGCGCTTGTTTCAGCCGTGGCGGCGGTTCAACAGGTGCACCGTGCTCGCCCATGGGCCCTGGTCACCGGGAACCTCCACGGATCGCACTTCTTCACCGACGGCGACCTCTTCGAGCCCGGCGTCCACCAGGCTGTTGGGGTGGAAATGATGTCGCCTTCGAACTGACCCAGCTTCTCGGCATGCCTACTGATACCGCCATGCAACGCATCGGTGGCTTCCATCTTGTGGAACGAGATCTCGACCGGCATGGCCATCACACTGCTCCCCGACAAATCAACCGGGCGCCGGCTTATCCTCTTCGCGACAGGAGGAGCGATGATCCGGATCAATCATTCTCCACCAGACCCGGGGGCGGACTGCTTGTCGGAAAGCTTGAGGGTCACGCGCATCTGGGACGGCTCGTCGGGGACATTGGACTGGGTGAAGCCGAAGATCTGACAGACCCGGAGCATCGTTTCGTTTTGCCGCAGCACGTCCCCGTGGATCTCGCCGATTCCCCTGGCGCGGGCATAGTCGATGATCCGGCGCATGAGGTAGATGCCCAACCCCTGACCCGTCATATCGTGGCGAACGATAATGGCGTATTCAGCCCGCTCGTTGTCCGGATCGGCGATAAGATGCACGACACCGTAGATCTCGGTCTTGCCCGGGATCCCGTGCTCGGTGAGGATCAATGCCATCTCGCGGTCGTAGTCGATCTGTGTGAAGCGCGCTGCGGCCATGTGCGAAAGCGTCTTCATCGGCACGAAGAACCGCAGCCGTATCTCCTCGGGCGTCAACGTCGCGAATGCCGCCTGAAGGGCCGGCTCGTCCTCGGGCCGAATCGGCCGCAGCCAGAGGCTGGTGCCGTCGCCGAGCGGTATATCCTCCTCCAGGTTCTTAGGATAGGGGCGGATGGCCAGGCGCCTGCGGCGCGAATCGGCCACCCGCGCCGCCCGGATGCGAGCGTCGAGCGCGATCACGCCGGAGACATCCGATAGCAAAGGATTGATATCCAGCTCCTTCACCTCGGGTATGTCGATGGCGAGTTGGGAGATGCGGATCAGAGCAAGCGCTATGGCATCGAGGTCCACGGCCTGGGCGCGGGGATAGCCGCGCAGCTGCTGGTAGATGCGGGTCCGAGACATCACCTCCCGGGCCAAGTGCATGTTGAGGGGCGGCAGCCCGACGGCCTTGTCGTTGACCACCTCCACGGCGGTGCCGCCGTGTCCGAACAACACCACCGGTCCAAACTGAGCGTCCTCGGTCAGCCCGACGATCAACTCGTAGGCGCCGGGACGGTGCACCATGGGTTGCACGGTGAAACCGGTTATGAACGCCCCGGGGGACTTCTGCATCACCCGCCGGCGCATGGCCTCGGCCGCTTCGCGCACGACCTCCTCGCCGGAAAGGTCCAGGGCCACCCCGCCTACATCGCTCTTGTGGGTGATGTCCGGCGACGAAATCTTCAATGCCACCGGGCCGTCGAAGCCGGCGGCGACCCTGGCGGCTTCCTCCGGAGTCGCCGCGAGGCGGGTCGCGGATATCGGCACGCCGTATGCCGCCAGCACTTCCTTCGCCTCGTGCTCCATCAGCCATTCGCGGTCTTCGCCCAGCACGCGCTCGATAATGCCGCGGGCCCGGTCCGAATCGGGAGAAAAGTCCTCCGGCACCGACGCCGGGGTCTCCATCAGCGTTTCCTGGCTGCGCCGGTAGTTGACCATGTGCATGAACGCCCGAACCGCCTGCTCGGGCGTCTCGTAGGTCGCGATCCGGTGGTCGGCGAACAGCGTTCTTGCCTCGCTGGCGGTGGCATCGCCGACCCAACTCGTCAGCACGTTGCGATGCTTGCTGGACTCCACGACTCCGACAACGGCCTCGGCCGCCTCGACGCTGGACGCCACCGCGGTGGGGCAGTTCAACACCAGGACGGCGTCGATCCCCTGAGCGGCGATGAGCACGTTGAGTGCATCGGCGTAGCGGCTGCCCGTCGCATCACCGACGATATCGACGGGGTTGGCGTGGGACCAGGTCGGAGGGAGTACGTCGTTGAGCCGGGCTGTGGCCTCGGACGGCAGCTCGGCCAGACTCGCGCCTTCGTCGATCACGGCGTCGGTGGCGAGCACGCCGATGCCGCCGCCGTTGGTCAGGATCGCCAAGCGGTCGCCCTGCGGCCGCCACGACATGGACAGGGTAGCGGCGGCGTCGAACAGCTCTTCCAGGCTGAATACGCGCAGCATCCCGGCTCGCCTGAACGCCGCGTCATAGACGGCGTCGGCGCCGGCCAGGGCGCCGGTGTGCGACGCAGCGGCGCGCGCGCCCTCCGCGTGCCGTCCGGACTTCACCACGATGACGGGCTTGGTACGGGCCGCGGCGCGCGCTGCCGACATGAATTTTCGAGTGTTACTCACTGATTCGATATACAGCAGGATTGCGGAGGCCTGGTTGTCATTGGCCAGATAGTCGAGCATATCGCCGAAATCCACGTCGGCTTGATCACCCAGTGAGACCAGGTGTGAAAAACCGATACCATGGGACTGCGCCCAGTCCACGATGGAGGTGACGATGGCACCGGACTGCGTGACAAAGGCGAGCCGCCCGGCCGCCGGAGCGATATGCGCGAAACTGCCGTCCAGGCCCGCTCCTGGAACGATGACGCCCAGGCAGTTGGGGCCCACGATGCGCAGGTTGTGGGGCTTCGCCGCGTCCAGCATGGCTTGTTGAAGGTCGCGCCCGTGCTTGTTCCCCGCCTCCGCGAATCCGGCGGTGATCACGACCGCCGCACGTGTTCCCCGGCGCCCGAGCTGGGCAATGATGTCCGGGACGATGTCCGCGGGCACCGCGACCACGCCCAGATCCGGTGTCGTGGGCAGGCTGTCGATGTCCGGATACGTGGTGACTCCGTGGACCGCGCGGTATTTCGGGTTCACCGGCATGATGGGGCCTTCGAAGCCGGCCCGGAACAGATTGCGCGCCAGGACCGAGCCGATCGATCCGGGCTGCGTGCTGGCGCCGATCAGCGCGATGGACCCGGGCGCAAACAGATAGTCGAGGTTTCGTATTGTCATTGGTCGGCGTGTCGGTCGCTGCGGTTGATTTTGCCTGTCGTCGGGGTCTCCTCGATCAGACTTCGAGTCGAGGGTCTAGTGTACCCGGTCACTAAGGAAGTCCATATCATGTGCGGATTGCACCGGCGTGACTCTTGGAAGCTGCAGAACAGAACCATTTCCCGGCGGGGCAGTGGCCTGAATGACGCGCCGCGCGGTACTATTGTGGTCTCGCCAAGTGCGGCGGGGCTACGCAACCTTCTACATCAATTGAGAGCATGATGGACAGAGAAGACATCGAACAAACCGTCCGGGACTCGCTGGCGCGGATAGCGCCGGAAGTCGATATAGCGACTGTCGACCCGGATACCAGCTTCCGCGATCAATTCGATTTCGACTCCATGAACTACCTGTCGCTGATGCTCGATGTCGATAAGGCGCTGGGCGTTCACATTCCGGAGCTCGACTATCCCAAATTGTCGAGCCTGTCCAGTTGCGTGAATTACCTGGAAGGCCTGATGAACGAGAAATCCAACGCAGGTTGAGCCCCGCGCACCCGGGGATCAATGTCCTGCCGCGTGCAGCGGGACAGCAGACAGATTTCCGTTCTTCAAAGCTTAGCGACATGCATACCCGGCGAAGCGCGGAAAGTGATTGACTTGGATCAACAAACAAGCAGTCCATCGACGTTGGATTCATGGAGTTAATGGCACCGCACGGCAGCAGGTCGCGAGCGGCAATCGACGGCCCGGTCTGGTAGTCTTCGATTGTCATGACCGACAATCGAGCCGTCCGGGGAATGCTTCGTCTGCTGGCCGTAGCCGCCGCCCTGCTCGTCGCCTTGCCGGCATCCGCCGGACGGCACATCACTCTGCCCGTCCGGCTGGACACTGCCTACCTGCGCGAAGTGTTCACATCGCAGGTATTCACGGAGCCCGGCAACAGCTCCCGGGTGTGGGACGACGGCAGCGGCTGCAACTTCCTCGTAGTCTCCAATCCACGGCTGTCCGCCGGCGACGGTACTCTCGACCTGGTCATGGACGGCCACGCCTTGGTGGGGCAACCCGTGGGGGACCGCTGTATCGTGGTATTGGACTGGTCCGGAACCATCGAAACCTCTGAGGAGGTGCTGGTGGAACCCGGCGGCACGGCACTGAGTTTTCGCACCGTCGACTCCCGGATCGACAACGAGTCGGTGCGTCACGGATTCCGCCTCGGCGTGCTGTGGGACTGGATCAAGAGCTACGTGCAGCCCCGGCTCGGTGCGGTGCGGGTCGATCTTCGGCCGGAGCTGAATGACCTCAGGGACGTCCTGCGGCTGGTCCTGCCGCAACGGGACGCGGGTCTGGACGCGACGCTGGCATCCATCAGCCTGCAATCCGCGGAGGTCGTCGATGGCGGCTTGCGAGTGGACCTCGGGATGGAGGTGCCGCCCGGGTCCTACGCCGGCGAGCCGCCCGCGCCGGCATTGAGTGCGGCGGAACTGGCCCGCTTCGAGTCCACCTGGCGCGACTGGGACGGCTTCGTCACGTTCGTGGTGAAGCATTTCGCCGACGTGGCGGAGGACCGCGAGATCCGTCGTGAGCTGCTGGACGTCCTGATCGAAGCCCGCTACGACGTACTCGACATTCTGTCGTCGAACTCTCCAGCGACACAACCGGACCCGGTGCGTGGCCTGTTCATCAAGACCTGGACCCGGCTGTCGCCCATTCTTCGCCGGCTGAGCCCGAAGCTGAGCGGCGAGCGTGGGCTGCATCTGCTCAGCTTCATTACCGCCTCCGACGCGCTCAAGACGCTGGATGCCCTCGGACCGCAGCTCAATCTCGATATTTCCGTGGACGGCCTGCGACGCATGGCTCGAATACTGGCACCCGAGGCGCAGGGGGACCCGCTTCGCCATCAGGAGGAGGTCGATCCAGACCTGCGGAAGCTGTTCGATTTCGGCCCGCCCCTGCCACTTCGCCGCGAGCCCGGATCGGGGGCGCAGGGGTGGTGGCACGGTCTCATGCCCAGAGCGCACGCTGCGGTCTCCGTCGACGAAGCGCTGGTGAACAAGCTCAATCGATGGATTCCGCCGCCGGACGAGATCGATTCGTACTTGAAATCGGTGCACCGCCTGCTTAACGAAACGGGGCGTGGACTGGCCGTCGATTCGGACCTCGATCCGTCGCTGCACGAGATGTTCCGGGTGCTGGTGCTGGCCACTGCCTGGCAGGAGACCTGCTGGCGGCAGTTCACACGCGTGGGGGACAAGGTCGTGCCGATCCGGTCGCCCGCCGGCGCCGTCGGGATGATGCAGGTGGTGCCAACCGTATGGCGAGGCTTTTACGATACCCGCGCACTGACCGGGGATATCGCGTACAACGCGTCGGCGGGTGCGGAGATTCTCATGCATTACCTGGTCGACTACGTCATACCCCACGGCGAGGAACGGAAGCCCGGAGGGCGCGACAATCTCGCCTGGGCCACGTACGCGGCGTACAACGGCGGACCCGGTCAGCTGCGTCGCTACCGGGAGTCCAAAACCCGGGGATCCCTGCGCCGCATCGACGCCGCGTTTCGGGACAAGTTCAAGAAGATCGAGGACGGCGACGAGCTTGCGGTGCGCAGCTGTTTCACCGGGTGAAGCCGGCCGGCCCGGGAACGAGCCGGCCGGCAACCCGACAGTCATGCCGCCTCGCTCTTCTCCTCCGGATCTTCGCGCACCACGACGGTGGCTTCGATCGGCGTGATCTCGTCCACGGGCATGCCCACGCGGGCCGCATGGTCCCGGATCGCCTCCGGGCTGCTGGCCTGATAGATACAGACAGTGCCCAGGCTGCCGTCTGCCTCGTTAACGACGTAACTGCGGATCCAGCGGATGTCCTTGGGCATGTCCTGGTCCCCGATGCGCCGCGACTTGGCGGCCGCGGCCTCCAGCTCCTTGCCGTTCTTCCAGCCATTGCGACGGCGAATGACATAGAGTTTCATAATGTTTTCCTCGAATGTGCTCGGTTTACCTTGATGAATTTCGTGGTGCGGATCCGTCGGGATCCACTGGCTGCATCATGCCGTGGGCCCGCCAAAAAGACCTTTTCGCCGCCTGATCAATGCCTTACCATTTCCTGACTACGCCAGCCGGAAAGGGCTTTCTCAGCCAATGGCCGTCCACCACTTTCACGGGTTCGAGTTGCACGAAGAGCTGCGGCAGCTCCGGCTGAACGGGCGCGAAGTGGCTCTGCAGCCGAGGGCCTTCGACGTCCTGGTATACCTGGTCAACAACAGGAGCCGGGTGGTGGACAAGGACGAGCTGCTCGAGAGCCTCTGGCCGGGCGTCATCGTCACCGACAGTTCCCTGCAGCGAGCCGTGAGCCTGGCCCGGGCGGCGCTTCGATCCGGCAGCCTGGACAACGCGATCCGTACCTACTCGAAGCGAGGCTATCGCTTCATGCCGGAGCTGGCGCCGCAACCTTCTGGAACGTCGGCGCAGGCATCTGCGGACCCCGCGCTCGAAGCGAGGCGCCTGTTCGAGCTCGGCTCCTGGGCGGAGGCAGCACAGGCCTTCGAGCTCGCCGACGAGAATGCCCCGCTGCCTCCGCAGGAACTCGAGAACTGGGGCGTGGCTCTACAGTGCGCCGGCGCGGTGCCGTCGGCCATCGAGCCCTTTGAGCGCGCCGCCGAAGCCTACTGCGACGCGGAACAATGTGAGGCCGCCGCACGAGCCGTGATCTGCCTCGCACGCTTGCGTTTCGAGACCAAGGAATGGGCTGTCGCGAAGGGGTGTCTGGGGCGGGCCGAGACCATGCTGGAAGATCTGCCGCTGTGCGAGCAGCATGGGCATCTGACCTGGATAAGGAGCTGGCTGGCGAGCTACGAGGGGGAGGTCGCAGCGACCATCAGGTACGCTCGCGAGACCGTGGACATCGCTAGGCGGCTGGACAATCTCGATCTCGAGGCCATGGGCCTGTTGTTCTGGGGAATAGCCCTGCAGGCGGGCGGCGACACACAAGGCGGGCTCAAGCTCCAGGACCAGGCCGGTGCCGTGGTGTTGACCGGCAATGTGAGCCCGCTGCTCGGCGGACTGGTGTACTGTGGCCTGCTGGGCGGCTGCTGCAACACCGGTGACTGGCTCCGCGCCGGCCAGTGGAGCGAAAGCTTCACGCGCTGGTGCCGGCGAAACGGGGTCCGGCGTTTCTCCGGTTCCTGCGTACTGCATCGGGTGGAGGTGTTCATCGCCCGCGGCGAGCTGGATCGCGCCGAAGCGGAAATCCGTGACAACGACGAGACCATCAAGATGAGCAGCGCTTCGGTTTTTGCGGATGCGTCCCGTTTCTTCGGCGACGTGCATCTGCTCAGGGGCGAACTCGACAAGGCGGAAATCGCCTACCGCACCGCCTACGAGCACGGCAGCAACCCGCATCCCGGCTACGCCCTGCTCCTGCATAGACGCGGCCAGTCCCAAGCCGCTATCCGCGCCCTGCAACGCGCCAGCAATGACGGTCTCGACTGGTCGACTATGGAAAGGAGGCCTCTGTATCTGGCGCTCGCCGCCGTCATCGCGGCCGAGTCCGGCGACCAGGACGCCGCCGGGCAGCTCATCGGTGAGCTCGAAAAAGAGCCCGAGTCGTGGGCCGTCGGCACCGTGCGCGCCCACGTGCTGCGCGCTCGCGGGGAGGCCTCCCTCGCCCGCGGGGACGGCGGACAAGCCGTGAAACTGCTGAGGGATGCACTGGGCGTCTACCAGGAGATGAATGCACCGCTGGAAGCCGCCGGGGCGCGCCTGCGGCTCGCCAAAGCTCTGCTGCTGGTGGACGATCCGGAAGGTGCCGCCTTGGAGCTCGACAGCGCGGAACCGGTATTCCGGCGCAACGGCGCCCGTCTTTATATCGACGACTGCAGCAAGCTGCGTGAGACCCTGAGCACCCTCCAGCCCTCAGGCTGATCACTCCCACTGCGGGTCGACATCGACTCACATCCCGAGCGAGTCGCCAACCAGCCTCCGGATGAGCATCACATGCCAGGAGCGTGGTGTGGGGACGCCCCACGCGTCCCACACTGGACACGTTTCGGGCTGACGCGGAGCCGGCCATGGGCCGACTCAACGGAGGGACATGCAAGACAGGCGTGACGGGAGGAACCGACTTCCCGTCCGTGCCGGACGGTCTACCCGTAGCGGCCGGTAATATAGTCCTCGGTCGCCTTCTTGTTCGGGTTCGTGAACATGGTTTTGGTGTCGTCGAACTCGACCAGCTCGCCCAGATACATGAAGGCGGTGAAGTCGGAGATGCGGGCCGCCTGCTGCATGTTGTGGGTCACGATGACGATGGTGTAGTCCTTCTTCAGCTCGTCGATCAGATCCTCGATCTTCAGAGTCGAGATCGGATCCAGCGCCGAAGCGGGTTCGTCCAGCAGCAGTACCTCCGGCTGCACGGCGATGGCCCGGGCAATGCACAGACGCTGCTGCTGGCCGCCGGACAACTGGGTGCCGTCCTGGCGCAGTTTGTCCTTGACCTCCTCCCACAGCGCCGCCTTCTGCAGCGCCCATTCGATACGCTCGTCCATGCGTCGCCGGGGCAGCCTCTCGTACAGCCGAACGCCGAACGCAATATTGTCGTGAATGCTCATGGGGAAAGGCGTCGGCTTCTGGAACACCATCCCGATCTTGGATCTGAGCACATTCAGGTCATAGTCCTTGTCCAGTACGTTCTTGCCGTCGACCACCACTTCGCCGGTGGTGTAATGGTCGGGATACAGCTCGTAGATCCGGTTGAAAGTGCGCAACAGGGTCGACTTGCCGCAGCCTGATGGTCCAATGAACGCTGTCACGCGCTTCTCCGGAATCCGGATACTGATGTCGAACAGTGCATGGTGCTTGCCGTAGTAGAAATCCAGCTGCCGCACATCGATCTTGCTGTCGAGCGCAGCGGTCGGCTGGCCGGCTGTCTTCCCTTCGCTTCCGCCCCTGGGGGGTACGCTGATAGACAGCTTGCCCGCAGGTGCCGACTTTTCTCCGGACTCCGCGTCCTGCATGACCTGTTTGTTTGTCGTAGTCACGATAACGGTCTCCGAAGCTGCCGACGTCAGGCGATGCGCGGACGAAAGATCAGTCGGGCAACCATGTTCAGCACCAGTATGGCCACCGTAATGATCAGCGCGCCGGCCCAGGCCAGGTGGTGCCAGTCTTCGTAGGGGCTCATGGCGAACTGAAAGATTACCACGGGAAGGTTGGCCACCGGCCGGCTGAGGTTGGTGCTCCAGAACTGGTTGTTGAGTGCGGTGAACAGCAGGGGCGCGGTCTCGCCGCTGATGCGCGCAACAGCCAGCAGTACACCTGTCAGAATTCCGGAAATCGCCGCCCGATACACAATGGTGGTAATCACCTTCCACCTCGGTGCCCCCAGGGCGGCAGCCGCCTCGCGCATGGCATCGGGCACCAGGCGCAGCATGTCCTCTGTGGTCCGAACCACCACCGGCATCACGATCAGCGACAGGGCGAGGATGCCGGCCCAACCGGAGAAATGCCCGGTACGGACCACCACGACCACGTAGACGAAAGTGCCGATGATAATGGAAGGCGCGCTCATCAGAATATCGTTGATGAAACGCACGGCGACGGCGATGGACCTGCCACGACCATACTCGGACAGGTAGGTCCCGGCGAGGATGCCGATGGGCGCACCGATGACGACTCCGCCCGCCGTGAGCATCAGGCTGCCGACGATCGCGTTCGCAAGTCCGCCTTTGCTGCCCGGCGGCGGCGTGCTCTGGGTGAATACATCCAGGCTTACCCAGCTCAAGCCGTTGCTCAACAGGGTCCATAGCAGCCAGCACAGCCAGAAGAGCCCGAAAGCGGTGGCGAGCAGCGAGAGAGTCATCAAGGTCGAGTTGAAGAGCCGACGGCGCTGGTAGAGGGAGATCATGTCAGCCCTTGACCGCCACCTTGGCGCGGGTGCGGTGTATCAGCAGCTGGGCCAGGGCCAGCACGATAAAGGTAATCAGGAACAGTACCAGACCCAGGGCCAGCAGCGACGAAGTGTAGATCTCACCCGTGGCTTCCGTGAACTCGTTGGCCAGCGTGGCCGAAATCGTGGTGCCGGGCATGAACAGCGAGGCGCTGAGCTGGTGGGCGTTGCCGATGACGAACGTGACCGCCATGGTTTCGCCCAGGGCCCGGCCCAGACCCAGCATGATGCCGCCGATTACTCCCACCTTGGTATAGGGCAGCACCACCTTGATCGCCACCTCGGAAGTGGTGGCGCCCAGGGCGAAAGCGGACTCGCGCAGAACCGGCGGCACGATCTCGAACACGTCGCGCATTACGGCCGTAATGAACGGCAGGACCATAATCGCAAGAATCAACCCGGCGGTGAACATGCCGATGCCCATGGGAGGTCCGTCGAACAGGGGACCGAGAATGGGCCACTGGCCCAGGTGATCGGAGACCCAGGGTTGAACGTGTTCCGCAAACAGCGGCGCGAACACGAATAGTCCCCACATGCCGTAAATAATGCTGGGGATGGCGGCCAGAAGCTCTATGGCGGTGCCGATGGGCCGCTTGAGCCAGCGGGGAGCCAACTCGGTGATGAACACGGCAATCCCGAAACTCAGCGGTATGGCGATGACCATGGCGATCGCCGAGCTCACCAGGGTTCCGAATACCGCGACCAGGCCGCCGAAATTCTCGGTGACCGGGTTCCATTCCGAGCTGGTGAGAAAACCGAATCCGAACTTCTGCAGCGCCGGCCAAGCGCCGATGAACAGGACGATCACGATCCCGGCGACCGCACTCACCACGATGAATGCCGAGCACCTGGCACCGGCGCCGAACAGCTTGTCCAGGAATGCGTTGGGCCGTGCAGGCATGACGTCGAGCTCGGCGGTTGCTGAAGAAAGAGGCAATGGAAACGACTAACAGGGGGCCGGCCAAACCGGCCCCCTGCCCTCGACAGACTCTTTTACCATATTCGCTGTTGGCAGCGAAAGGCGCCGGTCAGTTGCCGGCCCAGACCATGTCGCCGTTTGAGCCCTTGATATCGGATTTCCAGGTGGCTTCCACCAGGTCGACCACGCTGTCGGGCATGGGCACATAGTCCAAGTCATTCGCCATCTGGTCGCCGTTGGCGTAGGCCCAGGCGAAGAAGCTCAGGACCGCCTTGGCGACCTCAGGCTTCGGCTGCTCCTTGTGCATCAAGATGAAGGTGGCGCCGGTGATCGGCCAGGCGTTGTCGCCAGGCTGGTCGGTCAGCACCATGTAGAAGCCGGGGGCGTCCTTCCAGTCGGCATTGGCGGCCGCGGCCTGGAAGTTCTCGCTGGTGGGATCCACGAACTTGCCGTCCTTGTTCTGCAGCTTGACGCTGGCCATCTTGTTCTGCAGCGCATAGGCGTACTCGACATAGCCTATGGAGCCCTTGATGCGGCCGACGTAGGAGGCGACGCCCTCGTTGCCCTTGCCGCCGACACCGGTGGGCCAGGCAACGGACTTGTTATTGCCGACCTTGCTGGACCAGTCGCTGCTGACCTTGGTCAGGTAGTTGGTGAAGATCCAGGTGGTGCCGGAGCCGTCGGAGCGGTGTACCACCGTGATCTTGCTGTCGGGGAGATTGGCGCCGCTATTCAGGGACGCGATGGCCGGGTCGTTCCACTTCTTGATCTTGCCGAGGTAGATGTCGGCCAGCACCGTTCCGGACAGCTTGATCTGGCCCGCGGTCACGCCCGGCACGTTCACCACCGGCACGACACCGCCCATGACCATCGGAAACTGCAGCAGGCCGCCCTTGTCCAGCTCTTCCGGCTTCAAAGGGGCGTCGGAGGCACCAAAGTCCACGGTCTTGGCCATGATCTGCTTGATGCCCCCGCCGGAGCCGATGGACTGATAATTCATTTTCACGCCGGTCTTGTTGGCATAGGCTTCGGCCCATTTCGCGTACACAGGGTACGGAAAGGTGGCCCCGGCGCCGGAGATCTCGTTCACGGCCGCGCTGGCCGGCAAGGAGAACGACAGCGCCACAAGCGCCGCCGAGCCCGCGGTGAGCAATGCATGAATGGAACGCAACATAGAACCTCCTGTGATCGGGTCTTGCGGTTGGTTGAGTGTGTATGTGAATGCTGTGCGCAGTCTCCCCACGCGCAATGACGGTTCTCTTACGGCCTTGTGAACATTGTGTGACAGCCTGAAATTTCCCCTAAATCCGCGCATTTTCGCCGCTGCGCGCGGCCTCGGGCGGGCGGCGCGACGAGAGTTGCGGCCTCGATCCGCCGCCGGGGGGAGGTCTTCGCGTGGACGGCGGGACTGCCGTCCCGGAGTCGGCACGGGGAGCGTGCCGTAGTGGTGGATCCATGCCACCGGACGGACCTCCGCTGGAGGAGGCTCAGCTAAGGCTGAACGACGACTTGAATATCTCGTGCAAATAGGGGATCGGAACGAACAATAGGACAAGGACGACCGTGGTGCAAAGCAAGGCATACACCACGAATCCCCGTTGCCGGAACAGTCGCTCCGGGTACTGGGCGGGGCTGTCGTCGAGAAGGCCCAAGTGAAAATACCAGGTCATGAAACCCGCTATCAACGGCGTCGACAGTATGAGCTCCATCCGGTACCGGATCAGAAACACGCCGAAGAACAGCCCGAAGGCGGTTGCATAGTAAATGATGCTCTTGAGCAGCCGCTCCTCGTTGTAGTACGCGAATGATTTCCGGTAACTGGCGCTGACCGCCGGATCGTCGATGGTACGGTACTCGGCGAGTCGCTTGATAGCCATGAAAAACGCACCGGCAGTCCAGTAGGCGAGCACCAGCGACACCGAAGGGAGAGCAGCGATCCCGGTTGCATACCAGCCGAGAATCAGGCGTATCGGATTGTTCACCGATTCGCTCAAAACGTCGAGATAGGCTTTGTCCTTGGTGCGAAATGGAGGGATGTTGTACACGCACCCCATGATCCAGAGGGATAAGGCGGCGACGAAGAAATCGGTGCCGAGGAGCGATGCCAACACCAATCCCACCGCGGCGAAGGCGAGCCACTGAATGACGGCCACCCTGGTGCTCACCAGCCCCGACGGAATAGGCCGGAACTTCTTGACCGGATGGAAGGCGTCGAACTCCCGGTCCATCAACTCGTTGAGGACGTAGTTGCTGGACGCAACGATCCCGACCGTCAACAAGGCGAGTACCACGCGACCGGCCGTGCCTATCGACAGGAGGTCGGGCCGGGCCAACAGCGCCACCAGCACGCCGGGCAGCATGAATACGTTCTTCGGCCAGTGATCGAAACGGGCGATCCGAATATACGGGCTGAAAGCAGACAGGATCAATGGTGCGCCCTCTCGCCTGTGTTCCCGTGTAGCTTCGGGATCCGGAGGAACGGCCGGACAACTTCCCTGCTCGGGAGATCTATCGCTCATCTGCCTTGAACTCGATGTCTTTCACCTCCCAGGATCCGGCGTCGGACGACGAGGCCATGTTGATGTCGATCTCGTTGCCCGTCAGCACCGCCGTATCCGATGCCGGGAGGCGAACAGTGTACTCTTTCCAGGCCCCGGAGATGCGAATCTTCTCCTTTGCAACCAGATGATTCAACAGTATGGTGGCATCCACGGGCGACGACCCGCTGCTGCGGGCCCTGAAGAACAGCACGGGGTGCTTCCTGAGAACATCGGTTCGCACGCGTTTGACGATGTGGCCCGAAGTGTGAACGAGCTCTTTCTGACGATAGAGCGCGTAGCGATTGTCCTCGTCGATCATCTCCCAGTGACGGTTTAGCTCGTCCCATGGGAAGGGTTTCCTCCAACCCTTGGTCATCCGGTAGATCCATGACCGGTCCATGATCAGATACGTGCGCGGCCAGATCTCGCCGACCCAGGGGAGGAACTTCCCGATCTCCCATTTCTTATGCTGCAAGGAGAAAAATCTCCAGTAGTATTTGGGCGCAAAACCCGACCAGCCGTTCGCCAGAAGAGGGAACTCGCCGATGCTGCTCATCATCAGATTGGCGTCCGAGTCCCGGTTGGCCACCGGTAGCTGAAACAACACGTAGGGTTCGGGAAGGTGCTGTGCCTCGTTCATTACCCGGGAGTTGAGAATGGGCGCCGGATCGAAGAACTTGTACGGAATCATCACCCGCGCCTCATAGAGCGAGATCGCCGCGATCAGCGGCAGTGCCAGGATGGTCCACTGGTTGTTCCGAACCATGCGATCCGCGGCACAGCAGCCCGCGATGGTGAGATAGGTCATGACCACGATGGCGAAACGGGTCAGAGCCCGCACCGCGTTGAACAACGGATTCCACGACTGCAGATCCAGGAACGGTCCGCGCGCCAGGACCACGCGGTCGGCGTCCGTACCCACGCTGATGAAGGGGCCGAAACTGATGAAGAAGCACAGCACGGCGGCCGTCGCCAAACCCGTCAAGAGGACCCCGGGCGTCCGCTGCTTGTCGTCCAGCAGAAACAGGCCGGCTATGTACAGGGCGATGAGAAGCAACGCCACTTCGTACAGATACCGGTTGTAGGGCTTCAGCCACCTGACCGGCCCGTAGAACTCCTGAACCAGGATTACGCTCCAGAAGACGGTCCAGAGCACGAATTTTGCAATGCCGACGTATCTGAGGGGTCTTCCCAAAGAGGAGTACCTTCTGACGAAGGTGATGCACCGGTACGCCAGAAACAAAAGGAACAACAGGGCCAAAGCGGTTCCCGGGGAGAGGAACGTTTCGGTGAACCGCGGAGCGGGCACATGCATCCATCGCAGAAGCGCCGCATCGCCGGTATCCAGGTATTGCATCGGCTGGGCGAAATACTTCAGGTAGTCCGCCGTGGATCTCTCGTAGCCGCCCTCTATGTGAAGCAGCGCATAGGGATACAGATACAGGGCCGAAATGGCCAGGACACCGGCGATAATCACACCGCCGGAGACATAGAAGCCACGGCTGCGAAGAAGCGAACGATCATGATTCACGAAAGCGACGAACACGAACATCATGACGATGATCGCCATGATGGTGAAATAGATGCAGGATGTCGCGGACAGGAAGTAGCCCAGGCAGAATCCCAATGCCGTCTTCAACGACGGTGCCCTGAGCCAATTCAGCAGGACGATCATCATCAAAGGGAAAACGAAGACCAGCACCATGTTGAACTCGACGTAGTACGGCATCCGGTAGGGCATCAAGCAGTAGACCAGGCTCCCGAGGGCGCTGACCAGGACGGAGACATCCAACATCCGCAGCAGGACGAAAAGCAACACTCCGGACAGGATCCAGAAGAACAGCATCGTGGCGTTGAAGGTGAACGACAGGTTCCCGGTCAGGAAGTAGAACAGGGCGTAGACGAACGATTCCGGCCACAGCATTTCCCCGAACGCCAGGGTATAGGAATGCGGATAGAAGAAATTCGCCTGGAAATCGGGCACCAGGAACTGCCCGTGCAGGATGTTGTGCGCGTTCCATGCCATCCATTCCCCCATGATTTCGGGGTCCCAGTGCGCAGCCATACCCGTGAAGAAGAAGGTTCGCCACCCCTTGACGCCGTAGACGATGGCGAGACCGAGCACCAGCGAGAGCGCAAATATATAGAGCAGAGACTTCTTCGACTCGAAGAAAGGCAATGATCGCATTCCTGGTAGTCCCTCAGCTGACAACGTGAGTCGCAACTGCCTGATTCACGATCCACCTATTTGATATTGTGGACGATGGCCCCTATGTACGGCCTGCAAGGCAATGGCGCCAGAAAATAGCAGCGCGACCCCAGCCTGTCCAGTGTGCATCTTTGTGACGACATTCATCTTCAGGCACAGCGAGCAATCAAATCGCAGACGACCCGCGCGACTTTCCGTTACCAGATGTTCCCGACGCGCTCGGTGGTCGAGGTCCCCCACACGTGCTCAATCAGCGAGTCCATCTCGGCATCGCTCGCGGCTCCGCTGAAGCGGGCGAGCCTCCGCACCTTGGCCTCCAACTCGGGGCGACTCAGAGTATTCCCGGGGTCGCCCTTGGGCTCGTCGACCCGACCGTGCAACACCCGCCCGTCCATGGTACGGATCGTCACCTTGCCGATCCAGCGTCGGGGATAGGCGGCGTCGATTTCCGGATCCAGTACCATGCGGACCCGTGATCGAAAGGCCGCGACCCGCGGTTCGTTGAAGCCGGACTCGAACTCCGGCAAGCCCGCCCGGCGATATGCCGCGATCAGCCCCAATGTGGTCCCCATGGAGAACTTCGCCTGATGCACGCTTGCCGGTTCCTGTACCGGCCCCAGCACGTCGATGGCGCCCTGATGCACGTGCGCTGTCACTTCGGCGATCTCCTCCACGCCGAGGTTGTGCTGCTCGACGACCTGGAGCAGGGCATCGGCGGCCGGATGAGTATGGCGGCAGGAAGCGTGATACTTGAACGAGGTCTCCGCCAGCGCCCAGCGTTCGCCCAGCCGGTCGGTGAGGCGTGATCCGGATCGGCGTTCGTGAAGACATCCCCGCGGCCATCCCTTGCTCGCCTTCCAGGATCCGCCGCGCACCGGTGAAGCCGTCCCGCGCCAGGTACGCCGCCAGCAGGCCGTCGGCGGCGGCCTTGGCGACGTGCAGCTGCTTCGAGTCGGCTGCTTCGCGCAGGAACTCCCACAGTCCGGCGGCCTGGGTCCCCGCCGAGCCGAAGGCGTGCAGCATCCGGTCGGCGTCGAGCCTCAGGAGCCGCGCGGCCGCGGCCGCGGCCGCCACGGTACCCGCGGTTCCAGTGGTATGAAACACGCGGTAATGGGACCGGCCGAGGAACTCCCCCACCCGTATTCCCACTTCGTAACCGACGGTGGCGCCGGCCAACAGCTCGCGGCCTGAGCAGCCCACCTCCCGGTCCAGCGCCTGGGCAACTGCCAAGGCCACGGGAAACACGACGGCGCCCGGATGGAACACGGAGCCGTTGTGTACGTCGTCCTGCTCGGCGTAGTGGGACGACGCCCCGTTCACCATTGCCGCGAACAACGGCGAGGTGCGGCGCCGGGAGATCAGCACCTCGCACGGTCCGCTCGCCGGACCCATCAGGCGGGCGACCCCCTCGATGATCTCCACCGGGCGGGCGCCCTTGCCGGCGAGCGCCGAGCCCAGCCAGTCCAGAAACAGCTCCTCTGCGCGCAGCCGAACCGGCTGCGGAATATCGTCGAACGTGAGGCCGGCCGCGAACTTGGCCAGAATCTGCCCGGGGCCGGCGCCGGTCTGGTCGGATAGTGGTGTGTCGAAGTGTGTCATCGGACAAGACGCTCGGTGTGCAACCTCATTCTACTGCGCCGTGAGGTATCATTGCGCCCCGGCGGTCGAATCCTTCAGCGATCGGCCACGATCGCGTTGCCGACCGCCTTCCGTGCGCACATATCGTAAACTCGAGGAGACACGTGTGGACAAGCTCGCCTACCGAAGCCCGCTCCGTGCCGCCGTTTGTTCTCTCATCGTGTTCGTGCTTTTCCTATCCTACTATTCCGTCAGCTCCAACCTGCTCCCGCTGGGTGCCGGGCCGGACAATCGCGCCAACAACGATGCAGTCGGGTTCATTTATAAATACCAACGCCTGGCGGTCCTTCCCAGGGACGAAGACAAGCTCTACTTCTCCATGTACGGCGGGACGAGGGCCCTGCGTCCGCCGCTGGCCTATATCGTATCGGCCGCGGCCGCGAAAGTATTGGATTCCCGGATCGACGACCCGCGCATCCTGTTTCGCAAGGGTTCGAGCCTGTTGGCGGCGGCCACGGTCGCGGTGGTCTTCTACACGGCACTACTGTACTTCGACAGCTATTCCGCGGGCATTCTGGCAGCCTTTTTGTTCGGCCTGCTGCCGCAGTTTGCATTCATTGCGTCCTACAACAACGACGACTCCGGAGCGATCTTCTCCGCCACCGTGCTGCTTTGCATCCTGGTCAGGATTCTGAAACGCGGATTCAGCTGGCCCAATATCGTGCTGTTTGGGGTCGCCGGTGGACTGGTGATCCTGTCCAAGCAGACGGCGTGGTTGCTCGCGCCCACGGCGCTGCTGTTCCTGGCCTTCTACTTGCGCGCTCCCTGGAAGCAACTGCTGAAGTATGCCGCGGTCGTCGTGGTGGTATTCGTGCTGTCCGGGGGCTGGTGGATTCTGTTCAACATGTATCACTACGGGCCCGGCGACCCGGTGGCATTGAAGGAAGAGGCAGCCATGGCCGCTACCCACAGCAGGCTTCCTCCCGAGAGGACTCTTGGCTATGCCCCGTCGGGGGTACGCTATATCGATCTGGTCCTGGGAAACTACGACGACTTCTGGGGCAAGACCATGGCTTCGACAATCGGCAACCTCGATTGGATGCGATTGCGGGTCGGTCCCCTGCAGTACGGCCTGTACCTCGTTCTGTTCGGGCTCGGCGCCATCTACGCCGCGCTCCGGATCGGTGCGCTGATAAACAGAAGAGCAGCCTCTCCCGGCGCGCACGGCGCGGATCGCGTGAAGGTCTTCGAAGCACTGCTGGCGTTCGCCGTGGTGTTCCAATTCTGCATGTACACCTGGGCCAACATGCACAACGACGTCCAGCTTCAGGGCAAGTACCTGCTGCCCGTTTTTCTCGCCGCCGTGCTGCTGGGAATTAGCGGGGCAAGGAGGCTTGTCGGCCGCGTGGTGCCGATACTGACGACTGATGAGCCCCGGGACGTGCGCATCAGTGGGAGATTCGTGCAGAAGGCCGCGCTGGTAGCGTCCGTCGTCGTCGTCGTGGCAGTTCATGCCGACGCAGCGATGCGCTATGTCGTGCCTTTCTACCGGCCGCCGGGTTTCCGGGTCGACGGAGAGCTTCAAAGCGTCTCGATCTCAGAGCGCGACATACTGCATAAGAACCAGCTGCACGGCTTCAAGACAACCGGGACCGGATTTGTCCTGGAGTCCGATGGAGTGGACCCGTGGTTCACGGTGGATCTATCCAGGAAGAAGACGTGTGGTCTGTTTCGGGGACACAACATACTCGAGGCACGCATCAAATCGAACACCGGAGGTGCGTTCAAGGTGTACGTCGACAGGGGACACGGCATCCGGGAAGAGGACTCCTATGAGACGCGCTACGACGCCGGTGACGACGACATTATCCTGCTGCTCGACGTCCGGCGCTGCTCCCGCCTGAGAATCGATCCGGCAAACCGGGCCGGGCACATCGAGGTGAGCCGCCTGTCTCTCGCGAGGGTCGTGCTCCGGAACTGAAGACCATCTTCGGGCATCCCGATAAACAGTCCTCCGCCCGGGCGAAAAAAGCGAGCCGCCTGTCGGATATTGACGGCCATTCCTAGGCTGTCGGCGGCGCCACCTCGCGAAGCCGCGTATCGATCCGCGGCCTGGTTCCTGGAGACGGTGTTTCGTCCGGTCCACGATCGTACCTGCCTGAGACTGGATGCAAATGATGCTTTCTACATACTGATTCGCGCTAGAAAACGGTGAATGCTCCGTCGCGACCAACCCGCCGGCCCCCGCGGTTGTCTCAGACCGCCCCCTCGGACTGCAATTGTTGGATCATCTGGTCGCGGTAGCCGAGTTCCCTGAGGATGCTTTCGGTATGCGCTCCCAGAGCCGGCACGGGATCCATGCGGGACGTGAATGCTTCCGGCGCACCGGGCGGCAGCAGCGCCGGCACCGGCCCCGCGGGCGTGCCCACCTCCGCCCAGCGCCCGCGAGCCGCGAGCTGAGCGTGCCGCCAGACGTCATGCATATCGTTAACCCGGGCGTTGGCGATGCCGGCCGCGTCCAGTCGCGCCGCCACCTGCTCCGCCGTTAATCCTGAAAACGTTTCGACGATGATGGCGCGCAATTCATCCCGCGCCGCACTGCGGCGCGAATTGGAATCGAAGCGGGCGTCGTCGGCCAAAGCCGGACGTTCCAGGACACGCTCGCAGAAGATCCTCCACTCGCGTTCATTCTGCAGCCCCATCATCACCGTGCCGCCATCCCCGGCGGCAAAGGGCCCGTAAGGATAGATGGTGGCATGGGCGGCGCCGGCCCGGGGAGGTGGTGGTGCGCCGTCAAACGCATAATAGAGTGGGTAGCCCATCCACTCGACCATGCTCTCCAGCAATGACACGTCGATGCGGCAGCCTCGGCCGGTGCGGCCGCGCCGGATCAAGGCAGCCAGGATGTTCGAGTATGCGTACATGCCGGCGGCAATATCGGCTATCGATACCCCGGCCTTTGCCGGCTCGGCACCGGAGCCGGTGACGGACAGGAAACCCGACTCGCTCTGGATCAGCAGGTCGTAGGCCTTCTTGTCCCGGTAGGGTCCGTCTGCGCCATAGCCCGAGATGTCGCACACGATCAGCCGAGGAAACTGCTCGTGCAGGGCCTCGAAAGAAAGCCCCAAGCGCGCCGCGGCGCCGGGAGCCAGGTTCTGCACCAGCACATCGGCGCCGGCCAACAGACGTTCGAGGATGGCGGATGCGTCCGGATGCTTGATATTCAGAGTCAGGCTTTCCTTGGAGCGATTGATCCACACAAAATGAGACGCCAGTCCATGCACCCGCTCGTCGTAGCCACGGGCGAAGTCCCCGCCACCGGGACGCTCAACCTTGATCACCCTGGCACCGAGGTCGGCGAGCTGCCGGGTGCAGAACGGCGCGGCGATGGCCTGCTCCAGCGCCACAACCGTTATGTCGTCAAGGGGTCTCATCCACGTTTCCTCAGAAGGACCGCGGCAGACCGAGCACGTGCTCGGCGATGTAAGCGTAGATGAGGTTGGTGGAGACCGGCGCTACCTGGTAGAGGCGAGTCTCTCGGAACTTGCGCTCCACGTCGTACTCATGAGCGAATCCGAAGCCGCCGTGATACTGCAGGCAGACGTTGGCGGCTTCCCAGGAGGCATCCGCCGCCAGCAGCTTGGCCATGTTGGCCTCGGCGCCGCAGGACTCGCCGGCGTCGAAGCGTGCGCAGGCCTTGAAGCGCATCAGGCTGGCAGCCTCCACGTTGACGTATGCCCTGGCGATGGGGAACTGGACCCCCTGATTCTGACCGATGGGCCGGTCGAACACGATTCTCTCCTTGGCATAATCCACCACCTTGTCGACGAACCAATGACCGTCGCCTATGCACTCTGCGGCAATCAACGTCCGTTCCGCGTTCAGGCCGTCGAGGATGTATTTGAACCCCTGGCCCTCTTCGCCGATGAGGTTCTGCGCCGGAATCTCCAGGTTGTCAAAGAACAGCTCGTTGGTCTCGTGGTTCACCATGTTGCGGATGGGCTTCACCGTGAGCCCGTTATCCCTGGCCTCGCGCAGATCCACAAGGAAGATGGACATGCCCTCGGATTTGCGTTTGACCTCCGCCAGGGGAGTGGTTCGTGCCAGCAGGATCATGAGATCCGAGTGTTGCACCCGGGAGATCCAGACCTTCTGGCCGTTGATGACATAGCGATCGCCGCGGCGCACCGCGGTGGTCCTGATGCGAGTGGTGTCGGTGCCGGTGGTCGGCTCCGTCACGCCCATGGACTGCAGGCGCAACTCGCCGGCGGCGATGCGGGGGAGGTACGCCAGCTTCTGCTCGCCCGAGCCGTGCCGCAGCAGGGTGCCCATGTTGTACATCTGACCGTGGCAGGCCCCGGCGTTGCCGCCGCAGCGGTTGATCTCCTCCATGATCACCGAGGCTTCCGCCAGCCCCAGCCCCGACCCCCCGTACTCCTGGGGAATCATGGCGGCCAGCCAGCCGCCCTCGGTCAGGGCATCCACGAACGCCACGGGGTAGGACCGGGTTGAGTCCAGCTCACGGAAGTATTCGGGTGGAAACCCCGCACACAGGCCACGAAGGGCGTCGCGGAGGTCCTGATACTGGTCGTCTGCGTTGGTCACTGGGCTGGGCATGGGAGGTTCGTGCAGCTCTGAAAGCAACGGCGGCACCGGCTTGAATGAGCGTTCATTATAATGAGCATGTCCACCCGCCGGAACGCGCACAGGACCGGTGCCGTTTGATAACTGGCTCCAGCCGGCGAACTCGAGTGGCGAGTTGAAATCATAGAGTTTAGACTTCGCACCCGTTCGCTGCCCTCGGCTGCCGACCCCCGATCCGCACCCGCCGCGAGGATTACTTGCGCGGCCGTCCGGCGTGCTCGTACGGGACCCATGCCTCGCGAGCTCTCGCGGCCGGCGCGGCAGAACCTTAATGGAGCCTTAATGCGACGCACCTGCCGTCCCGCGAAGCAGCACTCCAACAACAGACACAGGAGACCTAGATGATCGATCTGGCACACGTGCACCCGATGCTCGTACATTTTCCCATTGTCCTATTTCTGATCGGCTCGGGCGTCGAGCTGGTCGCGTTGCTGCGCAGCCGGGACCTCACCTCACGCCAGTGCCTGCCGAACGTCGCGCTGTGGGCCTTCGTGCTGGCGGCGCTGGCAGCGATCGTGACCGCGATGTTCGGCGACGCCGCACGGGAACACGCCTCGGCGCTCGGATTTCCGTCGGGCCCTTTGGAGCAGCACGAGGATCTGGGTTGGACCACGATGTGGTTCTTCCTCGTCTATGCGGGCCTGTACCTGCTGGCGTGGTGGCGCCGATTACCCCTCGCTGGCGGACGCGGCTGGATCTGGTTCCTGGTTAGCGTGGCGGGCGTGGCACTGGTCATCGTGACAGCATACTTCGGCGGCGATCTCGTGTACCGACTCGGCGTCAATGTGGCACCAGTCACGCCCTGACCCACGGTGGTACCGCCGCGCGTTCAGTCACTCCAGATTCCGAAGATCGGATTTCTCTTTGCAGCCTTTCCGGGAGCGGGGATGCCATAGAACGCGGTCAGGGTGCTGAGGATATCGTAATGATCGATCCGCAGCGGATAGCGTCCGGTTCGAACGTGCGCGCCGGCAAACACCGTAAGGACGCGGTTGTCCCGGCTGTGGTCGTCCTCGTCGAAAGTCAGTATTAACAGGCTGTCGTGGTCGCGGGCCCACTGAACGTAGGGATCGAGATGCTCGCGCAGCCACGCGTCACCGCGCCGGATGCTGCCGTCATGCATGTCGTTCCGAAGATTGGGAATGACAAATGACACAGCGGGAAGCTTTGAGAAGTCGGTCGGAAAATCACTCAGCGGCCGGTTGATCTCTGCGGGCAGGGAGGGAAAGTACGCTGCCGGGTTGTGCTTCCTGCGGTAGTCGCGATAGAGGCAGCTCCTAGAGCCGGTTTCCGGGAGGTCCTCGGAATAGATCGTGAAGCCAAGTCCCACTTCCTCCAGGGCGCGTGCGAGGTTCGGACCTTCCAGATCGTGGCGGCAATTGTCATCGGCTATGCCATAGGTGGATCCGGAGAACAGCGCCAGGTAGTTCGGCAGGCTGGGATGCGTCAGAGCGTAGGACTGCTCCATAAGCGCGCCCTGGGAGGCCAATTCGTTGATGTAAGGCGCCTCCGTGCTTCCGGCGACGTCCTCGAAAGTTTTGTTTTCCTCTATTACGACCACAACATGCGCCGGCCGGGGCACGACGACGCCTCCCGCCCCGCCGCAGCCGGAGGGCAGACACAGGATCACTATCAGAAACAGCAGGCGGAACAGCATGATGAACCTGGCTTCGAAAGAATTCGGAGATCTCTTCCGGATTATAAACGACACTCTCGCGGCAAGCCCCAGCGCTTCCCGTATTTGATCTTATCGTCGAAAACCCAGACACTTCGACCCTGGCACATTAACCGTAAACCGAATCTCGACGCGTCCAACGACGATGAGTATTGACGACTCCGAGCTCCTGAGCATCAGCAGCGAACACGTCGCTGCCCTCCTGCGTGACTGCTTCGGCATCGACGGGTTGCTGACGCGCCTGGATGGAGAATACGACCTCAACTGGCGTGTGGATACCGGCGGCGCAACGTATATCGCCAAGGTTTCCAACGGTCCCGGGAAGCCCGAGCTGCATGAGTTCCAGGAAGCGCTGTTGAAGCACATCCACCGAGTGGATCCGGAATTGCGGATACCCATCGGGGTTACCGCTGCCGACGGCCGGACGTCGGTGCAGGCGCCGCCCGGGGCGGGAAACTGGCGGCTGCGGGTATTCAATTTCATTCCGGGACGACCGCTGCGGCGCACCGCCGGTTCGCAGGAGCTGCTCGAGTCCCTCGGACGCTTCATGGGTCGGCTGACCCGCGCCATGCAGGGCTTTGGCCACCCCGCAGCCCATCGCGACGACCACCTGTGGAACCTCGACCAGGCCGGTGAGCGCGCCGAGCTCGCGTCCTACATCGAGCCGGCCGACGTTCGCGAGCGGGTGGAACGCGTGTTCGAGCGTTGGAACAGTGTGGTCAAGCCCATCCTGCCTTCGCTTCCCGCCGCGGTGGTGCATCATGACGCCAACGATGACAATGTTCTGGTGGAGATCTGTGGGGACAATCCGCATATCGGCCTGATCGATTTCGGCGACGCGGTATTCGCCCGCCGGATCAACGAGCTCGCGGTCACCCTCGCCTATGCCTTGATGGACGTGCCCGATATCCCCGCTGCGGCGCGCGCCGTCATCGGCGGCTATACCGACGTGATGCCGGTGACCGACAGTGAACTTGCGGTGCTGTTCGACCTGGTGGCAGTGCGGCTGGCGATGAGTCTGTGCATTTCCTTCCAGCGCCGCGCCGAGACGCCGGACAACGGCTACCTGCAGGTTTCAAGGCACCAGGCGATGGAGCTGCTGCGCCGACTGGAGGGCCTCGATGCCGGTTTCGCATGCTGCATCGCGCGGGCCGCGGCGGGCCGTACCCCTGTCGCGACGCACGACACGGTAGTTTCGTGGCTGTCCCGGCACAGCGGCGGCTTCCGGTCGGTATTCCCGTTCGATCTTCGCACCGCGTCCAGGACCGTCATCAGTCTCGACCAGGGCGCGCCGGGGCTGGAGTACGCGGAGGATCCGGTTGCCTATGGAAAGTGGTTGAATCAACGAATGCGCGCCGCTGGCGCGGAGTATGCCATCGGCCTGTACGGCGAGCAGCGCGCCTGCTATACCACCGGTCAATTCCAGAATGCAGCCAGCGATCAACGCCGGTCGGTGCACCTGGGGATAGACCTGTTCGTGCCCGCAAGCACACCGGTGTGTGCGCCACTCCCCGGTCGGGTATGGAGTGTTCAGGACAACGATGCGCCTCTGGACTACGGCACCACCGTAATCCTGGAGCATCGGTGCGGTTCCGGCGGCCCGCGGTTCTGGACCTTATACGGCCACTTGTCGCGCCGTTCCTCGTCAATGACCGCCGCGGGCGCTCATGTGGAGGCCGGCGCAGCCGTCGGCGAGGTCGGGACCCACGAGGAGAACGGGGGTTGGACTCCGCATCTGCATTTTCAGATCATCACCGATATGCTGGGGCAAAGCGGCAACTTCAACGGTGCCGGCGAGCCCGGCAACATGGATGTGTGGCGGGCGATCTCTCCCGATCCCAACCTGGTTCTGGGCCTGGCGCCAGAAACGTTCGATCCGCACCCACCGTCTCCAGGGGAACTGGAAACGCGCCGCCGGGAGCTGCTCGGCCCATCCCTGAGTCTGAGCTACCACCACACCCTGGAAATCGTGCGCGGCCGCGGGCCTTGGCTGTACGACCATGCCGGTCGGGCCCATCTGGACTGTGTGAACAACATCTGCCACGTGGGACACTGCCACCCGCGCGTGGTCGAGGCCCTGCACCGGCAAGCGGCTAGACTCAACACCAACACCCGCTACCTGCATCCGAATATCGTCGAGTACGCCGAGCGTCTCCTGGCGATGTTTCCCGACCCTCTGTCGGTATGCTTTTTCGTGTGCTCGGGGTCGGAGGCCAACGAGCTGGCGTTGCGACTGGCACGCACCGCCACGGCGCGGCGCGACGTCGTGGTGCTGGATTGGGCCTATCATGGCAATACCGGGGGCCTGATCGAAGTCAGCCCCTACAAGTTCAAACGCAAGGGCGGCCGCGGCCGGCCGGATCATGTGCATGTCGCGGAATTGCCAGACCCCTACCGCGGTCTCCACAAGGGTTACTCAGAAGCGACGGCGGTGGAATACGTGAGCTCCGTCGAAGCCTGTATTGCAGCCTGCCGCGAACGCACGGGCGCGGGGCCGGCTGCGATCATTGCGGAGTCGATGCCGGGCTGCGCCGGACAGATCGTGTTTCCGGACCGCTACCTGGCCCACGCTTTCGATCGGGTGCGCCAGGCGGGCGGGGTATGCGTCGCCGACGAAGTGCAGACCGGGTTCGGGCGGGTCGGCGACCGCATGTGGGCCTTCCAGCTGCAGGATGCGACGCCGGACATCGTCACCCTCGGCAAGCCGATCGGCAACGGCCACCCCATGGCGGCGGTGATTACCACCCGGGAGATCGCCGACGCCTTCGCCAACGGCATGGAGTACTTCAATTCCTTCGGCGGCAACCCGGTGTCCTGCGCCGTGGGCTTGGCGGTGTTGGATGTAATCCGGGACGAAGGGCTGCAGGAGAAGGCGCGCCTGACGGGAGCGTACCTGGCGGAGCGCCTCCGGGAGTTGGCGCGCAAGCACCCGGTCATCGGTGATGTACGTGGTCGCGGCATGTTCATCGGCATTGAGCTGGTAGAGGACCGGGAGACCCTCGAGCCGGCGGCGCAGGCGGCGGACCGGATCGTCAATCTGCTGCGCGAAGACGCGGTGCTCCTGTCCACCGACGGGCCCCATGACAACGTGCTGAAATTCAAGCCGCCACTGGCCTTCGGCCGGGCCGAAGCGGATGTCCTGTGCGCAAAGCTGGACAAGGCCCTGGGCACCGCACGCAGGGTCGAACGGCAGGGGCCGCGTGGGCTGTGATTCCCGGGACCTGTCGCGGCTGAAGCCGCTCCTACAACCCGCGCTCCAGCACCTCGCAATAGCTTGGATTGCAGGAGCGGCTTCAGCCGCGATGAACGGACTTTCCGGGCCATCCGACCGCTTCACCGCTCCACTGTGACGACCGCGGGGGGTGACCCGGGCCCCGCCGACTGGTTATATTTCCGGGGCGGCCCATGAACGATCTGATACTCCAGCACGAATCCGCCATACGGCTCGTATTCTTCGTTTCCGTCCTCGGGGCGGTGATGATCTGGCAATGGCGGAGTCCCAAGCGCGTGTTCGCCCAGAAGTTATCCCGGCGCTGGCTCAACAACTTCGGGATCGTGGTCCTCAACACCGTGCTGCTGCGGCTGGTCTTCCCGGCCGCGGCCGTCGGCGCGGCGGTGATCGCCGAGGACGAGGGCTGGGGGATATTCAACCATCTCGACTGGCCGTCTTGGCTGGAGGTGTCGATTACAGTACTCGCACTCGACGCCTTGATTTACGGCCAGCACGTGGTGTTCCACAAGGTGCCCGCGCTGTGGCGTGTGCATCGCATGCATCACGTCGATCTGGATTTCGACGTCAGCACCGGCTTACGTTTTCATCCCATCGAGATTCTCATCTCCATGGCCGTGAAATGGGCTGCGGTGGCCGCCCTGGGCGCGCCCGCCGTCGGGGTCCTCATCTTCGAGATCCTGCTGAACGCGTTTCCCATGTTCAACCACGCCAATGCCGGCCTGTCGCCGCCCCTGGACCGGGCACTCCGCTGGTTCATCGTGACACCGGACATGCATCGCGTGCATCATTCTGTCCTGCACGAGGAAACCGACAGCAACTACGGCTTCAACCTGTCGTGGTGGGACAGGCTGTTCGGCACCTACCGGGAGCAGCCTGCCAGGGGCCACATCGGAATGAGCATCGGCCAGAGCGACTGGCGCCGTCCCCAGGACTGCGTTGCGATCTGGGGCATGCTGCGGGTCCCGTTCCACGATCCGCGTCCTCCCGCCCCGCGCGACGGAGGATGACCCGCTCCCGGCCGCTACCGAGATCAAAGGTCGCCGCCGACACCCCGACGGCGTCGGGCGCGGCGACCGAGGCTGCCGCCATCGACCCCCGCGGCGCTTCGCGGGGCCCCAGTGTGAGGGATATCGGTCGGTCCGGCCGGGCCGGTTACTGTTTGTTGGACGCCATGGCGTCCAGTTCCGTCGACATCGCCCCGCCCTCCATCCGGCCGGCGACGTGGCCCCCATGATAAAGATGACATTCGACGCAGGCATTTCCGGCGCGCTGCTTCACGTGACACTGGTCGCACGCTGATTCGGCGATCGGCTGGAAATTCGAGCTGTAGCTCTTCGGATCGTGGTCATCGAAGCCCGCCACGTAATCCGCTTTCTTGTCGAAGCTGTGGCAGTCGGCGCACCCCTTGCCACCCGTCAATAGCGGCAGGTGCGGAGCATGCACGAAACGCGTGAAGCGCAGCATGTGGGGAGCATTCTGCTTGCCCTGCCAATTGACTACCAGCCCGCCCCCACTCCCGGCGTCGGCGCTGTGGCATTTCATGCATTGCCCGGGGGCTCCATCGGCACTCAGCTCATCGAAGATCGGGGCCGCGACCGGCTTGGCCTTGCCTCCCATTGCCGTCGCTGTGACTTCCAGCCAGCGTTTCAGAAAACGATCGGCATGGGTGCCCGGCCGGTAGAGCAACGCGAAGTAGTCGTGATACCAACCGCCAAGGCGCGTCCAGCTCTCCGGATTCGGCTTCGGCGCCTCGGCTTCGGAGCCGGTTGCCGCCGGTTCACCGTCCGTGCTACCCGACAGAACGTCATCCCCCCCGGACCCCGACTCCTCGCCACCCGACAGGATGTCTCCCCCGCTGGATTCCCCTGAACTGCCGCCGAGAATATCCTCCTGATCGCCGCTGCTCTCCGAGTCGCCACCCAGAATGTCTTCCTGGCTGCCGCTGCCGCCCCCCGAGTCGCCGCCCAGTATGTCCTCCTGGCTGCCGCTGTCGCCCCCCGTGTCGCCGCCCAGAATGTCCTCCTGGCTGCCACTGCCGCCTCCCCGAATCGCCGCCCAGAATGTCCTCCTGGCTGCCGTTGCCGCTGTCCGTCGATGCCGGGGCGGCCGGCTGGTCGAACTGGCTGGGCGGTATCGGCACGGCCTTGCCGGCGCGGTGCAGCGAGACGTCCTTGAATAGATCGGGAAACCATTCGCTCTGTGCCGCCCGGACGGTAGCGAGCGTGATACCGCCCAGCATTTCGCGCGCGGCGATATCGTCAACCCCGGGCCCGAGAGCGGCGCTCAGTTTCGGCTGCAATGCGGTGGGTCCCTGGGAGATCAGGTCGTAGAACAGATCCTTGGTGGCCCAGGCAATCTTCGACACGGCCTGTATGTCCTCGGGTTTGGCATCGCGCAAATCCAGGGGGTCGAGCTTGTCGAACCGTTTCAGGGCGGCGCCCAGATCGGGGTCGCCGGAAAACAGCGCCCGCATGAACGGGGTAAGCTTGCGGTCCGACAGCTCGGGCCACCCGCCGACGGCCGCTCCCGCCTTTCGCAGAGACGTCAGGTCGAGACCCGGTATCGTAATGACGGCGATACCTGCCGAGCCCGCTATGCCCTCACCGCGGATCGGCCCCGCGTGACAGGCCGCACAGGCTGTCTCGAAACCCTTGACCAGCATTTGCTCGCCGCGCGAGTCCGGCTCGTGACAGGATGTACATTGCTCGGGCGCATCCTTGACTTTAGACTGCGCAAAGTACTTGTCCTCATGGCCCACGTGATCGTAGTTGATCCGCGTGCGCCGATCGTAGGGATAGTCTTTGAATGCAGGATGGTCCGCGGGAAAGCCCTTGACGTTGGTGTGGCAGACCTCGCACTGGGAGTCACTCAACGATGTCAACTTGTGATCGTGGCCCCGATGCTCGCGATGGCAATCGGCGCAGGGGATATGCTGCGGAGCGTCGTCCGCAACCGTCGACAGGGGGGCGGCGGCGGCGAGCCCTGTAACGGGGTCTCCGCCCTGGAGGGCAAATGCGGTCAGGCCCAGAGCAGCGACGAACAGCGCCATCAACGCAGCCCCGTGGCATAGACCCCGAATCCGGGAACTCACACGGAACTCAGGCATCCGGCCAAGCCTCGGGTGTCGCGATGCTGTCGGCCGTTGCCACGTCTTTGGCGCTCAAGCGAATCTTGTTGTCTTACAGCTGCGGCTTACCTTTCCACTTGCTCTCGGGGGGCAAGGCCTTGTCGATACCGCCCATGGTGCTGCCATCGTACTTGGCGATGATCTTCTGGGTCAGCTTGCCGATCTCGTCGGCCTTCTCGCTCAACGCCTTCTTGTTGTTGAGCTTGAGCTGGGCGCTCGCGCCGATCTTGGCGATCTCCGCCATCTCCGGGACCGAGCCGATCAGCTTGGTCGCCTCGGCGAAGCGCCTGCGAGCCAGGTCGGCGCGCTTGGCCATGGTCACCGCGTAGGTCGCCTTCTGGGTCGCCTCGCCGACCGCGCGCACGGACTCCTCGAGCTCGACGGCCATGCCGACAATGAACATCTTGCGCCGCGTGTTCATGTCCGCGGGCGGATTGGAGTCGCCCTGGGTGTACCAGACGTTGTGGCGGATTTCACCCTGCGACCAGGACACCAGCTCGAACGGACTGCCGGCCGGATGGCCACCGACGTTGACCAGCTTCTCCTGCGGGACGATGTGACAGCTGTAGCAGTTCTTTGCCCAGGTGTACATCATATGCGGGCGGATCATCCCGGCTTTCTCCGATTTTGCCCAGCGCGCCGCAGCCTCCTCCTTGGTCTCCGTGTCCTTGTCCTTGCCTGAGTAGTTGGAATGCACGTCGATGTAGTTCTTCCCCGCTCCGTGACAGGACTCGCAGGAAATTCCGGCGATCGCCTCGCGCTTGCCGTCCTTCATCGTGGTGGTGAAGTGGCAGTCCAGGCAAAGGCTGCCTTCCTTGATGCGCCGAAGGCCCATCTTGCGGGCAATCTCGGTGGCCTTCTTGTTCCTCGGCATCTGGGTATAGGTCGCATAGTGGTGCGTGTGACGCCAGATGGCTATCGCACCCTCATGGCAGTCGGCGCATTTGGTGGGCCCGACCACGTCGGCCGGATGCTGCTCGATTTGGGCGAAGGCCGCACTGGCACCGACAATCCAAAGTATTGTGCCGAGCGCAAGCGGCAGGAGGCCCCGCGGGGCCGACTTGGCGGAGGTCATAGTCTCGATCGACATCGTAAATCCTCTTGGAGATTCAAGCCGTATTGACTGTTCGGTTGGACATGGTCGAGCCGGGCGGAAATCAGAAGGTGTACTGCAGCTCGGCGCGGGCGCCGTGGCCGTCATTGCTGGAGTCGATGTGCGCTGCGAAGAGCTCGAGATCGAGGACAGCATGCTGCCCAATCGCCTGCTGATACCGGCCCGCCAGCGAGATCACGTCGTTGCCGGTCACACCGAATCCCGAATTGGCCGTGTAATGTTTGCCTCCGAGCTCGAGAATGAACTGTTTTCGGGAATCATCGAACAGCCACTCCCGGCCGGCGGCGAATCCCACCGAGTCATCGGCCCGGCTGGATATAGGTGACAGATACCGGCCGAGTGCGGGGGAGGCGAAATTGATTCCGACCTGGCCGAGGGGTCCACCCGCGGCCGGATCCCGCGATGCCGAGGCAAAGTGGTCGATCCCCCAGAACACGTTAAGGTAGATATTGTCTTCGGTATAAGGGGGCGTCCAGGACGTCTGCGCGAACAGCAGGTAGCCGTCGCTGACGGCGTCGGTATCCTCTTTTGTAGCATAGGAGCCCAGCACCCGGAATGCGGTGTTCAGGTAGCCGATGCGCTGAACACTGCCCACTGCCCAGTACAGGCCGTCGTTGCCGGTATTGTGATCGGCGGTATACACCGCGTCCATGTCGATGGTGCTCTTGGGGAAGTCCATGCTGGTGAACACGCCGAACAGATCCCGGCTTCCCCGTTCGACATTGTTGTCGAGATTAAGCTCGCCGAAGCCCCACAAGCCGGTTATCTGAAGATTCGATCCACCCTTGATCGGAAGGCTGTTGGCGGTGATGCCCACAGCGTCGATCGTGTCATTGATCAACATGCCCTCCTGGTAGGAAATAGGCTGGCGGCCGACGGAGAAGCCGACGTCCCATTTCTTGAAGTTCTGGGGTTTCCAACCCCGTATGCCGCGAAAGAGCGACCCGAACTCACCCTCGAAGAACGCCGTAGTGACGTTGGCATTGAATTCGCTCACCCAGCCGCTGTCGATTCCGGCGCCCCGCGGGTCAGACTCAGGGTCGAAGGAGTAGCCCGCGAACTTGAGCTGGTCGCGCTTGTCGAGCGGCATGAAGCCGACCACGATGCGTTCCGTCCCCGTCAACTGAAGATTGCCGAACAGGTCGAGACGGTTGGCCCACTCGTTCACCGTATCGAAGCTCTGTCCCTCGAGGGGTTCCTTGAAGCTCTGCAAAGCGGTTCGATAGGTGCCATAAACGTACAAGGACGGTTGGACTATGGCGCCGCCCGGCAGCTTGAAGCCCTCCTGCAGGTGTCCGGTGCCCAGAAAAGGGTCGCCGAAGATGTTGAGCCTTTTCGGTCGCCCGGGCACGTTGTTCGGGTTGTAGCCGAGGCCCGCGCCCTCTGGAATTCGGCTCCAGTGGCCATCGTCACTTTGCTGGGACTTGTCCTTACTGTCATCCGAGGCCGCTGCTGCACCCGGCAGGGCCAGCGCCACCAGAAGTCCTGCGACCATCGCCCAGGCGGCGGCCCTCGTGCACGATCGCCTCTTGCTTTTTTTTGTATTCATGGTCTCGAGAACCTCCACTGGGTTTGCCGCATCGCGGCTACCGACTCACGGGTGCTGCCGGGTCGATGCAACGCGCCGGGCCAACTTCTCGACTGCGAGTGGCGTCGGTCACAGGAACGGTGGAATCCCGAAGCATGCCGGGACGCTTTCCGTTCAGGAACCCACATCGATGGTGGCTTCGCGGCGATACAGTACCTCGTTGCCGATCACCTTGTTGTCATCAGGGTCGCTCGACTCGGGATTCCAGATGGCTCGATCGCCGTTGTCGTCGACATATCCGTGGACATCACGCCGCGCGATCGTCCTGGCGTCGAGGTTGTAGTCGAAGCCGACCTTCAGAATTTCGATGATCAGATTCACCGGGATCATCTGGGCCTTGAGCTCCGCCACTACGTTGTAGGGTCCTTTTCCGGTCAGCTCGCTGCCGTCGATCTTGTATTCCGCCCACCGGTGATCACCCGCGAGAATACCTTGACGGTGCTTGCGGGAGGCGGCGGGCTGGCCGAAGAGCACCCCGGCGCGCGTGGGTCGGTTTATGAACGGCAGCGGGGTCGCCGCATAGGGCACCGCCAGTACCTGTTCGCGTTCCGGCCCGCGGACGGTGCGCGCCAGGAACTTCGACTGCAGGTTGAAAAGCTGCCTGTCGAGAGGCAGTTCATGATTGTGCACGTATCTCGAATGCAGGTCCCGTACATCGCCATTGGGGTCCGGATCGCCGGATTCGAAGACGACCTTGCCGTCGGAGTCGGTCACCTTCACATGCAACCAGAACAGCCGTTCTCCGTCGAAACCGGTGGGTGCGCCCCCTCCGCCGCTGATGTTGGTGACCTTGATCTTGAAGGCGATACCGTCCGAGTCGGCTTTCTCGACCTCGATCGGGCTCACGCCAAAGGCGTGGCGCATGACCTGGAGGCGCCGATTTCGCATGAAACGCAGTGACTCGAGGTTCTCCTGGATGATGTCCCGTGCGGTGTAGCGCGAGTCCGCCGAAGCCCACCGATCGGGAAACTGGTACTTGTCCGGATTCTTGAACACCTTCTCCTCGAAGGCGTCGGTGCCCCAGCCCGCCTTCCAGTCGAACTTCAACCAGTCGCGGATCGTCGCCAACCCCCGCGCGGTGGGATCGCCCTTCTCGCTTTCCTCCTTGATGGCCTTGACGTTGAGAGGGAAGAGCGAAGGCGGCAATACCGTGTAGTCCGGGCCCGCGAAATAGTGGTTGGTCAGTTTGCGCGGCTCGGTCCCCTTGCTGCCGATCATTGCGGCCGGACCGAAAGGATAGTTCTTCTTGATGAAATCCGGATCGCTCGGATCGGCCGCGAGCGCGCCGGGAATGTTGCCCATATGGCAGTCCTGGCAGGTCGCGCCCTTTTCGGCTGCGGGGGAATGCTTCCACTCGCTGAAGGCATCCTCGAGACGGAAATTCCCCGGCTGCAGGACGTCGTGACAAGAGCCGCAGAACGATGCCGTGGATATCTGGAAGAAGCGCTTGGCTTCGCGGTGAATCTTGCGGCCGAACGACTTGGGATCGGTCTTGACGACGCCACGCTCGATCGCATCCTTTATCTGTTCGTTGTTGCCGGTGGGGCCATAAACCGGATCGGTAATAGGCCCTTCCTCAATGGCGAGGCGTCCGCTGACCTTGCCGTACGGCTTGCTGATGCGATGGCAGACGACACAGGTGATTCCTTCGCGCGATGTCGGGCTGCGATCGATGTTGCTCATGAACTCGTTCTCACCGATGTTCATGCCCACGGGGGTATGGCAGCGGATGCAGAAATCACCGAGCGTACCGTTGGTCAACTGGGAGATACGTCCCTGCATGGCGTTGAAAATGGGGCTCATCTGCGCATAGGCATGCTGCGACATCGACCACTGCTTGTATTGGCGCGGGTGACAGCCCGCGCACTCGGTCGCGGAGGGATAACGATCCTTCACGAACAGCGCGGCATGCATCTCCTCGGGCGTTTCCCCCGAGACCTCTTCCGGTTTTTCCTGCTCCGTTTCGCCGCCGGACTCGCCACCCAGGAGGCTGCCCCCCGACTCGCCGCCGCCTTCCAGTAACGAACCGCCGGACTCGGTGCCGCCGGATTCACTGCCGCCGGAGCCGCCTTGGAGCAGGGAACCGCCGGAATCGCCGCCCTCGGAGCCGCCACCCAGCAAGGAGCCGCCGGACCCCTCGTCGCTCGAGCCGCCGCCTTGGAGCAGCGTCCCGCCGGAATCACTGCTGCCGGAATCGCCGCCAAGCAAGGAGCCGCTGGATTGATCGCCGTCGGAGCCGTTCGACGTACTTCCGCCGGAACCACCGTTGTCCTGAAGCAGCGAATCGCCGGATTGGTCACCCGTGGAGCCGCCGCCCAGCAGCGAATCGCCGCCCCCGGTCTGTTGGGTATCGGTCTGTTGGGATTGCGTCGCCGAGCCGGAGTCGTCGTCGGCAGCAAGTGCGGAAGTCGACCACACGACCGGTGCGGCCAGGATCCCCGTCAGCGTCAGAATGACAAGACCGCTTCGGGTTTTTATTTGTACGTTCAAATTCCTCCCCCTTGGCGTCATCACAAGCCAAATGCTGCGAAACGCACGGCGATCCGATTTGATTATACGCAGCCCCCCGGGGGGGTCAAGCGCTCCAAAGTGTGCGCTCAGCCGCGCATGCTCAGCTCTCCCAGGCGCCGAGTCAGCTTCCCGTTCTCCTCATAGTCGATGGGAACGACCACCAGGCTCGGCCCGGGTGTGTTGAACGATTCTTCCAGGACTTCTTGAAGCCGGCTGCTGTCGTCGCACTCGAATCCATTCCAGCCGTATGCATCCGTCAGCGACAACCATTTCGGGTTGCCGAAACTGAGATCAGTGTGGTGACCGAAGGTATTGTCCTGCTTCCAGGCGATAAGGCCGTAAGCATTGTCCTCCCACACCATCACCGTGAAATTCGCGTTGAGACGCCGCGCGGTCTCCATATCCTGCATGTTCATCGCAAACCCGGCATCGCCGCACACCGCCAGAATCCGCCGGTCGGGATGCACCAGGTGCGCGGCGATGGCGCCCGGCAGCGCGAAACCCATGGAGCAGAAGCCGTTGGGAATGAGACAGGTGTTGGGTTCATGGCAGTGATAATGCCTGGCGACCCACATCTTGTGGGCGCCCACGTCGGACAACAGAATGTCGTCCGGGCCCATCACCTGGCGCGCGTCCCAAAGCGCCTTCTGCGGTTTGATCTTTCCCTTCGTGTCGTCGCCGGCATAGCGTTCGAGCTCCTGCTTCATCTGCTCGCGCGTCCGGCGCGCCACCGAATGATCGAACAGCAGGTTGTCGGCACCAAACGCGTCGACGCGCTCGTTCAGCATCCAGAGGGTGTGGGCGAGGTCCCCTACGACCTCGACCTCCGCCCGGTAGTGCTCGTCGATCTCCGAGGGAATGAAATCGATATGGATAATCCGGTGCTTGCCCTGGGGATTCCACAGCTCCGGGTGGTACTCGACCATGTCGTAGCCCACCGATATGACCAGGTCGGACTCCTCGATGCAGTACGCCGGGTAGTCCTTGGCGCCCAGGCCGATGGTGTAGACACATTCCTCCGAATCCATGTCCACGCATCCCTTGGCCATGAATGTGCTGATCACGCCTATGCCGGTCTTCTCCACGAACCGCCGAAGCTGCTTGCTGGCGCGGCGTCGTATGGTGCCGTTGCCGGCCAGAATGATGGGCCGTCTCGCCTGCTTGATGATGCCCCAGGCGCGGTCGACGATCTTGTCGTCAGGAACCGGCCGGCGAAAGCGGCGGGGCTCGATCGGCTCGGTTGCGGCATCCCGTTTCGCGATATCTTCGGGGAGTTCGATCAAGCAGGCACCGGGCTTCTCGGTGCGGGCCACGCGAACCGCCTTACGTACTATCTCGGGAATATTGTCGGGATGGAAAACCGACTGCGCCCACTTGGTAACCGGCCGGAACATGGCTACCACGTCCATGATCTGGTGCGACTCCTTGTGCAGGCGCTCGGAGTCTCCCTGGCCGGTGAGCGCCAGCAGCGGCGCGCGGTCCATGTTGGCGTCGGCGACACCGGTGATGAGGTTGGTGGCACCGGGCCCTAGTGTGCCGAGACATACAGCGGTGTTGCCGGTCAGGCGCCCGTAGACTTCCGCCATGAACGCCGCGGTCTGTTCGTGCCGGGTCAGTACGAAGCGGATCCGGTCCGACTGCTCCAGCGACATCATGAAATCGGCATTTTCCTCGCCGGGCACTCCGAAAATGTACTCAATGCCTTCGGTTTCCAGGCATTTGACAAACAGATCTGAGGCCTTCACTTGTTCACCTGTTGGGCTGGGTTTTCGCTTGTACCGGCCTGTACGAGACCGGTTGGGAGCGGCTAAATGACCCCGTAGGCCATCATCGCGTCGGCGACCTTTACAAAGCCCGCCACGTTTGCTCCCTTCACGTAGTCGACGGTCCCGTTCGGCGCGCTACCGTATCCCAGACACTGGGAATGAATGGTCTTCATGATGTTCCGCAACCGCTCGTCCAGCTGCGCCTCGTCCCATGACATGCGAAGGGCGTTCTGGCTCATCTCCAGTCCGGATACCGCGACCCCACCGGCGTTGGCGGCCTTGGCCGGGCCGAACAGTATGCCCGACTTCTGGAACACCTCGATCGCATCCAGGGTGCTCGGCATGTTGGCGCCCTCGGCGACGGCTTTGCAGCCGTTGTCGATCAGCGTCCGGGCATCGTCGCCGTTGATCTCGTTTTGCGTCGCGCACGGAAAAGCCAGATCGCAGGGCACCGCCCACGGGCGTTCGCCCCGGTGATACTCCGCACCGAACTCCTCCGCATACTTCTCGACACTGCCTCGGTGAACGTTCTTCAACTCCTTGAGCCATTCCAGCTTGAGGGAATCGATGCCTTTCGGGTCATAAACATAGCCGCCGGAATCTGAGAACGTCACCACCTTGCCTCCCAGCTCCAGCAGCTTCTGCACCGTATGCTGCGCCACGTTGCCGGCACCCGACACCACGCAGGTCTTGCCCTCGATCTGCTCGCCGGCATGGTCCAGCATATTCTGCATGAAATAGACAGCACCGAAGCCGGTGGCCTCGGTGCGGATCAGGCTGCCGCCGTAGGCCAGGCCCTTGCCAGTGAGCACGCCGGTGAATTCGTTGGCCAGCCGTTTGTGCTGGCCGAAAAGATAGCCGATCTCACGGGCACCGACCCCGATATCACCGGCGGGTACATCGACGTGCTCCCCTATGTGCCGCTCGAGCTCGGTCATGAAGGCCTGGCAAAAGCGCATGACCTCGCGGTCCGACTTGCCCTTCGGATTGAAGTTCGCTCCACCCTTGCCGCTGCCCATGGGCAGGCCGGTAAGGCTGTTCTTGAAGGTCTGCTCGAATGCCAGAAACTTGAGCACACTCTGGGTGACCGAAGGATGGAAGCGCAGGCCGCCCTTGTACGGGCCTATTGCGTTGCTGTGCTGAACCCGAAACCCACGGTTTACCCTGACGTGTCCCTCGTCGTCTTCCCAGCAAACCCGGAAGCTTATGATACGGTCGGGCTCCGTCAGCCGTTCCAGTATCTGGGCATCACGATAATCCTGCTTGCCATGAATGAAAGGTATGATGTCCCGCGCAACCTCCATTACGGCCTGATGAAACTCGGGTTCACCGGGATTGCGCTTGACCAGACCGGATTCAAATCGCTCAATCTCTTCGTTAATATCGGACATGACGTTTGGCACCTCGTCCCAAGTTATTATTTCAGGCCCGTCAACGACGAAGACCTCGAGATCGAAACCCAGTTCGTCGCCGGGCTTGAGCTCGGCGATCTTGACCCGTTCACCGTTGACGAACGTACCATTCGGGGAATCGAGATCCTCTACCCGAAGCACGTTTCCAATCAGGAACACCCTCGCGTGCAGGCGCGACGCGTGCTCGCCAGCGAGAGGCACGTCGCACCCCTGGCGGCCCACGAGCAACTCCGTGCGCACGGGGAACACCGGACCGTCGGGCGCCGATTCCTTCGGCCTGAGACTCCAGCCGGAATCCGTGTCCTTCGGCTGCGTCCCGCGCTCCGGGCCGGACTCCGGTTTGTCATTCTGTGTCGTCATTCTCCGGGCTCCCCCATCAAGCAAGTCATTTGGCGAATAGCAAGTATGCCCCTATTCCCAGAACCACGGCAAAGCCAATGATGAAATACAACCACAGCCCCGACTTTCCCGACTTGCGGGAGAACGAGGTTGACGCCTCATCCCCGCCCCCCGAGGCGCGGGACGGCACTTGTGTGCTGTCGGTCACGAAGCGAAGCTCCAGGCGGCCGAAACGCACCGCATCTCCGGGACTGAGAAACGCAACCTGCGTCTTCTTGCCGTTTACGTAGACCCCGTTCGCGGACATCAGATCGATCACCTTCCATCGATCCGCATCCCGTACGATCTGAGCGTGCTTGGTGGATACGCTGGGCTCATCGAGAATGATATCGGTACCCGCACGCCCAATGGTCATGGCATCTTTGTCGAGTTTGATAAGGTGCCCCGCCCACTCGTCGCTCACGCCGATCAAGCTCGGCGCTTCAACCTGCTCCACGCCGCGCACCACCTGTGTGCCGCCCTGCACAAACCGGTCTTGCATCTGGCCGGCGTCGAGTTTCCTGGTCCGGTTTGGAGTCTCGCGTTCATACCATACCGGCCTTTCGGACTCTTCAGGCTGCTCGTCGGGGGAGGCGTCCTCACCGGCCGAAGCTCCGGCCTCCTCCGCCGGCTCGGCGGCGGATTCCGGGACCAGGGGCTCGGTCTGCGCGGGCTGTGCGGGTTCGGCTTGACCCTGCTCCGGCGTGGGCCGCAGCGCGGTCTTGTTGTCGTCCTCTTGCTGCTCAATGGCCGGCCCGGGCATGCCGACGACGAACGCCTCGGTGTCGAAGCGCAGCTCGTCTCCCGCCTTGAGCGGCGCGGCCTCGACTCGTTCACCGTTGACGAACGTCCCGTTGGCGGATCCCAGGTCTTCAACCCGGAGCCCGTCGGCGGCTGCTGAAAGCCTGGCGTGCTTACGCGACGCTCCGTCGCCGACGAGCGCGATATCGCAGCCCTCGCGACCGATCGACATTTCCCCTTGCACAACAATGTCGGATGCTCCGGCCACGCGCTCTTTGCGCCTCAGTGTCCATCCCCCGGCCGCCGGACGCAGCTGCGTCCCGGCGGACTCCGCCCGCGGGGTCGCACGCAACGCGGTCTTCTTCTGGCCTGCATCCGGGGTCTTGGGGCCGCCAACGACATATACTTCGGTGTCGAAGCGCAGCTCATCTCCCGGCTTGAGCTCGGCGGCTTCGACCCGCTCACCGTTGACGAACGTCCCGTTGGCGGACTCGAGATCCTGGATCTGCAGGACGCCGCCGGTCAGAGAGATCTTGGCATGTCTACGCGACGCATGCTCGCTGGTGAGCGTGAGGTCGCAGCCCTCGCGGCCCACAAAAATCTCGCCACGCACAGAAACCGACTTTCCCCCCGGCGCCTTCTGCTGGAGCGTCCAATCGCCGGCTGCCGGCCGCAGCTGCGTCCTGGCGTTCGACTTGCCGGATTCAGGTTTGTCGTCTTGCGTAGTCATGTATGCACTCTCGTGTATCGATTATCACTGGATCAAACACCCTGGATCAAACACCACGGCATCGGTGCTCACGCTACATCTTGCCATGCAACAACAAAAAGGCCACTCCCAGCGCCCCCGCCGCCACGCCGGCGCCCAACGCCAATATTCCGAGCTTCTTCCCCCATCCGACGGCGGCGGACGCGTCTGCCGGAGCCGAGAACAACACGACGGTCACGTTGTCCCGCCCTCCGTGCTCGATAGCGGCGTTTACCAGTCTCTCCACGCGTTCCTGGGCGGTTGCCCTGGATCCCAGCACCTCTGCGATCTCACTGTCGCTGAGCTCGTCGGTCAGCCCGTCGCTGCAGAGCAGCACCTCCTGACCCCGCACGAAACGACCACTGGCGATCCCGACCTCGAATGTGGACTCCGCGTTGACTCCGAGACAGCGCGTCAACAAGTGCCGTCCGGGATGTCCCACCGCTTCGTCAGGCGTGATCGCCCCGGCGCGCAACAGATCCTGAACATGGGAATGATCACGACTGATCCGGGCCAAGTTGCCGTCATACAAATACGCGCGGCTATCACCCACCCAGGCGACCTGATAGTCTACGCCGTCCACCAGCGCCGCGACCACCGTCGACCCCATTCCCACCGAACCTTCCCGCGTTTCCGCAACCTTCAAGACTTCTTCGTGCGCCGATTTGATGGCTTCACGCAGACCGCTTCCCTGGTGAATGCGGTCGGCTACGGTGTCTCGAACGATCTGACTCGCGACGTCGCCCGTGCGGTGCCCGCCCATGCCGTCGGCAACGAGCCACAGCCCCTTTTCCGGCTCCGCGAGACAGCTGTCCTCGTTCAGTTCCCTGACCGCCCCCGTGGCCGTCTTGAGGCCGTACTGGTAAGTGGGGGAAGACGTCCTCTTGAGCATGGCGTGGTTCAGATATGGACGTCTACTGGTCGTTCGTCACGACGGCCGGCACGCCGCAGTTTGCCACGGAACCTCATTTGGACGCTTCCTGCACGGGATGCTCGCCCATGGCGTTGTGGCAGGCGGTGCACTGCTCGTCGCTGACCTTGACAAATGGACGCACGTGACAGACTTCGCAATGATCACCAACCTCCGGAATGCTGTGGGCCGCTATCAGCGGGCCCGCGGTCCACACCCCATCGTCGGGGAGCAAAGGACTCGACCTGAGCATCGCCTGTAGCCGCGGACTGAACAGGCCGCTCGCGGGGATCACCAGAAAAGCGAAAAGAATTACGATAAAAAACGTCCAGGACCAGAATCGCTTCCGAAGACCCGTTCCGGCGAGACTCGTTACATATTGAGAACCGACCGGCGCGGCATCCATGTCGCCGCCTGGCTTGGCTCGCTCCAAGGTCAAGGCGAAGTCGAAGCCCGCGGGCGGTGCAATGACCTCCAATACGCTCCCGCCGATCCTGACCACATCGCCGGGGCGGAGCGCCGCTCGGCGCACTATCTTGTCGTTGACAGAGACTGCGTTGGCAGGGGACAAGGCGCTGATATGGGCCCTTCCCTTGCCGCGCAGGCGGATCAGGGCGTGCTGAAAGCCCACTTCGGATTCCGGCAGCTGAATATCCTGGTCAGTGGCGCGGCCGACGCTGATCTCGTCCCCGGATTGTTCGTTGTCGCGGTGCTCGAAGCTGCCGCCTTCACGATTCTCGATACTGCGGAGCAGATAGATCACGCGGTCACCAGTAAATGAAAACCGACAGGACGTGTGCAAGCAGAGCCGCCAGCAACGCAAACGACAGCGGCACGTGCACGTACAACCAGATTTCCAGCAAACCCTGCAGACGGATATCCCGGCGAACACGGCGCAGCAGCGTCTGTTTGGTGGCAAGCCCGCTCAGCAGGCTCTGAAGTTGCGCAACCTCGGACCCTCCTTTGGTCTGGGCCAAACGCTTGCTGAGCAGATCGATGACCGCCGTCTGGTCACTGTTGTCGATCAGGCCGCCCGAGTCCGCGCTCGCGTAGGTCGTTGGCAATGCCACCCTGGAGCTGTCACGGCCTGTCAACTGCGACCACCAACCGCCTCCCACCCCGGTACGCTCCGCGGCGCTCTGCACCAGAGCTTTGGTCTCGGAATCGATTCCGCCTGCCGTCCGTATACACTGCCTGTCAAGATCATCCACCTGCCTGAACAGCTGCTCGCGGGTCATTCCGGAGCGATTTTCCACCACCAGATCCGGATATCGCAGATACGTGTACACACCGAAGAATCCGCTGAGCACCACCAGGCAAGTCAGGAGGTAGGCCAACGTATGAACATTCCACCCCAGCTGCCACGCGCTGTGCAGCGTAACCACCACCAGCAACGCGGCGCCAAGATAGACATGCGCGGAAGTCCACCCCTGCACGGTCCCGAGACCGGAGGAATAGCTTCGTTTCCGAATACCCAGAAGCATCAGCCACACGATCAATGCGGCGCCCAGTGTGCCCAGCCCGTAGCTGACCCAGGGACTGCCGTCGCGGGAGCCGGGGGGCGCGAGCAACAGGTAGACGGCAACGGAAATCGCCGAAAGGATCAGCGCAATCCACAGATATCTGGCGCCCCTGTATCCCGCGATGGATTGGTGCATGGCGTTGCCCCCGCGCCTACCGGCCCGCCAACTCGACGAACTCGGCTGGAGCCAACCGCAGAGCGGCACCCGTTGGGCAGGCTCGTACGCAAGCGGGGCCGCCGCTCAAGTCCTTGCACATGTCGCACTTGACGGCCGTCTTGCGCGCGTCCTTGTCGACCTTCGCCTGCTTGTCCTGCCCGGGCCCCGGACCGGCCCCGACGAGCAGCCAGTTGAGCAGGCCAGGCTTCTTCGGCGGCTCATGGGCGAGCTGAATCACGCCGTACGGGCAGTTGTTGACGCAATTGCCGCAACCGATGCAGCTGTCGTCGATAAACACTTCGCCATTGGCCGCGCGATGTATCGCATCCGGCGGACAATCCTTCATGCAGTGAGGATGCTCGCAGTGGCGGCAGGAAATCGGCACATGCATCATTTCAAACGAAGCCCCCGCTTCCCGATCCAGGCGAGAGGTGCCATCGTGGGTCTCGGCGCAGGCCTTTTCACAGTTATTGCAGCCCACGCACAGCGATTCGTCGATGATGAGCACGTCGGTGCTCTCGCCGAGGCCCTGCTGCATGAAGAAGGAAAGCACATCGCCGCTTTCGGGCCGGGCGGCCAACGCCGTCTCCTGCTGGACGCGCTTTTGAACCTGCGCCTGCACCTGATCCCGGAGGCCGGGCTCTTTTTCCAGCAGATCGAGAAACGAGTCCTTATCTATGCTGATGGTTTCGGTACGAACGGAGGCGCGTGCACTGTCCATGCGCTTGTGGTTCCCCATCAGTCCCAGCTCACCGATGTAATTGCCGGCCGGCACGTATGACAGGACGACATCACGCTCCCCGATCTCGCGGGACAGGGTGACCGAGCCGACGCGAATCAGGTGCAGGCTGTCGCCGGTCTCGCCCTCGCGGTAGATGTACTCGCCCGCCTTGTAGATATTGGCTTGCGAAGAGCGGGCAACCTGGCGCAGGTCTTCTACCGACGTGTTCGGCGCAAAGCTGGTTTGGATGGCGCGAACGGCGAACAGCTCGTCTATGCCCTTGGAGATGGACTCGTTGGAGTTGATCAGCTTCACCATAGTACGGCGCGGCGTCTCCATGAGAAAACATCCCTGGCCCGCCACCACGGTGGCGTTCCGGCGGCGCCCGGAGATCAGACTCTGCTCGCCGAAGAACTGCCCGGCTTCTATCCGCCGCGTACGGCCATCGTCCAGATGAACCTCTACGTACCCGGTGAGCACCGTGAAGAAACTGTTGGTGTACTCGTTCTTGCGGAATATAACGTCGCCCGGGTTCGGGGCCAGCACACTACTGTCGAACATGAACTCGCGGAACAACAATGGGTTGATCTCGCCGAACATCGGCACCCGTTCCTGCATGAGCTGCAGAGTGTCCCCGACATCCATCTCGAAAGGGAGAACCGCGAACTTTTCGCTGAGAATACCGTATTCGACAGGCTCGATGGAGTTGCCGAGGATATGCTCGACGACCTCGTATCCCTGGTTCATGGCATGCTTGATCAGCGGATTGCCGGCCAGCGCCCCTACCACGTACAGGCCCGGCACGCTCGACTCCATCTTCTCGCTCAAGTCCGGGAGCGCTGCGGGATTATCGCTGGTGAACTCGATACCGAACGATTCCACGAGTTTGCGCTGCGGGATCGCGCCCAAGCGGGCGATGATCCGGTCGCAGGGTACCTCGGCCTCACCGGTCTCGGTGGCCAGCACCAGGACGTAAGGCTTCTCGCCCTCCTCGGGCTGCTCTATCCGCGCCGGGTTGGACTTGTAGAAGCACCGAACGCGGCCTTCGTCGATGCTGCGCAGGATCAACGCGTTGTTGCCGTCCTTGACCCGCGCGAATTCGTCGCGCCGATTGATGATGAAAACGGTATTTTGTCTGGCGAGGGCTACCGCGTTCTCGATGCCGGCGTCACCCGCCCCGACCACCACGATCGTCTCGTCCTTGTATTCGTCCGGGTCGTCCAGGGTGTATTGGACTACCGGCAGGTCCTCGCCGGAAATCCCGAGCTTGCGCGGATTCCCCTGCACACCGATACCCAGGATGACGTTTTCCGCGTCGATCGATTCGCCGTTCTTGCAGGACAGCTTGAACCCGCCACGAGATCCCTCGATGCTCGCCACTTCCATGCCGAATTGCAAGTTGACACCGGTCTTCTCCAGGCCATCACCCCAAGCGGCAAGGATGTCCTCGCGGGTGCCAGCCTGAAATGACAGGGGACTGCGCAAGGGCAGGGAGTTCGGCTCGGACATGACGAACTTGCCCTTCTGGTAGCGCTGGATCGTATTGGCGTGCTTCGGGGTGCCCTCCAGCAGCACATGCGCCAAGTCCAGCTCGGCCGCATGCGCCGCAGCACTCATTCCTCCCGGGCCGGCACCCACAACTGCAATCTTATATTTGGTCAAATCCCAGCCTCTTCCCCCTGCAAGCTGCAGCGGTCCATTGCGGAATAATTTGGTGGCTTCTGTCCTCGCCACACTACCGAGTGAGGGGTGTCGTTCAAAATACTAACCATAATCCAGGGGGGACACAAGGATACGTGTGGGTCTCCCGAGATGCGGTATCCCCCGCCAGTCGCGATACAATGACATCCATGGTCGATTCACCATCCCCAAGACCCCTGGAGATTCCCGGCTATCAAGTACGGCACGAGCTCGGTCAGGGTGGGATGGCGCGTGTTTTCCTGGCGATACAGCAATCTCTGGATCGCGAAGTGGCCCTCAAGGTGCTTTCCACCGAGCTCGTGTCAGACTCCGAGTTCTGCCAGCGCTTTCTCAAAGAGGGGAAGACTCTGGCACGAGTGACCCATCCCCACGTGGTGACCATATTCGACAGCGGCGAGCACCAGGGAATTTACTACATGTGCATGGAGCTGATCCCCGGGGGAACGCTCGAGGACCGCATCGAGAAGAGAGAATTGACGCAGACCCGGTCCATCGAAATTCTCAAGCAGGTGGCGAGCGCCCTCGAATGGTGTCATGGAAAAGATCTCGTCCACCGCGACATCAAGCCCGGCAACGTGTTGTTCCGGGAAGAGCAAACGGCAGTGTTGAGCGACTTCGGTATCGCCAAGTCCATCTCCAAGAACACCACCAGGATGACCGCGGCGGGACTAACTTTGGGCACGGTGGCCTACATGAGCCCGGAACAGGCTTCGGGACGCCAGTTGACCCCCCGGTCCGATCAATACAGCCTGGGTGCGATGTTGTACGAGATGCTGACCGGCAGCGTACCGTTTCAAGGAACCGTCCCGGAGGTGTTGGTGCAGCACCTGCAAGCACCGGTTCCGGACCTGCCGGCGGAACACCAGGCCCTGCAGCCGATCATCGAGCGGATGATGGCCAAGGATCCGAACGCGCGGTTCATGACTCTCGAGGAAATGGTGGTCGCCCTCGAACGGGCGTGCCCGCCGACCGGCCCCGCGGCTCGCACCGAGATCCTCGAGCGCTCGCCCGAGCGTCCCCCGCGAAGGAAATGGCTCGGGGCGGCGGCCGGCACGGCCGTCGCTCTACTGGCGGGAGGTGTCGGCGCCTACCTCTATATCCGGGAGCCGGGCACGTTCGCCGGCCGGTCAGGTGGGGAGAAACTGGATCCGGCAACGCAGGCGAAGGTGGATAAATGGCTCGACATCGCGCGGACCCACTTTGAAATCGGTCGACTCATGGATCCGCCCGAAAACAATGCCTTCTACGCCTACCAGAAGGTCCTCGAACTGGATCCCACCAACGCCGCCGCCCAGGAGGGGCTGCGCAAAATCGCCAGCACTTATGTGCAAGTGGCGAAAGACACGCTGGGCAAAGGCAATAAAAAGGACGCCGAAGCGCTGGTCAAGGAGGGGCTGAAGGCCTTTCCCGAGAACGACGACCTCGCCAATCTTCAGAAGGAGCTGTCCAGCCAGTGAGCCCGGGTGCTGGAGGCCGCCCCGGGCCTGAACCCGCGCTCGGGCTCGGGCTCGGACCTGGATCCCGGACCTGGTGCTCCCGCGTACTCACTGCTCCTCGCCGCCTGTCTCGCCTGCGCACTATCGGCCTGCGCAACGCCGCCGCAGCGAATAGATCGGCTCGCGGCGTCATCCGGATTCGAACGCCTCGTGGTGACAGGCGCGCCTTTCGAACACCTGGTCTATGTCAAGACAGCCAATCCGGCGCCACAGTCAGGTGAGCTTCACGTATACGTGGAGGGTGACGGCACACCCTGGATCACCCATCATCTAGTGGCCCGCGATCCCACACCCCGTCGCCCTCTAATGCTGAAGCTGATGGCGCTCGATCCGGGACCGGCTTTGTACCTGGGGCGACCCTGTTATTTCGGCCTGATGCGTCATTGTGCGTCCCGCTACTGGACCGGCGCGCGTTACTCGGAAACCGTAGTCCATTCGATGATCGTCGCCCTTGACAACGTCCGCCGGCAACTCGGCTTGCACGGCAATATCGATCTGCTCGGCTACAGCGGCGGCGGCACCCTGGCGATGCTGCTCGCCCCCCGCTTGAAAGAGACTTCGTCGGTGGTCACGATCGCCGCCAATCTGGACGTCCGTGGCTGGACGAGGCTGCACGGATACAGTCCGCTGGCCGATTCACTGGACCCCGCCGACGAAGCACCGCTGCCGGCGCGGATCGCGCAGATCCACCTGGTCGGCGAGGAGGACCGCAACGTTCCCCCGGCGATCACCCGGGCCGGCGTCGCCCGGCAGCGCAATGCGACGATCATCAGCTATCCCCATTACGACCACCACTGCTGCTGGGAGAGGGTGTGGCGGTCCGTCCTGGACCGCCTCTAACCGCCGCCGTCCGTCCTGCTACAACTCCTTGCTGATACCGGCGGTGACGCCGTAGTAGGTCAGGTGATCCACCCCCAGAACCGTCTCCACGGAAACGAACGCTTGCAGGCCCCTCGGCAACACCGCGCTGAGTCCGCCGCCGAGACGAAAATAATCGGCGTCCGGGCTGTCCGTGGTGAGCTGGAAGGCCTGATTGGTCGTGATGCTATCGCTCGCGAAGCGGGCAAGAATAGTGCGCGAGTCGTTGTTGAACTCATGGATCCAGTCGAACTGGATGAAGGGAGAGAGCACGCCGCTTTGCGTGCTGATCGCCTTGGATAACTGGGCTCCCACCGTGGAGCGCAGCGACTTGACGTTCTGCTTGAACACGGTGAGGTTCATCCCAAAGCCGGGACCGGTGCCGGAAATCTGTTCCGTAAACTTGTCGATGTTGGCGTCCAAGTAGTCCACCGTGGCGGAGACGTTTCCCGAGATTCCATTGCCGGCATTGATGTCCTTGCCCAGCCCAGCGCTCCAGAAGAACTGGTCGCCGCCGGGATCACCCACCGCAGTCTGATTCACATTCGTACCACCGACCGAATACACGATACTGCGATGCGACTTGTAGTTGTTGGATCCTGCGCCGATCGTGCCCTGGAAGTACAAGCCGCTGTCGCTGTACATGGTACCGTACAAGGTACCGTCGAAACCGTCGGTGTCCAGCTTGCTGCCGTTGGTGAAATCGGCGCTGTTGGTGATGTAGTCCACGCTGGCGCCGAGGAACGCGTTGTCGTTCAGCCTGTAATCGGTCCCGAAGGTGGCCCGGCCGCCGTTCATATCGTAGCCGCTCTCCAGCGCGGTGGTATCGCGGCTGCCCGTGGACAGCGCGCCATTGGCGTACACGGTCCAGCGCCCGAACCCGTCGTCGCCCGCTCCACCACCGGTCTCGAAGTTGTAATTGAGCCTGCCCGAGTCGTTGCTCAACGCGACAGTCTCCCCGCTGGTTCCCGCGTCCGCCAGGCGCAGCTTCTGCAGGCGGGCTGCCACGGCAACGGCGCGAATGGACGAGAACTCGACCAGTCCACGTCCTTGAGCCGCGGCCTCGTCGATATTCAGCTCCCGTAGCGCGCTGGTGATCTTCCCCCCACCGGTCTTCCCCCCTTCAATGGACGCCCCTACTATCTCGGAACACCTTTGCGTCAGATCCTTTCCCTTGTCAGGTAGGATCTGCTCGTGCGCAGCGAGCGCCGGACACTCGATCTCGATCGCGTTAGCCATACTAATTTCGTTCTTGCCCGTCACCACACTGGCCACTGGATCTTTGCCAATGAACCGATTGTTGACTCCATCCGGTTCAGTCGGAGCTATATTCAAATCAGTCGACTGCTGATCAGTCTGTGCGAAGGACTGTGTCGAGACACCCAGCAGCAGGGCAACGGCCAGGGGTGGGATGATGGCTCTCATTGACTGCTTCATGCTTTCTCCTCCTGCAATTGTTCTTCGCCCCGTCTGGCTCCCGGCGGGACGCTTATTAAAAGAAGCACGCATCGTTTGGAGATTAAACCACCGGGTACCCTATAGCAAGGATGGGCGGCATGCGTTCGACGGGCTTTGTGGCGTGGGACTCTTTATCGCATCCGTCTTGTTAATTTCCACCTTCCGGATGAGTCCGATACGCCTCCGCCCCGGTTGCACAGGGGGTCCGGCGAGGCGTATATTGATCCGCCGGTCTCCGAGACGATCAAGATGCCCGCGGTGTCGAATTCCACGACCAGATTGGTGGCGGCGAAGATCAGGGACAACTTGAACACAATTCGCAGGTTCAGCCGCAAATTGTCATTACGCAAAGCCGCGACCGCCTCGGCCGCCGCAGCGATCGTCCTCCTTTCTCTTTCCGGACCCGCACCATCCCACGCGACCCCCAAGGACCAGAGTGTCGGCAAGCTGATGATCGTCGATTGCCTGCTGCCCGGGAAAGTCCGGAGGCTGGGGGGCAGAGTCACGTACCTGACCCCGCGGCGGCCGGTCCAGACCACGGGCGGGGACTGCGAGATTCGCGGCGGCGAGTACACGTCCTATGATCGGGCGGACTACGCCACTGCCCTGAAGATCTGGTTACCGCAGGCCAAGGCCGGAGACCCGAAAGCACAAACGTACGTCGGGGAGATCTTCGAGAAGGGTCTGGGCACCCAGCCCGACTACGCAGCGGCCGTGAGCTGGTACCAGAAGGCTGCCGACCAAGGCTTCGCCCGGGCGGAGATCGATCTGGGCGGGCTTTACGAGCGGGGCCTCGGCGTCCCGCAGGACATGCGCAAGGCCTTGAACTGGTACCGCCGCGCATCCGGTCTCGAGGGCAACGACCTGCAGTTCGCCTCCTCGGTACGAGTCACGATGCAGGCCAAGGAGCAGAAGATCCAGCAGCTCCAGGAGCGCTCTCAACGCAGCGAGAAGGAGGCCGCGGAGCTTCGGCGTCAGCTCCAGCAGGCACAGTCGGAGCTCAACAGCCGGAAAGACGAGTTGAAGGACACCCGGGACAAGCTCGATCAGATCCGCCGCCAGTTGCAACAGCAGAATGAAGCCATCAATTCCAAGACCGAGTCGGGGCTCGCCAAGCGCCAGACAGCCCTGGACCAGGAGGAATCGAAGCTCCAGGTCCAGCGCCAGCAGCTCACCAAACTGAAGGCCGCGTTGTTCGAGCAGGCGCAGGCATTGCCGGCTGTGGATCGGGAGGCTGCGGAGCAGAACAATCGGCTGCAGAACCGGCTGTTGAAGGAGAGCGCCGAGGCGCAGCGGCTGCGGGATCGTCTCGTCCAGGTAAACCAGGAGCTGGACAAGTCCCGTGCTTCGCTCAATGAAGGCCAGGACGCAAGCGCCACCCTCCTCGCGCAGCTCCAGGCAGCGGAAACCGAACGCAATTCCCTGAACGATGAATTGAAGGATCGGGGCGGGCAGATCCAGGACCTGAAGGACAAGCTCGATACGACGAAGGGCAGCCTCGACCAGGCGGCCGCCCGCTACGCCGATGCGATGAGCGATCTGGAACGGCGCAGGACGCTCCATGAAGTGGAATTGCAGCGCGTCAAAGCGGACAGGGATCGCCTGGCCGAGGAACGTGACGCACTGGCCAAGCAGTCCGCCGCGGACGTCGAGCACATCAAGCAGCTCCGAGCCAAGCTCGAGAAGCAGGAAGCCGAGTACAAGGACAAACTCGAGGCGATGGAGAAGGAATTCGCGACGAGCCAGGTGAAGCTGAAGCAGGCTCAGGACCAGATGGCCGCCGCCGAATCAAATCAGCCCTCTGCTTCCACCGTCGCCAGTGCGGATCCTCCGGCCATCGAACTCATCGAGCCGCCGGTCACCCTGACACGCGGCGGCGGCTATGCCGCCGATGTTCAAAGCGACATCAAGACCCGCGACGTGGTCGGCAAGATCACGGCTCCGGCGGGGATAGAGATATTCACCGTCAACGCACACCCGCAGGGCGTGAACAAGAACGGACTATTCAATATCAAGGTACCGATGAAGGGCAGCCAGACCCCGGTATCGCTGGTGGTTGTCGACAAGGCGGGACGACGTGTGTCCCTGGATTTCAACCTGCTTCGCCCGGCCGGTGGCGAGAAATCGGGCGCCGCGACGCAGGAGTCCACCAACAACAGTGGCGACAAGAAATTCCCCCACATAGACGGGCTTGGCGACTACTACGCTCTGGTCATCGGCAACAGCGACTACAAGCACTTCCCGAAACTTCGAACTCCCGTGAACGATGCGCAAGCGGTGGCGAAGGTGCTGAAGCAGCAATATGGGTACCAGACGACCCTGATAACCGATGCGGATGCGCACACGATTCTTACCAAGCTCAACGACTATCGCAAGACGCTCAACGAGAAAGACAACCTGTTGATTTACTATGCGGGACACGGCCTGGTCGACGACTCCACCGGCACCGCTTACTGGCTGCCCGTCGATGCCGAGAAGGATAACGACGCGAACTGGATACCGACCCGCAGGATCACCGACTACCTGAGTGCGATGACGGCCAAGCAAGTACTGATAGTCGCCGACTCATGTTACGCCGGCGCCTTGACGAGATCTGCGTTGTCTCGGCTGCAGAGCGGCAAGACCGTAGACGAGTGGGTCAAGTGGTTCAAGAAAATGGCAAAACTCCGGACTCGGATGCTCCTGAGCTCCGGGGGAAACGAACCGGTCAATGACGGTGGTGGCGGAGATCATTCCCTGTTCGCCAAAGCCTTCCTCGAAGCCCTGCGCCAGAATCACCGTGCACTCGATGGCTATCGGCTGTACCTCTCGGTCTCCAAACTGGTGCAAAGCAGCCTTGAGAAGCAGCACCTCGCGGTGGACCAGACTCCCGAGTACGCCCCTATCAAGTTCGCCGGCCACGAAGCGGGAGATTTCATATTCCAGCCAGGCTAGCGCGGCTTCACCACATCGACGCGGAATAGTCCCGACAAGAGTCTCTCCCGCGATCGGGCACGCGCCGCACCGCCCGGATCGGACCTAAGCCGGAACCTCCGGGTTCATGCTGTAGGTGCCGGTGATGGCGGCCTTGTCGAGAATATGACTCTCTATCGCGGCGAGCACATCGTCGCCTCCGAATGCGCCCTCGACGGGACAACGTTCGATATCCAAGGCATATAGCGTGAAGACGTAGTGATGAACGATGGAGTCGTTCCAGGGTGGAGCGGGTCCGTCATAGCCGAAGTACTGACCTTCCATCGCTTCATCTCCCTTGAACCAGTCGGTGAAATTGTTCAAGCCGCATCGCGCGCCGTACGGCCCGGGCAAAGGATCCTTCCCGCCGGGGGTCACGCCGTCGCTGTCGGCCCCGGGGTCGAGCCCCGCGCAGGAACCGGGCAGGTCGACCAACACCCAGTGAAAGAAATCGACCCGCGGCAGGTCCCGTGGCACCAGCCTGTCCGGCCGGTTGACGTCGTCAGGCCTGCTGGGCACATCCGGATCGTGGCAGATGAGCACGAAGGACTTGGTGCCTTCCGGCGCCCCCTGCCACGCGAGGTGCGGGCTGCGGTTGCCTGCCAGGCTGAAATGGTTCTCAGGATCGGGTTTCGCCAGCGCGAATTCCGCCGGGATAGGATCCCCATCGACGAAACTGTTGCTTATGATTTCCATCACACCCCGTTACCTGTAAGTGGAAATACGAGCAGTGTAGGCAATTTCCCAAAAGAACAACAACGTATAAAGGCCTATCTCGACACGTTTTTCACTCATACACTGCGCTATTTGTCACACTTTGTGACGCATTGGCAATCACTTTCGTTGCATACTAGTGTTGGCCGAACAAGAAGGAACCACCCCTCGTCGCGATGTCCCTCAAGCCCCTATCCCTGCTGCTGGTCGCTGTTGTCACCGGCGGTTGCGCCGCACCGGGCACGGCGCCCGAGAACCGGCAGCCGCCGGTGCGGATTCCCAGCTCCTGGGGGACCAACGCACCCGAAGGCCGGATCAACGGTTGGCTTACGGAGTTCGGGGACCCCGGGTTGACCCGGCTGGTGGACGAAGCCGTGGCGCACAACTTTGACCTCCAAAGCGCGGCGGGCAGGGTTCGGGAAGCGCGCGCCCAGGCCCGTATCACCGGTACCGATCGCCTGCCCAAGGCACAGGTGACGGCGGCCGCCAGCCACAGCGAAGGCGTCGGTGCCGCGGATTCGGTCGCGCCGGGAGGCTCCTCCGATCGCCTGGACCTGCAGGGCCAAGTGAGCTGGGAGGCCGATCTTTGGGGACGCCTGTCCGACGAAAGCCGGGCGGCCTATTCCGACTGGCGGGCGGCCCGGGCGGACTATGACGCCGCGCGCCTGTCGCTGGCGGCCAATATCGCACGGCAATGGTTCGATGTGATCGATGCCCGCGCCCAGACCCGCCTGGCCCGGGAGACGGTCGAAAGCTTCCGGAAGAGCCTGGAGACCATCGAGAACCAATACCGCCAGGGTCTCGGCGCCGCCCTGGACGTTCGCCTGGCGCGCAACAACCTGGCCGGGGCCCGAGCCAACCTGATGCAGCGCCAGCGCCAGGAGCGCAACCTGACCCGGGGTCTCGAGATCCTCGCCGGCCGCTACCCCGCCGGCGAGATGAGGCTCCCCGAGACCCTGCCCGATATTTCGAAGCCGGTGCCTGCCGGGCTGCCCGCCCAACTCCTGGAGCGACGGCCGGATTTGGTCGCCGGGGCGTCGCGTCTCGATGCCAGCGGCTACCGGCTGGCCGGCTCGCAGAAGAACCGCCTGCCGGATATTTCTCTGACGGCGGGAGGCGGCAATTCCAGCAGCGCGCTGCGCCACCTTCTGAACCTCGATTCCTTCGTCTGGACGCTCGCCGCGAACTTGGTGCAACCGGTCTTTCAGGGCGGGCGCCTGAACGCGGAACGGGACCTGGCGGCCGCTCGCGACGATCAGGCGCTGAACGACTACGCCGAGACGGTGCTGACAGCGTTCCGGGAAGTGGAGGATGCCCTTGACTCCGAGGACTATCTCGTCGCTCAAGAGCAAGCGTCGCGCGATGCGGCGCGGGAAGCGCGGGCCGCGGAAAGCCTGGCGGAGGAGCAGTACCGGCGCGGATTGACCGACATCGTCACCCTGCTGGAATCCCAACGACGCAAGTTCGACGCCGACCGTGCGCTGATCGAGGTCACCAACCTCCGGCTCCAGAACCGTATCGACCTGCACCTGGCACTGGGGGGAGACTTCAACTCCCGTGCCGAACCGCAGACAGCGAGCTCGGAATGAGTCATGCGTAGTCTGATACGCATCGGCCTGCCGGTCCTGATTCTCGCCGCCAGTCTCGCGGCGGGCACGGCCCTGATCAAGACGACACCCAAGGCGGAGCGCCTTCAGCCGGAAGCCCCGCTGCCCGTGGTGGACGCCACCACCGCCCGGCCCCGGGATTACGCCGTGACCCTGAAATCACAGGGCACTGTGTCGCCGCGCACCCAGAGCTCGCTGGTCGCCGAAGTTTCGGGACGCGTGGTCAAGGTTGCCGACGAGCTGCGCAGCGGCGGGTTCTTCGAGGCGGGTCAACTGCTGTTGGAGATCGACCCGCGAGACTACGAGAACGCGGTGACCATCGCGCGCTCGGACCTGGCGCAGGCGCGCCTGGACCTGCAGGAGGAAGTCGCCCGCGGTGAGCAGGCGACGCAGGACTGGCAGCGCCTGGGTCTTGCCGGCAAGCCCGATCGACTCGCGCTGCGCAAACCGCAGCTCGAGAACGCGCATGCAAAAGTCGCGGCAGCCGAGGCGCGGCTGTCGCAGGCCCGCAACGATCTGCAGCGTACCCGAATCCAGGCGCCTTACGCCGGACGGGTATTGAACAAGAAGGTGGATATCGGCCAGTACGTGACGCCCGGCACCGTGCTGTCCGAAATCTACGCCGTGGATTACGTGGAGATCCGCCTGCCCCTGAGCAACTACCAGCTGCGCTACATTGATCTGCCGGAAAGCTATCGAGACGCGGACAGCGCCCCGGCCCCTGTGCCGGTGCGGATCAACGCCCAAGTCGGCGGCCACACCTATGCCTGGGAGGGGCGAATCGTCCGCACCGAGGGCGACATCGACACCGACACCCGCCAGTGGTTCGTCGTGGCCCAGGTGGACGACCCCTATGCCGAGCACGACGGGCGCCCACCGCTCAAGATCGGCCAGTTCGTAACCGCCGACATTCAGGGGAAGAAGCTCGAGGACGTCTACGTCCTGCCGCGTTCCGCCTTGCGCCCGGACAACCAGGTTGTCGCCGTCACGGCGGACAGCACCATTTCCCACCGGCCGGTGGAGGTCCTGTGGGGCACCGACGAGCAGGTGATAGTGCGGGGCCTCGCGCCTGGCGACGAGATCATCACCGGCGCCGCTGCCTTTGCCGTGGACGGCATCCGGGTGCGGGTCGCCGGCGAAGAGGCGCCGTCTTCCAGGGAGCAGCAGACCGTGAGTGACGACTAGCTGATGCGAGGCATGATCGAGTGGTTCGCGCGCAATAGCGTCGCTGCCAACCTGTTAATGCTGGTAATCCTGTTCCTCGGTACCTACGCCTTGGCGGAGCGCATCACCCTGGAGATATTCCCCGAGTTCGAGCGCGACGCCATTACCGTCCATATGAGCTACCGCGGTGCGACGCCGGCGGAAGTCGAGGAAGCCGTGGTGGTGCGCATCGAGGAAGCGATCAAGGATCTCCAGGGCATCAAGCAGGTGATCTCCACCGCCAACGAAGGCTCGGGGCAAGTCCGTATCGAGCTTGAGCAGGGCACCAATCCCCGGGACATGCTTGACGATGTCAAGAACCGCGTGGATGCCATCTCGACCTTTCCGGACGACACCGAGCGACCGACCTACAGCGTCCTGCAGCACCGCCGTGACGTCATCAGCGTGGTGGCGGCGGGCAAGCTGTCGGAGCACCAACTTCGGAGTCTCGGTGAGCGCATCCGGGACGAACTGCTGGCGCTGCCGGAGATTACCCAGGTGGAGCTGGAGGCGGTGCGCAACTACGAGATATCCGTCGATGTATCAGAGCAGACTCTGGACCGCTACGGCCTCACCTTCGATGACATCGTGCAGGCCGTGCGCCGTTCGTCCGTGGACCTTCCCGCCGGATCCATCAAGTCCGACACCGGTGAGATCCTGCTGCGCACCAAGGGCCAAGCCTACACGAAGGCGGATTTCGACCACATCGTGGTGCGCACCGGCCCCAACGGTACCCGCCTGACCCTGGGAGAGATCGCCAAGGTGGTGGACGGGTTCGAGGAGAACCCCCTCTACTCCCGGTTTAATGGCGAACCGGCGGTGCTGATGCAGATCTATCGCAGCGGCGATCAAAGCGCCATAGAGATCGGCCGCGCGGTGCGCCGGTACGTGAAGGAGCGCCGGGCAACGATGCCGCCCGGTGTCGAGCTCGCCTACTGGCGCGACCGCTCGAGGATCGTCCAACTGCGCCTCGACACCCTCATCAGGAATGCCCTCCAGGGCGGCCTGCTGATCTTCCTGCTGCTGGCCATGTTCCTGCGCTTTTCGGTGGCAATGTGGGTGTGCGCGGGCATCCCCATCAGCTTCATGGGGGCGCTGGCCCTGATGCCGGTGCTCGGGGTCACCATCAACCTCATCACCTTGTTCGCCTTCATTCTGGTACTGGGCATCGTGGTGGACGATGCGATCGTCACCGGCGAGAACATCTACACCCACCTGCGCCGGGGCGATGATCCCCTCCAAGGTGCCATCAACGGCACTCGGGAAATCGCGGTGCCGGTGACCTTCGGCGTGCTCACTACGGTAGCAGCCTTCATCCCCCTGCTCATGGTAGAAGGGGTACGCGGCCAGATCTGGGAGCAGATTCCGCTCGTGATCATCCCGGTACTGCTGTTCTCGCTGGTGGAGTCGAAGCTGATCCTGCCCGCGCACATGCGCCACGTAAAGGCCCGAGAGCCCAGGGAGAATCTGTTGATACGTCTGCAGCAGCGGATCGCAAACGGCCTGGAGCGTTTCATCCACGGCGTATATCAACCGATTCTGGACGCCGCCCTGCGCCGGCGTTATGTGACGCTCGCGCTGTTCGTCGGCCTGTCCTTCGTGATCGTGAGCTTCGTCATCAGCGGCCGCTACGGCTTCACGTTCTTTCCACGGGTCGAGTCTGAAACCGCCCGGATAACACTAGTCATGCCCGAGGGCACGGCGGTCGACGTCACCGCGCGGCACGTCAATCGCATCGCCGACATCGCCCACGCGATGCGCGACGAATACCGCGACAAAGCAAGCGGCGAAAGCGTGATCCAGAATATCCTCGTCAGTGTCGGGTGGACCGGCGGCGGCTCGCCGTCCAGCGGACAGCCCAACGTCGGCCAGGTCAGCCTGGAGCTGCAACCCCCGGAAAGCCGGGTGCTTGACGTGCGCACCAACGACCTCGTCCGCGAGCTGCGAAAGCGTGTCGGCGCCATCCCCGGCGCCAAGGAGCTCAGCTACCGCGCCGAAATCGGGCGCGGTGGAGCTCCCATCGACATCCAGCTGGAAGGGCAGGACTTTGATAAGCTGGGCGAGGTCGCCGACAAGCTCAAGCAAAGGCTCGCGACCTATCCCGGCGTGTTCGACATCCAGGATTCGCTGGACGAGGGCAAACCGGAGATCCAGCTCACCATCAAGCCCCAGGCCGAATTGCTGGGCTTGTCCACCGAGGACCTGGGTCGACAGGTACGGCAGGCGTTCTTCGGCGCCGAGGCCCAGCGTATCCAGCGTGGCAGCGACGACGTGCGGGTGATGGTGCGCTACCCCGAGGACGAGCGGCGCTCCCCGGCCGGCCTGCGGACCATGCGCATCCGCACCGGTTCCGGAAAGCAGGTTCCGTTCACCGACGTTGCCGATGTGCATTTCGGCACCGGCTTCGCCACCATTCAGCGCGTCGACGGGCATAGAACCGTGGACGTGGAAGCCGACTTCAACAAGGCGCAGGGCAATCTCAATACCGTCGTGGCCGATGTCCTGCCCTACCTGGACGGTGTGCTGAAGGACTATCCGGGGGTCCGCTACACCCTGGAAGGCGAGCTGCGGGAGCAGCGCGAATCGTTCCACAGCCTGTATATCGGCATCGGATTGGTGCTGTTCGCGATCTATTCGCTGCTCGCCATTCCCTTCAAGTCCTACGTGCAGCCCCTGATCGTGATGGCGGTCATACCCTTCGGTCTCGTGGGTGCCATCGCGGGGCACATGATCATGGACATGAACCTGAGTCTCATCAGCTTCCTCGGGATGCTGGCGCTGTCCGGAGTAGTGGTCAACGACAGCCTGGTCATGGTGGACTGGGTAAACCGGAGCCGTCGCGAAGGCGTACCCCTGCAGGAAGCGGTGCGCACCGCCGGGGCGGCCCGGTTCCGGGCGATACTGTTGACTTCTCTGACGACCTTCGCCGGACTGGTGCCGTTGATCTCGGAACAAAGCACCCAGGCGCAGTTCCTGATCCCCATGGCGGTGTCGCTGGGTTTCGGCGTTCTGTTCGCAACCCTGGTGACCCTGCTCCTGGTGCCGGTCGTGTACCTCATGATGGAGGACTTCAGGCAGCTGACCGGGCGCGCCGCCGCGACGACACGGCGAGCGGTGCAACAACAATCGTAGTTTCAGCGTTGAAGGGCATTGCCGTGGCCGAATGCGCATGCCTTTCCTCGTCTCACACGCTTCCCCCCTCGTGTACACTGTATGTCTCCCGACCCCAGGCTTCATAAGGCGGATATCGGATGCTCGAATTTGCCAAGCTTGTCCTGATGAGCGGAATGCTGGCCGTTACGGCCACGGTTCCGACTCAGGAACCCGAGGTGAGCGTCGACCAGGTGCTGGGTCCGTGGCTGACGGGAAAGAAAGGCGCGGTAATCGATATTTACCGCTGCGGCGGCGACAACGAGAAGCTGTGCGGCCGCATCACCTGGCTGAAGCAGCCGTTCCATGAGGACGGCAGCCTGAAGCGCGACCCCGAGAACCCCGACGAGTCGCTGCGCAATCGACCCCTTTGCGGGATGGAGGTGTTCACCGGCCTCACCCGCAACGGCGCGAACACCTGGAGCCATGGCCGGGTGTACAACCCCGAGGACGGCCACCACTACCGCGCCTACCTCGACTTCAATGGCGACGGCACGCTGCGCATCCGCGGCTACATCGGCCTTCCTCTTTTCGGCAAGTCGGAGACCTGGACTCGCCCGAAAGGCATCGATATTGGCTGTCCCCCGGATCCCGGCTCCTGAGCCCGTCGTAGTGTCAAACGAAGGATTGTAGGAGCGGTTTCAACCGCGATCAGTCTAAGGAATCGCGGTTGAAACCGCTCCTACATTCCAGGGTTCAACGTGGCACCAGACCTCCGCCGTGCGGGACGGACACGTCCCGTCAATTTCGCGGCCAGCTCAACGCCAGCAGCGCCGCGCCGATCCCTCCCGCAAACCAGCCCAGTACCGGGACATTGGCGATCATCACCGGGGCGTAGCCATCCAGGGCGCTTACCACGAGGGCACCCAGGACCAGGATCGAACCGACGACGGCGAAGTAGTGGCGGCGCTGCGTCCGGTTGAAGTCCCGCCGCAACTGTTTCAGCGTTTCGATCTCGTGCTTGCGGGTATTGGCGTCCTGGGCGGCGTGCTCGAGCCACGCGTGCACCAGCCGGGGCATATCGGGAAGAATGGCGCCGAGCTGCGGCAGTTCGCGTTTCATGCCCTGTACGAAGGCGTGATAGCCGACCTGCTCCGACATCCATCGTTCGAGGTACGGCTTGGCCGTCTGCCATAGGTCGAGCTCCGGATACAAGCGCCTGCCGAGTCCCTCGATATTGAGCAATGTCTTCTGCAGCAGCACCAGCTGCGGCTGGACCGGCATGTCGAAACGGCGTGCGGTCTGGAACAGCTGCATGACGAAGCGACCGAAGGATATCTCGCTGATGGGCTTGGCGAAGATCGGTTCGCACACCGTGCGGATGGCGGCCTCGAACTCCTCGACCCGCGTGTGGGGCGGCACCCAGCCCGCGCGCAGGTGCGCTTTCGCCACCGCGCGGTAGTCTCGGTGGAAGAAGGCCAGGAAGTTCTCCGCCAGGTACCGTTTGTCCTCGTCGCCGAGCGTTCCCATGATGCCGAAGTCGACGGCGCGGTACTGGCCGGTCTCGGACACGAAGATGTTCCCCGGATGCATGTCGGCATGGAAAAAACCGTCGCGAAACGCCTGGGTGAAAAAAATCTCCACACCGTCGTGAGCCAGCTTGCGCATGTCGATGCCGGCCGCCCTGATCCGGTCCACGTCGCGAATGGGGATGCCGTCGATACGTTCCATCACCATCACGTTGCGGCGCGTATGCTCCCAATACACCGCAGGAACGTAAAGCAGATCTGAATCCGCAAAGTTCGCCTTGAGCTGACTGGCGTTGGCTGCCTCGCGCCCCAGGTCCAACTCGTCATGGATGGTCTTGTCGTATTCCTCCACCACCTCCACCGGACGCAGGCGCGGTCCCTGCTCCCAATAACGGTTGGCGAGCCGGGCCAGGGTGTAGAGCAGATCCAGGTCCCGGTTGATGACCTTGGAGATGCTGGGGCGCAGCACCTTGACCACAACCTCGGTACCGTCGAGCAGCGACGCCGAGTGCACCTGTGCCACGGAAGCGGACGCAATGGGCTGGGAATCGAAACGTGCGAAATGCACCGACAACGGTTCGCCGTAGGACTGTTCTATGATGGCGCGCGCCTGCTCGCCTGGAAACGGCGGCACCCGATCCTGAAGCTTGCCCAACTCCTGGGCGATGTCCTCCGGCAGCAGGTCGGGGCGGCTGGACAGGACCTGCCCGAACTTGACGAAGATCGGGCCCAGCTCCTCCAGGGCCTCGCGAATACGCACGGCCCGAGGCCGCCGCACCCGCTGACCCCACCGCCAGGGCAGGAGCCGGAGCGCGAAGCGGTAGGGACGGAGCAGGTGCAGGTTGACGATGAAATCGTCCAGGCCATGCTTGACCATGACCTGGGTGATGCGCAGCAGGCGGAACAGGCGCATGCGGCAGGCCTTTACAGCGCGTTCCCCAGACGCCGTATGCGCTGGGCGAGCCGCTCGACGTCGGAACGAACCTCGTCGATGTCATTCATTAGATGCTCCACCTGCTCGCGGCGGGCAAGCAGACCGGCTTCTTCCTGCAGGTACTCGGTAACGTCCTTCTGCACCTGGCGGCCGCTGTCGCGCACCCAACCACGGAAGCTCTCCGCGAACCGGCCGGCGCGGTACGCCAGCACGTCTCCCACGTAGCGTGACACCCACTCCTCCCAGTCGATATCGATCTCGCGCAGCACCGCGACGAAGCGCTGGGCCAGGCCGACGTCCCCCTCGATCTTGATACCACTGTCGGTGATTTCGACGCGCTCCGGGGCCATCACGTAGCGGGCGAAAGCGATTGGCGTGCCCTCGAGGCGCAGGTCCGGGTCGCCCTCCGGCACGCTGGACAGCAGCACCTGCTCTCCGGCAATGGCGACGCACACCGTCTTCTCGATCCCCGTAAGGGCAACTTCCACCGTGCGCCCGTCCAGCGCTCCTATCCGGACCCTGGTGTCCGGATCGAACTCCAGGGCGCGGCGAATCGCTTCCTGCATCGGCTCGAGCAGCAGGTTCACAGCTTGCAGCCCATGTGCAGCGCCACGATGCCTCCGCTCAGGTTGTGGTAGTACACGCGCTCGAAGCCCGCTTCCGTCATCATGGTCGCCAGTTCTTCCTGGGGAGGCTGCCGGCGTATGGATTCGACCAGGTAGCGGTAGCTGTCTTCATCCCCGGCGACCCAGTGGCCCAGCTTCGGCAGCGCATTGAACGAATACACGTCGTAGAGCTTGCGGATCACATCCAGGGTCGGCCGGGAAAATTCAAGTATCAGCACACGCCCGCCGGGCCGCAGGCAGCGATACATGGATTCCAAGGCGCGTTGCTGGCGGGTGACGTTCCGCAGTCCGAATCCGATGCTGACGACGTCGAACCTGTTGTCCGCGAAGGGCAGTTGTTCCGCGTCGCAGCGAACGTAGTGCACGTTCCCCACCAGGCCGGCGTTGACCAGGGCTTCGCGGCCGATTTGCAGCATCGCGTCGTTGATATCGGTTACCACCAGGGTACCCTGGCCACGCAGTCGCTCCCCGTAGCCCTTGGCCAGATCCCCGGTGCCCGCGGCGACGTCCAACACCGACTGGCCGGGGCGCACTGCGGCGCGCTGCACCGTATAACGCTTCCACAGGCGGTGGATGCCGAACGACATCAAGTCGTTCATCAGGTCGTACTTGCCCGCCACGGAACGGAACACGTCCGCCACCAGAGACGCCTTCCGGTCCTCGGGGACCTCCCGGTTGCCGAAATGTGTCTTGGAGTCAGCCATCATTCATCCATTCATCGTACGGCTGCGGGGAGCGAGCGACTCCCGCCTCGGACAGCTTGTCCAGGTAGGATTGCCAGTACCGGGTGCGGTTGACCGCGAGATCATACAGATACTTCCAGGAATAGATGCCGGTGTCGTGGCCGTCGTCGAACCTCAGGGTTACCGCGTAGGTGCCTACCGGCTCGATGGCGACGATATTGACGCGTTCCTTGCCCACCTGCAGCACTTCCTGGCCCGGCCCGTGGCCCTTCACTTCCGCCGAAGGCGACAGCACGCGCAGGTATTCGCACGGCAGGCGATAGTGACTGCCGTCCTCGAACGTCAACTCCAGGATGCGCGACTGCTGTTTCAGCCGGATATCGGTCGGCTTTGGTGGCTCGGACATTATTCGGTGTTCAACCTTTGTGGAAACTCGGCTTGTAGTACGGCTTCGACCTCCATGGATGGAGGAAGTGCAGCAGGTTGCCGGGAGCAATTACTACCAGCCGCGATCATTCAAACTGCATGACACTTCTTCGGCGCCAGCGCGCCCCTACTCATTCAACCACTCCGCCATCTGGGTGCTGAAATAGCTCAACACGGCGTCGGCCCCGGCCCGCTTGAAGCCGGTAAGTGCTTCCATCACCACCGCTTTGTGCTCCAACCAGCCGTTGGCACTCGCGGCGCACAGCATGGCGTATTCGCCGGATACCTGATAGACCAGCGTAGGCATGCCGAATCGCTCCTTCACCCGCCGCACGATATCCAGGTACGGCATGCCGGGCTTCACCATCACCATGTCCGCCCCTTCCTTGATATCCAGCGCCAGTTCCCGCAGCGCCTCGTCGCCATTGGCGGGATCCATCTGGTAACTGTACTTGTTGCCGCCGCCCAAGGCACCCGATGATCCCACCGCGTCGCGGAACGGCCCGTAGAAGCTGGAGGCGTACTTGGCGGAGTACGCCAGGATCCGCACGTTGTGAAACTGCTCGGTCTCCAGGGTCTCGCGAATCGCCCCGATGCGACCGTCCATCATGTCCGAGGGCGCCACGATGTCCGCCCCCGCCCGGGCGTGGGAAAGAGCCTGGCGCACCAGCACCTCGACGGTAGGGTCGTTGACCACGTAGCCCGACTCGTCGATCAAACCGTCCTGGCCATGGCTGGTATAGGGATCCAGCGCCACGTCCGTCACCACGCCGACCTCCGGTACCGCGTCTTTCAGGGCCATCACCGCGCGCTGCACCAGGCCATCCGGGTTGTAGGCTTCCTCGGCGCGGTCGGACTTGCCGTCGGCTTCCACCACCGGGAACAGCGCCACCGCCGGTATCCCCAGGCCCGCCACGCGCCGGACTTCCATGACCAGTCGATCGACACTCAACCGCTCGATGCCAGGCATGGAGGGCACCATCTGACTCTGGTCGCGTCCCTCGATGACGAAATACGGTTGAATCAGATCGTCCAGCGACAGGCGGTTCTCCCGCATCAGTCGGCGGGAGAATTCATCGCGGCGCATGCGGCGCATGCGGGTCTCGGGATATCTTCCAGATGCCATGGTCGGTCGGGGTTGAAGCGGTCACGAACGGAGCGTTATGTTCGCACAGGTTGTGCTCCAAGGGCCACTCGCTTGCGCGCGGCGGATAATGTGGGAAAATCGGTGGAAACGGACACCTTCAACGGAAAGAATCATGGCCCGCAGCAAGTCAAAGCCGAAGAATGCCTTTTACGCCCAGTCCGGCGGCGTCACCGCCGTCATCAATGCCAGCGCCGCGGGCGTGATCGAGACCGCGCGCAAGCATCCGCAGAGAATAGGCCGCGTCTATGCGGGCAACAACGGGATCATAGGGGCGCTGACGGAGGAGCTGATCGACACCTACAGGGAAAACAGCAGGACCGTAGAAGGCCTGCGCTACACGCCGAGCGGGGCGTTCGGATCCTGCCGCTACAAGCTCAAGGGCCTGGACGAGAACCGCCGTGAATACCAACGGTTGATCGAGGTGTTCGCGGCCCACGATATCGGCTACTTCTTCTACAACGGCGGCGGCGATTCGGCGGACACCTGCCTGAAAGTCTCGCAGCTCTCCGGGACGATGGGCTTCCCGATCCAGGCCATTCACGTCCCCAAGACCGTGGATAATGACCTGCCCATCACCGACAACTGCCCGGGCTTCGGATCCGTGGCCAAGTACGTCGCGGTGTCGACCCGGGAAGCAAGCTTCGACGTCGCCTCCATGTACAAGACCTCCACCAAGGTGTTCATCCTCGAGGTGATGGGACGGCACGCGGGCTGGATTGCGGCCGCCGGAGGCATGGCCGCAGACGAGCGCAACGATATCCCGATCATCATCCTGTTCCCGGAGGTGCCGTTCGACCACGCCGCCTTCACGGCCGCCGTCGACCGGAAGGTGAAGAAGTATGGCTACGTTTCCGTTGTGGTTTCCGAAGGCGCCCAGGACGGTCACGGGCGGTTCCTCGCCGACCAGGGATTGACCGACGCCTTCGGCCACGCCCAGCTGGGAGGCGTGGCTCCGGTGATCGCCGACCTGGTCAAACGAGAGCTCGGCCACAAGTGTCATTGGGCGGTGGCCGACTACCTGCAGCGGGCGGCCCGGCACGTGGCGTCGGCCACCGATGTGCGGCACGCCTATGCAGTAGGCAAGGAAGCCGTGAAAATGGCCCTGGCGGGCGACAACGCCGTCATGCCCGCCATCAAGCGGTTGTCGAACAAACCCTACAAGTGGCGCATCGAGAAAGCCCCGCTCGACAAAGTGGCGAACGTGGAGAAAAAAATGCCGCGGAACTTCATCAGCAGGGACGGGTTCGGCATCACCGCCAAGTGCCGCGACTACCTGGCGCCCCTGATCAAGGGAGAGGACTACCCGCCGTACAGGAACGGGCTGCCGGATTACGTCCGGCCCAGGAACATCCAGGTCAAGAAGAAGCTGCAGGGGTTCAAGATCTGAAAAAGGATCGCGGCTGAAGCCGCTCCTACGATCCGGGGATCAGTGCGGCGGCAAAACAGCGGATCGTAGGAGCGGCTTCAGCCGCGATTCTTTCGTCCAGCTCACGAACACCGCAGCCGATTCTCGATCCGCGGATACCAGGCCAACAGGGTCAGGGCCCGGGCGACGAAGAACACCATCAGCGACAGCCACAAACCGTTGTTACCCCACCACGACACAAAGATCCATACCGAGGCCAGGTAGGCCGCCAGCGAGATCACCATGCCGTCGCGCATCTCGCGCGTGAACGTCGTGCCGATGTAGATCCCGTCGAGCTGAAAACTCCACACCGACAACAACGGCGAAAACGCCACCCATGGCAGGTAGCGCAGAGCCTCATGGTAGACGGGCTGGATTGAGGTCATCCAGCCGACGAACACTCCGCCGAAAAAATAGAACACGGCGACATTCAACAATGCCGCTGCCGCCGCCCACTGGGTCGAGGTCCACACCGCTGCCCGGAAGGTGCGCAGGTCCCTGGCCCCGTACGCGCCCCCGCCCAGCGACTCCACGGCGTAGGCAAAACCGTCCAGTCCATAGGCGATGATCCCGATCATGTTCATCAGGATCGCGTTGCCCGCCAGCGTGGTGGGTCCGAAAGCCGCGCCGCGGGCGGTGAAGTAGGAAAAGGCGAACACCAGGCACAATGTCCGCACGAAGATATTGAAGTTCACGTTCACCAGCGACTTGAACGCCTCCGGCTCGAACAACCGTGGCCTGTCCACCCGCCCGCCGATGCGCCGCAGGGTTCCCCACACCAGCAACACCCCCGCAATGGCGGCGGTGTACTCCCCGATCAGGCTCGCGGTCGCGACCCCCGCCACGCCCCACCCCAGCCCCATCACGAACAGCAGGTCCAGAACGATGTTGGTGCCGTTCAGCAGCAGCTGCAGGCCCAGGACCGCCGGCGTCCGTTGAACACCGATCAGAAACCCGAGTGCCGCGTACTGCACCAGAGCCGCCGGCGCGCTCCAGATGCGGATGGAGAAATACAGGTATGTCTGCTTTTCGGTGTCCGGGTCTCCGTGAAAGAGCCATAACGCCAGATGACCGATGGGTCGTTGCAGCGCGATCAGTGCAGCGCCCACGACCACGCCCACCAGCATGGCGCGGGCAAACGAGTTTGCCACCTCGTCGCGGTCACCGGCCCCGTGCGCCTGGGAGACGAAGCCCGTGGTGCCCATCCGCAGGAACCCGAAGCCCCAATACAAGAAGCTGAAGATCACGGCGCCGATGGCCACGGCGCCGATATAGATCTCGCTCGACAGGTGCCCCACCACCGCCGTGTCCACCGCCCCCACCAGCGGTATGGACATGTTCGCCACCATGATCGGCAGCGCGAGCTTCCACACCTTCGAGTGGCGATTGCGGGTCCAGTCGCTGGCTTCCACCCTACGAGCCGTGTGAACGCGGGGTTCCTTCTCCCCTCGGGGGAGAAGGGAAGGATGAAGAGTCCGGAAACCGGGGGGAAAGGATCACCGAGATTCAGTCACGGAAAATGTCGCGGTAGGAGGCGTATATCGAAGCCACGATCGCCGGCATGACGATCAACAAGCCGATGAAGAAAGGAAGCGCTCCCAGTATCAGCACCACCGCACCCGCCAGGCCGTACACCAGAAACGGCCCCGCATTCTTGAGGCAAGCCGCCATGCTCTTGCCCAGGGCATCCATCGGCGTCACTTTGTCCAGTATCACCAGCGCCGGTGCGAACCAGTAGGCCATCAACAGCGGTATGGACAGCGCCAGCGCCACCAGCAGCGGCAGCCACATAAGAGGATTGAACGCCAATACCGGCGGCAGCGCGGGATCCCTGCCCAGGTACGCCGTCGCCGCCGAGAACAACCCGCCGAGCGTCACGGAGGCGATCAGGCCAATCACGATCATGCCGAGCATGTATACCAGCCCCACCACCAGAAGCGGCCGGAAGCTGTTGGAAAATCCAGCCACCAGGCGTTCGATGTTGAAGCCCTTGCCGCCATCCTGCTCGTGCGCGCCCAGCATCAGGCCGCCCATGAGGACAGGCGCGATCAATGCGGACAGCGTACTGATCACCGGAAGCAGGTTCAGTACAACATTCACTACCAGCCAGATCAGCAGAGCCCCGATCCAGTGCACGGGGTTGGCGAACACTACGGAAAAGCCCTGCTTCAGCCACAGCCAGCCGTGAGAAGGCGGAACCCGCCGCGGCTCGTGAATCTCTCCGTTACTGTCGGTCATATCGTTACTGGAGCCGCCGGGTTACATGCACGGAAACGATAACGAGAAGCCCCGCTCGGGGGCGGGGCTTCTCGCCGCGGTACCGTGCTCGAAGCACGGCCTAGAACAGCGACGGACCCATGAGTGGCGCGATCACCAGCGACACGATGCCCATCACGTTGATCAGGATATTCATGGACGGCCCGGACGTATCCTTGAACGGGTCGCCGACGGTATCGCCCACCACCGCCGCCACATGGGTCTCGGAACCCTTGCCGCCATAGTTGCCCCGCTCAACGTACTTCTTCGCGTTGTCCCAGGCGCCGCCGGCATTGGACATGGTCAGCGCCAGCAGCACGCAGCCGAGGAGCGCGCCCATCAACAGGCCGCCCAGCGACTCGGGGCCCAGGACGAAGCCGACCACCGGCGGCGTTGCCACCGCCAACACGCCCGGAGGAATCATTCGTTTGAGAGCCGCATTGGTGGCGATCTCCACGCAGCGGTCGCTGTCCGGCTTGGCCGTGCCCTCGAGCAGACCCGGTATCTCCCTGAACTGCCGCCGGATCTCATTGATCATCTCGAAGGCGGCCTGCCCCACCGCCGTCATGGTCATGCTGCACACCAGGAACGGGAAGATTCCGCCCAGAAACATGCCGATCAGAACCTTGGGATCGCTGAGCAGGAGATTGAAGTCGGGGATATTGTGGTCGACGATCTTGATATACGCGGTGATGATCGCCAGGGCCGCCAAGGCCGCGGCACCGATGGCAAAGCCCTTGCCGATAGCGGCCGTAGTGTTGCCGAGCTCATCCAGCGAGTCCGTGATATCGCGCGTTTCCTTGCCCAGACCGGCCATCTCGGCGATGCCGCCGGCGTTGTCCGCCACGGGACCGTAGGCGTCGATCGCCATGGTGATGCCCACGGTGGCCAGCATTCCCACAGCCGCAATGCCCACCCCGTACAAACCGGTGAGCTGGCTGGCGACCAGGATGATCGCACTGATGGTAATGAGGGGGATGACCACCGACTGCATGCCGATGGCGATACCCCGGATGATGACTGTCGCAGCCCCGGTCTGGCCGCCTTCAGCGATACTGCGCACCGGGGGGCCGGCCGTGTAGTACTCGGTGACAAGGCCGATGATGATGCCGCCCACCGCGCCCGCGAGGATCGCCCACCAGACCACGCTGTTCACGCTCAACATCTTCACCACCACGAACGCGACAATGATGAACAGCACCGCGGCGCTGATAGTACCGATGCGCAGCGCAACCTCCGGGGCCTTGGCCGAATACGACCTCACCAGGATAATGCCGGCAACCGAGCAGAGCAGGCCCGCGGACGCCAACGCCAGCGGCAGGAACATCAGGTCCTTTTGTTGCCCCAGCATGGACTGCGCCATGGTCGAGGCAATAGCGATAGTGGCAATCAGTGCGCCGCAGTACGACTCGAAGATATCTGAACCCATACCGGCGACGTCGCCCACATTGTCGCCGACGTTGTCCGCGATCACTCCCGGATTGCGCGGATCGTCCTCCGGAATGCCGGCCTCAATCTTACCCACCAGGTCCGCGCCGACGTCGGCGCTCTTGGTGAAGATGCCCCCGCCGACACGGGAGAACAACGCTACGGAGGAAGCGCCCATGCCGAAGCCGTGAATTGTGTGGGCGGTTTCAGGGTCGCCGCCGAACAGCAGGTACAGGAACCCGAGCCCCAGCAAACCCATGGATGCGACGGTCAGTCCCATGACGGAGCCGCCGAAGAAAGCGACCGTCAGCGCCTGGGCCGCCCCCTGTTCATGAGCGGCCGTGGTCGTGCGTACATTGGCCAGGGTCGCCGTGGACATGCCGATGTAACCGGCGATGGCCGAGGCCAGCGCACCGAGGAGGAAAGCGAAGGCGGTAGGCCACCCCAGTGGGGACGCCAGTATCAGAACGATGACCACCACAACGAAGACCGCCAGGATCGTGTATTCACGGCGCATGAAGACCATCGCGCCCCGGTGAATGGCGTCTCCTATTTCGGCCACTTTCCCCGTAGCGGTCGGGTAGGCCTTCACCTTCGTGTATACGACGAAGGCTGCGATCAGTCCGAGAGCGCCGAGCACCGCCGGAATGTAAGATGAAAACGACATGATTTCCCCTTAATTAGTAACGTCGGATCGTGTATGTAAAGAGTTATCCGGGGAGCGCCTGCGTCATTCCAGGCCTCCCGTGGCAAAAGAGAGATTACTTGCGCCGCGGTGTGTCTCTCGACAGCCCGCCGGAACCGCTCTCCACGGCCGGCGCCCCCGTGTTGTTGCGATGACGGTCCCGGACCCGGGCCGCCGTCGCCGACCTAACAAACGCGCCGTATTGTATCCTCGACCAGGTTGTGCATTGCAACAATTCAGCCCTATAATCGGCCCCCACTTCTTCATGTCACGAGCCAGCCCATGAGTCTAGGATTGGTAGCGGCGGGACACGCCGTTCCCGACGACGTCAATGTCGTCATCGAGATTCCACGCCACGCCGACCCGGTGAAGTACGAAGTGGACAAGGACACGGGCACCATGTTCGTCGACCGCTTCCTCACCACGGCGATGTACTACCCGACGAACTATGGCTACGTGCCGAAGACACTGTCCGAGGACGGCGACCCCGTCGACGTGCTGGCCGTGACTCCCTTTCGCCTGATCCCCGGATCGGTGGTCCGCTGCCGGCCCGTGGGCATGCTGAAGATGGAGGACGAGGCGGGACTGGATGCCAAGATCCTGGCAGTGCCCATCAGGAAGCTCACCACCCTGTACGACGACGTGGACACGTTTCAGGATCTTCCCAAGGAGCTGCTGGACCGTATCGCCCACTTCTTCGAGCACTACAAGGACCTGGAGACCGGCAAGTGGGTGCGGATCAGCGGCTGGGCCGGCCCCGACGAGGCCCGCCGGGAAATCACCGACTCCGTAATACGCTACGACCACGCCAGGGACAAACCGGCGTTCTAATCATTCACCGGACTCGCCGGCCCTTCCCGTCACCTGGAAACGAGTCAACCAGCGCTGTCCACGATTGCAACCATACTTGCGACAGTGTCCAGGATTCGCAAACCCTCACCCCGGCCCGCTCCCTGGCAAGGAGACGGACAGCCGGTAGTTGAATAGATCGCGGAAAGCATGGGTTGGGGAAGGCGGTCGTCGACACGCTGTGAATACATCCCTGTACGCTCGCCTCCGGCATCCTGCCTCCAGACGGTCGACGACCGCCTCCCCCAACCCATGCCCACGCGGTGTGCCCCTCCGATAAACACGTCATTCATACCGGAGGCATCTGCCCGACCGAAGGGATGGGCGTCAAGAGCATGAACCGGCACTCCCGCCAAGGATCTGTTCTCCTCCACCCCACAGCGACTCCCTCCGTTCAAATAAAGGATCCCCACTCACCCTTACAGTATAGAAGAGGGAGTCACAGAGGACCCACTGAACCTCAGAAGCGCCGCCCCGAATACTGCCCGTAGCGGCGCAGGTCGCTGTCGATCTGGTTGCGCACGCGGCGATACAACAGGCCCGAAGTGAACTGCGTCCCCGGCGCGGGCAGGAAGCGGCCCAGGATACGGCGGCCGCGAAGTGTCGACGAACGCTTCAACGCATACAACGCGATCAATGTGGCGATGATACCGTTGAGCCCGAACAGTCCACCTGGACCTACCGTCCGCATCGCCAGGCCTCCGACGACCGGCCCGGCGATGGCCCCGATCCCAAAGGCGATAAGCAGTGAGCCGGCGACCATGACCCGATTATCAGGGCCGCTCATGTCGTTGGCCTGGGCGGACGCCACCGAATAGACCGTAAACACCGCGCCGCCGTATACCGCAGCGATCAAGTACAGCCACACGCCGGCGGGCAAGGACAGGAACGCAATTGCGAAACAAGCGGAGGCGGTTACGGTTCCGATTCCGGCCAGGACCCTGGCCCTCCCAATGCGGTCGGAGAGCCGCCCGAGAGGCCATTGCAGCACCATCCCGCTCATCACCGACACCGCCATGAAGGTCGACGTTTCATGCAGTGCCATCCCGATACGCTGCGTGAATACCGGTGCCAGGGCGTAGAAATTGGCGTTCATGATTCCGGAGCCCATGGTGGCAATGCAGGCCAGGGGCGCGACCCGGTACAGGTACACGATGGAGACCCTGGAAGGAGGAGAGGGTTTCGGCGCGCTGGCCTTGGTAATCATTACCGGCACCAGCGCCGCCGAAAACAGGATCGAGATCAGGCAGAACAGCACGAACTCACCCGGGTCCGCCAGCGGCAGCAGGAACTGCCCCAGCCCGGCGGCCCCGTAATTGGTGATCATGTACCACGAAAGCACCTGGCCGCGGTGCTCGTTGTCGGTACGCGAGTTCAACCAGCTCTCCGTTATCGTGATCATCCCCGCCATGCAGAACCCGGATGTAACCCGCATCACGGCCCAGACCCAGGGGTTCACCCACAGGATATGCACCAGCACGACGATGGAGATGATCGAGGCGAACAGGCCGAAGCAGCGAATATGCCCCACCCGGGCGATGACACGGGACACGTAGCGAGCGCCGATCAGCAGCCCCAGAAAATAGGCGCTCATGACGAAACCGGTCACGGTGGCGCCGAAATCTTCGAGTTCCATGCGGATGCCCAGCAAAGTATTGAACAGGGCGTTGGCCATGATCATCAGGGCGTAGCCGAGCAGCAGCGACGAAACGTTCTTGAAGGTTTCCAGCATCAATCAGGCCCGCGTCTCCGGGTGGTCGTATCCCCATCGTCGAACCAGCCCACCCCACTGCCGGTCCACGCGCGCCACGGTCTCGGCGCTGAATACGTGGCTGTTCTTACGGTAGTTTGAAATCGAGTCCAGGTAGCTCTCGAACCTTTCTGCCACCCCTGTGAACCCCGGTATGCCCAAGGACCCGTAGATGTGCTCCAACTGGGCCAACGGTTCACGCTCCAGGTCCTCGAAACTGATCTCGGCGTACCGATACGGTTCGAGCTCCCGCACGTCCTTATACAGCTTGTCGATGATTGCCGGATAGCCTTGCAGAACCAATTCGTCAATCTGGTCCGGGTCGAACTCCTGCAGCGCGAAGCGGGGCAGCAGAGCACGGTAGAACTTCCGGGTCGATTCGTACACCACGTAGGGGTTGCGGCGAATGTGTATGAACCGGGCATCCGGCCATAGCTCCCGGATCACGCGGACCCGGGCGGTGTAAACCGGGTTCTTGACCAGCAGGGTCTTGTCGGACCGGCCGATGAGGAACTTGCGGTTGTAGTGTTGGAAACGCCGCCGCCAGCGATCGAGCTCGCAAGCCTCCACGTCCTCCAGGTGCACACCCCGCCGGTAATGCCGCTCGAACCGCCGCGGGAAGTATATGCCGTGGTAATAAGACAGGTTCTGCATCGACGCCAGGGCGATCTCGTCCTCCTGGGGAGCATCCGGATTGACCGCCACGGCATCGATGTACCGGTGCCTTGGCAGGGCACGCCGGGTGAGTGGCCGGATGAGCCGCCCCAGCAGAAGGAAATCCCAGGGCATCCCCGTCGCGAAGGGATCGGCCCAGGCGAACCGCGGGTCCCGGCCCATGAGATTGAACAGATGGGTGGTACCGCTGCGCCAGTGTCCAAGTATGAACACCGGCGACCGGGGAGGCGGCGAGCGGCGCAGCGCCGAGGCCGCCAAGGCACGCTCGCCCCAGGACAAGGGGCTGCGCAGGCAGGACGCCAGCAGCAATGCGGCGGCGAACGGCCAGATCACCGGCGGGAGAGGGCCATTGGATGCCAGTGCCGTGATCAGGGTGGACGGGTTGGCGCCGAACAGAGGATGGTTCCAGGTGGGCGTCGGGGATTGCTGCGGCACGGCGGACAGGTTCCGGTTCGAGGGTGTTCGATGTTTCGCGGTTGGAAAGCGAAACGCGAGTTTGAACTAAAATACTTTTAATGGGTATGCCATGGCGCTGAATCTGGTCACGGGCGGCTGCGGCTTCATTGGCACGCACCTGGCGCGCCTGCTGCGGGATCGCGGCGACTCGGTTCGCGTACTGGATCTCAGGCAGCCGGTGGACCGCATCGAGAGCGTCGAGTACCTGCAGGGCTCCATCACCGACGCGCGCAAAGTTCGCGATGCCGCAACGGGTTGCCGGCGCGTGTTCCACCTTGCCGCCCTGTCGGGACTGTGGTGGCGCGACAAGCGCGCATTCCTCAGCGTCAACCGGGACGGCACCCGCCATGTCCTGGACGCGGCCCGCCTCGCCGGCGTGGAGACCGTGGTTCACACCTCCACCGAATCGGTGTTGATCGCCATGGGCCGCGGGCGCCGGCCCCAGAAGATCGACGAGCAGACCCAGTGCACCCTGGACGAGATGGCAGGTGCCTATTGCCGTGGTAAGTTCCTCGCCGAGCAGGAAGCCCGGCACGCCGCATCGGAAGGCCGGCGGGTCATCATCGTCAATCCGACCGTGCCGGCGGGGCCGGGCGATCACTGGATCACACCGCCGACCCGCATGATGCTCGGCTTCCTCAACGGCGCCTACCCCGCCTATCTGGACAGCACCTTGAATCTGGCCGATGCCCGCGACATCGCCTGGGGGCACTGGCTGGCGGCCGAATCGGGCCGGTCTGCGCAGCGCTACATCCTGGGAGCCCACGACATCGGTATCGGCCGCCTGCTGGAGCTGTTGTCGGAGCTGAGCGGGCGATCCCTCGTGAGACGCCGTGCACCGTATCCGGTCGCGCTGGCAGCGAGCGCAGCCTCCGAGCTGGTCGCCGACTGGATCACTCGACGGCCGCCTGCCGCACCCCTGGCCGGGGTACGCCTCGCCGGCGTACCGGTGACCTTCGACAATTCCGAGACTCGGGCCGGCCTTGGCTGGACGCCACGACCGCTGGCAGAGACCCTGCGCGATGCCATAACGGACTACCGGGGCCGAGGCTTGATCTGACCGGCAATGGCGCCGGACGGCGCCCCGATTCGTTCTGCACCGGGATCGCTCCCAACGATCCCGGCATTTCCTCCGTCCATGGAGGTTCAAGCCGTCGGGAAAACGGCCGGCACCCAGCCTTCTCCTGCTGGATGCCGGCCGCGGGCCGGTGTTGGTTGCTGAGGAAGTCAGTCAGCTTGCGGGCGCTGCTCAGTCCTCCTGGCCATTCTGACCATCCTGGCCGTCATTGCTGCTGCCGCTGTTGTTGGAACTCTCGCTGTTGTCGGAACTCCGCTGTTGTCGGGCCTCACTGTTGTCGGAGCCCCCGCTGTTGTCATTCTCGGTGTCGTTGTCGTCTTCAGTGCCGTTGTCGGCGCTGCTGTCGTCGCCGCTATCATTTTCAGCGCTGTTATCGGTGCCGCTGTTATCACCGGTCGCATTGTCGTTTGAGCCCTGAGAGACGTCGCCCGAGATCTGGTTGCCTTCGCCCTCCACCTCGACCGAGGTCACGCCACCGTTGAGCGAAAGCTTGATATTGGTCTTGGTATTCGAGTCCACCTGCACGGACGGGGTCTCACCGAGCGGTGTCCCGCCCTGGGACAGGCGTATGGTGTAGTTCCCGGGAGCCAGGCTGGTGAACAGGAAGTCCCCACTCGCGTCAGTGGTGGTGGTGGCTATCACCGTCGAGGTGCCGTCAAGCAACTCCACGGTGACGCCGGCAATTCCCGAGGCACGGGCCTTCTGGACAAATACGTCGGAGAACGCGAGCAACGCATGCTCTCCTCCGTAGGCGGGATGAATCATGGCGACCCCGTTGTCGACCGTGCCGGCAATAGTGGCACCGGTGCCTCCGCCACCGCCGCTGGCGGAACTGCTGCCACCGCCGCAGGCGGTCAGTGCCAGTACCAGGGTCGTTAACAGCGCGAACAACGCGGTCGAACGCCCTCCCATTATCTTGTTCATCGTGGCTACCTCGAAGTCTTGGTAAAAAGTGAGCTAGCGACGCCGAGCGCGCGACGGCCGCTGTCAGCCAAATGTGGGAATTTTTCCCACGTACAATGAACATTAGCCTCTGGGGCGCACCACCACCAAACACTCCCGACAGGCGAGCCAAAACAGCAGACGCAAGGGGGAAATTCCGCCAGCGCCGGACCGGGTCTCAGGGGGAATTCCCGGAGTCGGGATCCTCTCGCTCGTGGTAGAAGTACATGCCGAAGTTGATGCGGTTTGCGGCATCCTTGGAGCGCGGCTTGCCACCGCCCCTGCCGTTGCCGGCCTGCTTGTGTCCCCGGCGCGCATTTCTCTTGTCTCGCGCCTGCAGCTCCCGGGCGCGTCGATTGATCGCCTGCAGGGCCCTGCTACCCTCGCCGCGGGCCAGTTCCTCGAGCTCACGCACCGATTCGGGGGTCAGGTTCTCATAGTAGACACTGCGCTCGAGCATCGGCGGCTTGTGGCCCTGGACGTTGTGGCGCGCCGCGGCGATGTGGTCATGCACGTTTCGACCCAGGTAGTAGGACTTTTCCTCGAACCCCTTGGAAGGTATGAATGCCTCGGTCTTGAGTCGCACCCTGTCGTCATCGTCCACTTCCACCGCGCCGAGCCGCAGCCATTCGTCCAGCACCGCGCGGGGCCGGATATCCGTACTCACACCGGCCACCAACTCCTCGAAGCTGGGTTCCGTCCCTCGAGGCAACCGTGACAGCGCCTTCGGATGGCCCTTCCGGTCCAGGAACCTGTCGTCGCCGGTCCATATCGCCACCAGATGGGCGCCGAGATAAATACTGGGGGGAGGCCCGTCATCGCCCGAGCCGGAGGCCTCTCGCAGGCGCCGGACGTCCTTTCGGTGCACGCCGGTCAAGAGTGTGATGCGGCTGTCGGTCTGGCGCTTGTCGGGCAGGCGGAATTCCTTCTCGGCTACGTCGACGAACACTGACTTCAGCAGCCCATTCAACCATTGGAACGTCAGGCCATGCTCCATGAGCAGCCCGACCAATGGCCGCAGGACCCGCGTCACGGCGGACATCAACACCGAGGGGTTGGATGGACTCGTTGCCTTGGATCCGGATTTCGGCACTGGGTCGGGCCTTCGCTACACGTGGTCTGACAGTGAGTTGATTATACTTGACGTGGGAATACATCCCACATATGTTCGCCAAGCTCCAGACCCACCGGGCTGTCCTGCCGCCCTTTCACATGGCCGAGAACGCGATACAGAAGTACCTGACCGCTGTGCTGCTGGCACTGACCCTGGCGCTGACTTCGTGCGGCGGGGGTACGTACACCGCGGGAGCGGGCGGCTCCGGCATCGGCGGGACGGGAATCACCACCATCACCGGAAACATCTCGCAGGTGGTCGCCGAGATGCAGCAGCGTGACAATCCGTTTGTCAGCAGGCGCGTGCTCGCGGCGCTGTCACGGCTGGCCACCACTGTCGCCAACGCCCAGTCCGGAACCCTGGCGGGCATTCAGGTCACTGGCGGAGGGCGAAAAGCCACGACGGACGGCAGTGGCGGCTTCCATCTCGAGGGGGTAACACCCAGCGACGATTTCGTACTGACCTTCGTGGTGGCCACCGACGGACCGATCGCTCTGCCCATCGGGACGGTGCCGGCCGGGTCCCATGTGCGAGTCGACAACGTCATCCTGCATACCGGCCAGGGCACCGCGGCCGCGGAAGATGTCAAGGTCGAGCCGAACGAGCCGGCCAATGAGGACGCACAGGGAGACAACAGCGGCGACGACGGGACCGACAACGGCGCCACCGGCCAGGGAACGGGCAATGACCAGAGCGCCCAAGACCAATCGGGGACCGAGGGAGAGGGCGGTGGCAGCGGCAGTTCCGATGGCGCCAGCGGTACCGACGGCAACGGCGGTACCGACGACAGCGGCGGTTCCGATGGCAGCGGCGGTTCCGACGGCGGCGACGGTTCCGACGGCAGCGGCAGTTCCGGTACCGACTGAACTGCCCGCGCCGCCGACGCTCTCGCCCGGCCTAATTCGGGCCGCCTATCTTCCCTTTGTGTCTCCCGAACAACGATTGCGATTCGCGGATCTGCCAGTCGACCAGCCCCAACCCCCCGATAATCAGCTCGCGGGCACGTTTGACGACAGCCAGCGCGATCAGGACTTCGGCGGGATAACCGAGAACCAGCCCTGCGGCCACGATGGCGGCTTCCTGGGCACCGATAGCGGCAGGGATCACCACGGCCGCGGCGCGTGATGCCTGCGCGATACTCTCCAGGGCGAGGATTTTCACCGCCGCCAGCGGCTGTTCCAGCCACCAGAGCACCAGGGCGACCTCGGCGGCCATCAACAGGCGAAACGCCATGCGCCAGGCCACCGCTCCCCACCACCGCGCGCCGCGGCGGTACATATCGTCGATTGCCGCGTCGATCCGACCGCCTTTGATCTCCAGCTCCTCACGGTTCCGCACCAATGACTGCAGGCGCCGTGCCGCGCCTGCAAACAACCCGGCCCGCTGCAGGCGATAGAACAGGTACACCGCCGCGCAGAACAGGACGAATCCGGCGGCGTCCTGGACGTTCCCTGCCACCTGCTCGCCGGACCACGCGAGTACGGATACGCCGAGCAGGGCATACAGGGCCTGCGTAGCCACCTGAATGGTCTTGTCCCCCACCAGACTGGCGGCCAGGTCCTCGACCTTCGACCCCCATTGCAGCGCCAGGCGAAACTTAACCAACTCGCCGCCCACCAGAGCCGCCGGGAGAAGCCAGTTCACGCTCAGGCCGATCCAGGTCAGCTCCGTCGAGGATCGGCGCGCCGGCACTTCACCCGGCGGAAACAGCAGACGCCACGACTGGGTCGCCGCCCACAGGGGGACCGGGAAATACGCCACTACGAGCAGAGCCACGGGGATGGTATCGACAATGGTGTCGATGCCGGCCAGAGAGCCGAACTCCGTGACCAGCTTGTAGATCAGGTAAGCGCCCACGGTGGAGCCGGCGACGAAATACGCCGACAACCACAACCGGTTCTTGGTCCGCTTGTTCACGCTGAAACTTCCGGAAAAACATCATGGACGACGACAGCCGTTGTTTCCCATAATACGCAGGTCTCGCGCGCACTTCGAAGCGCGGCATATCCATCCTCTTTCAATTCAAGCCTCGAGAACCCGATGGCACAGTACGTATTTACCATGGCCGGCCTCACCAAGGTGGTACCGCCCAAGAAGAAGATTCTGGAGAACATCAATCTGAGCTTTTTCCCAGGCGCCAAGATCGGCGTGCTCGGGTACAACGGCTCCGGCAAGTCCACGCTGCTGCGTATCATGGCCGGCATCGACAAGGAATTCGACGGCGAGGCGCGACCGCAGCCCAACCTCAGGATCGGCTACCTGCCCCAGGAGCCGGAGCTGGACGACGACAAGGACGTGCGCGGCAACGTGGAAGACGGCGTCGCGGATATCAAGGCACTGCTCGATCGCTTCAACGAAGTAAGCGAAGCGTTCGGCGATCCGGACGCGGATTTCGACGCCCTGCTCGCGGAGCAGGGAAAGCTGCAGGACCAGATCGAGGCGGCCGGTGCCTGGGACCTGGACCGCAAGCTGGAAGTCGCCGCGGACGCCCTGCGGCTGCCGCCTTGGGACGCCCCAACCGGGCGGCTCTCCGGGGGCGAGCGGCGCCGGGTGGCGCTGTGCCGGCTGCTGGTCTCCGACCCTGACATGCTGCTGCTGGACGAGCCCACCAACCATCTCGATGCCGAATCCGTAGCCTGGCTGGAGCGCTTTCTCGCCGAGTTCCCCGGCACCGTTGTAGCGGTCACCCACGATCGCTACTTCCTGGACAACGTCGCGGGATGGATACTGGAGCTGGACCGGGGTCATGGCATCCCATTCCAGGGCAACTATTCCGCCTGGCTGGAAGCCAAGGAGAAACGCCTGGCTGTCGAGGAGAAAACCCAGAGCGCCAGGCAGAAAGCCATGGCCCAGGAACTGGAATGGGCGCGCGCCAACCCCAGGGGCAGGCAGAGCAAGGCCAAGGCCCGTCTGACCCGCATCGAGGAGATGCAGCAGACGGATTACCAGAAACGGGCCGAGACCAACGAGATCTACATCCCGCCCGGTCCGCGTCTGGGGGACAAGGTGATAGAGGCCCACGGTCTTTCCAAGCGCTTCCGCGACCGTGAGTTGTACCAGGGATTGTCATTCCTCCTGCCGAAAGGCGCATTGATGGGCGTCATCGGTCCCAACGGCGCCGGCAAGACCACCTTGTTGCGCATGATCACCGGCGTCGAGTCGCCGGACGAAGGTACCATCACCCTGGGCGACACCGTGCAGGTGGCGTACGTCGACCAATCCCGCGACTCGCTGGATGGCGGCAAGACGGTCTGGGAGGAAATATCGGGCGGCCACGATTACGTCGAGGTGGGCAGCTGGCAGGTCGCCTCGCGGGCCTACGTCGGTCGTTTCAATTTCAAGGGTCCTGACCAACAGAAGCGGGTGGCGGACCTGTCCGGCGGCGAGCGCAACCGCGTGCACCTGGCCAAGCTGCTGAAAAGCGGCGGCAACCTGCTGCTGCTTGACGAGCCTACCAATGACCTGGACGTCGAAACCCTGCGCGCGCTGGAACAGGCGCTGCTGGATTTCCCCGGCAGCGCGGTGGTGATCTCCCACGACCGCTGGTTCCTGGATCGCATCTCAAGCCATACCCTGGCGTTCGAGGAGGACGGCGCGGTTACCTTCTTCGACGGCGCCTACAGCGACTACGAAGCCGACCGTCTCAAGCGGCTCGGCGACCAAGGGAGGCAACCGCACCGTCCAAAATACAAGCGCCTGGACCGCTGACGAGCCGACCGTGCCTCGTTCCGCAGCCTTACCGGCCCGGCACCGACCGCGGCCTGACTGGACGGCGGAGCAGGTGTTCCTCGGTAACGATGTAATCCATTGGAATGTCGTGGCTCCGCGGGAAGATGGTGTCCAGCCGTGACAATTCGTAACCGAGGCCAATAGCCAGTGGCTTGCGGCCCATGGCGGCGATGGTCCGGTCGAAATAACCACTGCCATAGCCTAGCCGGTAGCAGCCCGCATCGAAACCGACCAGGGGTACGAGCAGAACATCCGGCTGGACGACTTGCCGCGCTCTCGGAATCGGAATCTGGTATGCGCCCCGTTCGATGGGATCACCCGGCTTCCATCGCCAGAACTCCAGCGGCTCGCGCGGGCGCACCACTACGGGGAGAGCCGCCCGGCCGCCCTGCTTGACGAGATCTCCGGCCACCTCACGCGCGTCGAACTCGCCCTTGAACGGCCAACACAGGCCGAATACCCGCCCCTCGGGCTCGGCAAGCAGTTCGCGCAGCCGGGTCTCGATGACCGCGTTCCAGCGATCGCGCTGCGGCCGACCCGCCGCGAGGCGCGCATTGATGAGATCCTTGCGCACTTCCCGGCGCCAGCGTTTACCCCCTTTGGACGGCTCCATGACGACTCCTGAATTGGAACGCGGCCCAATGTATCCACGTGTAGGCGCGCTGTCACCCCGAGCGGCCGCAAGTGCCTGCCGTTGACTTGGGGGACGTTCGAAGAGCCGGGGTCGGTCCCTTGTTTACGCTGGATCTACCCGAACAATCGCCCTACCGTCGCGGCCGGTCTCCCTCCGGAAGGCGGGCATTCAGCCCAGGTTTCATGACAATCTCTTGAAAAAGTTAAGGATTTGTGGCAAAGAATATGCGGAACGTGCTGGCGGCACGCATCCCCGGCGGACAGGGAGGGGGCTTCGATCTTTTCGGGGCCCCATCCGGAACCCGCCCGAGTGCCGCTTTGCGGCGTCCGCGACCCGGCGCTCGTTCCGGGACGCCGCCGCAATCCTCGCATGTTCTCACGGGGGGTTGGTGAACACCGGCACAATCGGCCGCTGTCACTTGGCTTTGCGACACGGATATATGTATCGGGCACGCCCGAACGGTCGGCGCTCGGCGTGGGAACGATCGGCGTCCCCCGGAGTGACGGTCGAAACGGAGTTCAGTGTTCTTTCATTAATCTATCGGTGAGGAACGATAACAAAGCGGAGATACTCGGTAACTTTATGATCATACTCGGCGACTACTCGGACCAACTGATTGCAAATGAGCTCCTGGCTCAGCACCGGGAGCAGATGACCATTTTTTGCGGCGTGCCCCGCGAGGAAACCAGCCACATCTTCGTGGCCACCGAAGCCGATCCCCGCTTCAACGAGTTTGTCACCGAGGTTTATAGCCGCAGCTACAACAGCGAAGCCTACGAATCCGAGCGCAAGGAGCTGATCGACGGCTACACGGACGTCATCATGAATTCCCTCGGTACCGGTGCTCCGGACCAGGGGGTGAAGAACATGGCCGCCATGCTCGGCGACGACGCCCTCGCCTACTACGTCGCCCGTTCCGCGGGCTGCGCCTACGCGCCCATGAACGGCGCTTCCGTGAACCTGGGCCCCAGGGGTCGCCTGTTCGACAACAGTCGCGAGCACATCCAGGCCGTCCAGTCCGGCGCACCCTGCTTCTCGCAGTTCACCCTGTTCCAGTTCTTTTCCGACGATAAGCAGTTCGATGACGACCGCTTCTCACGGGGCAAGCGCGGACACGGCTACGAGATCCGCAACAATTTCAAGAATTACGGATTGATGATTGATCATGTGTGCGTAGCCGGAAAGCCGGACCTCAGCGACACGGAAGTGCAACTCATCGAGAACAACCTGATTATCCGGGTACCCTTCGAAAAGCGGGTCTCGCGGCTCTTCTCGAACCGGCAGGTTACGGGCCCCCGGGTTTTCAACTAGGAGCCTGTCCGAGAGAAGGCTTGCGCGCGTTTCGCGAAGGCGGACGGCGGCGATGCGGGTTGCTCTGTGTCGATGGTCACAACGACTCGAGAAGCGCCCGGGTCTCCTGCTTGTATCGTGCAACAATCCGCTCCCGGCCCACGTGCCGTCCTTCGGTCACGCAATGGCGTCCCGCCGACCAGACATCCGCGACCACCCGGTCGTCGGCCGCGAATATCCATGCATCCAGCAGCGAGTCTCCGTGCAGTCCGTCGAAGGTAACGTCTTCACCGTTGAGGGCCACCAGGTCCGCGCACAGGCCGGCCTGGATGGCTCCCGATTCACGACCAAGCGCCTGGGCACCGCCTTGCAGGGCACCTCGATACAGCGAGGCCCCGACGGACCCTTCGCCGACGAGCAGCACGTTCCTCGCCTTGTCGCGCAGCCGCTGACTGTACTCCAGTGTCCGAAGCTCTTCCGAGAGTGAAATCCGCACGTTCGAATCGGAGCCGACACCGAACCTTCCGCCTGCCTCGAGAAACGCGGCGCCGTCGAAGATCCCGTCCCCCAGATTCGATTCGGTGATGGGGCACAGACCCGCGGTGGCGCCCGATCGCGCGCACTCTCGCGTCTCGGTTTCCGTCATGTGGGTGGCATGCACCAGGCACCAGCCGTCGCCGATTTCGAGGTGGTGCAGCAGCCACGCCACGGGGCGCTCGCCCAGCCACTCCTCGACCTCATGCACCTCCGCCGGTTGCTCGGCGATATGAATATGAATGGGCCCATGTCGGAATGAGCGGGTGATCGACTGCAGTTGCTGTGGCGAGGTAGCCCGCAACGAATGGGGTGCAACCCCGATCCGGGCGTCCTGGCTGAGATCCCGGCATGCCAGGCTCCGGGCCTCGTCTACCAGGCTCACATATTGGTCGAGATCGTTGGCGAAGCGAATCTGTCCCGACTTCAGGGCCTGCTCGCCGGCGCCGCCGTATGAATACAGCACCGGCAAATGGGTGAGACCGATCCCGGTGTCGTTGGCCGCCGCGAAGATGCGTTCCGTGGTCTCCGTGATTCGGTCGTAGGGATGTCCGCTGGGCCGGTGGTGAATGTAATGGAACTCGCCGACCGCCGCATAACCGCACTCCAGCATCTCCGTATACACCAGCGCCGCGATAGCCTCCATCTGCTGCGGCGTTATCCGGTCAACGAAACGATACATCAAGTCCCGCCATGTCCAGAAGTTGTCCCGCCCCGCGGTACGATACTCCGTCATACCCGCCATCACTCTTTGAAAAGCATGACTGTGCAGATTGCACTGGGCGGGAAGCAGGATACGTTCCCCAAGATCGGTATCCGAAGGATCGAGCTCGATGCCGCTCTACCACCGAATCGATCCGGCCATCGTTGCCGATGGTGACGCGGACGTCGTTCGCCCACCCGTTGGGGAGCAATGCCCGCTTTGCAAAAAGTCTTTCCATCATGTCCTGCATCGAGTCAGTGTTGGAATACAAGTGCCGCGGCCGTTGGCCGGATCGATTTTATAGACACCCCGTAGTGATGTATGTACATTTTCCGAACCATACCGCCATTGACGACCTGTCTGGAGACTACTTGCCCGGCGCCGATATTCTGCTGACCAACGCCACGCTCGCCACGATGACCGGCGACGGCGAATCCTACGGCCTGGTCGACAACGGCGCCCTGGTGATTCGCGACCAACTCATTGAGTGGCTCGGCCCGGCAACAGACCTGCCCGACGACTTCAAGGAAGTCCCGGTCGAGGATTTGGCGGGCCGAGTCGTCACGCCGGCGCTGATCGACTGCCATACTCACTTGGTCTACGGCGGCAACCGGGCTCGCGAATTCGAAATGCGCCTCGAGGGCGCCAGCTACGAGGAGATCGCCCGCGCCGGGGGCGGTATCTTGTCAACCGTAAACGCCACACGCGCGGCTTCGGAAGACGAGCTTCTGGAGAGCGCCCTCACGCGCGTGGACCGGATGATCGGCGAGGGCGCCGCCGTCATCGAGATCAAATCCGGCTATGGTCTGGACCTGGAGACCGAAATCAAGATGCTGCGCACCGCCCGGCGCATCGAGGACATCAGGCCGGTGAGGATCAGGACCACCTTTCTCGGCGCCCACGCCGTTCCCCCGGAATACCAGGGACGCGCCGACGATTATATAGAGTACCTCTGCGAGTCCGTGCTGCCCGCCGTTCACCGCGAACGACTGGCGGATGCGGTGGACGCCTTCTGCGAGCGGATTGCCTTCACCGCCGCCCAGGTCAGCCTTGTTTTCGTCGCCGCGCGGCAGCTGAGGCTTCCGGTCAAGCTGCACGCCGAACAGTTGTCCAATTCGGACGGCACCGCTCTGGCTGCGTCATTCAACGCCTTGTCGGCGGACCACCTGGAATACCTGGATGAAGCAGGCATCCAAGCGATGGTGAGCTCGGGGACCGCGGCCGTGCTGCTACCCGGCGCTTTCTACACTCTGGGCGAATCCCGTTTGCCGCCCATCGACAGTTTGCGCGCGGCCGGGGTGCCCATGGCCGTTGCCACGGACTGCAACCCCGGTTCCTCTCCGGTCGTCTCGCCGCTGGCTATCCTCAACATGGCCTGCACCCTGTTCCGCATGACCCCGGAGGAAGCCCTGGCCGGCATGACCCGCAACGCGGCCCGCGCCCTGGGGCTGGACGGCGAAACGGGTACCCTGGAACCGGGCAAGAACGCCGATCTCGCAATCTGGAATATCGATCATCCGTCCGAGCTCTCTTACTACCTGGGATTGAACCCGCTTGACCGGCGTATCTTCCAAGGACGCGTGCAATGACCGAGCTGATCTTGAAGCCGCCTGCAACGACCCTCGAAGACCTGGCCCTGATCTATCGAGGCGCGGCCGCCTGCCGGCTGGACCCCGATTGCCGACGCTCGGTGGAACGCTCCGCCGAGCTTGTCGCCAAAGCCGCCGCCGGCGACGATCCCGTGTATGGCGTCAACACCGGGTTCGGCAAGCTCGCCCATGTTCGCATTCCGCGGTCCGACACCGCCCAGCTGCAGCGCAACCTGATCCTGTCCCATTGCGCCGGCGTCGGAGATCCGCTTTCAGCGCCGGTGGTGCGCCTGGCCATGGCGCTCAAAATCCTGTCTCTCGGGCGGGGCGCGTCCGGTGTCCGCTGGCAGCTCATCGAGGTTCTCGAGCGAATGCTTACGGCCGGGGTCACGCCGCTGATCCCGGCGCAGGGCTCAGTGGGCGCTTCCGGGGACCTGGCGCCCCTGGCCCACCTCGCCGCGGTGATGATCGGCGAGGGCGAAGCCGTCCTCGGTAGTGATACGCTCGCCGGAGCCGAAGCGTTGGCGCGGGCCGGCATCGAGCCCATTGAGCTTAGCGCCAAGGAAGGGTTGGCGCTCATCAACGGCACCCAGATTTCCACCGCACTGGCGCTGGGCGGGTTGTTCGAAGCCCATCGCCTGCTCAACACCGCGCTGGTCACCGGCGCTCTGTGCACCGACGCCGGCATGGGGTCGTCGGCGCCTTTCGAGGCCGAGATCCACGATCTTCGCGGCCACCCCGGCCAGATCGACGCCGCCACCGCGCTGCGTGAGCTGATGTACGGTTCCCAGATCCGCGAGTCGCATCGGTTCGGCGACGAGCGGGTGCAGGATCCGTACTGCCTGCGTTGCCAGCCGCAAGTCATGGGCGCCTGTCTGGATCTGCTGCGCCAGGTCGGGCGCACGCTCGAGCGCGAGGCCAACGCGGTGACCGACAACCCGTTGATCTTTCCGGACAGCGGAACGATCCTGTCCGGCGGCAACTTTCATGCTGAGCCCGTGGCCTTCGCCGCCGACCAACTCGCGCTGGCCATCGCCGAAATCGGCTCCATTACCGAGCGACGTATTGCGATGCTGGTGGACCCGGCGCTCAGCTTCGGCCTGCCGGCGTTCCTCACTCCGAACCCGGGCATCAACTCCGGATTCATGGTGGCGGAAATCGCGGCCGCGGCCCTGTACTCCGAGAACAAGCAGCGCGCCGCGCCTTGCTCGGTTGATTCCACGCCCACCAGCGCCAATCAGGAAGATCACGTATCCATGGCCACCCACGGCGCCCGGCGGCTCATCGACATGAACGCCAATCTCGCCCGTATTATCGCCATCGAGCTGCTGATCGCCACCCAGGGTATCGAACTGCGCCGGCCGCTCAGGACCAGCGAGTCGTTGGAGACGGTAGTGGCGACCGTGCGCGCCGTGGTGTCTTTCCTGGATCAGGATCGATATCTGTCCCCTGACTTGAACCGGGCCGTGGAATTGGTGTCCTCCGGAAGAGTCCTGGAAGCGGCCGCGGGCATCGACTTCCCGGCACTTCAGGGGCGCGTGTGATGGTGTATCGGCAGTGCGGTGAAGGCCCCGTGCTGCTGGCGCAACCCCATAGCGGCACCCGGGTGCCGGAAGAGATCGGCGCCCGACTCAATGAGACGGGGCGAGCCCTGGCGGACACCGACTGGCATGTCGACAGGCTCTACGACGGACTATTGGACGACGCCACCGTGGTGCGCGCGATCGTGAGCCGCTACGTCGTGGACGCGAACCGTGATCCGGAGGGCCGGTCCCTCTACCCGGGCATGAACACCACCGGCCTTTGCCCAACCACGGATTTCGACGGCCGACCGATATACAAGGAAGGGGAAGAGCCTTCTGACGGGGAGATCGAATCCAGACGCCGGATCTTCCACACGCCGTATCACGAGGCCCTGGCCGAGGAGATCGCCAGAATTCGCCGCCGCCACGGTGTGGTCATACTCTACGATTGCCACTCGATCCGCTCCCATATCCCCTATCTGTTCGAAGGCACGCTGCCGGTTTTCAACATCGGCACCTACGAAGGACGCAGCTGCGCGCCGGGAATCGAGAAGCTGGCCCGTGCTATCTGCGGCGCCGCCACCGGCTTCGATACCGTGGTCAACAGGCGCTTCAAGGGCGGCTGGACCACCCGCCACTACGGCGCGCCGCCTGAAGGCGTTCACGCTTTACAGATGGAGTTGGCCCAGCGTGCCTACATGGAGGAGGCGCCGCCTTGGACCTACCTGCCCGAACGCGCCGACACGCTGCGCGCGCATCTTAAGGAGCTTCTGGAGGAACTGACGGCGCTCGCCTTGTCCGGCGAGCTGTCCTGTTGAGATAACCGAGGTTTACGACATGTCCAATCCCCGCGATCAGAACCGCACCATCTACCCGCCCACCGGAACCGCTCTCAACGCCAAGTCGTGGCTCACCGAAGCCCCACTTCGCATGCTGATGAACAACCTGCATCCGGACGTGGCGGAAAATCCCCACGAGCTGGTGGTTTACGGGGGCATCGGCCGCGCCGCGCGTACTTGGGACGATTATGATCGGATCGTGGCGGCGCTCAAGGAGCTGGAAACCGACGAGTCATTGCTGATCCAGTCCGGCAAACCGGTGGGCGTATTCAAAACCCATCCCGACGCGCCCCGGGTGCTGATCGCCAACTCGAACATCGTTGCCCACTGGGCGACCTGGGACCACTTCAACGAACTCGACAAGAAGGGATTGATGATGTACGGGCAGATGACCGCGGGTTCGTGGATCTACATCGCTTCCCAAGGCATCATCCAGGGAACCTATGAGACCTTCGTCGAAGCCGGCCGCCGACACTACGGCGGCGATCTCACGGGCAAGTGGATACTGACCGCCGGTCTCGGTGGCATGGGCGGCGCCCAACCGCTGGCCGCGGTGATGGCCGGCGCCTGCTGCCTGGCGGTGGAGTGCGATCCCGACCGCATAGACTTCCGGCTGCGCACCCGCTATGTGGACGAGAAAACCGACTCCGTCGACGAAGCGCTGTCCATGATCGCCGGATGGACCGAATCCGGCCAGGCCAAGTCCGTGGGGCTGCTCGGCAACGCCGCCGAAGTCCTGCCTGAGCTGGCGAAACGCGGTGTCCGGCCGGACATGGTCACCGACCAGACCTCCGCCCACGACCCCAGCCACGGCTACCTGCCCATCGGCTGGTCCCTGGAGCAATGGCGCGACAGGAGCCACAACGATCCGGCCGGCGTCAACAAGGCGGCACGAGCATCGATCAAGCTGCACGTCCAGGCGATGCTCGAGTTCTCGCATCGCGGTATTCCCACAGTGGACTACGGCAACAACATACGCCAGATCGCCTTCGAGGAAGGCGTCGAGGACGCCTTCGATTTCCCCGGTTTCGTTCCCGCCTACATCCGACCGTTGTTCTGCCGTGGCGTCGGCCCGTTCCGCTGGGCGGCGTTGTCCGGGGACCCGGAGGACATCTACAAGACGGACCAGAAAGTAAAGGAGCTGATACCCGACGACCCGCACCTCCATCAGTGGCTCGATATGGCACGGGAACGCATCGCTTTCCAGGGCCTCCCGGCGCGCATCTGCTGGGTGGGGCTCGGCCAGCGCGACAGGCTCGGCCTGGCCTTCAATGAGATGGTGAAAAGCGGGGAGCTGAAGGCACCGGTGGTCATCGGCCGCGACCACCTCGATGCCGGCTCGGTTGCCTCTCCCAACCGCGAGACGGAGGGCATGAAAGACGGTTCGGATGCCGTTGCCGACTGGCCCATGCTCAACGCCCTGCTCAACTGCGCCTCCGGTGCGACCTGGGTAAGCATTCACCACGGAGGCGGCGTCGGCATCGGTTTCGCGGAGCACGCCGGCATGGTCATCTGTTGCGACGGCACCGACGCCGCCGCCGCGCGCATCAAGCGGGTGCTGTGGAACGATCCCGCCTCCGGCGTCATGCGCCACGCCGACGCGGGCTACGAGGACGCCATCCAGTGCGCCCGCGAGCACGGCCTGAACCTGCCGGGCATACTCCCGGACTGACAAACCACGGACCGTCGACCAGGTCGGAGAGTCGAAGGCGGGATGTAATCCAATCAATACGATCAAGAGGTAATACACGATGTCCGAACTCTGGCGCCTGACTGCTGCCGAGCTGACCCGTCTTTTGCGCCAAGGCGAGACTTCCGCGGTGGATATCGTCGAAAGCACACTCGAGCGTCTGGCAAGCGTCAATCCTTCCATCAATGCCGTCGTCCGGGAGATGCCCGAGGAAGCACTGGCGGCGGCGCGGGATATCGACAAGAAGCTCGCCCGCGGCGAGGACCCGGGCCCCCTCGCCGGCGCACCGGTAACCATCAAGGAGAATATCGACCAGGCGGGATTCCCGACGACCAACGGACTGAGAATTCAGAGCGACCTGATCGCGGACCAGGACAATCCGCTGGTCGAGAACCTGCGCAGGGCGGGTGCCATATTCATCGGCCGCACAAACACGCCTGCATTCTCATTGCGCTGGTTCACGCGCAACTCACTGCACGGGCACACCTACAACCCGCGCAATCGGGCTATAACGCCCGGTGGCTCGTCCGGCGGCGCGGCAGCGGCAGTGGCGGCCGGCATAGGCGCCGTCGGCCAGGGCACCGACATCGGGGGCTCGATCCGCTACCCGGCGTACGCCTGCGGCGTTCACGGCCTCAGACCCTCCTTCGGCAGGATACCGACGGTGAACTTCACGGCGCCCGACCGGCATATCGGCGCCCAGCTCATGGCGGTTGCGGGCCCGATCGCGCGCTCGGTGGCGGACCTGCGCCTGGCGCTGCAGGCGATGTCTGCGCGCGACAGCCGCGACCCATGGTGGACGCCTGCTCCCCTGACTACACCCGAACGACAAAAACGCGCGGCCCTGACCGTGGCTCCGGATGGTCTCGAGGTCGACCCGGCCGTGGAGAGGGTCCTGCGCGACGCGGCGCGCCGCCTGGAGGACAGCGGCTGGCGTGTGGAGGAAGTGGACTGTCCATCCTTCCGCGAGCCGCAACGCCTGCAGACCATCCTGTGGCTGGCGGACTTCCGGCGTTCCGGCGCGCGCGCCGTTGCCGAGGAAGACGATCCGGACGCCGTCTTCGTCTACCGCCACCTCGAGGCGCAGGCGCCGGAATGTGACGTCAACGGACTGCTCGACGTTCTCCAGCAGCGCCTGTCGCTCATTCGCCAATGGCAGCGGTTTCTCGACGAGTACCCGGTGCTCATCTGCCCGGTATGCGCGGAGTTGCCGTTCCCGGATCAGTTAGACGTCGAGTCGGCCGAGTCATTTCAACGCGTGTTTGACGCACAGCTCATTCAACTGGGGCTGCCTTTGCTCGGGCTGCCGGGCTTGACGGTCAGTACCGGAATGGAGGGCGACGTGCCCGTAGGCGTTCAGCTCGTGGCGGGACGTTTCGAGGAGGATCATCTCCTGCGCGCGGGCGAGGACATCGAGAAAGCCGGCAGTCCGCCTTCCCCGGTGGATCCGGCGGCGTAGACGCCTCATCGAGGCTCACCGTCGCGACTGTCTCGCGTGTTTGCCGACGGAGCCCGTACTTCCGAGCCAAAGAGGGACGATCGCGTGGCAGGTGGAGCCGCGATGGTCTAAACTGGTGTGCGACCGATGTTTGGATCTGAGCATTCCCGGGATACAACGGGAGCTGGACAAACCGGTCAACTGAGGAAGGAAAACGCCTTTGAATCTCCGGCAATGCAGATTGCGGTCCACCGGTACGCGCCTGCTTGGCGCGGTGCTGTGCGCGTCTCTCGCGGCTTGCGCCGAAGCTCCGGCAAAACCGCCGTCCCAGACCGATGAGGAACCTCCCGCCGTCGAGGCCGAGTTCGTTCACAAGGCCGACGAAGAGCGGGTCCGGGCCTTGGAACGGGAAGTGGACCGCCTGAAGGCCGACCTCGTTCGCGCCGAGGATGCGTTGGTGACCGTGGAGTCCAGGCTGCAAAGCAGCTACTCCCGAGCCAACACCGTCTCGTCCCTGGCCGAGGCACACATGCAGCTCAACAAAGCCTCCGGTATCGCCCCATGGCAATCGCACAAGATCGAAGAAGCGCAGCACAAGCTGGACATCGCGCAGAAGCAGATAGACAACGAATATTTCGGCGCGGCAATGTTCTTCATATATCGAGCGAACCGCATCGTTGAAGAGCTGAACTATGAGGTGAAGCTTGTGGAGACGACGCCACAGACCATGTTCATCAATCGCCCCAGGGTCAACCTTCGTTCCGGTCCATCAACCGAAGATGAAGTTCTCACCGTACTGGCGAAAGGCGCCCCGGTTATCAGGGAAACCCGGCAGGACGACTGGATACTGATACGCACTCTCACGGGGTTCGTAGGCTGGGTTTACCACTCCCTCGTGACCAGCAAGGAACGGTACAAGCCTTAGCCCAACACCCCGGCGGCACGCACACAGTTACGCCCTGCACGCTTGGCGGAGAACAGGGCGCGATCGGCTTCTTCGAACAGCTTCTCACGACTTTCGCGGAACACGGACACGCCGGTGGATATGGTCAATGGCCTGTGTTCGCCCCCGTTGTCATCAACGATACCAGCGTCGGCGACGACCACCCTGAGCGTTTCGGCCAAAGCTAGGGCGCCTTCCATGTTGGTGTTCGGTGCGAGAATGGCGAATTCGTCCCCTCCGTATCGCGTCACCAGGTCCGATTCCCGGCACGTATTCTTCAGGAGATCCGCGACCGTGGAAAGAATCTCGTCCCCCCTTGCGTGACCGAACTTGTCGTTCCATTCCTTGAAATGATCGATGTCGCACAGCACCAACGCGAGAGGTTGGCCGCCTTCATCCCCAGTGTCTACTTCCGTGGAAAGATAGTCCTTGAAGAACCGGTAGTTGTGAAGCTGGGTGAGTTCATCCGTGGAGGAAAGTCTTTCCAACTCCTTCGTGTTGCGATCAATCTGATTCGTCATGGCATTGAAGGTCTGCGTCAGCACGCCGATCTCGTCGTTCGACCGAGTCTCGGGAATGACAACGTCCGTTTCTCCTTCACTGATTCGGCGAACGCCCTCGGACAATTCCTGAATCGGCCGGGTTATCGATCGAGCCACACGATAGGCGATTGCCGAGAATAAGAGCACGATCGCCAGATTGATTGCCAGAGTCCGCCACAAAATACTGGATACGGGAGCGAATATGGCGCTGTACGGTTCCTCCACCACAAGCGCCCCGTCGATGCGGGGAAGGTATATGGCGCTCCCCAGCACGTTCTCTCCCAGGCCGTTTCTGTACTCCTTCAGTACGGGCGTCGAAGGTGCCTGCGGCACCGTATGCGCGTAGACACCGCTGACCCCGGAAATGCTGGAGCCGGCACTGGCCACGATATATCGACCGTCATGATCCAGAAGGAACATGACACCCGCGTTGGACAGGTCTTCATTGCGCAGCGGCGGCTGCAGGGAGCTCAAATCGATTACCGCATGGAGACTCCCGCGAACCTCGTCGCCGTACTGGGAAACGGGCGCGGACGCAATCTGGACATTGTCGTGGTTCACATCGACGAAACTACTCAAAGAGGGCTCATTTACCTGCGCCAATGACAATCTGTCGCGGGCCTCCAGGTCAATCGTCTTGCCCACCCACACTATGAGAGCACCCCGTTTATCGAGCACGAACAGAGACTTGAACTGGGGTGAGTTCTGCAGGATGTAGCGGAGAAACTGGCCTATTTCCTTTCTGCTGGTGTCGCTCCCGTTCGCCTCGTAGTTCGAGACCCCCGCGACGAGGGTATTGGCGTCGGCGAAGACTTCCACCTCGTGAAGTCGTTGCTGGTAGAGAAGATCGACCTTTTCAGCGGTTCGTTGCAGCAAGGCCGGAAGCTTGTGCTCCAGCCGACTGTAGAGAAAGTCGCGGGTCGACTGAACGGAGACCAGCGTGACGGCCAGCGCCGTCACCAAGCTGGCAAACAGCACGAAGAGACAGAACTTGCGGCTCAGGCTGGAACGAGGTCTGGATGTGGCCACGAGCGGCTCCGCTCTATGAGAGCTCTTCGCCCATCGACGGCGAGATGCTGTAGTACGACACTGTGCTCCTGGTTCGATTTCGGGTGGCCCTGGGAAGCCACTATAGTCAAAATGACGCGATCAGTGGCGGATATCAGCAGACACATGGTAATAGTGTATATATAACAGTTAGTTACGGATGACACCCGGTCCACCGCCTTCAGGTGAAGAGCTGTTTCCTCGATGATGGGCGCCCTCGACCGGATGCGGGCGTCGCCAGGGAAAGTTGGGCCGTCTTGGCTATGTCAGAAGAGCGGTTCCGACCAGCAAGGCGCTGATACCGAGAAGGACGACGGCGATCTTGGCGAACTTCCTGGTCTCGCCGCCGACCCGGGACAGGACCTCCTCCGCAGTGCCGCGATAGACCATCATGTTGGGACCGAATCGACGCACTCCGGCCGTCAGCCCGCCCAGCTGCTCGTCGTACGTACCGACAACGCAGACGCTCTGGTCGACCGGCAGGATCTCTTCTTCGACGGTGAAGCCGTCGGAGCCCGAGGGGTTGCCGTTGTTGCAATAGTCCTCGTGGACCTCGCTGAGCCCGGTGTCGCGCACCTCGAGCAGCCGTGCGTTTCGCTGGCGGTCGTTGGCGGCCGGAACCGTTCCGAAATTCCTCTCGAGTAACTTACCCGCTTGCTTGCCCCAGTCACCGCCGCGCGCACTTTCACGCAGGTCATCCTCGAAGGAAGGGAACGAGCGCAGCTTCAGGCTGCGATGAGCGCCCTCGAGCCGCGTGTCGAGCATATGGAAACCCTGGGCAAGCGTCACGCGGACCGATCGGCTGCGCGAGCTCGAATGCCCTGACGCTGACACGACATAGGTATAGGCCGCACAAGGCATGGCACTGAAAGGTGAAGTCAAAGGATCCTCGGCAACGCGTGTGACACCCTCGAACGCAACCAGTTCCCCATCGCGCAACGCCGCGTCGCCGGCGTCGTGACTCATCCGGACGACCTGGAGATTCAGCCAGTCGACACCGATCCAATAGGCCAGCAAGGTGCCAAGTCCGAGGCAGACCCCTGCAACGATCCCCGCCACTACGCCCAAGCCGCCCCCGATCCGGCCGGCGACCAGTATGACTACGGCGAATACTGCTCCGAGCAACACGACCGCCGGAACCAGAGATGCCACAAAGCGCAGATTGCGCACGCTATCCACGGCCAACCTCTCTTCCGATTCCCGGGATCGTTCGGGCACCCGGCCGTTCACGACGACTGCTAAGGATTGAAAGCCCAGGCCCGCCGGTTTTCAGCGGCCCAGGGAGCCGCGCAAGAGCAACAGATTACAGTCCGTCAGGCAATATACCGCATGCCCATCCCCACCGACAGATTTTCCGGGGATTTGTGGAACTTGCCGTCCTTCATGATGGCAACGATGCGCTTGTGGTCCTGGAGAATGCGGACGTCCGACAACGGGTCACCGTCCACCAGCAGCATGTCGGCCAGATAGCCTTCGCGAATCATGCCAAGCTCGTCGCCCATGCCCATGATCTGCCCGCCGTACCTGGTACCGGCCTGGATCGCTTCCATCGGGCTCATGCCCACCAGGTCGACGAAGTACTCCAGGTCCTTGGCGTTGGTGCCGTGGGGCGTCCAGGCGAAACCGTAGTCGCCGCCGATCAGCACACGGATGCCGCGCTTGTGCATCTTCTGCATGGTCTCGACCGCATTCTCCAGCTCGAACTCGTACATATCCGTAAGCGGGGTGCCGGGCTTGATGCCGTAGTCGCCGGCATTACGCGCCGTGTTGAGCAGCCAGGCGAGGCCGGGGGCGACGAAATGCTTGTCCTTGGCCGCCTCCAGCATGTCCAGGGTCTTCTCGTCGGAGAACGACGCGTGGTAGATGTACTCGATACCGTACTCGACACATTTCTGAATGGACTCCTTGGAGCGGGCGTGGGCCGCCAGGGTCTTGCCGCGGCGCCGAGCCTCGTTCACCGCCATGGCGATTTCCTCGTCGGAGAACTGGTTGGCCTGGGCCGGCATACCGGTAATCTCTTCGCCCGACAGGTTGATCTTGATCGTGTCCACGCCCCACTTGATAAGCTCACGCACGGTCCGGCGCACTTCTTCCGGGCCGGACAGCACGATGCCCAGGTTGAGCGCCGGATGATCGATGTGCGGCAGCGAAGCATCGCCGAGCCCTCCCACCGAGGTGATCTCCGGCCCGGCCGCAGTGTAGCGCGGACCCGGGCAGCGGCCGGCGTTGATGGCATCGCGGATCACCACGTCGAGCCGGAGTTTCGCGGCAGCGGCGCCGCGCCCGGCGGTGAAGCCGGCATCCAGCACCACCTTGGCCATTTCGATGGTATTTATGACGTGCTCCTCCACCGGCATCATCTGGATCGGGTTGATGCCCGGCGCGTTATTCCATGACAAATGCAGGTGGCCGTCGATCAGGCCCGGCATCAGCGTCATGCCGCGGCAGTCGATGCGCTGCCCGCCGTTGGTATTGAAGCTGTAGCTGCCGCCCGTGCCGGACCTGTGGATGGACTTGATTCGATTCCCCTCCACCGTGACGTCGCCGCTGTAGGGCGCTTCGCCGGTCGCATCGAGAACGCGGACGTTGCTGAATGTGATCTCAGGCTCGCGGCTCGATGCCGTGCTGCCGCCGTCCCAACCGCTGAATGTGTTTTCTGCCATGGTGCTAGCCTCGTGAGTGAGATTGCCGCGCGATCTCGTCGAGATGCCCTCGCAGCAGTTCGGTGGAGCGCCCCGGGGCCTCCACCATGATCCAATGTCCGACGCCGGGGACGACCTCGAGCCTGGCGTCCTGTATCCGTTCCTGCAGTCGGCGCCCCATGTCCACCGGTGCCACCGGGTCCTTGTCGCCGGCCACCAGCAGCGTCGGGCAGCGTATCGCCGCGTGGTCCGCGGGGGGCGCTTCGCTGAGGGCGTCGCAATGCGACGCGTACCCGGCCGGGTCCTGGCGCATGATGCTCTCCCGTACGAAAGCGACCACTGCCGGGTTGGCCCTGCGGGACGCCTCCGCGATGCTGCCCATGCAAATCGCGTCCGCGATACCCGCCATGCCACTGGCCCTGGCCGCCTGGGCGCGTTCCTTCAGCGCCTGGCGGGCGGCGACCGGCGGTTCCAGTATAGGCCCGAACAGGGTCAGGCTGCGCACCAGTTCTGGAGAGCCGGCGGCCAGATACTGGCACAACATCGTGCCCATGGAATGGCCGACAAAATGCGCCTGCTCCAGGCCGGCGGCGCGCAGGCAATCCTTGATTGATACAGCCATGCGCTCGAGGCTCGACAAGCCGGGCCGGTAAGCCGAACGCCCGGCACCGGGCAGGTCCGGACGCAGCACCCGGCAGTCCGCTACCGATGCCATCAGGGTCTGAAAACTGTTGGACGTGCCACCGAGACCGTGCACCATGACCACCGTGGATCCCTCGCCGGTGTCCTCTATGAGCATGCTGCCAATGCGCAGGTCCGTCATGATTGAAACGCCTCGACGGGATTCTCGAGCGCGCCGATGCCCTGTATCTCTATCCGTACGCGGTCTCCGGGGACCAGGTACCTGGGCGGTTTGAAGCCGATTCCGACGCCGGCGGGGGTGCCGGTGGCGATCACATCGCCGGGACGCAAGGTGATGCCGTTGGAGATCGCGGCAATGATGGTGGGGACGTCGAATATCAGCAGCCTGGTGTTGGAGTCCTGGCGCGGCTCGTCGTTGACCCGGCAGCGTACGGCAGTATCGGACAGGTCGATGGCGTCGGCGGTCACCGCCCACGGGCCCATGGGACAGAACGTATCCTGGGACTTGCCGATCAGCCATTGGCTGTGACGGCCCTGCAGCTCGCGGGCGGTGACGTCGTTGACGATGGTGTAGCCCCATACATGGGACAGCGCGTCCTCCGCTTTGATATTGCGCCCGGCCGTGCCGATGATGACCGCCAGCTCTGCCTCGTAGTCAATGGTGGTGTCAACGGACCCGTCGATAAGAATAGCGGCGCCCGGGGCGATGACCGTCTCCGGCAGTTTGGAGAAGACGATGGGCGCCTTGGGCACTGCACCCTTGGCGGCCGAGGAGTCGAACCCCGAGGAAGCGAACTCGGCGGCATGCTCGTGGTAGTTCTTGCCGACGCAGAAAATGTTGCGTCGGGGCCGCGGCACGGGTGCCGCGAGCCGCACCTCGTCCAGCGAAAGCGTCTCCATCGTCCCAGGAGACCCTCCCCCAATCAGGCAACAGACTCCGTCGGTATCGGCGGCGCCGGCGGGCAACTCGAGGCGCTCGACGGTTTTGTCCTCTTCATTGACCCGGCCGACATGGCGGGCATCTTTCCAATCGAATACGGCGTATTTCATCTGCTATGTTCTTCTCTCGTTCACGTTTCGGACCACCGTGATCATGAACCACGGATTGCAGGAGGGACTTTAGTCGCGTTTTTCAATTTTCCATCGCGACTGAAGTCGCTCCTACAGTCCCGTCCACCGCGCCGTGGCGTCACCTGGCCGCCTCCGGATCCGGTATCAGCACGATGGAGCCGGTGGTCTCGCGGCCCTCCAGCGCCCGGTGGGCGGCGGCGGCTTCGCTCAAGGGAAAGCGGTGGTTTGCCTCGATGCGGACGATCTGCCGGGAGATGGCGTCGAACAACCTTTCGGTAATCGACTCCACCTTGTCGCGGGTATCGGTGTAGTGCACGTAGTTGGGCCGGGACAGAGTTGTCGAGTTGGCGGCCAGCGAACCGATATCCCAGGAGCCGATGTCGCCGGAGGCCTGGCCGTAGCTCACCAAGTGGCCGCAAGGTGCCAGCGCCGCCAGGGAATGGCGGAAGCTGTCCCGTCCCACGGCGTCGTAGACGACGTCGACGCCGCGCCCGTCAGTCAGGGCACGCACCTGCTCCTCGAGGCTGGCCTCGCCGGGCACGATGACGTGATGCGCTCCGGCGGCGCGCGCGGCGCGCGCCTTCTCCTCGCTGGAAGTGGCGCCGATTACCGTGGCGCCGAGGTACGCGGCCCACTGACAGAGCAGGCGTCCCACGCCGCCGGCCGGGGCGAAAATCAACGCCGTCTCTCCGCGCTTGAGCGGATGCACGCGGTGCAGGAGAAACTCGGCGGCCATACCCTTCAACAAACCTGCGGCCGCGGTGATGTCGTCGATGAAATCCGGCAACGGCACCACCAGTTCCGCGCCCATGGTGCGCACCGTCGTATAGGCGCCGACCGGCGGGCAGGCATATGCAGCGCGCTGCCCGGGTGACAGGTGCCGCACGCCGCGCCCCACGTCGATCACCTCGCCGGCGGCTTCCATGCCGAGCCCGCCGGGCGGCTTGACGAGATCGAAGTAGCCGGTCCGGCAGTAGACATCGATGAAGTTGACGCCGATCGCATTCTGGCGCAGCCGCACCTGGCCGGGACCCGGCGGCGGCGCGGAGGCGGCGACCGGGTGCAGCTCCCCGGGCCCGCCGTATCGATCGATGATCATGGCAGTGCCCTGGATGGCGCCGGCCGCGGCTGCGCGTGCCACCGACCCGGCCGCGATCGCCGCGGTTGCGCCCGCTGCGACGGAGGACACGGCATGCCGGCGGTGACTTTCGACCCGGGAACGGATCGCATCGAAGCCCGCTTCATAGACGCCCTCGGCGACCAGTCTTGCCAACTCCTGCTCTCGTCCCTTCGGTGTCCTGAATCGCGAGCTCCACGACCAGAACGTACGGTCGCCGTCGGTCACCGGCTTGAGCGACACTTTCGCCACGTAGTCGTGCAAGGGGATCTCACTGTCGACGATGGCGTAGCGGAAGCTGTGGTCCTTGTCGGAAAGGGACAGCAACTGCTCGCGCAGCCGCTCGCCACCGGCGAGCTGAAAGCTCCGGACCGCGCCTATCTCATCGGTCCGTGAGGCCTCCTCCAGCGTGCTGCGAGCCACCGCCGGATGCCAGCGGTCGTGTCCGTTGAAATCGCGCAACACTTCCCACACCGCCGGAAGCGGCGCGTCGATCACGGTGCTGCGGCTCACCTTGACCTGCATGTCACATCGGCGCTCATGTAAGGACCGCGGCTGAAGCCGCTCCTACGATCCCGGGTTCAGCACCGCGATGAACCTCAGATTGTAGGAGCGGCTTCAGCCGCGATCCCTTGAACGAGTATGCCGCCATCACTGTCCGAAGCGTTCCTTGAGCGCATCGAAGCCGGCCTGGAAGACACCCGTGCCGATCTCCTCGACCAGCGCGTCCTCGCGCTCGGCCGGGCAGTCAAACTCCGCGGACCACTCGGCGAAGGTGCGGTTGCCGTCGGTAATCGGGGTCAGCTTCAGGGTGGCGACGTAGTTCTCCACTCCCATCGGACTCTCCAGGATGGAATACGTGCAGCTGTAGTCGTAGTCCGACAGAGCCAGCAGCCGCTCGCGGATCGCGCCGCCGTCGGTGAGCCGGAAGGCCCGCACGCAGCCGACCTGGTCGGAGGGGGCGGCTCCTTCGATGCGGCTCTCGGCGATGTTCGGATGCCAGTCCGGCAGCGCGTTGAAATCCCGGACCGCCGCCCAGATCTGGTCGGCGGGCGCGCCGATTACCGAAGATATGTAAACCTGCGCCATCGCTCCGCCTCACTCCTCCTGCTTATCCGCTTTGCGGCTCGACCTTCCCCCCGACTTGCGGCCGCCGCCGTCGTCGGACTCGTCCTTGGCCGGGGCCGTGCTCTGGGCAAGGCTCTGTGCGTCCCTTGCCGAGCGGAAAATGTCGCCCAGGCGCGCGACGTTGGGATTCTCGACGCCGATCTCCTTCATCATCTCGTCGATCAAGGGCGCCTGGGCACGGTAACGCAGCGCGCTCTCGATCACCTCGTCGGTGGGCGAGCGATGGCCGCCGTCTCCCCCGCCCCCCAGGCCGTCGACGTGGAGGATCTTGATGCCCTCGATGTTCTCCATGGGCTTGACGCTCTCGCGGACGATGCTCTCCAGCCGGTCGATCATCTTCGAGCGCAGGGCGCCGGCGCGGGCGTCGGGGCTCAGGATGTTGTCGGCCTCGTTGCGCAGGCGCTGGGCTTCGGCGGCGACGGTGGCGGTGATCTTGTCGGCCTCGGCGGCGATGCGCGCGGTGTCGGCGTCCTTCTCCGCCAGCAGCCGGTCCACTGCCGCGATGCGCTCGGCGATCACGGTCTCGCGCCGGGTGTTGACCGTTTCTTCCGCCTCCACCGCTTTCACCCGCGCCGCCTCGGTGGAGCTGCGGGCCTCGGCTTCCTCGGACTGCTTCTGCAGCACGCTGATGTGCCGCTCGATCTCGGCCAGTTCCAGGGCCATCTCGCGCTCGACCTCCAGCCGCCTGATGTCGCGCTCCTTGAGGATGCGCACTTCATCCAGGCCGCGCTCGGAGGCGATACGGGCCCGCTCCGTCTCCTCGCGCGCCGAGATCTCGGCCTCGTCAATGGACTGGCGCTGAGAGATCTGCTGGGCGCGCAGCAGGCGCTCGCGCTCGATGCGCGCCTTGTCCAGGGTCTTCTCCTGGTCAATGCGTGCCGACTCCACAACCTTGTGGGCGGTCAGCCGGGCGGTCTCCAGCTGCTGACCGCGCACGATGTCCCGGGACTCGATCTCCTCGTCGGCGACGATGCGCGCCTCGCGCAGCTGCCTCTCGGACACGATGCGCGAACGTTCCACATCCTCGTTGGCGGTGATCTCCGCGTAATCGATCTCGTGCTTCTGCTTGATCTGCTGTGACCGCACCTGCAGCTCGCGGTCCAGGCGCGCGCCCTCCAGCGACTGCTCGTGGACGATGCGCGCTTTCTCCACTTCCTCCCGGGCGGCAATCTCCGCAGACTCCAGGGCGCGCTGGCGGGCGATCTCGTGCTCGCGGGTTTCCTGCTCGCTGGCGATGCGCGACTGCTCCGCCTCCGCCTCCCGGGCCACCCGGGTACGCTGGATGGCGGTGCGCTGCTCGGCGCGCATCGCCTCCAGCTCCTGTTCCTGGTTCAGGCGCGAGCTCTCGCTCTCCTGCTCGAGCTTCAATGTTTCCTTTTCAGCCTCCAGATTGCGAGAGCGGATTGCCACCATGGAAGACTGCTCGATGTCGTTGCGCAGCTTGCGGCGTGTCTCGATGGTCTCGATAAGCTGGGTCATACCCTCGGCATCGAAGCGGTTGGCCGGGTTGAAGTACTCCAGGTTGGTCTGGTCGAGGTCGGTGATGGCGACGGACTCCAGCTCCAGGCCGTTGCGGGCCAGGGCGCTCCTGGCGCGCTCCTCGACCTTGGCCACCATGGCCTCCCGGTTCTCGTGCATCTCATCCAGGGTCATCTCGGACGCCACCGAGCGGACGGCCCCCACGAACTTGCCGGACAACAGATCCGTGAGACCGTCGCGGTCCAAGGTGCGGCGGCCCAGGGTGGAGGCGGCCGCGGACACGGCCTCGCGCTCCTGCATCACCCGCACGAAGAACTCGGCGTCGACGTCGACCCGCATGCGGTCGTGGCTCATGACCGCGTCCTCGCGCACCCGGGAGACCGGTATTCGCACCACGTTCAGGTTGACCGGCGTGATCTCGTGAAGGATAGGCAATACCAGCGCTCCACCGCTGATGATCACCTTCTCGCCGCCGAAACCGGTGCGCACGAAGGCGAGCTCACGGGTGGAACGGTGATAAAGCCAGTGAAGCAGGTAAACCACCACCACGATCGCGACGATCGCAACAATGAGCCAAAGAATGATCGATCCAACCAGACCGGTAGTCATGAACTCATCCCCCTATCAGGCTGTGCCAAGCGCCTTGAAGGCCTTGGTTTGTTCGGTTAAAGCAATTTCCGTGGGCAGCCTCTCCATCGAAGAGGCGCCGTAGAAGCCGTGGCAGGTCTCGGTATTGTCGAGGACATAGCGCGCATCCTCGGGCATCGACACCGGGCCGCCGTGAACCAGGACCAGGATGTCCGGATTGACCTTGAGCGCCGCTTCGGCCCAGGCGTCCACCAGTGCCGGGCATTCGTGCAATCCCAGGGCGGTATCGGCGCCAATGGAGCCGCCCGTGGTCAGACCCATGTGGCACACGACGATGTCGGCGCCGGCCGTCGCCATGGCGACGGCGTCGTCCTCGCTGAAGACATAGGGCGTAGTGAGCAGGTCCTTCTCGTGCGCCAGGCGGACCAGGTCCACCTCCAGGCCGTAGGACATGCCGGTCTCCTCCAGGTTGGCCCGGAAAGTGCCGTCGATGAGTCCCACCGTCGGGAAGTTCTGGATGCCGGAAAAACCCACCGCCTTCACCTGGTCCAGGTAGTGGTCGAAGATACAAAAGGGATCGGTGCCGTTGACCCCCGCCAGGACCGGCGTCCTCGACACCACCGGGAGTACCTCGCGCGCCATTTCCATCACCACGTCGTTGGCGTTGCCGTAGGGCATCAGACCGGACAAGGAACCGCGGCCGGCCATCCGGTAGCGGCCGGAGTTGTAAATCACGATCAGATCGATGCCGCCCGCTTCCTCGCACTTGGCGGACAGGCCCGTGCCGGCCCCGCCGCCGACGATGGGTATCCCCCGGCGCTTCATGTCCTGGAATTTCTCGAGCAGCACCGCTCGCTCAAATCGTGGCATTTCTCAATGTCCTCTGCGTGGGGTTGATCTCTTCCAATGCGGCGGCCACCGCCTGGGCGAAGGCCGGGTCGTTGATATGATGGGGCGTTCGGATCAGGCGCCGGGTGGCCGTCTCCTGAAAACGGCGGGCGATGGCGTCGAACAGGGCCTTGTCGGCGGCCGGGTCGTGAAACGGCTGACCGGGTTTATCCAACGCGGACACGCCTCCCTCGGGAATCACGAACCGCACCGGTCCGGTCATCAAGTTGATGCGCTTGGCGATCCACTCGCCCATGCGCGCGTTCTCCTCGGGCGTGGTGCGCATCAGCGTTACCTGCGGGTTGTGCTCCACCAGCTTGCGGCCGCGATAACGCTCGGGGACCGTGTCTCGCGCTCCGAAGTTGACCATATCCAGGGCGCCGACCGAGCCGACATAGGGAATGCGGGTGCGGATGAAGGCACCGAAGCGATCTTCATCGGCGGCGAACACGCCGCCCATCATCATGTCGCAGATCTCCGTGGTGGTGAGGTCCACCGCCGCCGCCAGCAGGCCGCTGTCCGCCAGTTTCTCCATGGACCGGCCGCCGGTCCCGGTGGCGTGGAATACCATGCAGTCGTAGCGATCCTCCACCAGGGCCGTGACCTGCTGGACCGCCGTCGTCGTCACCCCGAACATGGTGAGGGCGAGTCCGGGCTTGTCGTGGCCGCCGCGCCGGTCGGGGTGCTCGCGCCGGGCGTCCGCCACCATCCCGGCCAGCGCGTTGGCGCCGTTGGCGAGAACCCGCTTGGAAATGCGATTGAGGCCCTGTACGTCGGTGACCGAGTACATCATCATGATGTCGGATGAGCCGACGTATTGCGCCACTTCGCCGGAGGCCACGGTGGAAATCATCACCTTGGGGACTCCAACCGGCAGGGTACGCATCGCCGGCGTCACCAGCGCCGTGCCGCCCGAGCCTCCGGCCGAAATCATGCCGGCGATGCCCCGCTGGTGCTTCACCCAGCTCTCGAAGGCCTGGCCCATGGCACGCACCGAGCCGCCGCGGTTGCCGGTGAACACCGCGCTGGAGCCGCCGTGGAAATAGGCGGCGACGACGTGAGGCGGCACGTCCGCCGCCGACGGCTTGCCCGACGTGGACAGGTCCACGGTCATAACCCGCAGGCCATGGTCGACGATGCGGTCACGAATGAATCCCAGCTCGGCACCCTTGGTGTCGAACGTGCCGACAACGTAGACGTACGTCTCTCCCACCGGCTCCCGGGAGGGCAATCGCTCCTGATACAGCGGTTCCGGCTTCACATCGAATGGACGCGTGCCCGGCTCGGTACCCGCCGGCCGCGGCACCTCGCCGGCACCCGGCGTACCTTTCTTCCACGCGGCGCTGGTCCAGCGCGTCGGTGGAACATAGACGACGCGGGCGGGACGCCGGGATTCGGGTGCCTCGGGCTGCCCGGCCTCTTCCGCGATTGGCGCCTCGGCCGCGGCCGGCAACGGCTCGGCAGGCGACGTTTCCGGTGGCTGCTGCGGCGCGGGCCAGGACTCGGCGACCGCAGCCTCGACATCCTCGTGTGAGTGGCGGCCGACGCCGAGCAGCCGTTCCTGCAGGGCGCGGTCGGCGGCCAGCTCACGGGCCGGCATGATCCGGCTGATGCGGCCGTTCACCATGATGGCCACCTCGTCGGCCACCGCGGTAGCGACCGCGATGTTCTGCTCGATCAGAAGAATGGAAACGTCCTGTTCCGCGGCCAGCTCGGCGAGCAGCTGCTCCAACTGGTTGACGATCACCGGCGCCAGGCCTTCGGTCGGTTCATCCAGGATCAGCAGCTCAGGGTCCTGCAGCAAAGCCCTCGAGATCGCCAGCATCTGCTGCTCGCCGCCCGACAGCTGGTTGGCCCCGTTGCGCCGCCGCTCGGCCAGACGCGGAAATGTCTGGTAGATCCGCTCGATGGACCAGGCGCCGCCGCTCTTCTCGGAAAGCCGCATGTGCTCCTCCACCGACAGCGAAGGCCACAGCCTCCGGCCCTGCGGGGTGTAGCCGATGCCCCGGGAGGCGATCTTGTAGGGGGCGAGGCCGGTGATGTCCTCTCCCTGGAAGCGCACCGATCCGCCACTCACCGGCAGCAGACCCATGATGGCGTTGCACAATGTAGTCTTACCCATGCCGTTGCGGCCGACTACGGCATGCACGCCGTGCTCGACGGTCAGGTCAACCCCCTGCAGGGCGTGCGACTGGCCGTAGTAGACGTGCAGGCCCCGGACCTGCAGCGCAGCCGAGGGTGCGGCACGCCGGCGCTGGCGGGCGCGTTCACGCACGGCGCCGGCTCTCCCGGGCACGGTCGTTCTGTCCTGTCCCCTGTCCGAGGTAAAGCTCCTGGACCTCCGGGTCGTTCTCGATCTCCTCGGGACTCCCTTCCTTGAAGATGCGGCCGTTGTGCATCATGGTCACGCTCTCGACCACGCGCAACGCCACGTCCATGTCGTGCTCGATGATGATGTAACTGATATGGTCAGGGAGCGATTGCAGGATGGCGATGAGGTCCGAGCGTTCAGCCGGGGAAAGCCCGGCGGCCGGCTCGTCGAACAGGATCAGGCGCGGCGCCCCTGCCAACGCCAGCGCGATCTCAAGCTGGCGCTGCTGGCCGTGGCTGAGGGTGGCCACCGGCACCTCGCGTACGTCATCCAGATGCACCGCCCCGAGCAGAGTTTCCGCCGCCTGCATGGAGCTGTCGTCCGCCGAAGGCCGGCGTAGTGAGTAGCGTCCGCGGCTGACGCCGCGGCAAGCGAGGTAGATGTTGTCCATGACGCTCAGGCGGCTGAACAGCAGCGAGATCTGGTAGGTTCGGCGCAGGCCCCGCCGCACGCGCTCGTGGCTCGGCATATCGGTGACGTCCTCCCCGAACAGCCGTACGGTGCCGGTGGTGGGTGGGAAGTCGCCGGTGATGGCATTGAATAAAGTCGTCTTTCCCGCGCCGTTCGAGCCCAGAACCGCGCGCCGCTCCCCCGCCCTGACGGTCAGGTTGATGTCCGCCAGGGCCACCAGCGCGCCGAAGTGGCGGCTGACAGCCTCGAGCTCCAGCGCATAGCGGCCGGCGCTCTGAAGGCGGGAAAGCGCGTCGGTTCCGGGCATCGAACGAAGGTCCTAGTTGCAGGGCGGGTTGTTACGGCCTACCTGCCCGTACTCGAGGAACTTCTTGTAGGGAAGCCCAAGGGTCTGGTTCACGTTGTGGATGACCTTGATGGTCTTGTTCACCAGGTTGCCGTTCGGACCTTCCACCACCTCAGTCAGGAAGATGTTGGCAATGCCCTCGCGCCGCTCATCGAGCTTCACTGGACCGGTCGGGGTGTCGAACTCGAGATTCGACAAGACTTCACGATATTTCTTGCCACCATCAGACAAGTCGCCGTTCACCTTATTCAAGCCAAGCAGCGCGGCCTTGGTGTTGACATAGTAGCCGTGCGCGAACAGGGAAGGCGACGGGAAACCGTCCGGGAACTGCTCCTGGTAAGCTTTGACGAATTTCTTCCAGCGGGGGTCGTCCCAGGTATCGGAGATGGGGCCGGCCGAAGGCGTCCCGATCACGAACTTGCGGATCCGGCCCTTGGATCCGAGCACCGTCTGGTCCACGGTGATGGAGCCCCCGATCAGAGGCAGCGAGCCGCCGGCCTGCTCGTATTGGGTCAGGAAGTTGACCGCGTCCGCGCCCCCGAGAGCCACGTAGATGGCGTCCACGTCATCCGGCATGGCCGCGATCACCGACGAAAAATCCTTGTTGCCGATCGGCACCCAGAAACGATCCTCCAGGGGCGCCTTGCCGCCTGCCCGGCAGAAAGGCTCCAGGAAGCCGAACGCCTGGGTGTACTCATAGGAATAATCTTCGGCCACCGTGGCAACCTTGTGATAGCCCTTCTCCTTGTAGGCGTACTCGCCGAGCCCCGCCATCCACTGGGCGCCGTCGGTGCTGAAGCGGAAGAAGTTCGGGGCGGGATTGCGAAGCGTCGTGTCCTGAGCCGCGGAGGTGCCGTTTATGAAAGTGACGTTGGGCTGCGTCTTCGCGTAGTCCTTGATCGCGAGCCCCTCGGAACCCGACAGGGGGCCGACCAGCACTTGTACGCCGTCCTGCTCCACCAGCTTGCGCGCGGCACGGATGGCGCTGTCGGGCGAGGCATCGGAAGAAGCCGTAATCAGCTCGATCTTCTTGCCGCCGGCCATGTTATTGAACTCCTTGAGCGCCATCTTGACGCCACGCATGCCGTCCTCGCCCAGTACGGCGTAGGCACCTTCCAGAGTGGCGAGGGCGCCCATCTTGATGGTGTCCTGGGCGTAAGCGGTGCTGCCCAGCGACAGGGCCATCACCGTGACCCACAGGGCCTTCTTAATAAGTCCCAACATTTCGTTGCCTCCTCACTAGCTATTTGAGTTAGGTGTTTTCGAACGATCCGGATGGATGCGTGTCGATCTGTTCCGCGCGGCTCGACGCCTGCCGCGCATTTCTGTCTATCCACAATCGCGACCGGAACCGCTCCCACAGGCCGAGGATGCCGTCCGGGGAAAACAGCACGATCAGCAGGAACACCAGCCCGATCACGGTGTTGAAGCGGTCGCGGTCGATGAGATCGATGGCGAAGTTCTCGAGCACCACATAAACGATGGCGCCCAGGAACGGTCCGATGGGATTGCGCAGGCCGCCGACCACGGCGATCACCAGGACGTCGATGATGACGTCGACGCCCACCGATCCCGGCGAGATCCGGCCGTTGAACCAGGCCAGCAGGACGCCTGCGGTGCCGGCGATCAGGCCGGAGAAGAAATACGCCACCACACGATGAAAGCCCACGTAGTACCCGAGCGCCCGCATGCGCCGCGGGTTGTCGCGAATGGCCTGCAGGGTCAGGCCGAAGGTGGAGCGCGAAGCGTAGTTCACCGCCCACAGGAAGCCGGCCGCCACCGCCAGCGACAGATAGTAGAAGGGCACCGGGTCGCGCCAGTAGATGCCGAACAAGGTCGGGGGCTCGAGGCCGGCAAAACCAGTGAAGCCGTTGAACACCGTGTAGTTCTGGCGCACGAAATAGAAGAAGGCCACCCCGATCGCCAGGGTGATCATGATGATATAAATGCCTTCGGTGCGCACCGATATCGCCCCGATCAGGACGCTGAACAGGGCGGCGCCCGTGATCGCGGTGATCACCGTCAGCCACCACGGCCAGCCCAGGCCCATGACGCCGACGCTGTTGTCTCCGAGTATCGCCACCAGGTATCCCGCGAAGCCCGCCACCGTGAGCTGCGCCAGGCTGACCATGCCGCCATAGCCCGCCAGCATCATCAGTGACAAGGCCACGGTCCCGAGGATCAGGGAGTAGGCGCCGATCTGAAACACGAAGAAGTGCGAGGCGAACGCCGGGTAGGCGAGCAGGAATAAAGCCGTCACCACCCAGGCGGGGTGCAGGCGGCTGATAGGGAACTCCCCCGAGAACACCGGACGCGAGCTCATCTAGCGTCCCCCCATCAGTCCCTGGGGGCGCACGGCCAGCACCACCACCATGATCAGGAACGTGAGCACCACGCCATAGGTCGGGAAGTAGGCGAGCCCGAACTGTTCGGCGAGGCCGATCAGCAGGGCACCGATGGCGGCTCCGGGCACCGAGCCGAGCCCGCCGACGATCACCACGATCAGGGAAGCGAGCAGGTAGCGAACATCTTCGCCGGGCGCCACGGACAGCGCCGTGCCGCCGATCACCCCCGCAAAGCCCGCCAACCCGGCACCGATCCCGAACACCAGCGCGAACACCAGCTGCACGTTGACCCCGGAGGCGGACAGCATCTCGCGGTCATTGACGCCGGCGCGGATCATAATGCCGAGCCGGGTCCGGTTGAGAAACAGCCACAACGCGACGCCCACGGCGACGGCCACCGCCAGCACCGTCAGGCGGTACACCGGGTACATGATGTATACCGCGTCGCCGTTCGACCGGATCAGCGACACCACCGGCAGCTTCGTGGCGCCGAACAGCCAGTCCGGTGGACTGAACTGGTAGGTGGTGCCGGTCCAGATCGCCAGCATGAGATCCGCGGCGATGATGGAGATGGCGATGGTAACCAGAGTCTGGCGCAGGTCGTCGCCCTCCATGCGCCGGAACACCAGCACCTGCATCAGAATCCCGGCAAAAGCGATGGCAAAGAATGCCACGATCAGGCCCAGAAACCAGCTGCCGCTGGCGTCGGCCACTTCGTAACCGATATACGCGCCGAGCAGATACATCGATCCGTGGGCCAGGTTGACGTTTCGCATCAATCCGAAAATGAGGGTGAAGCCGCTCGCCACCAGGAAGTACAGGCCGCCCAGGGTCAGGCCGTTCAGAAGAGTATTAACGAAGGTCTTCTTGCGCCCCAGCGCCTCGATCAACCACTCGGGCCAGACGGCGAAGATCATCCAAAGGAAGATCGCCACCAGCAGAAGAATCACGATGGCCCAGAAGGTATGGCGCTCGATGAACTGTCTCATTGGAGCGGGCGCCACCTATCGATAGGCGCCCCGTGCGGCAAGGGATCGCGACAACGTTTCACTCCTCTCCTCGTGGCGGCCCCCGTCAGTAGCGAGGGCGTCGATCTTTACTGTGGGTCGCGAATCCCGGCGGCAAACACCGCATTGTGGGTCGGGTCGCAACGCCGTCTCGTGCGGACGGTTCCAAAAAGCCTACGCCCGACCCCGAAACCCGGCAACCGGTTAGTATTGCCATATTGGGTAAATTTGGGTAATTTCTGACTCGGATCAACAACTCCCACGTCGACATATTCGGCGCTGGTCGCGGACCCTGGGTCCCGGCCCGGTGGCTGCTCCGGCTCTTTGAGGATATTTCTTCGAAAAATGGTGGACTACTTGTCCTGGCGCGTCGTCCTGCGCCCGGGAGACCCCCGGGCGCAGGACATACCGGGGTCCGTGCTCACCGTCGGGCCACAGTTCCACCACGAGAGCATGCCCGATGAGGTCGGCATGCTGCTGCCCACCAACCACGGACCCACGCGGCTCATCGACGACGTGGTCGCGGATCCGACCCGGTGTCGGGACGCCATGCTGGGCCTGTTTCTGGCCAACCCCTTTCTGAACGTGACCCTGGAGGGCGCGCGCCTGCGACGCGCCGGGGTGGAGTGGATCGTCAATCTGCCCAGTGTCGCCCAGCAGGATGACGAGTTCTCGAGCCAGCTTCCGGACGTTGGCCTGGATCCGGACCGTGAGCGCGACAGCCTGGCCCGGTTTCGCGACCAGGGATTCCGGATCACCGCAGTGGTGGCCGACGGTCGCGATGCGGCGGCGGCGGCCGCGATCCAGCCCGACGCGATCCTGGTGCTGCCCCGGGTGGGGCATTTCGCGGCCGGATTCCCATCCCTTCGGCAACGGAGCTCGGCGGCCCAGTCGGTCGCCGAAGCGGTTCGGGCGGCAGACTGGACCGGAATCCTGCTGGGTCTCGGCGAGAGCCGCGAACTCGACAGCGAAGGGCTATGGGCCAGCCACCTCGACGGCCTGGTCTGCCGGCCGTCGATCGCCGATGCGGCGCCGGGGTGATGCCGACCTCAGCCGGACAAGCCGTACTTGCGTATCTTGTTATAGAGCGTCTTTCTGGCCATGCCGAGGGCCTCGGCGGCGCGGGTTCGGTTAAAACCGTGGCGCCAAAGCGCGTCCACCACCCTGTCCTTCTCGGAGCGCGCATCCGGTAGAGGCAGGCGCTCTTCTTCGAGCAGGTGGGCCAACTCTACGGGTTGAACCGGCTCCATGGAGGAACGCCCCACCAGCGATCCCAGCACCGCCCTGAGTTCCTGCTCGTTGCCGGGCCATCGGTGGGCGTGCAGGCGCTTGAGCGCGGCCGGCGCAAAATGCGAGCGGCCCATGGCGACCCCCAGGGGCTCGGCGGAGATGCTTTCGATAATCGCCATCAGGTCGTCGATGCGATCGCGCAGCGGCGGAACCCGAAGGATGCCTCCCGCCAGCACCGACGAAAGGTCAGCCTCGAACCCGGCGTTTTCCAGATCTTCCTGCTCCCGTCCCGGTGTGACGGGAACATCGCAGACCAGCACCACGCGCGGCGCCACCGCCATACTGCGCCGGGTACCGGTCACGGTGAACTCGCTGTCGGTCAGCGCCCGCGCGAGGCGCCGCTGGGTCACCGCCGGAAGACGTTCGGGCGCATGGATAACCAGCAGCGACACCTCTCGGTCCGCCAGGGCCGGCGGGTGCTTGTCCAGGGTATCGCGGTGGCCGAACAGCCTGTTGCGGGCGTGGGTCGGGAAGTCCTCGCCGGCGATGTCGATGTGTACGGTCTCCGGGGCGTGACCCGGGGTGTGCGACCGGCTTATGGCGGTCAGCACCGGCTTCGGACTGACGCCGCGCTCGGCCAGCAGCAGTACCGGGTCGCTCCCGGCTGCCAGCACCCGCAGCCGGCGCAGGAAATCGAGTTGGGCCTTGGAGCGCCCGACGAAGCCGAACTGACCGGACCACGCCACCAGCCGGGCGCTCGCGGCATCCAGGGCGGCACCCTGCTTGCTGGCCGCGCGGAAACGGTGGATCTGGTCCGCCACCGAGTTCTCCAGTGGTATACGTTCGATGGTGGAGCCGCCGACGTAGCCGTCCACCGGCGCCAGAGCGACCACCCGCCCGAGCTCTTCCGCGTTGGCGATGGGCCCGCCCTCCAGGAGGAACCGGGTACGCGGGCTGATGCGCTTGATCAAGGTGCCGATGCCCCTTGTCACCGTCGCCACCTCTTCTATCGTGGCCCGGCGCCGGTGGCCGAGCGCGCCGCCTGCGTTCCAGCCCAGGTTCAGGCACACCATGTCCATGCCGACGTCGGCGGCCAGACGTGCCTGGGTGCGCGTGGCGCAGTAGAACATCGCGGTGAGGCCCGTGTCCTGGACGGCGCGCAGCAGTTCCACCTCCTGCTCGATGCCGCGGCGCGCGCGCGACAAAATCTGCTGCATCGGCCGCGAGTAGTGCATACAGCTCGGAAAATTGACCGCACCGGCAAACCCGGCGTCTCGGATCTCCTGTGCGCGCTTGACCGGATCGAAGTCCGGTCCCCAGACGTTCACGCCCAGAAGAACCGGCACCCGGCACTGAGTGAGCAGTTCCCTGCGGGCGAAATCCCCCATCAGGGTATCCGCGTCGAAGATGGGGAGCATGCAGGTAATGGAAGGCACCCCCATGTTGCGCAGCCTGCCGGCGTTTATCGCCAGCAGGAAATCCACCCCCCCGCGCTCGGCCGCGAGGGCCGTGGTCCCGGAGCCGATCGCCGCGCCGATCAGAAACTCAGACTTGGGCTCAAACGCAATCATCATGCCGTCGCGCCGCTCACGCACCCCGGCGCGCGCAATGAAGAACAACCGTAGGTATTCATATGGGTAAAGCCAAGAATAAGAACCCACTCCCGCGAAGTCCAGTAGCCGTGGAACCCGTGTGCACCCGGGAAAGAGGCCCTGGGACGACGCCGGCGATTATTCCCTGAAACGGCGGTGCAGCAGTTGGTCCAGGGAGACGCGGCCGGCGCCGTAAATGACAAGGTAGGCAAGGAGGAGAAATCCACAGGGCGCGCTGGTCGAGAATGGTCGAGTCGGAAAGATGGTCGAACCAGGCGCCGATGGCCGTGGCGTCGGCCTTCAGCAGGAATATATCGACATAGCTCTGAACGCAGACGAAAGCGATCATCCCCAGCGCGGCAAGACGAGTGAACAGGCCGATCACTATCAGGATGGGAAGCAGGAACTCGCTGTAGGCACCCAGGTAGACGATAATACCCCAGGGAAAGATCGGAATCTGCGCTGCATCGTAGCCGTATCGTTCCACCACTGTCGGCAGGATCTGGAAGTAGGCATTGTCGGTGACGGTGAAGATGCCGGGAAACCCGCGCCCGAACTTTCCGGACGATGAGTTGAGGAAGTAAACCAGCAGCACCGCGGCGAATACCAGCCTCGCCAGCAGGCCCGGGAACCAATCCTCGACACGGGCCTGTACTGAATCAAACACCTTCTCATGCAGTGCAGTAATCTTCTTGATCATCTCTTCCTGTCCTGTCGGGTTGTTGTCATATTGGATTCACCGCGGCGACCGCGCCCGCCTCGAACATGAGCTGAAGCATCATCGCCAGATCGAACTGCTCGGCTGCATCGACCGCCAGCTGCGCCGCCCCGCCAAGGCGACAGCCCGACAGCAGCGCACCCACGAACACGGCGCCTCCCGGGGGTAGCCTGCGCACCTCCACCATCAAGGCCGGACGAACGACCAGTGCCTGCTCGGGCTTTCGCATGTCTACCGCCACCTCGCCGTCGGGATCGATGCTCGCCTGCCAAAGCGACACCACCGGCCAGCGGGATGCGACCAGCCCCACGGAAGGATGCGGCACCAGCGCGGCCGATTCCAACGACTCCTCCGGCAGCCCGGACAAACCGTCGATTCCCGCCGGCGCGGCATCCGCGGCGTGCAGCGCATTCATTCGCGCCCACTCCAGCCGAGCGACGTCGCCCAGATACGGAACGCCCGAAGCCGATGGGAACCGGTCCAGAAAGTCTCCAAAAGTTTCCCCGTAGAGCAGGAGCACCGGGGAGCGCGGCGGATGCTGCGAGACGTAGGCCCTGGCCGCTGCCGCAAAATATTCTTCGCCGACGAGCCGGTGCACGGCCGGAAAGGTCGACCTCAGCGCATCGAGCAGGCTCACCGTCATATTATTGCGATAGACGTCGAATCGGCGGCTGTCGCTGCGGGTGCGAAGCGGAAGTGGTGCCGGCAGGCCGGGATCGCGCAGTGCCCGCGCGAAGCGGTGCTGCAGCTCAGCCAAGGAGTCAACCAGAGACGGCATGGCTCGCCCGCCCCCGATCTCCATTCAAGATGCGCTGTGCCGCGACGGCCTGGTCGAAAAGCGTGGCCCATTGCGGCACGTCGTTGTCCCACTCGATCAAGGTAGGCAGCGGTCCGCTGAGAGCGACGGTCTTGTCGTAGAGATCCCACACCTCTTCCGCCACCGCTCGGTCATGGGCATCTATCAGCAGATCACGGCCATCGTTGTCCTTGTCCGGGGCGTGGCCACCCAGGTGAATCTCGGCGACGTGGGCCAGCGGAAACCCCTCTATATAGGCGAGCGGAGAGTAGCGGTGGTTGGTGGCGGAAACATACACGTTGTTGACGTCCAGCAGCAGCCCGCAGCCGGTACGCTCGACGACTTCCGACAGGAACTCGGTTTCGGACATGGTGCTGGTCTCGAACGCAACGTAGGTCGCCGGGTTTTCGAGGAGCATTTGACGCCCCAACGCGTGTTGCACCTGGTCGACATGTTCGCTGACCCGCGCCAGGCTGTCGCGGGTATAAGGCAGCGGCAGCAGATCGTTGAAGAACGTTTGGTTATGGGTGGACCAGGCCAGGTGCTCGCTGAAGGCCTCGGGCTCATAGCGGCCGACGACGGTCTTCAGGCGCTTAAGGTGTGCGTCATCCAGTGGCCCATCCGAGCCGATGGACAGGCCGACACCGTGTATCGACAACGGGTAGTCGCGCCTGATGCGCTCGAGGTAGTGATGCGGCGGGCCGCCGGCACCCATGTAGTTCTCGGCGTGCACCTCGAACCAGCCGACACCGGGCCTGTCCGCCAGTATGGTTTCGTAGTGGTCGGCCTTGAGGCCGATACCGGCCCGCGCCGGAAGCATTGTTTGCGTATTCATCGAGAGATCCTGCACCCGGCCGGTGCGGCCGCATGCGGCGGTTCGGACCGGCCGGGTGCAGGCAATAGACCCGCTCCTCCAGTGTGGAACGGATCTTCCGGTCGTCTAACCGCTTTCCGGGAGGTCGCGGTCGAGCGGATCGAGGGAGCCCTTGCGATCATCCGGCAGGGCGTACTTCGCATCCGACTGGTCCACGCCGTACTTTTCACAGTCCCCGGCGGGCACAAGCTTCCACGAATTGCCCTGGTAATCGACTTGGGAAGTGCCCGCGCAGGTGGTGCCGGCACCGGCCTTGCAGTCATTCTGACCTGCCAGCGCAATGCCATAGCACTCCTCCTTTGCCGCAGCGGACGCGGGGGCGGAATTCAGCGTAGCGGACACGGCCATCGCGACTGCACCGGCCAGCATGGTGCTCGAAAGCGTTTTCGACTTGGCAGACATTACTGGTTTCCTCTTGACTTGACGGTTCGTTGAGTTGACGTAGGACACTCTGGGAAGTGGCTCGTTCAACGTCGTGATACTTTTGTGAGATATTCCCGATTCACGGCTTCCTATTCTATCCTCTCTCCGGCCGCCGGACTCAATCGCAGGTATCGTGCGTCGGTGGTTCGGAGCCGTTGGGAAGCCGACCCACACAAAGCGAAGGCGTTGGCCCCGACATCCGGGAACACGATCAGAGAAAAGGCGCTTCCTGAATGCTTCGCAGCTTTCGGGAATGGAGCTGCTCGACACCTGTCTCGCGCAGAATACGCACGGTCTCGAGACCGATGGTGAGGTGCTGGTTGACGCTCTCGCGGTAGAAGGCATTGCCGTGGCCGGTGCCGGGCATGGTACTAGCGGTGCGGGAAGCCGCTGGGACTCAGGATATTTGACATCGTTTCTTCAGTGCCGGCATCGGCAATCGCGGCTGAAGCCGCTCCTACAATCCGTTGTTTATCGCGTTACTGATCCACGGATAGTAGGAGCGGCTTCAGCCGCGATCGTTTCCATCTACCGGAATATATCCCGCCGCCGCGGATTGCGTATCAAGGACACGATCACCGTGATGCCCAGTACCGCAAAGGCAATGAAGCTCCAACCGGGAATGGAGATACCGAGAAACGTCCACTGGATCACCCCGCAGTCGCCGGTGCCACGCGCGGCCCAGGCTATCACTTCCGTCAGCGGCTTGATATTCAACATGTACTCGACCCCAACCCCACACTCCGGCCGCGCCTCCACGGGCAGGCTCTGCAGCCACAAGTGCCGGCCCGCCAGACCCAGCCCCATCGCCGTCAGCATGGCGAAAACGAGGCTATAAACGTATCGACCCCACGCCCGTGGATTCTGTATGGCGCAAATCAGGAAGGTTATACCGAAGCCCATGAACACGAACCGCTGCAGCCAGCAAAGTGGACAAGGTTGGAGCAGCAGAACGTATTCCATATAGAAGGCGTAGGCCAGGAGACCTATACACACCAGGAATCCGATAATGCAGACCAGCCGGGGTTTAAGCATTGGGCCACCGGGGCGTCAGGATGAGTACTAGAGGTTAGATTTGAAGCACGGACTTATCAAGGCCGAATATTCTTTTCAAACGAACTCCGTGCTCGACTTGGATGATCATACCACATATACGACTCGCGATACCCGCCGACCCGATTGCCAGGCACCATTGTCAAGTATTTGAACACAGTGCCCACTGTCGAACTCGCATCTGCAATCGATTGCCACAGTGGGCGTTCCTTCAGTCCGTGGCCGCGCGCGATGGGAGATGCATCAAACACGAAGTGCTACGTGCCGGTCGCGGCGATGATCCGATTGTGCGCGTCGAGAGCCGCCACCTTGTAGGCTTCGGCCAGCGTCGGATAGTTGAAGGCGTTGTCGATGAAATAATCCAGCGAACCCTTCAAGGTCAGCACCGCCTGGCCGATGTGAATCAGCTCTGTCGCCCCTTCACCGACGATGTGGACGCCCAGCAATCGGCGGGTCTTGAGCGAGAAGATAGTTTTCATCAATCCCGACTCGAGACCCATGACCTTGCCGCGCGAAGTCTCTTTCAAGGGGGCCAAGCCGATCTCGTAGGGAATTCCACGTTCCACCACTTCCTCTTCCGTCATGCCCACGGAGGACATCTCGGGGACCGCGTAGATACCGTAGGGAAAGTACTCGGGAGCCGGGTGCGACGTGCGCCCCAAGGCGTTTGCCGCCGCCACCCTGCCCTGCTCCAGAGACGTAGAGGCCAGGCTGGGAAATCCAATCACGTCGCCGGCCGCGTAGATATTGTCGACAGCTGTCTTGAAGTGCTTGTCCACCTTCAAGCGGCCGCGATGGTCGCTCTCGAGCCCCACCTTGTCGAGCCCAAGCTGGTCCGTGGCGCCGACCCGGCCGGCGGCGAACAGCACCATGTCCGAGCCGATGGCCCGGCCGTTCTCGAGCCGCACTATGCAACCGCCGTTCTTCTTGCGCACCACTTCCTTCACTTTCTGTCCGAACTGCAGGCGCAGTCCAATGTCGCTGACCTCGTGACGAAACTGCATCACGATTTCACGGTCCATAAAATCCAGCATCGAGCCGCGCGGCTCCACCAATGTGACCGCAATGTCCAGCGCCCGGAAAATGGTGGCATACTCCACTCCGATGACGCCGGCGCCTATTACCGTCATGGTCCGCGGCAGCTTCTCCATCTTCAGCACTTCATCGCTGTCCACAACGGTCCTGCCGTCGAAGGGTATGTAGTCCGGCCGGTAGGTTCTCGTGCCCACCGCCACCACGAACTTATCGGCCTTTATCTCGAACGGATCTCCATCCGGTGGCGTCACCTCTATGGCGTCGCGGGCGGTAAATTGCGCGAAACCGGTTACGACATCCACGCCGTTCCGGTTGAGTTGGTGCTTGAGTATCTCCACCTCACGCCGCAGAGTAATGGCAAGGCGCTGCATCAAATCTGCTGCGTCGATATCCTGCTTGACGCGGTAGGCCTTGCCGTAGAATCCGCGCTCCCGCCAACCGGTGAGGTTCAACACGGTTTCACGGAGGGTCTTGCTGGGGATAGTGCCGGTGTGCACGCAGACACCGCCGACCTGCGGCTGCCCGTCCACCACGGCCACTCCAAAGCCGAGCTTGGCGGCCTGGATGGCCGCAGCTTTGCCGGCCGGTCCACTGCCGATCACCAGGAAGTCATACCGGGGGTATTCTTTCATTGATTCTGTGCCCTGCTGCAAGGCATGGATTGTCGAAGAGTCGCGCTCCCATGTCCAGGCAGGACGCCGATAGAGGCACGGATAAGGGCGATCCGAAAACGCGTCGTCAGGGGAAGTCGGACGATTCCTTCTCGACCCACCCCCGCGTTTTTGCGAGGCCCGACAGGGCCGCGTCGCTTTCGGCTCCTCGCAATGACGGCGTACAGTGTATCCCTGTGATTCGCTCCACGCATATTCCTTCGCCGTTTTTGTTTATGATTCGGCACCCAGATCAAGCCGCTACCGGCCGTACAACTATAGGCTGACAGTATGAGCAAGCCCGACAACCCTGCCGTTCCAGGCGCCGACTTCCTCGACCTGAGCGAGCTTCGTTCCATCCAGAAACGCCGTTGGCGCACCCAGGCCGCACACGTTCGCAGGCATTCGGACTTCTACCGCGCGTTGTACGGGGCTCCCCTTCGCCTTACGGGAGAAATCGAGCAGCTCGCCGAACTGCCATTCACGGACAAGGAGCAGCTCCGCGAGAGCCAGCGCCGGCACCCGCCCTTCGGCGACTACCTGGCGGCGGATCCGGTCAGCATCATGCGCATGCACCGGACGTCGGGGACCACCGGCTCGGCCATGAACCTCGCCCTGAGCCGCAGCGATGCCTTGATGACCGCCGCCGTTGGCGGCCGTTCGCAGTCCGCGTCCGGTCTCGGTCCCGGCCACCGCGTGGTGCATTGCCTGAACTACCAGCTGTGGATGGGCGGCTACACCGATCACGCGTCGCTGGAAGCCACCGGCGCCATGGTGATTCCCTACGGAGTCGGCAATTCACGCGGCCTGATTGAGGTGATCCGCGAGCTCGACGTAACGGCGATCTCCTGCACGCCCTCCTATCCGGCTGTGCTGGAGCAGACCATCGCCCGGGAGTTCCCGGGACTGAACCCGAAGGACCTGGGCCTGCAGCTTGGCCTGTTCGGCGGCGAACCGGGACTGGACGAGCCGGCGTTCCGCCGGCGCCTCGAGGAGACATGGGGATTCGCGGCCCGCAATTCGAACTACGGCGTCACGGACGTGCTGTGCAACTTCGCCGGACAGTCGACCACGGACAACGACTTGCACCTCGTGGCCCTGGACGTGCTGTATCCCGAGCTGATCGATCCCGGCACCGGCCAGGTGAAAAACTGGAGGGAAGGCGAAAGCGGCGAACTGGTGCTCACGCACCTGGCCAAGGAATGCCAACCGCTGGTCCGGTTCCGCACCGGAGACATTGTCACATTGACCGGCACCGGAAAGGCGCGCTGCGGGCGCACCGCTCCCCGTTTCCGCGTAACGGGCCGCAGCGACGACATGGTGGTGGTACGCGGGATCAACGTGTTCCCGGTAATGATTGCGGGCGTTATCAACCAACACCCCGTGTTGTCCGGCAGCTACCGTATCCGCCTCGCCGAGCCGCCACCCTACGACCTACTACCGGTCGAAGTGGAGATCGCGGAATCGGAACCCGGACAACCGGCGCCTGCCGCGGACATCGCGGAGGATATCGAACGGGACATTAAGCGCTACATCGGCGTGACGGCGCGCGTCGAAGTACTGCCGGTCGGCAGCCTGCCGCGCACCGAAGGCAAGACCAGACACGTCATCCGGGAGTATCGAGAATGAGCCACTACGACACGGTCGACCTTTCCGTCGAAGACGGGATCTGCACCATCACATTGAACCGACCCGCGGTTCTCAACGCCATGAACCGACAGCTGATCGACGAGGTCGCGCTGGCGTTCGACGACGCGGACCAGGACCCCGAAACATCGGTCATCATCTTCACCGGCGCCGGACGCGCCTTCTGCGCCGGCGACGATCGCGCGGCGCACACCCACCCCGAGGACGAGGGCCAGGCGCGCGACCTGGTCCACGCCATACAGCGCGTCACTGAGACCATCGTGTTCGGCTCCAAGCCGGTAGTCGGGGCCATCAATGGATGGGCCGTGGGGGGAGGATTCTCCTGGGCGATCAACTGCGATTTCCCCATCTGGTCCCGAAACGCCAAAGGCTTCCTGCCGGAAACCAGCCTCAACCTGTTCGTCACCGGCGGCGCCACCGCCCTGCTGCCCGCCCTGGTGGGCCTGAACACCGCCAGGGAGTTGCTATTCCTGGGCCAACGCTACGACGCCCAGTCTTTGCTCGAGATGGGTCTCGCCTGGCGTGTGGTGGAGGACGACCGTTTGATGGACGAAGCCGTCCAAGTGGCCCGCAAGCTCGCCGTGCTGCCGACGCTGGCGGCACGCGCGATGAAGCGGGTGCTGAATCAGACCGCCGCCGACAATCTCAGGAAGGCTATGGAGCTCGAGACCGAAGCCACAGTCGAAGGCTTCATGGACCCGGAGACCACCCGGCTGCTGAAGGATTTCTGATCCTTGTGGCCGCTTCCCCGCACGGCGCCGGATCCCGGATCGTCGGAGCGCCTTCGTCGCCAGGACGGAGGGTATGCTGGGGTCGAGCGAGCCAGGGAGAGGGCAAACGTCTTTTGGATGGCGCTGTGTTCGTTCTGGGCGGTAGTTGGCAGGACCACGGCCAGCATGGGTTGGGGGAGGCCTTCGCCGACACGCTGTGAATACATCCGTGTACGCTCGCCTCCGGCATCCGAAGCCTCCAGACGGTCGGCGAAAACCTCCCCCAACCCATGCCCACACGGTGCCCCCCTTCGAGAAGCACCACGGATGTGTCAGGTATCCCCGCCCCCCCGAACGAAGGGATGGGCGTATAGGCATGAACCGGGGAGGGGTTTCAGCGGGCGTCTGGAGGCAAGGATGCCGGAGGCGAGCCTACAGGGAGGTACTTGCGGCGTCCCGCTGAAACCCCTCCCCGGTTCATGCACGGCATTCCCACCAATACCCGCCACTTTCCACACCACATGGAAGGGCTACATGCTGCCTTCTTTCTCGACCACCAGGATGCGGGCTTCGCCGCGTGGATGGGCGACGTGCTCGCAGCCGGTTTCGGCGAAGAAGATATCGCCGGCCCGCAGCGTTGCGACCTGTTCCTCGCGGTTCTCGCGATAGTGCATATCCACGATGCCGTCCAGCACCACGAAGACTTCCTCGCCGTCGTTGACGTGCCACTCGTAGGGCTGGTCGGTCCAGTGCAGCCGGGTGGTGGTGCCGTTCATGTTGGAGATATCCATGGCTCCCCAGGCCTGCCCGGCGGTGAACTCCCTGCCGCGGATGACTTTCATTTCCGAGTATCGGCGAGCGCTTTGTAGACGTACAAGGCGTGCTCCACTTCCGGTTCGCCGGTCGGCAGGGACGGAAATCCCGGGGTCGCGAAGAGCCGTTTCCAGTGTTTTTCCCTTTCGTGGGAATGTACTGCGGCGGTGTACTCCGAGGACGAGCCTTCGTCATCCACCCGCAAGGAAAAGACAATCAGGCCGCCGGGCTTCGTCACCCTGATCAACTCGGCAAAACACTTCGGGCCTGCGTGTCCGGGGGCGATGGCGCCGATGCACATGGCCGTCTTGAAAGTGTCGGCATCGAACTCCAGCTCGTGGAGCGACATCTTGTGCAGCTCCTTGTACAAGCCCTTGCGCCGGGAGATGGACAGCATCTCGGACGACAGGTCGCAGCCTACGAACGGGCCGTAGCCCGCGAGGACCAGGGCCTCGGTCTGCAAGCCGGTGCCGCAGCCGGCATCCAGTACCGGGCTCGCATCGATGTCCACAAAGCGGGCGAACACGGCGGCGAGAACCGCCGGAATGCGGTAGCCGAACTTGAACACGTCGGCGTCGTAGCGATTGGCCCACGCGTCGTAGGCCGCTTCGCGCTCGGTGTCCGTTCGCGCCGAATACGCCTTGTCCAGGATTTCGCCGTCTTTAGTGCTCATCTTTGCTGCTCCGGCTAACGCTACACTTCACCTGCGTATGCTCCAGGCGCACTCCCTCTCCCGCTCGAGGAAGAGGGCCGGGGTGAAGGGATTCCAAAATCCCCCTCATCCTAGGCTTCCCCCCGGGTGGAGAAGGGACCAATCGTCTCACAAGGAATCGATCCAGGCTTTCATCTCCCCGGTCACCTCCTCGGGCCGCTCCAGCGTCGACAGGTGGCCGCAATGCGGTATGACCGCCAGGCTCGCATTCGGTATCCCGGCGGCCATTTCCTCGTGCACCTCCAGCGGCGTGAGTGCATCCTCGCGCCCGCACAGCACCAGTACTGGACAGTCTAGCCGACCCAGGTACGGTCTGCTGTCGATGCGGTCGATGATAGCGCGCTCCTGGCGAAAGAATGCATCCTTGCCGACGTCATCGGCCATTGAGGTGACCACCGTCGTCAGCGCCTCGTCCGACAGGCGCCCCGGGTGCACCAGGCGCGGCATCAACCTCCGGGTGACTGCCGGGAAGTCGCTCTGCGCCAGCGCCATCAATTGGTGGCGGGCGGAGGTGGCCTCTGCGGTGTCGGGGCGGGCGGTCGTGTCGAGCAGCGCCAGGGCCTCGACGCGCTGGGGCGCCTGGCGCATCATCTCCAATGCCACGTAGCCGCCCATGGACAGGCCCGCCAGAACGAAACGTTCAGCGGGCGCCTGCGCCAGGGCACTCGCCGCCAGCAGCGCCATGGAATCGGCGCCTGTCAGGTCCGCTACCACCGGCATCGTGCCGGCGAGGTTCCCGACCTGGTGCCGCCACAGCCGTGCATCGTCCAGCAAACCCGGAAGGAGAAGCAGGCAGCGCGCCACTCCCCTCACTCCTCGGCGACAATCTTGGGTTCGTGCCTCACCGGAAAGTTCACCGATCGAGCGATGAAGCACAAGTCGTGGGCGTGCTCGTGCAGCGCTTCGGCCTTCCCGGCATCACCACCGGCGCTGATGGTCACGATTGGCCTGAGCACCACGGAGGAAAACTGTGCTTCGCCCGCACCGGTCTCCTCCATGATGCCGAAGGCATCGTCTTCATAATCCGTCACAACGATGCCGGCAACGGCGCAGGCGTGCAGGTACGACAGCATGTGACAACCGGACAACGCCGCCACCAACAGTTCCTCCGGGTTGTACAGCGACGGGTCGCCGCGGAACGCAGGATCCGCCGAACCCTGCAGCACGGCCTTGCCTTCGGCGCTGATCTCGTGCTCCCGCCCGTAGGCGCGGTAGCTGCTGGTACCCTCGCCCCGGTCGCCTGTCCACCGGACGCGAACCCGGTAATGGTGCTCTTTGCTTTTCGACATTGTTATTCAGTGTCCGTGATCAGACGTAAGCTCTCAGACGGGCGGTCCGATGTCCAGTAGATCGGACATACGGATGAAACGGTGTTGCCGACGAACCCCATTCATGGGGTGGCGACCGTTCAGGAACCGAAAGCCAACAAGGCGTCTCCCAGGCGCAGGGACCTGTCGGCGATATCGAAGGTCATCAGGTCCTCCCCGATGATCAACGGCCCGGCATAGGATTCCCGAACCTCCGCCAGCAGTTCAGCCTCGTCGAAGCGGGTCGGCACGAAGTGAGTCAGCATCAGGCAGGCTGCCCGGCTCTCCGTAGCCACCTTGCCGACGTCGCTGGACAAAGTGTGGTAGCTGGCCACGTTGCTCATGCCCCGTCGAGTGCGCAGCCCGCTGATCTCCGGAAATCCGCGATGTATATAGACCTCGTGCACCAGCAGGTCGGCATCTGCGGCCGCCGTGATGAGCTCGGGGCAGTAGGTGGTATCGCCGCTGATTACAGCCTTGCCGCCGTCGCCCTCGAAGACGAAACCGAAGGCGCAGGGAACCGGTTTGTGGTTGACCTCCACCGTCTTGACGACCATATCCCCGAACTCCAACACTTGGCCGTCGGCGATTTCCTCCACCTCGATGTCGAAAGCAGAGGTGTCGGTTCGCTGCTCGTGGGCAACGCGGCCTTCCCGCTCCTTCGTCCACAACGCCATGAGGCCGTTCACGTACGCCTTGGTGCCCGGCGGTCCGAACACGCGCTGCGGCCTGTCGCGCCCCTGGTGCCAGCTCGAGATGATGAGCTGATACAGATCGACGAGATGATCGCTGTGCAGGTGCGTCAGCAGCAGCGCGTCGACGTCGCGCCCCGAGGAGCCCGCGGCAAGCAGGCGCTGGGTCACGCCAGAGCCGCAGTCCACCAGGATGGTGCTGCGGTCGGTCCACACCAGGGTCGCCGGACCGAAGCGATCCGGGTCGACGATGGGGCAGCCGGTACCTAGGAGAGTGACGCGCATGGGTGTTGCGAGGTGATGCGTTTCGTAGATTATACTCGCTGCCAATCGCGGCTGAAGCCGCTCCTACAATCCCGGGATCGGCACCACGATGAACCCCGGATTGTAGGAGCGGCTTCAGCCGCGATTCAAAAGAATCACCCGCCCAGAAACAACCGTCCCACGGACGGATCGTTCAGCACCTTGTCGCCGGTGTCGGCCATGGCCAGCTCCCCGGACACCAGCACATATCCGATGTCGGCGAACTGCAGTCCCTTCTTGGCGTTCTGCTCTACCATGATGATGGTCTTGCCTTCCTTGTTCTTCAGGTCCTCGAGAAGCTCGAACACCATGTCGATGTAGCGCGGTTCGAGACCGATGGAAGGCTCGTCGATCAGCAGCACGCCCGGGTCCATGATCAGGGCACGGGAGATTTCCAGGATGCGGCGCTCGCCGCCGGAAAGCACGCCGGCGCGCTCGCGGCGGCGCTCCTTGAGTCTCGGGTAGCGCTCGAGAACGCGCTCGGTGGAGGCCCTCACCTCCTCGCGACTGCCCAGCAGGTAGCCGCCCATGAGCAGGTTCTCCTCCACGGTCATGTCCGGGAACACGGAGTTGTCCTGCAGGACGTAGGAGATCCCCACACGCTTGAGCTTCTGGTTGGGGCTGAGGTTCGTGATCTCGGCGTCGCCGGCGAACACCTTGCCGTCGTAGACCCGGGTGAATCCATAGATCGTATGCAGGACCGTGGACTTGCCCGCCCCGTTCGGCCCGATCAGGCACAGCGCCTGGCCGGCGCCGACCCGCAGGTCCACCCCGTGCAGAATCTGCATGCGTCCGTAGCCGGCCTTGATGCCTTCCAGGCGTACCACGGGCTCGCCTTTCACCAGCTTTTCCAGGTCCTCGACACCCGGCCGATTCTCGATGAGAGAAGCCGCTTCGGTGGCGATGGCGTCCACGCTCAGCACCGTGTCCACCGTTCCGTCGCCGTGGCCGCGCACGGTCATCGTCAGTGCCCTCCGAGATAGGCGTCGATCACTTCCGGATTGTCGCGAATTTCCTCGGGTCTGCCTTCTGCCAGGAGGCGACCGTGGGACAGGCAGTAGATGTGCTCGGCGAGATTCATCATTACCCGCATGTTGTGCTCGATCACCAGCAGCGTAATACCCCGTTCCTCGTTGGCGCGACGCAGGCGGTCGATCAGTCCGTTGATGAGGGTTGGATTGATCCCCGCCGTGGGCTCGTCCAGCAGCAGCAGGACCGGCTCGTTCATCAGAGCCATGGCGAATTCGAGAAGCTTCTGCTGGCCGAATGACAGGTCGCCGGCAAGCAGCAATCGTTTCTCGTACAAACCGACGAACTCCAGCAGCGACTCGGCCCGCTCGTAAACCTCCCGCTCGTGGGTGCGGAACATCTCGCGCAGGTTCTCGCAGCGATGCGGCTCGCTTATCAGCATGTTTTGCAGACAGTTCATGCGGCCGTAGATACGAGTCTGTTGGAAGGTGCGCAGTAAACCGAGCCGGGCGATAGTGGACGTTCGCAGTTTCGAGATCGGCCGCTCCTTGAAATAGATCTCGCCGCTGTCGATGGGATGGTGGCCGACAATGGAGTTGAACAGCGTTGTCTTGCCGGAACCGTTGGGACCAATCAGGCCGACGATGGCGCCGGCCTCGACCTTGATGGAGACCTCGCTGTTGGCCTGCACGCCGCCGAAAGCCTTGGACGTGCGTTGGACGTCCAGCAGCGACATCAACCGGCGCCCCCGGCATCCGACGCGCGGGCGGTCTCAACCTTGACGCCGAAACGCTCGGGAAAGCGTTCCCGCAGCCAGCCGACAATACCGGACGGGAAGAACACCACGATCAAGACGATCAACAGCCCAAGGGCAACGCGCTGCCAGCCTAGCAGGTAGGTCCAGAACAGTTCCTGGGTGAACTGGAACACCACCGCACCGATCACCGGCCCCCAGATCGTGCCCTTGCCGCCGAGAATGGCCATGAGGATCATCCAGATACCGTAGGTGGCGCTGGAGAAAGCCACGTCGCGCGGGTCGATGAAGCCGGAAATGTTGCCGACGATACCGCCGGCGATGCCGGTGAAGAAGGCGGACACGGTCCAGGCGAGGGTCTTGTAGCGGACAGTGGGCAGACCCATGGCCTCGGCCTTGTCCTCGTCGTCGCGGATGGCATTGATGGCCAAGCCGAAACGGGTGGCGTACATCCGCTTGAGGGTGAAGAAGCAGAAGATCGCCAGCAGGAAGGCGAGGTAGTAGAACAGCAGCGAGCGCCATCCGAGCGCCCCGGGGAACAGCGGGGCGACGATGCCGGAGCCCGCGCCCACCCAGTCCCAGCCCGCGAACAGCTCGCCGAAGGCGATGCCCAACCCCAGGGTACCGATGGCGAAGTAGTGCCCGCGCAGACCCAGCATGCCGGACCCCACCACCGCGGCAACGATGGAAGCGATCACCCCCGCCAAAACCAGCCCCGCTCCCAGGCCGATGAAGTACTGAACAAAGGTGAGATCGAAACCCGCCGCCCCCTGTGCCTGGGTGTACTTTCCGACGCTGTAGAACAGACCCACCTGAAGCACGACAGTGGTATACATCCCCAGGCCGAAGAAAGTGATGTTGCCGAACGAGTTGTAGCCCATCTGCCCGCCCATGACATCCCAGCACAGGGCCAGGGTCACCATAATCCATAGCAGCGCGAACTGAGCATGGAACCCGGTGGTCACCAGCGGTGCCGCAATACCGACAACAGCGATGGCGAGGTAGATGGCGAGCCGCCTGGCCATGTTACTTGAGAGTCTTGCGCTGGCGCTGCAGCAGCAGGCTGCGGCCAACCAGGATGAAGACCAGCAGCAGGTAGACGAAGGCCACCTGGTACTGGGCGCCCAGGATGAATCCGGCGAACTGCTCGGCGGCGCCGAGCCCGAAGGCGGCCGCGATCACGCCGGCGATGTTGCCGAGGCCCGCGATCACCACGATGGTGAAGGAGCGCACGGTGTACACCAGCCCCTGGTAGGGATGGATCGTCAGGCTCATCACCACCAGCGCGCCCGCGGCACCGCACATGGCGGCGTTGATGGCGTAGGTGGTGGCGTATACGTGGTTCACGTTGACACCCAGGATGCGCGCCGCCCGGGAGTTCTGGGCGGTCGCGCGTATCGCCTGCCCCATCCGCGACCGGCGCATGAATAGCACCAGGATGACGGCGATGGCAATGGTGAGGCAGAAGGCCACAACCTTGATCTTGGATACCGTCACCAACCCTCCCATCAGGAACCAGGTTCCGAAACCGGCTTCCAGGATGCGCACGTCGGCGCCGAACAGCTGGTTCATCAGCTGCTGGAAGAGTATGGAAAGGCCGAAGGTGGCCAGCAGGGAGGTAAAGAGGTCACGGTCGATCAGCCGGAATATGATCAACCGGTACAGCACGTAGCCGATCACGAACAACACCACCGCCGCGGCCGGGATGCCCGCCAGGGGCGGGAGCCCGGCCTGGGCGGTGTAGACGGCAACATAGCCGCCGAGAATCACGAACTCGCCCTGCACGACATTGATGACGTTCATCACGCCCCAGACCAATGCCATGCCGTAGGCGGCCAGCGCAAACAACGCGCCGATGAGAACCCCGTTGATCACCAGCTGCAGCGAAAGCTGCGGCACCTGGAACAACAGGTCGAGGTTCTGCACTCCCGGTTCCCGGCGGCGGGATCGCTAACAGAGACCGATTGCGCGAGTCAGCGTTTTATTCACGCTTCGACCACGGCGGAGTCGGATAACGCAGCTTCGAGCTCGCCCACTTGGTGGGAGCAACCACCTTGTACTCGCCGTCCTGCACCTGGAACAGGACCATCGGCTTGGCCGTGTTCTTCCCGGTGTCGTCGAACTTGATATTGCCGTAGAACGTCTGCATGTCGGTAGCGGCGATGGCATCACGCACCTTGTCCTTGTCCAGGGAGCCGGCCCGCTGGATCGCATCGACGTAGACCAGCACCGCGGCAGCCGATTCCGCCGCCTGGTAAGGCGGGTCGTAGTCGTACGCCGCCTTGAAGTCCTTTGCGAAGTCTGCAGCCGTACCGAACCACTTGTCCTTGTAGCTGAGCGTGGGCGCCCACTGGGAGCCGCATAGCGTGTACTCCGCTGCCTTGCCGAAGTTCTTGATGATCTGCGCGGAGTCGCAATGGGTCATGGCCAGCATCGGCACGTTGACCTTCATTTCGGAGATCTGGCGAATACCCAGAGTCGCGCCCTTGGAATGCCCGGAGACGACCAGCAGGTCGGGCTTCAGGGCCTTCACCTTGGTGAGCGTAGTCGACATATCGTTCAGCTCGGGCGGCAGTTTGTCGTCGATGACCATCTTCATGCCGTATTTCTTGGCGTCCGCCAGCACGCCGGCGCGCACGTCCTGACTGAAGGGGTCATCCTCGAAAGCCCCGGCAATCTTCATGTCGGACGGCTTCTTTCCATCCGCCTCAGCCATCTCCGCCCTGAGATCCATGGCACTGGAGAGGTACTGATCAGAGGTGGACAACACTGCGAACAGGTACTTGTAGCCCTGGGTGAACAGCGATCGCGAGGCACCGTTGGCCTCGATCATCGGGATGTTGTGCTTCTCGGACACCGGTGCGATGGCCTTGGTCATGCCCGAGGAATAGGGGCCAAGCAGGAACTGCACGTTGTCCTGGCTGATCAGCCGCTCCGCAAGCTCGGCGCCGCGCGCCGGGGTGGACTCGTCGTCGTAATACGTCACCTGCAGCATGTATTTCTTGCCGCCGACGTCGACGCCGCCCATATCGTTGATCCGCTTCACCGCCAGCTCGTAGCCGTCCTTGGTGTTCTTGCCGTTGGTTGAGTACTTGCCGGTCTCCGATACCGCAGCCCCGAGGGTAATGGTGTCCTGCGCCAGCACTGGACCCGAAGCCAGCGAGAGTAATCCCGCGACTACAGGTACGGCACCGACGAGCTTGACGTTGCCAAGCCGCAATTGTGTGGGAAACTTCATGAGTGCCCTCCTTTTGTTCGTGATGAGTTTATAGACCCTACTTATGGGCCCTTATTATAAGGCTCGTTGGCGATGGCACAAACAGCCCAGAATGGTGCGGGGCACGACGAGTGGGCGTTTCGAGGGATTGATCGGGTGCGGCGACCCTCGGACGTTTCCCCATGTGAAATCAGTGCGGCGCGAATGGGGCCACTGTAAAGAAGGCTCCCTCCCCCTTCCGGGAGAGGGAACGCCCTGGGGCATCCACATCGATGCCCCGACCCAACGTAGGAGAGAGTGTGCGATTCGGGCCCGAAGACCCGCCTGAAAATGAAAGTCGCACCTGTCTACGACAAAAAAGGGAACGCCAAGTTCCTGGGGGCACGCTTGGACGAAGCTTTCCATCAGTCCGTGAAGAGGAACGGGGCGAGGACGGCGCCGCCGCGGGACTTGGAAAGTCCTGCCCCGACGGGCGGTGTGTGAGGGAGCGGACAATCAATGCGCCGGCCCGACGAGGCCGGGGGGATCGCCAATGACCATCGCGGCTGAAGCCGCTCCTGCAATCCGTGGCTTAGCGCGGTGTCAAACCGCCTGGATCGTAGGAGCGAATTCATTCGCGATCCGCCAGGCGCTTCGACCCCGAGTAGATCGTGCTCCCGGCCTCGGCACCGGTATACGGGTTCGCGAACCGGACCGCCCGCACGTCCACGTCATCAAACACCCCCGTCAACGCCTGTTCGAACTCCTGGTCCGGCGCATCATTGGACCAGAGGCCGAACACCCCGCCCGGCCGCAGATGCCGCGCCACTTTCCGCAGTCCCGCCGGCTTATAGAACGATTCGTTGCCGCTGCGCAGCAGATGCCGCGGTGAATGATCGATATCCACCAGCACCGCATCGAACCGCCGTCCCGGCGACGCCTCGTCGAAACCCCTCCCGGGCGCACTCGCCAGCTCGAAGAAGTCCCCCTGAACCAATCGGCAGCGTCCATCGGAGGTCAAGGCCCCGCCCAGCGGCACCAGGCCCCGCCGATGCCAGTCGATCACGCCCTCGAGCGCCTCGATCACGATCAGGGACCGCACTGATTCGTGCTTGAGCACCGCGTCGGCCGTGTAACCGAGGCCAAGCCCTCCGACCACCACGTCCAGCGACGAGCCGGACAGTCTCGCGAGGGCCAACTCCGCCAGGGCGATCTCCCCGGCGGTGAAGGCGCTCGACATCAGGAATTCGTCTCCCAGCTTGATCTCGTGGATTTCCGCGTTCCCCAGCTTCGGGTCCCTGCGCCGACGCAACACCAGCTCCCCCATCGGGGTCGCCCGGTAGTCCACTTCCTCGAAATCAACCGTCACCGCGTCATAAACCGTATCACTGGGCGCACGACCGACGTCGCACCTACTCCCACCGGTTCGCCTCTTTGTCGAAACTTCCGCCGCCGGAGCGCACGACGCAGAACCGGTGTCCGCTGGGCGCTTCCATTACCCACCAGGTGCGCACCTGCTCTATACGCCTCGCTCCAAGCTTCTCCAGCCGTTCGACCTCCGCCTCAATGTCGTCCGTTTCGATATCGAGGTGCACCCGGCTCGGATGGGTGACGCGCTGCACCTCGATGTGAATTCCGTCCGGGCCGGTGTCGAACAGCACGTAATTGCTATCCTCCGGGTTGTCCGAAGGCTTGGTGGCATACCCGAGCGCCCTGGACCAGAACTCCGCGGCGCCGTCCAGGTCGTCGGTCCGAGAATCGATTATGAAACCCGCCAGCCGGCTTCGATGCATGGGATGGATCCTCCGCTGGGTGGTGACTCGCTGCAACAGGCCAGAAGTGCCGCCCGGGCATCGCCCGCGAATCTCAAACGGCGGCGAACACTCCTGCCTTGAAGGACTCAATATACTCCAGGTAGTCGACCGGAAAGCCGTGGTCTTTCGCCGAACGCAGGATGCGGTCCACGTAGAAGGAATCGGGGTCCGATCGCCGCTTGTCATGGGACAGGTAGCAAAGCGCCGGCGTCAGGTTATTCTCGACATTGAATACCAGCACCGCTTCCGGCAGGTAAACCGCGCCGAGCTTCTCCCGGGCGTGGCCGGTGTACAGGCAATCGAGCTCCCAGTGCGTGAGCTGCGTCAGTATACCGAAGGCTTGCGACCCATCGTCGGGCACCAGGTTCGCCAGCGGCCCGATCTCCAGCCGGTATCCGGGGAGCCGCGCCGCCTCGAACGGCCGCTCGAAAATCCCGGCCTCACCGAGCACGTCGAAGTTGATATACGAGCCGTAGAAGAAGACGTCGATCCGACGGGCGCTCATGACGCGCAGGCACCCCGCGTATCGCCGTGCCCCAGGTGGGCGCTGAGGGCGGTCTCGGGAATCACCAGGGTCCTGCCTTCGTGGCAGACCATTATCTTGTCCGCGTCGTAGGCGGTGGACTGTCCCGCGCAGCCGGACAGCATCACGCCGCCGACCAGCGCCGCCAGCAGCGACGACCCGGCTTTGTTGATGTTCCTGCCTCGGAAATATCCCATTTCACGGCCTCCCGATCTGTGGCGGCGAGTTTACCACCCGGCTCGAGAAATGCCCGCTCCGCTCGTACTGCCGACCGCGACCGACCGTAAGCTCGGCCCCGGCGACCCGCCATTACCACCTGGCAACGGAAGGCTCTCGACGGGGGCGCGGATCACGATGAAGGCTTTGTCTTCTGGCATCCCCCTCATCCCATGGCTGAAATCAGCATTCTGCTGAGCGGCGGTGGTGATTCCGCCGCCCTGGTGAGACTGCTGCACCGCGCCGGGGGCGGGCCGGTTCCCGCCGCGGTGCGTGACCTCAGAGATCGCCGTCGCCTGAGCCGCGGGAGCTGCGCCGCCTGCGCCCCGACTCGCGCCGCACCGATGTCGGCAGGTTGGACCATAAACCTTCGAAAAACTATCCCCGCTCTCCCACTTCCTCGCTACGTGAAGATTACTCGGACAGGCTCCTAGCCGAACCGGACGCGCAGCTCGCGCTTGAGGATCTTGCCGGCGGTGTTGCGAGGCAGGGCGTCCACGAACATGACCCGCTTCGGCAGCTTGAATGGTGCCAAGTGGGCGCGTGCGTGCTCGATGAGATCCTCGGCGGTGGCACTCTCTCCGTCGCGCAGCACCACCACGGCGGCCACCGCTTCGATCCAGCGCTCATCCGGCACACCGATCACCGCCACCTCCGAGACCGCCGGGTGCTGGAACAGCACGTCCTCCACCTCGCGTCCCGCCACGACGATACCGCCGGTATTTATGACGTCCTTGATGCGGTCGACGACGTACAGATAGCCTTCCTCGTCGACGTAACCCACGTCTCCGGAGTGGAACCAGCCGCCCTCGAAAGCCTCCCTGGTCTGCTCCTCTTTTTCCCAGAAGCCCACCAGAAGCTGCGGCGAGCGGTGCACGATCTCGCCGTGCTCGCCGGGCGGCACGTCGCTCATGGCCGGGTCGACAATGCGCGTCTCCACGTTCAGCACCGGGCGGCCGGCCGACGACGGTCGCGAGTCGTGCTCCTCGGGCCGCAGGACGGTGGCCAACGGTGCAATCTCACTCTGCCCGTAGCAGTTGTACACGCCGACGCCGGGCAGCCGCTGGCGCAGTTCCTGGAGAACCGGCACGGGCATGATGGAAGCGCCGTAGTAGGCGTGGCGCAGGCTGCTCAGGTCGTGGTCGTCGAACCCCGGGGCGCGCAGCAGGCTGATCCACACCGTGGGCGGTGCGAACAAGGAATTGATTTTCTCGCGCTGGATAAGCTCGAAGCACTCCCTGGCGGCCGGCGCCGGGATGACGATGACCTTCGCCCCCACCAGCAGCGCGGGCATCAGGAACACGTGCATCTGCGCGGAATGATACAACGGCAGCGCCGCGAGCTGGACGTCGTCGCGGTTGATATCGAGCTCCACCAGGCAGCTCGTGTACTCAGACAGCAGCGCACGGTGGGTCATCATCGCGGCCTTGGGTGCCGCGGTGGTACCGGAGGTGTATAGAAGCTGGGCCACGTGCTCGTCTTCCGGACTCGGCGTGGGCTCGCCCGGATCGCCTTCCCCCGCGGTCGCCGCCAGCACGTCCAGGCCGTCGCCGCCGTGGAATGTGCCGCGAATCGCAACCCCCGCCTCCCCGGCCACGGCATCCGCAGTCGCAACCAGGTCCGTGTCGTTGAGCAGCACCCGGCAGCCCGACTGGCGGAGGATGTAGTCCAGCTCCTCGGCACCCAGGGCATAGTTGATGGGGACGTGGACCGCGCCGATGCGGGTGCACGCCAGCCAGGCCAGCGCGTAGGCGTCGGAGTTGCGACCGTAGGCGCCGACGCGGTCGCCGGAGTGGACGCCGGCCTCGATGAGGGCGCGGGCCACCCGGTTCACGGCGCGGTCCAGCTCGGTGTAGGTCCAGCGGCGTTCCTGGAATACCAGTGCGACCCGGTCCTTGTGCTTGCGGGCGGCGCGCCGGACGGCGTCGCCGATGGTGTTGCGGGTGGCGCTGCGGTGCAGGCTGTTGTGCGCTTCTATCATTGTCGCCTCCAGGGCCGGGATCATAAACCGGAAGCCTGAAAGGAGAAAGCGCACGCCTGTGGGTCGGGATTTACCCCGCCAACTCTCCGCCGCGAGGATGGCATGCGGCTGCCCCGGCCCGTGCCTTCAACTGTTCCCAGTGGGCAGTGTACCGGGCGTCACGCCGCCTTGATCTGTCCGAACCTCCGCTGACCCAGCAGGTGCTTCTCCTCCGAACGCACCTTGTCGACGCTCGCGAGCTTGACGTGGCCGAAACCCCGGATCTGTTGTGGCAGCTCGGCAATCTGCGCCGTCAGCTCGTAGTTCGCGACGTTCAGGTCGCCCAGCAGCTTCTCCACCGTTTCCTTGTATTCTTGAACAAGCCGGCGCTCGAGCTTTCGTTCGCCGCTGTAGCCGAACGGGTCGAGTTTCGTTCCGCGCAGGAACTTCAGGGTCGCCAGTACCTTGAACAGGTGCAGGGTCCAGCCGGGGTAGGCGCGCTTCTTCGGATGACCGGTGACCGGGTCGCGCCTGGCCAGCAGCGGCGGCGCGAGGTGGAACTGAAGCTTGTAGTCGCCCTGGAACTGCTGCTTTACGCGTTGCATGAACTCACCGCTGGTGAACAGGCGCGCTACTTCGTACTCGTCCTTGTAGGCCATGAGCTTGTGAAGGCTCCTGGCGACAGCCTTGGACAGGCGCGTGTCGCCGGGCGCGACACTCTCCTCGGCGCGGCGGACCCTCTCCACGAAATCGCGATACTGTTTTGCGTAGTCCGCGTCCTGGTAGCGGGTAAGCTGGTCGGCACGGTAGTCGACGATGTCCTCCAGTTTGTCCAGCGGCTTGAACGGCTCGACGGAGTCGCGCAGCTGGGACTGGACAGCCTCCAGGTTCCAGGCGGCCCGGCGTCCCCAGGTGAATGCCTGCTTGTTGAACTCGACGGCGACGTTGTTGACCTCGATGGCCTTGAATATCGCCTCACGGGACACGGGGATCAGGCCCTTCTGGTAGGCATAGCCCAGCAGGAACATGTTGGCGCCCACCGCGTCGCCGAGGAGCTGGGTGGCGGTGTCGGTGGTTTCCACGAAGTGGGTTTTGTCATCGCCGGCCTCTTCCCGGATCACCGCCTTCATCGCCTCGGCGGGGAACTTCATGTCGGGGCTGCGCAAGAACTCGGAGGTCGGCGACACGTGCTCGTTCACCACCGCGTGGCTGCGGTCGATGTGCAGCTTGGCCAGTGAGTCGAAGGACGACGCCACCACCATGTCACACCCCAAAAGCAGGTCAGCGTCACCGGCGGCGATGCGGACCGCATTGATGTCCTGCTGGGCATTGCCTATCCGGACATGGCTGAACACCGATCCGAACTTCTGCGCCAGGCCCGTCTGGTTCAACGTCGAGCAGCCCTTCCCTTCGATATGGGCCGCCACTGCGAGGATGGACGCGATCGTCAGCACGCCGCTGCCGCCGACGCCGGTGATCAGGATGTTCCAGGGACGATCGAGCGCCGGCAGCTTCGGCTCGGGCAGTTCGGGGAACTCCACGGACGCCTTGGCGCCGACGTCGCGCTTCGCCAACTCGCCCCCGTGCACTGTGACGAAGCTGGGGCAGAAGCCGTCCAGGCAGCTGAAGTCTTTATTGCAGGCGCTCTGGTCGATGGTGCGCTTGCGGCCGAGCTCCGTCTCCTTCGGCAGCACCGACAGGCAGTTGGAAGCGACGCCGCAATCTCCGCAGCCCTCGCAGACCGAGTCGTTGATGAACACCCGCTTCTTGGGGTCCTCCATGAGTCCTTTCTTGCGCCGGCGGCGCTTCTCCGCCGCGCAGGTCTGGTCGTAGACGATGACCGTGGTGCCGGGGGTCTCGCGCAGCTCGAGTTGAATTTTCTCGAGATTGCTGCGGTGATCCACGGTCAGGCCGTCGAACTTCGGGAACGAGGACGGATATTTGTGCGGCTCGTCGGACACCACGGCGATGCGCTTCACCCCCTCGCCGCGCAGTTGGTGCACGATCTGCTCAACGGTCAAGGTTCCGTCCACCGGCTGACCGCCGGTCATGGCCACGGCGTCGTTGTAAAGAATCTTGTAAGTGATATTGACGCGCGCCGCGACCGCCGCGCGGATTGCCAGGATTCCCGAGTGGAAGTAGGTGCCGTCACCGAGGTTCTGGAACACGTGCTTGGTGTCCGTGAACGGCGCCTGGCCGAGCCAGGTCGCGCCCTCGCCGCCCATCTGGGTGAAGGTCGAGGTACGCCGGTCCATCCAGGTCACCATGTAGTGGCAGCCGATGCCGGCGAAGGCCATGCTGCCCTCGGGTACCTTGGTGGAGGTGTTGTGCGGACAGCCGGAACAGTAATGCGGCACGCGGGTAATGGTCTCGCGCGGCTGCGACAGGCGCTGCTCCTTGGCCTTCAGGAACTCGAGCCTCTCGTTCATGGCCTCGCTGGTGTAGAAGCGGCCGATGCGCGAGGCGATGGCGCGCGCCACCTGCGCCGGCGAGAGCTCACCGAGGTTCGGCAACAGGTCGTTGCCGTGCTCGTCGAACTCGCCGATCACCCGCGGGCGGTCCTCGACCGGCCAGTTGTATAGCTGCCCGGTGAGCTGGTCCTCGACGATGCTGCGCTTCTCCTCGACCACCAGGATCTCTTCCAGCCCCTTGGCGAACTCGTGGGTGGCGATGGGCTCGAGCGGCCAGCTCATTCCGAGCTTGTAGACCCGCAGGCCGATCTCGGCCGCGCGCCGCTGGTCGATGCCCAGGTCCTCCAGCGCCTGGAGCACGTCGAGGTAGGCCTTGCCGGTGGTGATGATGCCGAATCTCGCCTTGGGGGAATCGATCACCACGCGATTCAGCTTGTTCACGTAGGCGAAGTGGCGGGCGGCGTAGATCTTGTACTTGTTCAGCCGCCGTTCCTGCGCCAGCGGCGGATCCGGCCAGCGCGCGTGCACCCCGTCCTCGGGCAGCTCGAAGTCTTCCGGAATCACGATCTCGACCCGCCGGGGATCGATCTGCGCGGACAGGCCGGAATCCATGTTCTCGGTGATGGCCTTCATGGCCACCCAGCAGCCGCTGTAGCGCGACAGTTCCCAGCCGAAGATGCCGAGGTCCAGGATGTCCTGCACGTCCGCCGGGTTCAGCACCGGCATGGAGGCGCCGATGAACATGTGCTCGGTCTGGTGCGGCAGGGTCGAGGACTTGCAGGCGTGGTCGTCGCCGGCAACGAACAGGACCCCGCCGTGCTTCGAGGTGCCGAAGGCGTTGGCGTGGCGAACGACGTCCATGCTCCGGTCCACCCCCGGTCCCTTGCCGTACCACATCGAGAACACGCCGTCGTAACGCGCACCCTCGAACAGGTTCACCTGTTGGCTGCCCCAGATGGCGGTGGCCGCCAGGTCCTCGTTGACGCCCGGCCGGAAAACGATGCTGTGCGCATCCAGGTGGGACTGCGCTTTCCACAGGGCCTGGTCGAGCCCGCCGAGCGGCGAGCCTCGGTAGCCGGAGATGAAGCCGGCGGTATTCAGACCGGCCTGCACATCCCGCTGGTGCTGAAGGATCGGCAGGCGCACCAGCGCCTCGATGCCAGTGAGGTAGGTGCGGGTGGTGTCCAGGGCGTACTTGTCATTCAACGAGAAGTCGGCGGGTGCGGTCGACGGCATGGGGCTTGTCCTCCGGTGGGCTTGTGCCGCGCTGAATGATAGACAAAGCCGGTGGTATAAGGTATTTCGTTTTTGTCGATTCGTCCGAATATACGGATAATTTTTGCTAAAACAGACGACAAGTGGAAAAAACTATGTCAACCAGGCGCGACGGAGACTGCACACCCTCTCCGCCCGATACGACGGAGGATTATCCCGCGCACCCGGTCACGAATGCGGGGTTGGTATCAGGTGGCCACCTTCGCGCTCGCGCGCGTCACCCACCACGTTGCTGGACTCTGTCCAGGGCCGGTGCCACGTACTTTTCGGCGAGCTCACGTATTCGATCCGATGCCTCGGCTTGTTTTTGCTCGCTGTCGGGAACAAAAAAAGTCTTCAACCTATCGTCTCGAATATCAAAGCGTGACCTTTCAATCATCGATTGCCGAGTACCGCCGTCAACCTCTATCCCAAAATATGGGCAGATATCGTTCCAGATTGCCTCAGGCAGGGCGGCGTAGTCTATTGCCCTGACAGGCATTGGAGCTTCGTAGATGCTCTTACAGAACTGTCGCAGCACCAGAGAGCAGAATTCAGGTGTGCCCTTTTCGGGCGCTTTTGCATCAATTTCTGCAGAGAGCCGGATGAGCTTCATCCAGCCGGGATGATCCTTCAGCACCGAAACAATCACTTCAACGGGATCGCGCATCAGAAAAATGCTCGGAGTATGGGGAAATGAAGCCTGGATGATGTCGATTTTGGTCGAAAGCCAACTCAGCCACTTGACTATGATCTTCTTGTCCGGGAAAGCCTGTCCGTGCAGGTCGACGACAAGCCGCAGCCGCGCTGCAGTAACGGCACTATCGACCCTACACGGCGGCATCAGGATATCGGCCAGGATGTTGGGCTCGGAGAAGACGACGCACTCTTCGCAAGCCTTCAATACGTTCGAGGTCATAGTCGAACCGCAGCGCGACATATGAAAAATGAAGCCGGTTGGATCACGATCCTTGGTTTCAAACTGATTGAGCGGAACGAGGGACTCCGTCTTGAAATTTGCCATGTCCATATACGCAACGGGTTTGCTGAGGCTGTTGTCGTGAAGTGTCAGAAATTCAACAAAGGGCTCGTTGTCGATATACCGAACCCGATGTGGAATCCAGCCTGGTTCGAATTCAAGAGCCATTCGTATACAATTCCATTCTCATCTCAATAATGATACCTGAAAGCGATGTTGGGGATTGACTACCTGCTGAGCCCGGTGACGTTTCGTGACTTTCTGGATAACAATTATGACAAGACCTCTATTTACATCCCTGGAACGAGCGACAAGTTCAATGGTCTGTTCGGATGGGATGACCTGAACCATGCGCTGAACTACGGTACTCTGCAGCCGCCTCAGTCGAGAATAATTTTTGAAAAGAAGAGCCTGCCGCCAGACGAACTCACCAAACTTGATGAATGGTTGAAGAAGGGCGCAACCTTCGTGATCAATCAATTGCAGACTGTGGACCCTTTGACAGAGGAGCTGACGAACGCGCTCGCTCTTGATCTCAATACACGGATTCAGGTCAACTGCTACACCTCGTGGCCAAACAAGCAGGGGTTCGATTGCCACTACGATCTGCACGATGTGTTTATCATTCAGAATGAGGGCAGGAAACTCTGGCGCGTGTACGAGCCCACATTTAAGCATCCGGTGGAGCAGGATCGCCGTCAAAAAGGCGAGATGCCCGAGGGGCGGGATCCATATATTGAATGTGAAATGACGCCCGGCGACGTGATGTATATCCCTCGCGGCCACTGGCACAAAGCGCTGTCGATAACGCCGAGCATTCACTTTACCGTGGGGCTGCGGCCGGTCACGCCCCTGGATTTCATGCAGTGGTTACTGGATCGCTGGATGATTGACGACGAGGAGATATTCTTTCGTCAGAACTTTCCAGTAGCCGGGGCCAGGGAATTCGGGGGCGATGTACGCGAGATGCTGGCATCGCATATCGGCGAGTTCGGGAAGTGGATCGCGAACAAGGCGGAGACCACGGATTTTCAGGAGTTGTTTCCGAAGTTTGTCATGGAATCCGTCCGACCTCGGTTGACGTATCAGTTGCCGCACGATGCGGAGCTACAGACGGCAATCGATGAAAATACGCGTTTTATTCTAGCGCGCAATCAAAAGACGTTGGCCAAGTATGATCCGGAAACCCGCCTGGCCCGTTTGGTCTTCTTCGGCAGTGAATTCACGATGGAAAACGTTTCTCCCGAGTTCTTCGACAAGGCGTTCAGTGCTGAAGGAACTTTCAGCGGAAGCGAGATTATCGCGCACTGTCCGGAAATGACCTGGGACGACCTTTGTCCCGTGTTACAGGTGGCGTTTAACCAAAGGATAATCAGGGTGGCCTGACAGCCCTGCGGCCGATCTGCCCGGCAGCGTCATGGCAGATGTGGGCTCGACATCGAAAGCCATGGAGAATTGTCCGTTAGGTCAAATGACCCGGGAAAGTGAAATGGAATTCGCAGGCGTCACTGCTCGCATTGCTCGTGATACGCATGTTCAGATTATTGTTGGTCCCTTGTGCCACATTGAAACTGGGAAAGGAATAATTGCCGCTGGAATTCGAGGTCCTCGTGACTCTGGCGGTGCCGCTCGCGTCCGATTCGAAATCGAAACTGCCGTCGATGTAGATGTCATCCTCGTCACTGGGCGTATCCACATGCAAAGTCAATTGCGTGTTGGCCGGTGCCCCGGTCCCGGACACCATTATATTGAAATCATCGTCCAGCGAGCCGCCAAATGAGTACGTCCCAGGAGGATAGGCGCCGAATATCGCGCTGCCGTCATCACCATCGCCGTCCGAGTTCTCTATGTTTGCGGAAGCGGCTGAACACAGCAGGGCTCCGCTCGTGACCGCGTGTGCGGGCAAGACCACAGATTCGACGACCGGCTTCAACCAGCGACTGCTCTCCCCGGTGCCGGCTACGAGGCCTGCCCCCGCCGCAAGATTTCGCACGAGCTTGCGGCGCTCTCTCGAGTGGCTTGTTGGAGTGACTGGTTCGTCAGGTTCCGACATCGAAGGGTTATTCTTTTTCATGGTTTTTCCTCTCCACGGATCGAGCTCGACTCTCACCCATGTTAAACGAATATCTCCTGCGGGCCAACCCTCTCGCAGGGCCCCACTCCCACATCTGACACACCAGCATCGCGATTTTTCCCTACGGAGCCTCGAGGTTTCCCCCCCGTCGCCTCGCTGAATCCGGCCCACGGGTCCCCTTGTCGAGCCAACGTTCGAAGAATCGGACGAATCTTTTGTCATTCTACCGGTCTACACGTATAGTTGTTTCTCATAAGGTGAGAACGCAGCAATATTTATGCCCACCAAGATCTCCGCCACCGACAAGGCGATTCTCCAGCTCCTGCAGCGCGACGCGGCACTCAGCACCGCCGAGATCGCGGACAAAGTCGGCCTGTCCCAGTCACCCTGCTGGCGGCGGATACGGCGCCTGGAGGAAGCGGGCGTGATCGAGCGCCGGGTGGCATTGCTGAATCACGAAGCGCTGGGTATGGAGGTGGTAGCCTTCGTCACGGTCAAGCTGTCCGAGCACGGCCGGCAGAACCTCGAGGACTTTGAACGCCAGGTCGCGCGGCTGCCCGAAGTGCTGGAGTGCTTCACGGTAACGGGTGACGTCGACTACATCCTCAAGATCGTCAGCAAGGACATCCGCCACTTCGAGTCCTTCCTGCGCAACGAGCTCATGACCATGACGATGATCCGCGAAACCCACTCCGCGATTGCCGTCACCGAGATCAAGGACACCACCGAGCTTCCCCTCGCCACGCAGTTGTAGATTCGATTGCCCGACGGCTGCCCCGCATTTGATTGAAGCGACACTTTGCTCCTGGACTCGACTGTTTCGCCGCCTGACTCAGACTGTGCCTGAAAACGACCCTGGCCGGGGACTATGAGCGCCGACCGCCGCAGCCGTCCACCCTTTGCCCATATCTGGTTCTTTCCGGCAGCGTCCCTTTACAGCGCCGCAGCCGTATTGGTGTGGGTCTGGGGACTCACCGGCCCTGGCAGCGTCCCACCCGGACTGTCGAATCCGGCGGGACACGCGCGTGAGATGTTGTTCGGCTACGCCTTCGCGGTGGTGGCGGGATTTCTCCTCGGCCGCCGCCCCGTGCCGGTGACCGCGGCCCTTCTCGGCGCATGGGCCCTCGCTCGTCTCGCCTTCCTGCTGCGGCCGGGAAGCGGGGCGGCTGTCATGGCGGCGGCTGTCTTCGGGATCGCCGTGGCCTTTTGCGTGGTACCCCCTTTTGCCCGCTCGGCCCGCAAGTGGCGGAACCGCTCGATGGTGGTGATCATCACTGGCCTGGCGGGGGCGTCAGTGCTGGCCGCGCGCTGGGCCGGCGAGCCGGTGTCCTCCGACGCCGCGCCGGTATTGCTGGCGGCGGTAATCCTGCTGGGATCGCTGATGTTTTTCATGGGCGGTCGCATTATTGCCCCGGCGGTCGCGGGCTACATCATCCGCTCGGGCGGCCGTCTGGAAGCGCGCGTTCAGCCCGCCTTGGAGGGGGCAGGGCTCATCTGCCTGGCCATCGCTTTAGTCGCGGCGCCTCTGTCCGCCCTCGCGCCCGTTGCCGGCGCCGCGCTCCTGGCCGCGGCGCTGACGGCGGCGGTCCGGATGGGGCGCTGGAGACTGTGGCGATGCACGAAGCGACCGGACCTCCTGATCCTGGGGCTTGGCTACGGCTGGCTGGCCGCCGGGCTCGCCCTCGTCGGCATATCGCTCGTTACCGGCTATCCCGCCCTGCCGCGCAGCGTGCACGCCCTGACCATCGGCGCCCTGGGTACGCTCACGGTGGCGGTGATGGCCCGCACCCGGCTACTTGCCCGCTACCGCGACCCGAACGCCTCGCGCGCCGTCCATGTGGCCGCCCTGCTGATGAGCGGCGCGGCGCTGGCGCGCATCGTGCCGGCCGCTCCAGGTCCTGCGGCTCTGTGGATCAGCGCGGGTCTGTGGAGCGGCGCCGAGCTGATCCTGACCTTCATCGTGATCGCGGCCCGCGGGGCGCGGCCGTGATCCGGGGACCTGTTGGTAACCCTCGACAGGCTCAGGGAAGGAAGCCGCCCGGGTCCGCCAGCTTGCGCGGCAGATACTCCTCCATCACGTAATTGAGCCCCCACTTGGCCAGGGCCTGCTGCTCGGCCCGCACCCCCATCCGCAGCAGCTCCTTGATCGCGGCGATCCACTGCGGCTGCGCGGCGAAGAACGGGTCATTGCGCACCGCGTCGTCGGCGCGCTTGATGTCACTTGCGGTCAGGGGATGCGTGGCGTCCTCAAGGCCGTATTCGTCGATGTCCTGCGGCGTCATGCCCAGATACTGCGCCTGCGGCACGGAGAAGAACCGGTTGATGTGTGCGGCATTGCCGGACCCGACCTTCAGGGTGCGGTAGATGTTGGCGAAACCGTACGGATCGCAGTCGGTGAAGCAGTAGACGGGCAGTGCCTTGTCGTCGGCGAGCCGTCGGATAAAGCGCCGGGTGGCGCGCGTAGGTACCCCGCCCAGCTCCACCAGGATGCATGCCTTCTGGCGCCAGAAACCGTGCTTGTTCAGGCGCTGGAACATGCCCCCGGTCTCGATGGCCAGAAGGAATTTCGCCTGCGTGCGGAACTCGAGGTGCTCGACGGAATGCGGGATGCTGTAGGCCCCGCTGCCCAGTCGGCGGCAGTCGATCTCGATGGTGCCGCCCGTCTCGGGGTCCGTATCGAGCACCACCAGCTCGCCTGCCACCGCCCCGCCGTGGGCCTCGGGATAGAAGCGCAGGTTCTCGCGGGACAGGCCATGCATGGAAGCCATCGCCTCGACGTCATCCATCACCGCGTCGGACTCGGCCTGTTCGTCGAATCGGCAGCCGCCCCAGTTCTTGCTGATGTAGTAGGCCTCCCGCTTGGTGGCGAAATCGTCCCGCTGCACCATCTCGCGTGAGGCGGCCATCAGCTTCAGGGTCTGGGCGAAAATGCGCGCGGTGCGCATCGTGAGCGTGCGCGATTTCAGCGCTCCGCCCAGCTCCAGATACCCTTTGTCCGGATCGTAGTCGACGTTCGCGAGACTGCGCACGGGCAGATCGAGGAATGGAAGCTCGCCCTGCCGTATGCGTGCCATAACGCTTTTCGCGACTTGGTCAATGAAGCGCAGCGTGGCCTCGTCCAGTGTCCCGGCTGCCGCAGCCCGTTTCCGCTTGGCCATCAGTGTTCCCCCGTCAGCGTCCCCAATTCCGCTGCAGATTGTCGTCCAGGCGATGCACGGCCGCATCGCGCTCCTTGTCGCTCAAGTGCAGGATGCTTTGAAGCGCCTCGCCGATATGAGGCAGGTACTGCTCGACGTAGGCGCGCTTCTCGATCTCCTGTTTGAGCCGCGCTTCGCGGCGCACGTACGCCGCGAGCCGCCGGCCGCATTCCTGCAGCCCCAGCGTCAGCTCCTTCAGGATTTCCGGATAAGCGGCGATCGCCTCCTTGGCTTCGGAAGTGAACGGTACCCACACTGAAGCGACATGCGCCATGATCAGCATCGGGCCCAGCGGCAGTGCCCCTTTGCCCTGCCTCAGGCCGTAGTGGCGCCAGTTGGTCTGTATGACCGCCTGGGTGACGGCGCATGCACCGGGCTCGTACAACAAAGGCACGCGGTTGGCAAAGCGCAGCAGCCGGACCGGCTCATCCGCCGCCGAGATCATGTCCGCGTCGTCATCGGAGCGGGTCGAATGCCTGCCTTGCCGTTTCGCGCCTCCTTTTCCCGGGGCTTTCTGCCCGTCCCCTGCGCCGGACCTGCCGTAGGCGATCGCAATCTCGACCTGAAAGGGATTGCCGCGATACACGGCGGGCGGCCGGGTCAGCACGGTATAGAAATCAGCCGCCACTTCCTTCTTCATACCTGCCAGCATCTGCTGCTCGCCGATGGGCACGATGCAGCTCGTGGCCGGGGCGGAAACCTTTACCCGCTGCACGGCGCGATACAGGGCGTTGGCTTCGGCATGGGCGATACGCCTGGGATAGGAGCGGGCGCTGACATGGGTGTGCGCGCGCTGGATGATCTCCTCGGCCGTCTTGCGTCCCACGCGGGCGAATTCGCTTTCCAGGAACTGCAGCAGATTCCGGCTGCGGGTATGGCGCAGCATCTGGATCAGCAGGCCAAGCTCGATGCCGTGAGGGTGCGGCTTCACGGCCACCGGCCGCTCCGGCAGCACGCGGTTGACGCGCTTGTGGGTGCTCGCCTCGCCGTCCGGTCCCCGCAGATGCAGCGTCACATGGGGGTTGGTCATCGCCGTCTGCTTGAGATACGTCTCTATGGAATGGGGACCCTTCTGATAGCGCCCCTCGAGCTCCGCTTCCACCCGCGTCCCGTGCGATCGATCCCACTTGATGTGCCGCTTCTTGTGCAGCGCCGGCCGGTTCCTGGCGGTGTCAATGGACACGTACATCTCCGTCGCCTTCGGCTCGCCCTTTACCCGGCTCAACACGTGCAGCGGCTTGCCGGTGGTGAGCTGCGCATACATGCCGGCGGCGGCGATGCCCATGCCCTGCTGGCCGCGCGACTGCGCGAGCTTGTGGAACCTCGATCCGTACAGCAGCTTGCCGAAGATGCGCGCAAGCTGCTCCTCGACGATCCCCGGACCGTTGTCCTCCACCGCGACCACGAATACGCCGTCGTCGTGCCTGGAGGCCGTTACCTCGACCCGGATCTCCGGCAGGATACCGGCCTCCTCGCAGGCATCCAGGGCGTTGTCCACCGCCTCCTTGACGGTGGTGACCAGGGCCTTGGCGCCCGAGTCGAAGCCGAGCAGGTGGCGGTTCTTCAGGAAGAACTCCGAAACCGAGATGTCCCGTTGCTGCGCGGACATCTCGACGGCGGTAAGCGCGCGGCCGGTGGTCATGGCGTCGTTGTAGCAGAGCCGCAACTCCTGCACCAGACCCGGCGACCACGAATGCAGCGGCCCGCGTGATCTATGTCAAGTGCCCCGCAGGCGGATGTGCCACGCGAGCCTATGGATTAGTTCGCGCAAATGTTGTAAGTGTGAGGATTCCAACACAAAGACGGTGAGTGACATGTTCAAAGAATTCAAGGAATTCGCGATGCGCGGCAACGTGGTGGACATGGCCGTGGGCATCGTGATCGGCGCAGCGTTCACTTCCATCGTGAACTCGCTCGTCCGGGACGTCATCATGCCCATCGTCGGCTTGATCACCGGCGGCGTCGATTTCTCCAATGTCTTCATCACCCTCAAGGGCGGCAGCTTCGAGACCCTGAAGGCGGCACAGGAAGCGGGCGCGGTGACCCTGAATATCGGGGTCTTCATCAACGCGCTCATCAGCTTTGTGATCGTCGCTTTCGCACTGTTCCTGCTGATCAAGGGCATGAACCGCCTGAAACGCAAGCAGGAAGAGGCGCCCGCCGAGGCGCCGCCGCCCCCGCGCGAGGTTCAGCTCCTGGAGGAAATCCGCGACGCGCTCGTAAAGAGGGGATGAACGCGCCCGGGCGGTGACCGGGCTCCCCCTATCTGCGCCCGGAGCTCGCCGCGACGTCGCTCCAGCGAAAAAAGCGTATCGCTAGAAACACGCCGATCACTCCCCATACGGCAAGTCCCAAGACGTCTGTGCCGAGGTCGGTGATGATCGCGCCGTCGTTGCCGACCCGCCGCAGGGCGTCGGACACGAAGTTCAGCGGCAGCATCGAGGCCACCGGCCGCAGCCACCCCGGGAGCGCATCGATCGGGAAGAAGACGCCGGCCAGCATGAGCTGGGGGAATATCACCACGTTGCCCAGCGCCAGGATGGCGCTTTGAGTGTTTGCGATACCGCCGAGGGTGAACCCGATGCTGAGGAACAGAATGCTCCCGGCAATGATGAAGAGATAAAGCAGCGCCAGGCTGCCGTGGATCGTCACATCGAACACGAGCCACCCGACCACCAGCAGCAGCGAGATCTGCACGACAATGATAGTGAGCCGTGCGGCGACGAGAGACGCGATGAACTCCGCCGGCCGCAGAGGCGTGACGAACAGCCGCTTCAATATACCCTTGCGCTTGTACTCCACGATGTTGAATCCGCTGCCCGCGATGGAGAGCTGCAGGACCATGAAGGCCAGGAGCCCGGGAATCAGAAAGTCGATGTAGCGGGCATTGCGCGCCCGCACGTCCTCGGCGTCGAGCGTGAACAGCGGGGGCAGCTTCCGGATGTCGTGCTCGATCTGCCCGAGCACCCCGTTCAGCATGGTGATTGCCCGCCGCGCCCGCTGTGGCTGCGCGGCGTTGACCAGCACTTTGAGGGACACCGTCGCGGCATCCTCGGCGACCGGGGCGGCCGGCAGAAAGAGGACCAGGTCATGGTCACCCTTGTCGAGGGCCCGGCGCGCCTGTCCCTCGCTTTCCACCGAAACGTGGATCAGGTCCTGGTTCTTCAAAGCGGTGATCAACGGCCCGGCCGCGCTCCCGGCAGGCGCGGCCACGATCCCGACGTCCAGGGAATCGACGTCGCGGTCGACGCCGTACCCCAGCGCCAGCATGAAGAACAACGGAAAGAACAGCGCGAACAGCACCGACTGCCGGTCCCGCAGGTAGATCCGGAGCTGGGCCACCATCAGATTCCAGACGCTCATTCCAACTCCCTGCCCGTGAGCTTCAGAAACACGTCCTCCAGCGTGCCGCCGAGCACTCTCTCCTTGCGTTCCGGCACGTGCCGATCGATGAGCCTGCGGGGGCTGTCCAGGGCGATGATCTTCGCCCGGTCCATGATGGCCACCCGGCCGCAAAGCGCCTCCGCCTCCTCCATATAGTGCGTGGTCAAGACGATGGTCTTGCCCCTGCCGTGAATTTCCCGCACCAGGTTCCACAGGTTGCGCCGGGCGTGAGGATCGAGTCCCGTCGTCGGCTCGTCCAGGAACAGAACCTCGGGATCGTTCACCAGCGCCGAGGCGATGGAGAACCGCTGTTTCTGGCCACCCGAAAGCTGCTTGGTATACGCGTGCTTCTTGTCCTCGAGGCCCACGCCGCGCAGCAGGCCGTCTACGGAAACCCGGCGGTGATACAAGCGGCCGAACAGGGTCAACAGCTCCGCCAAGCTGAGGTAGTCGAAGTACTCGCTCTCCTGGAGCTGGATGCCGATGCGCTGCTTGACCGCGACGGGGTTCTTGGCGACCGAGATACCGGCGACGCGCACGCTGCCTTCATCGATACCCAGCAGACCCTCGATCATCTCCAGCGTCGAGGTCTTGCCGGCCCCGTTGGGCCCAAGTATGCCGAAGATCTCACCTTCCTCTATGGCAAACGACACGTGATCAACCGCCGTGAAGTACTGCGACGGTGAGTCGGGCTTCGGGAAATACCTGGTGAGGTTCTCGACTTCAACGATCGGCATGGCGCGAGTGTACATCGTCGCCCGGGGTGGGATGATCGCGGCTGAAGCCGCTCCTACGATCCGCGGTCTCAGTGCGGTGCTTGTTCACGGATTGTAGGAGCGGCTTCAGCCGCGATCATGCACCCAGGACCGACACCTCCGTAAGAACCCGATGGTGGTCCCGGAACGTGCTTGACGGCGGGGACACAGGCAGCGGAGGTCGTCGCATCGCGGCTGAAGCCGCTCCTACGATCCGCGGTCTCAGTGCGGTGCTTGTTCACGGATCGTAGGAGCGGCTTCAGCCGCGATCATGCTCTATCCCCTCAAACCGGCCGGTCATAGCCGTCGAACCGCGGCAGTCCGTCGTCGATCTCGTAGTAGTCGCCCTTGTCGCCGACGAAGATGTGGCGCGCCATCCGCAACCCGCTGGGCGCGTCAACGGAGGCCGCGAGTATGACCATGTGATCCCCATGCGTGCCGCGCCAGAACAGGTGGGAACCGCATGTCGAGCAGAAACCCCGCTCGGCATCGGGGGAAGCCTGGAACCAGGTGAGGCCTTCGGCTCCCTCGATGTGGACGTCGCCGGTCCCGACCCGGGCGCCCGCATAGCGGTGGCCGGACTGCTTTCGGCACTGCGAGCAGTGGCACTCGGTGACCTCGGGGTCCACCGAACGGGCGCGGTAGCGGACCGAGCCGCAGAAGCAGCCGCCGGTTACCTCCGGAATCTTCTCGCTCATGGTCAATACCTTCTCGAGGCTGGCGGATCGGGACCGGAATTCTGCCAGCATCAGCCGGGCCCAGAAAACTCCGATTCCGCCTCGACTTGTCTCTTGGCCAAAGGTGCTCGGGGCGCAGCACGGTATCCGCCTCGATATACAACGCCGCGATCCTGCCAGGCAGGTCGTGCTTGTCCCTGGCCCTGATGCCGTAGCCGGCGCTCTTGATGGCCTGCATGTCCTCTGTCAGTACCGTGGCCTCCGGTTTCGCGGATGCGGCAACGACCTATTTGCCGTGCTTGTCGCGGCGCTTACGCTCCTCGGGCGATGCCTGTTTCCCCGTGCTGTCGGTCAGCGTTCATATGCATCTGGCGGCCGGGGCCATTTCCTTGAACATCGCAAGCTCCACCGATACCGTGCCGTGGTCAGGCACCAGGAGCGAACCGGATCACCCCAGCTTGAGGATGAAGCGGTTCTCTCGCTTGCGACCGTTCCGGTGCTCCACCACCAGCCGGATCACCCATTCCTTCGCGCCCCCGAACTCAGCCGCCGGAATGTCCCCCAGCGTTCCCCCCTGCACCGCCTTCCTCACCTGCGCAACCTTCTTCCACCGGCCCGGATTCTCCCCCTTGCCGATCTCGATCCACGCCCGCTTGAACTTGTCCGCATCCGCCGTCCCCGTCACCCGCACCTGCGGACCCCCCTTGTTCACCACGCCGACGCCGTCAATCGCCGCATCGACATGAAACTTCGGATCCGCCTTCAGCGCCGCCGCCGCATCCAGCAGCCCGTAGCCCGTGAACTGGTCCGTCCCCGGCACGTCGATGTCCTTCGCCGACTGCAGGATCATCCGTTTCACCTCCGCCGCCGTCAGCTTAGGGTTGATCGACAGCAGCAGCGACGCCACCCCCGTCACATACGGCGCGGCAAAACTCGTCCCCGAGGCGTAGTACAGCAGCCGCTCCCGGCCGATCACGTTGGTCCCGGGCTTGTAGTCCTTCAGTTCAAACTGCATCAGATCGGTGCGCGCGGCCCGCAGCGACACGATGTCCGAGCCGGGCGCGGCGATGTCCACGTTGCCCCAGTTGGAGTAGTTCTCGCGCCGGCCCTCGCTGTTGATCGCCGCCGCCACGATCACTCCGTCGAGGCCGGCCGGCGAGTAGTCCTTGATGTTGGCACCGTCGTTGCCCGCCGCCACCACCACCAGGGCGCCCTTGCTGTTGGCGAAGGCGATGGCCGCCTGCTCCGCCTTGGAGGTCGACTTGCCGGCAATGCTCACGTTGATCACCCGGGCTCCCATGCGCGCCGCGTAGGAGATGCCCATGGCGGCGCTGACGCTGTTGCTGTCGCCGTGGAAGTTGCTCACGCGGACCGGCATGATGCGCGCCCAAGGGTTGATGCCGGCAATGCCGAGTCCGTTGTCCGCGGTGGCGGCGATGATCCCGGTCACGAATGTGCCATGGCCGTTCTTGTCGCGGATGTCGTTGTCGAACTCCACGAAGTTCCAGCCGAATACGTCATCCACCAACCCGTTGCCGTCGTCGTCTTCATGGTTGCCCGGAATCTCCCCGGGATTGGTCCACAGCACCCGCTGGAGATCGGGGTGGGTGATGTCGATGCCGCTGTCCACCATGGCGACAGTCACCGCGGTCCCCTTCTTCGGCCAAAGCGTCCCCTTGCCGTCGCGCCCGCTCGCCTTGAAGCCGAGCCGCTTCAGGCCCCACTGGTCATCGACCTTGGACTTGGCGTGGCCGCTGGAATAGAAAAACGCGTCGCGCGGCAGGGATTTGAACCTTGGGACCGGTTCCTCGGGCGCGGCGTCCCGGGCCGGCATCTGGAATTCGACCAATTTGGGGAACAGCTCAGCGAGCGCCGCAGGAGCCTGATTCGAGGCCAGCGAATCGATGAAGTCCTGCAATGGGTCGGAGCTCGCGTAGGCCTGAGTGAAAAGATCGTAACGGATTACGGCCCCCATCGAACTTCCCATCATGTTCCCGTCAATCGGATACGTATGGACGAACGGCCTGAAGGTGCTCTCGGAGGGCGAGGCAGGTCCATTGAACCAGGAAGAGCGTGAGAAATCATAGAGCCGGTCGTTGAGAGACTTTGCAGGCGGCGCCCCCTCCAGGGCGACATTGAACCGCACCGTCAACGCATTCCCGATCAGCGCCGGCACCCCCTCGGGGCCGAACCACGCGATGCCCTGGTTAGCCACGCTGCCTTGCTGAATCACGACGATGCTGCCCGGTTGTACGTCGTTCGCGCTGGTTACACGGAAAGGCTGGAAGTCCTCGTGACCCCGCGGGATGACGACGCCCCCGCTGTCGTTCCCGTAAAACCCGGGGAGCGCGAAATCGTTCCCCGTTGCCTTATGGGATCTGCTCAGCCACTCCGCTACCGCATCGAGGTTCGCTGCGGTTTGATCGGATTGCTGCGTACTCTCGTCGTATCTCAACCCGAGATTGAAAGACCATCTGTCATTCAACTGCCATCGGTCATTGACGTAATTCGAGCGGGCCGTGCCCGTACCCCACGCCCCGCCCAGTGCGTTGTTGCCGCCCGCGGGCGGGCCCCAATCAAACGGCTGCACGTGGAAGATGTCCCATGGCCAGGGTCCGCTCGGCGGACCATCCACCAGGCCAAAGCCGGTGACGCCGGAATCCGGTCCAATGGCAGTGAAATCCTGGTAGCCCAGCTGGCGGTCGCACGCAGTAGGAGCGCCGTTCAGGAAGTACGAGTATGACGGTACGGGCTTGTCGTCCTTGCCGCAGCCGGCGTCACCGGGGATCAGTGCCGTGCCGCCCGACACGAACGACCACTTCAACGTCTTGAGGACTTCCGGGTCGAGCGGCCAGGGCTCGCCGGCTCCCGGTAACTCGTTCACCGACCACGTTCCAGTGCCGGGGTCGACGCACCCGCTCTTCCCCGGCGGGATGCTGAAATCGCGCGGAGCGCTGGATGGGATCCGACCGGTGATCGGGGCGTCGCCGCCGTTGCCGATGCAAAACGGCTTCATGCCGCCCGTGGCATCCCCGGTTGGCGCGGCGGCGCCAAAGAACCATAGATGGTCCTTGATGACGGGTCCCTGCCGGATTGCCTCGTACGTTTCCTCTTCCGCGCCGGGAGGCAGGCTGGAGATCCTGTCCCAGGCGCGCAGCCGGTCATCAAACCCCTTGAAGTAAAAGTCCAAAGTCCCCTGGAACTCGTTGCCGCCGGTCTTGGTGATTACATTGATGACGCCGCCTACACTGTCCCCGTACGTTCCCGCGGAACCCGCACTCCGATCGAAGCGGATGCCGTTGTGTTCCGGCCAGACACGCATATCGAGCATACCTTGCTCACTCGGCAGGTTCAGTTGCATGTTCAGGACGCGCAGCACTTCCGGGTTCGACAAGTCGCCGAGCACTCCGGTCTTTCCCGTCACAACGATGTCCTCCTCTTCCGTCGCAACCTGCAAGGTCGTTTCGAGGGTAACGGTTCGACCCGAGCTCACCTCGACATCGCGCTTGATGGTTGTGAACCCCTCAAGCTCCCAGGTGAGCGTGTAGTGCCCCGGTTGCAGGCTCAAAATCCGGTATTCGCCGCGGGCGGTGCTCACCGCGGTTCTTTGCCCGTCCAGAGCATCCCCCCGCAAAGTGATCACGACTCCGGGTACGGCCGATCCATCGTCCAGCACTACCCTTCCATCAACGCGACCCGTCGCAAGTGGGGTCGGCGGGGGCGCATTGGTCGAGGCTGGCGCCGGAGACGCGGCATGAGTGGAGGCGGACCTGGAGCCGGGCGAGCCGGTGTTGGGTTGTAGCTGCGTGAGCCAGGTGCTCAGCAGGTCGCGCGCTTGTTTGTATGCTTCCTCATCGACCGGAAATCCCGCATCGACCGCCTCCTTGTGCCGTTGAAGGAGAAGGCCCTTCCAGCTCAGGACGAGCTTCGCCCTGTAGCCCTGATCGGTATGCTCCGACCATTGCTGCCGGATGTCTCCGAACAGCCTGCGGATACCGGGGGAGACATGCGCCATGAAGTAGTCGACGGTGATTTCCTCGCCCTCGGCGGAATAGAGCCGAGATTCCTTGACGGCAGTCGCAACTCCTTTGTCATCGTCCTGCGCCTTGAAATAATGCCGCCACGACCGGAGCTGACCGAGCGGGTCCGCCGGCTGGTCGAGATCCACGCCGACCCCTGCCATGTCTCCCCGAAGCAACTGGTACCGGGTGCGGAAGACGGGAGGCGCGGTGCCCGCGCCGGGCATCAGGATGTCGACCCGGTAGAATCCGGTCCTGATCCCCATGAATCTGGCCTCGCCCTTGTCGTCGGAGGCGCCGGAGCCGTACGCTTCGCCGTTCAGTCCGGTTACCCACACCTCCGCGCCGGACGCCGGCTTGCCGCCCTGTGTCACCGTCACCCGCCCGGTGAACGTGTCGGGCTCGAGCGCCGAGTCACTGCCGGCAGTCGTCGAGACCTGTGAGGATGGAAAAAAGATGTGGGCGGCGCCGCCGAAAACCACGGCGCCGAAGATGAGGGTCCCGTCCTTGCGGCTCACGGTGTACACGCCGTCACCCGCGTTGAAACCGTAATGGGCGATGCTGTGGCCGGGGTGGTCCCGATCCCGTGCCAGCCAGAACAGGCCTTTACGGTCGTCGGTGTCCGCTTCCTGCTGCGTGCCGTTAGGCAGCGTAATGAGGACCGTTTGCAGCGACTCGCCCGACAAGGCTACGTTCTGACTGCCCGCCACGGCGTAGGCGACCCGGTACCCGGAGATCAACAAACAGAAAGCGACTGCACAACGGACCCAGCCAGAAGTACTCATGACCGCTCCCCAACCTCGTTGTTGTCAGGATCGCATTCTACCCAGTTTCCGCGCAGGGGGGCACCTTGGTCCTTTGCGGGCGAGGTCTAAAGCCCCGCAGCATTCTACGTACGGAGAGACCGCGACTGTGCTACGCGTCGAGCTCCGGGTAGTGCCGGAACAATCCGTCAGCGTTGAAGTCAATCCGGCGCTCGGAATCGAGATACGCCGCTACGCGGCGATGCCCCGCGACGCCGTCGTGGACGGCCACCACGCGTGGATATTTCTTCTCCGCGCGCCGCATCGCTTTCGGGAACGCATATCTCAACCCCGCGACGACCTGGAACAACGACAGGTCCGCGTAGCTCAACCGCCGTCCGACCAGATGCGGCCCGCCGTCGTTGCGCTCCAAGACCGTCTCGATATAGCCGAGATACTTCGGCAGCCGCGCATCGAGAAAATCCGCCGTCCGCCGCCGCGCCTCGTCGCGCTGCTCCTCGTAGTAGCGCATCGCCGAGATCGGGTGGTGCGTGTCGTGAATCTCGTCGACGAAATCGGCCAGGGTGAGCTGCAACTGGTGCGTCCACAGCCGCCCTGCCTCGCTCTTCGGCGAGAGGTTGTGCCGCGGTCCGAGAAACTGAAGAATGTTCGCGGTCTGCCCGATCAGCAGCCTGCCCGCCTTCAGGTACGGCGGCGCGAACGGCGGGTGTGCGATCCCCTTGGAGCCGGCGTCGTGGAACAACGCGCCCATCGCGCTGTCCGATCCCTTCCCTTGCCTGCCCGCGGGCAGGCGCGCCACGTCCACGTAGTCGGCGCCGGCGGCCTCCAGCGCCAGCCGGACGAATTCACCGCGGCCCTGAATAGTGGGCCAGTAATGCAGTTCATATCTCATCTCGCTGATTCCGGCGATTCCGGGGACACAATACTCAATTCCATCACTTCCCTCCTCTGGGCAGTATTAGGGAGACTATTTAAGTATTGTGTCCCCCGAATCCTCTCACCTCAACCCAGCAGCACGCCGGTGCCGGCGCCGATCGAGTAGAGAAGAAACGCCGCCAGTGCGGCGGGCTGCGCGGGCTTGGTCCGATAGAAGGTGCGGGGTGCGCGCAGCACCTGCACGCAGGCGTAGGCGGCCGGCACGAAACCGATGGCGCCGAACCAGACGCTCAGGGGAAGATCGAGGAGCGGCAGCGCGGCGAGGATGATCAGCGCCACGGAATAGATCACCGGCAGCACCAGGGCCGCCCTTTCCCGTCCCAGGCGCACCACCATGTTGCGCTTGCCCGTGGCGCGGTCCGCATGGAAGTCCGGGAACTCATCCGTCCACAGGAACGCCGCTATCATGATCCCCAGCGGCAGCGACAGCCAGAGGACCTCCCAGCTCAGCCGGTGCGTCTGGATCAGGTAGGCGCTCAACGCGATCAACGGGCCGTAGCAAAGCGCCACATCGAGCTCTCCCAGACCGCGGTAGGCGAAACGCAGCGGCGGTCCGTTGTAGGACCACGCGAGCAGGAAGCCGAGTGTGCCGATCCACAGGGCGGCGGGCTCGCGCAGAAACACGATCGCTGCCCCGAGCGCCAGTCCCGCCGCGGCGAAGGCACCGGCGATGGCCCACGTCTCGCCGCGGGTCAGCAGATGCTTCACCAGCACGCGGTCGCCCCCGGAAAACGGCGTGCGGTCTCTAGGGGCGACGGCGAGATCGTCTCCTGACTGGTAATCGAAGATATCGCCCCACGCCTCCTTCGCCACCTCGATCATGAAGAACGCGAGCACCGTCACCGCCAGCCACGTGTGGTCCAGGCCGTGCTGCAACCGGGCCACTGCCACCCCGAGATAGATCGAGGAGAGAGACGTCGGCAGCGTGATGCGAAGATCAGTGAGCCGTCTCAGTCCCTGCCAGAAGGACGTTCTCATTGTTGATTCCCCCCTATATCCGCGTCAGGAATGCCGAGCAGATGTTCCAGGCGCTTGCGGCATTGCTCGTCCCGCCGTCGAAGCTCGACCCGGAGCAGGGTCCTCAGCAACAGCCGAAAGTCACTCCCGAATGTACGGGACTCGAAGTATCGCACGTCCTCGGCCACCTTCTCGGGAAAGACGATATCCCGGTAGAGCGCCTCGGGCTCGGGGCAGCGGGAGAGAAACCGGTTCTCGCACAGGAAGGCGACGCTCGCCGGGCTCGTCATGCCGGGACGGAACGACAGCGCCCGCGCGCGCAGGTCCGCCGGCACCCCGGCCCAGATTTCAGCCCTTGCCGGCCGCGGCCCCACCAGGCTCATGCGTCCGCGCAGCACGTCGAACAGCTGAGGCAGCTCGTCGACGTGCGCGGGCCGCAGCCGCCTGCCGAGCCGAGTGATGCGCGGGTCGCCGGGCAGCGCGACCAGGGACTCTTCCGAGTGGCCCGGATGCAGCGTGCGGAACTTGTGTATGGTGAACGGCCTGCCGCCGCGCCCGAGGCGGGCTTCCCGATAGATGACGGGCCCGCGGCTGTCCAGGCGAACCGCCAGAGCGATGAGCACCATGACCGGCGCCAACAACAACAGCGCGGGCACGGCCAGGACGATGTCCAGCATACGCAGCTTCCACCGGTCCCGGCTGTACGGGGTCGTGTCGAACATTGCCACAGACTATCACGGCCACGGACAACTCAATCGCCCGCGGCGGCTTTGGCCTGCGCCGTGATGGACGCGTAGCTCTCCCCGGCGTCATTGACGATGTAGCGATCGGCGCCGGATTCGATCAACCTTTCCGCCGCCTCGGCCTTTCCGTTCAAGACCGCGATGTGCAGCGCGGTGTTTCCCATGCGGTCGCGGTCGTTGATAGCGGCCCCATGGTCGACAAGGTATGCAATGCAGTCCAGGCAGCCGATTGCGGCCGCGGTCATCAACGCCGACGTGCCCTCTCCGGATTGGGCATCGACGTTGGCGCCCGCCCCGCCCAGCAGCTTCAGCATCGCGAGATCTCCGCGCCGCGCCGCGACGATCAACAAATCGGACAGGCTCGCTTTCGATAGGCGGCGCGCCGCGCCCTGCTTCATCAGAAAGACAGCCGTCCCATATTGATCGGCCGTGACGGCGTGCCAGAACAGGCTTTTCCCTCCCTTGTCCCGGTATCGGCTCAGATCGCGGCCGCGGGACGCCAGGGCCGTCAGCACGGCTACGGCGTTGTTGCGCGCGGCCGCCACGAAAGCGTCCTCCCCCTTGCCGTCGGCAACCGCGGGAACGAATCCGTGCTGCAGGAGTACGATCGCTAGCGCTTCCCGCCCCGACCTGATAGCGTAGAGCAAAGGGTACTCGCCGCCCCATTCGCCGGCCGGATCGATACCACCGGCACCAAGCAGGGCCTCCAGCAGGTCCACGGAACCGCCATCGATGGCATAGTGGACCGGCGTGTAGCCGTGCGCGTCGAGGGCTTGCACGGGTGCGCCTCGGCGCAGCAACAGCTTCACCGCAAAGGGATCGCCGGCCTGCACCGCCCGTGCCAACGGCGAATAGCCCTCGGCATCCAGCGCGGCCAGGTCCACCGGGCCTTCGCCGAGCAGATGGGCGAGCAGGTCGTGGTTGGATTGCGCTATGGCGCCGGACAGCAGGCCGGTACGAGACTTCTGATCCGATTGCGCCGCAAGCATGCGCGCGGTCCGGCTGCGATCTTCTGTTTTGGCGATGCGCGGCTTCGCGCCGGCCTTCTTCAGAAGGCTCCGGACCGCTTCGTTCCCGCCGGCGCGGGCCACATCCAGGACACTCCAGCCGTCGGAATCCGTCGCGTTGACGTCGGCGCCGTGGGCGAGAAGCAGGCGGACCATCTCCGCGCTCTTGTTGCTGACTGCATAGATCAGCGCATTGTTGCCGCTGTCGTCCCTGGCTTCCGGGTTTGCGCCGGCGGCCAGCAACAGCTTCACCAGGGCGGGGCGCCCGGCTTTGGTCGCGAGCAGCAGGGCGGTGTTGCCGCGGGCGAGCCGCGCATTGGCAGCGGCGCCCTTGTTCAAGAGGAACCGTACCGCCTCGGTCCGACCAGCCTCGACCGCCGCCGACAGAGCCGTGCGTCCGTGTCGATCCCGGGCATCGATACGCGCGCCGCCCGATATGGCCCTGGCCAGAAGCTCCAGGTTTCCGTGTTCGGCGGCGCTGGTGAGATACTCGCCCGGCTGTTCGAGATCCGCCGGCGAAGGGACCGGCCCGGAGGGGTCCTGCGCGGGCTTCGCGGCGACGGTCTTGTGCGACGCCTCTTGATAAGCCTTGCCGGCTTCCTGGTAGCCCTGGGCGGCGGCCTTCTTCAGCCATGCCAGGCCGTCATTCAGCTCGCCGTCGGAGGTGGCGTCATCGACCAGCAGCTTGCCGAGATAGAACTGGGATTCTGCATCACCGAGCTTCGCGGCGCGGGACAGGTAATCCAAGGCTTTGGTCCGATCGCGCGGCACTCCCCTGCCGACGCGGTACAGGATTGCAAGCTGCCGGAGCGCACCGATGTGATCGGCCCGCGCCAGGGACTCCAGCCTTTGCAGGGCAGCCGCATATTGCCGCGTGCGCAGGAGCTGGTTGATCTCCTCGGGGACCTCGTCCGCCGCCGACATCGCCGGTGGAGACGACAGGCAACAGGCAAGGACGAGACCCGCCAGGAAATACGGCCTAGCGGCCGGGAGAAACGCCATGCCAAGTCCGGACTTCGACGCCGGCTTGCTGCAGGAACGCCGTGGGCAGGACCCCTCCGGCGCTGACCAGGACCCAGTCGTTGTCGATCTCCTGCTCTCCGGCCGGGGTCTCGATCACCACCGACCGGCTCTTGATTTCAGCCACGGTCGACTCCCACAAGACGGCAATCCTGCCGTCATCAACGAAGCTCTGAAACCTGCTGCGGTTCTCCGGCTTGGCGCGATACACCGAAGTTCCGCGGTAGCTCAAGGTCACGCGGTTGCCGGATTCTCCTGCCAGGATCATGGCGCTTTCCAGGGCGCTGTCGCCGCCGCCCACCACCAGCAGGTCGGCATCCGTGTACTGTTCCGGGTCCAGTAGACGATAGAAGACCTTCCTTGATTCCTCCCCCGGCACGCCGAGCCTGCGCGGCGTGCCGCGCCGGCCGATCGCGAGCAGCACGCACCGTGACCGGTAATGCTCCTGATTCTCGGTAGTGACGACGAAGCCGCCGTCTTGTTTGGTTACCCGTTCCACTCGGCAGCCAAAACGCGGCTCGATGCCGGTCCTGGCGATGACGTCGCGCCACATCTCGACGAGCTTTTCCTTCTCGACGCGCCGGACTTTCAAGCTGCCGTATAGCGGCAGCTTCACGGGCCGCGTCATCACGACTTTGTGGCGCGGAAAGTGGGTAACGGTGCCGCCCAGGGTGTCCTGCTCCAGAGTGACGAATTTCAGCCCCAGCTTCTTTGCCATCAGGGAAGCGGCTATCCCGGACGGGCCCGCGCCCACGATTACTAGGCCCAGGTCGTCTTTCGATGAACTCTTTGACCCGTTCACCCGTTTGGCAATGTATTCCACCGCCTGGCAGCCTTGTTCCACGGCGTTGGCGACCAGTCCCATGCCGCCCAGCTCGCCGGATATGAACAAGCCTTCGACATTCGTCTCGAAGTTCCGCTCGACCTGCGGGATATCGACGCCGCGCCTTTCCGTTCCGAATACCAGCTCGATGGCATCGTAGGGACAGGCCTTCGCGCAAGCACCGTGGCCGATGCAGTTCTGCGCGGTCACCAGCCTCGCCTTGCCGTCGACGATGCCCAACACATCACCCTCGGGACAGGCTTTGACGCAGGCGCCACAGCCCATGCACCTGGCCGGGTCGATGACCGGGTGCAAGGACGCCGGTTCCATGTCTTCCTGGCCCCGCGCCCGTTCGAAACGGGTTCTCTGGCGCGCGGCCACGAGACGCCGCGACCAGGAATAGATCAACAGGATCACCACGACGCCGGCGGCATACACCGTCAACTCGGTCATCGTCCGCAGCCCCCGGCACGGGCGCGGCAAGCCGCCCGCGGCGCGGGTCTTGCCGGCTGCGGCACGGCGTACGGAATGTCCCGGTGTTCCGTCGTCTTGCTCAAAAGTATCTGCGAAGACCAGTAAAGAAGTAGTAAATGTTCGTATCTCCGCTGAAACTCTCTCCCTTGTCCCTGATCTGTTCGGTCCCGATCTCAGCTTCGAATTCGGAGTCGCGGTTGAAGGCGTAGATCAGGTTGAAGGACGCTTTTAACTTGTCCTGCGTGCTGAGGCCGTCGTTGGACTCGCTCGTCGACACGCTCAACCTCGGATTGAACCTCCACTTCTCCCCGAACGGGAAACGTGCATTCAGCAGCAGCGTGTACCGAACCCGGCGGTCCAGGTCCTCGTACCTGAGGCCGACGATGAAGTTGTCGTTCTGCCTGAACATGCCGTTGCTTATCCATTGCAGGTTGTAGTAGTACTCGGTCGACGTGGCGGGGCTGGCGGGAAAGAACTCCGATCCCTCGATGCCGCCGAGCTTCGATGCCGTGACGTCGACGCCGATCTGGTGGTTCGCATTCAGGGTGCGGGTATAGCCGAAAGTCGCGAAGGTGCTTTCGGCCGTGTTCGCCAACGCCAGATCTCTGATTTCCTGTTTGCTGAATCGACGCTTCAGGTCGTCTATGGAGGCGTCCGGCTGGCCCAGGAGCGCGTTGCGGATGGCCAGCAGCGGCGTCTTGCGATGATCGATGTTGAAGAAGAGGATGGAATCGCCCAACACCCAATTGCCCAGCAGCAGCGCGCTATTGAGCTCATTGAAACTGATGTCGTAGTCAACCAGCCCGAACACGGACAGCCCGTTGTTGAAATAGCGGACCTCTCCGCCGGTCGCGCTCCGGTCGGTTAAACCGTTGTAGGTGCGATAGATGTAGTAGACATTGAAATCCCATTGATCGTTGAAGCTTCCGAGGTCGAAGCTCACTCCATAGAAAGGGCGCTCGGTGTCGACGGAATCCCTGGTAGATTCAACGGGATAGCCGGCAATCAGGTTCAGCTTCACTTTGTCCGTGAGTCCCTTGCCGAGATGCAGGCCGTCGTAGCGGCCGGTTACGCCGTCGGTGCTGCGTGACTCGCGGCCCAGGAGCGCCTCGACGTCGTGTTCGTGGTTGGTCCAGGAGACGTAGGCTTCGTTGAAACGCCAGGTATTGTCCCGGTCGCTGGTGAGATCGTGTTCGTAGCTGCCGGTGAAGCGGGTCTCTATGAGAGTGGGGCCGTGGGAGGAGCGGGTGCTTACGTCAGCATCGGTCACCAACGTGGAACGAGTGGTCTTCGAAGGATTGTTGTCCAGCTTTATGCGGTCGTTGTTGTAGTAGACCGAGGCGCCGCCGGAACGCCGGTACCGCCAGCCCGATTCCTCCTGCCTGGAGACGGTCGATTCCTGCTCGGCGGGCTCCTGCGTCGCGGGCAGGGCCGCGGTCAACAGGGCGTCGAGCCGCTGCTTGACCCGGGAAACGTCTTCAGTCTTGCCAAAAATCGTTATGTAGCGCTGGTACTCCGCGGTCGCGTGGGCGAACTGTCCCTTAGCCTCGCGCGCCATGCCGAGCAGTTCCAATGAGTCGCGAAACTCATCCGGTGTCCCTTGCTCCACCGCGCTGGTAGTAAGTTGGATGGCTCGGTTGTAGTCACCGGACACGTATGCCTCGCGGGCCGCATTGTAGAGTCGGCCGATTGCCGTTTTTGCCGCCCCTTCGGCCGGCGCCCGGGGTATCGATGGCTTGCCTTTCGCGGTTTGCTTTGCCTCGGGTGTCGTCGAAGCCGCCGACAACGGATGAAACGTGATGGTGACGCTCCTGAAATCGCTGCCGCCGCGAACCTGGAAAGCGACGGACTCGTTGAACTGAACGATCAACAGGGGTTTCGATGCGTTGGAGAGGTCCAGCAGCACGTCGTCCAGCGCTGATTCGTCCCCGTGCGGGGAGAGCCTCTCCTGGTCGATGGGCTCGTCCGCCTGTGACCGGCCCACCGGAGTACCCAGGGATATCTTGATCTCCCTACCCTTTCCGGGCGGAATGTGACTGAGATACTGCATACCGGTGGTGAATTCCACACGCACCACGTATTCCTCATTCACCTTGGAGACTTCCACGGATCTCATGAAGCGGGTTCTGGTCGGCTGTGCCTCGGCCGCGTACCAGTGGATAAGGGCATATGACAAGAATATCCAAAGGATATGTATTCTTGATCTCATGTTTGACTTTCTCTGTTTGGTGTCGGAAACACTCACCATTCGCCCTTGTTGATGGAGTGTTCGTGCGAACGGCTTTCCTTGATGGTGGTCAACGTGCTGTCCCGGTATAGATGGCAGGATCCGCTGCAGTTACGCAGTTCCGATAGGGTGTAGTACAACTTCGGTTGCTCTACCTTGAGATGTTTGTTCGGACGGAAGTCCGCCGCGTGGCACTGCGCGCAGTCGGTCACCGCCGGGTCGTGCGTGAACCGGGCGCCGCTCCAGGAACGGGTGTTGTGACAGTTGCCGCAATCGGCGGTAGTGCGTACATGATCGGACGGTTTACCCGTGGCGATTGAACCGTTGTGACAAGTCGCACAGGCGCCTGTAACGGAATCGTGATTGAACGTGGCCGGGGTCCAGGCGAGGGTGGAGTGGCAGTCGCCACATTGCGCGGACGTGGGCAAATGGTTGCCGGGCTTGCCGGTGGCGATACTGCCGTTGTGACAGTTGGTGCAGCTCCCGGTCACGGCGTTGTGATCGAAGCGCACGCTCGACCAGCTGTTGGTGATATGACAGTCGTCGCAGGTATTGCTGGTCGGGATGTGGTTGCCCGGCTTGCCCGTGGCGGTCGAACCGTTGTGGCAGGTGAAGCACGCGCCCGTCACCGCACTGTGGTCCACGCGGGTCACCGGCGACCAGGTGCGGGTGCTGTGGCAGCTGTCACAGGAGTTGGCGCTCGGGATATGGTTCCCGGGCTTGCCCGTGGCCGTCGAGCCGTTGTGGCAGGTCGCGCAGCTCCCGGTTACGGCGTTGTGGTCGAAGCGCACGCTCGACCAGCTGTTGGTGATATGGCAGTCGTCACAGGTGTTGCTGGACGGGATGTGGTTGCCCGGCTTGCCGGTGGCGGTGACCCCGTTGTGGCAGGTGAAGCACGCGCCGGTCACCGCACTGTGGTCCACGCGGGTCACCGGCGACCAGGTGCGCGTGCTGTGGCAGCTGTCACAGGAGTTGGCGCTCGGGATATGGTTCCCGGGCTTGCCCGTGGCCGTCGAGCCGTTGTGGCAGGTCGCGCAGCTCCCGGTTACGGCGTTGTGATCGAAGCGCACGCTCGACCAGCTGTTGGTGATGTGGCAGTCGTCACAGGTGTTGCTGGACGGGATGTGGTTACCCGGCTTGCCGGTCGCGGTGACCCCGTTGTGGCAGGTGAAGCAGGCGCCCGTCACCGCACTGTGGTCCACGCGGGTCACCGGCGACCAGGTGCGGGTGCTGTGGCAGCTGTCGCAGGAGTTGGCGCTCGGGATATGGTTCCCCGGCTTGCCCGTGGCCGTCGAGCCATTGTGGCAGGTCGCGCAGCTCCCGGTCACGGCGTTGTGGTCGAAGCGTACGCTCGACCAGCTGCTGGTGATGTGACAGTCGTCGCAGGTGTTGCTGGACGGGATGTGGTTACCCGGCTTGCCGGTCGCGGTGACCCCGTTGTGACAGGTGAAGCAGGCGCCCGTCACCGCACTGTGGTCCACGCGGGTCGCCGGCGACCACGTCGGGTGCTGTGGCAGCTGTCGCAGGAGTTGGCGCTGGGGATATGGTTCCCCGGCTTGCCCGTGGCCGTCGAGCCATTGTGGCAGGTCGCGCAGCTCCCGGTCACGGCGTTGTGGTCGAAGCGTACGCTCGACCAGCTGCTGGTGATGTGACAGTCGTCGCAGGTGTTGCTGGAGGGGACGTGGTTGCCGGGCTTGCCCATGGCAGTGGCGCCGTTGTGGCAGGTGAAGCACGCGCCCGGTCACCGCACTGTGGTCCACGCGGGTCGCCGGCGACCAGCTGCGGGTGCTGTGGCAGCTGTCGCAGGAGTTGGCGCTGGGGATATGGTTCCCCGGCTTGCCCGTGGCCGTGAGCCATTGTGGCAGGTCGCGCAGCTCCCGGTCACGGCGTTGTGGTCGAAGCGCACGCTCGACCAGCTGCTGGTGATGTGGCAGTCGTCGCAGGTGTTGCTGGAGGGGACGTGGTTGCCGGGCTTGCCGGTCGCGGTGGCGCCGTTGTGGCAGGTGAAGCACGCCCCCGTCACCGCACTGTGATCCATCGCGGATCAACCGGCGACCAGGCGCGGGTGCTGTGACAGCTCTCACAGCAGTTGGAGCTGGGGACGTGGTGCCCGGCTTGCCGGTCGCAGTGCTGCCGTTGTGGCAGCTGCTGCAGCCACCGCTGACCGAGCTGTGGTCGAAGCGCACGCTCGACCAGCTGCTGGTGATGTGGCAGTCGTCGCAGGTGTTGCTGGACGGGATGTGGTTACCGGGCTTGCCGGTCGCGGTGGAACCGTTGTGGCAGGTGAAGCACGCCCCGGTCACCGCGCTGTGATCCATCCGGACAACCGGCGACCAGGCGCGGGTACTGTGGCAGCTCTCACAGGAGTTGGAGCTCGGAACGTGCGTGCCCGGCTTGCCGGTCGCAGTGCTGCCGTTGTGGCAGCTGCTGCAGCCCCGCTGACCGAGCTGTGGTCGAAACGCACGCTCGACCAGCTGCTGGTGATGTGGCAGGTGTCGCAGGTGTTGCTGGACGGGATGTGGTTGCCGGGCTTGCCGGTCGCGGTGGAACCGTTGTGGCAGGTAAAACACGCCCCGGTCACCGCGCTGTGATCCACGCGGGTCACTGGCGACCAGGCGCGCGTGCCGTGACAGCTCTGGCAGCTGTTGCTGCTGGGAATGTGGTTGCCGGGCTTGCCGGTCGCGGTGCTGCCGTTGTGGCAGCTGCTGCAGCTCCCGCTGACCGAGCTGTGGTCGAAACGCACGCTCGACCAGCTGCTGGTGATGTGGCAGGTGTCGCAGGTGTTGCTGGACGGGATGTGGTTGCCGGGCTTGCCGGTCGCGGTGGAACCGTTGTGACAGGTAAAACACGTCCCGGTGACGGCGCTGTGGTCCATCCGGATCACCGGAGACCAGGTGCGCGTACCGTGGCAGCTCTGGCAGCTGTTGCTGCTGGGAATGTGGTTGCCGGGCTTGCCGGTCGCGGCGCTGCCGTTGTGGCAGCTGCTGCAACCGCCCGTTACCGAAGCATGGTCGAAACGCGCCGTGCTCCAGCTGAACGAATTGTGACAATCGGCGCAATCGCCGGCGGTGGCAATGTGGTCGGCGCTCTTCCCCCCGGCCATGGAACCGTTGTGGCAGCTCACACAGCTCCCGCCCACTGCACCGTGATCGACCCTAGCAACAGGCGTCCAGGCGCGGTCGGTGTGGCAGCTTTCACACGTGTTCGAGCTCTGAATATGGCCGCTCGATTTTCCTTCCGCCAGAGAACCATTGTGGCAGCTCTGGCATTTCCGGGGCGTCCCCCGGAACTGCCCACCGAGGTGGCAACTGTCGCAACTTACGTCGGTATGAGCGCCGGTCAGAGGAAATCCGGTCAGGTCGTGATCTAGGGCGGCGTTCGATGCCGCCAGCGCGTGGGGTGCGTGGATCGCGAACAGCAGCAGACCCAGCCCTGACAGGCGCTTCACTACGTTGATCATTGCCGTGCCGCGCCCCACTGCTATTGCACCATCTTGCCGGATCCCGGAAGCATCGTCCGGATGTCGACATCCTTGAAAGAAGTGCCGTTGTGGCACTTCGCGCAATCACGTCCAAACCGGCCGTTGTGAATATCATCGTCGAGGTGACAACTCAGGCACACGGAGTTGCGCTTGTTGAGGGGATGGCCCGCATCGTGGCAGTCGCGGCAGCGCAATTCGCCGTGCGCCCCTTCCAGGGAAAATCCCGTTTGGTCGTGATTGAAGCGCCAGCTGCTCCAGGCATTGGGGTTGTGACAATCCCCGCATTCGGCTTTGTACGCACTGCCGTGCGGGTCTTCCTCTTCGTGACAGCTCTCGCACGCCGGGTCCGTGGCGGCGAAGTTCTTGTCGAGGTGGCAGCTTTCGCAAAGCGCCAATCCATGCATGCCCAGAAGGGGGAAGTCGGTCAAGTCGTGGTGAAAGCGTCCCGCCCGCGACCACCGGCTTTCATCATGGCAGTCATCGCATGCCAGGCTGGTTCCGCTGCCGTGGACGTTTTCCTTTTCGTGGCAGGCGACACACCGCGGCGGCTTGTCCCACGTGCGCCCGGGCGCATGGCATGCACGGCATTTCAGCTTGCGGTGGCTCTGCCGCAGCTCGAAGTGCGTATCGCGATCGTGATCGAAATCGACCTCGTCCCAGGCCTGCTCGCCGTGGCAATCCGCGCATTGCCGCCCCAGGGCGCCCGCGTGCGCGTCCTGAATCTCGTGACAATTCACGCAGCCGGTTTCGAGCTTCGCTTCAATACCTGCCTTGTGGCACAGGGAGCAGGCGACGGTTCGGTGCCTGCCCTTCAGGGCGAATCCCGAGACGGCTTCGTGATCGAAGCTTTCGACAGTCCAGCTTTTCTCGTTATGGCAGTCGGCACAGCGATTGCCGTTGGCGCCGGCGTGGATGTCATTGCGCTTGTGGCAGGCGTAACAGTCGCCGGCTTCCGGCAGCTTCCTATCGAACCGGTGGCAGGCGTGGCACGATGCGCGCTGGTGCCCGCCGACCAACGCGTAGCCGGTCTGCTTTTCGTGGTCGAATGGGGCTTTGCTCCATTCCGACTGGCGGTGGCAGTCGTCACACTTGGTGCCGAACAGGCCGGCATGCGCATCCTTCAAGGCATGGCAGTCGACGCATTGCTGATTCTTCGTCTCGAAGTTCGAGATACCGTGACAGGCGATGCACTTGGCCCGGTCGTGGGCCCCGGACAGCTTGAAGCCCGGGGTCGTATGCTTGTACGAGACGTTGGCCCAACGGGTTTGCTCATGGCAGGCCACGCAGTCCGGGAGGCCGCGCGATTCGTGAGGCGAGTCGTGGCAGCCCGCGCAATCGTCGGGGGCCTCGCGTCTTGGAACGCCTTCCTCGTGACAATCCGTGCATTTCAAGGAAGCGTGGGCGCCGACCAACTTGAAGTCGGTCAAGGCGTGGTCGAACGTCCGTGATTGCACCCCCCCTATGTCGGCGTCGCTGCCCTGGTGCTCCGTGTGACACGCGCTGCACGGCGTATTGGTGCGGATGCTGTGCCGGCCGTGCAGGCCCCGGCCCGAATCGATGTCCTCCTTTATCCCCGCGTGGCAGTCGAGGCATAGCCCGTTTTGGGCCGACTTGTTGCCGGTCTTGTGGCAGCCGGTGCAGTCGATGTGCTCGGACTGGTGGGCCTTGAACAGTTCTCCCGGACTGACCAGATCAAGTAATGATTTTGCGTCGACCACGGTGGGCGCACCGGTGAGAATCATGCAAACGGCAATCTGGGCGAGGAGTATTTTGAGGAGCGAACGCAATGTTCATCGTCAATACAGATGCACGGCGACTATGTGCACCACGGTCGCCAAAACGAACGCGAAGAAGATCGGGATGTGCAGGTAATGCCACCAGGAGAAGAGCCGTTCGTAGGTCATCAGGCTGATGCATTGGGCGAGCTGGCCATCGATCCTGCGCAGCCAAGCCAGGTATTCCTCCTCCCCATGCTCGGAACCGGCGGTGCGGCGTGTGGCGTTGCCCGGCGCAAGGTTCCCGGGGGCCCTCAGCTCCCGGCGCATGGTGCGCAGGCCGGACAGCGACTCGTCGATAGCGCCTTGGTCGTTGTCGCTGGCAAGATTCAGAATGGACCCCGGTACGGCCAGCCCCGCTGTCACGCGCTCATCGATGCGCTGCTTGAGTTCCTCCAGCAGTCTCCCCAGATCCCGGCGCCGGCCGTAAAGGCTGACGTGCACCTTTTGATAGAGGAAGCGTCCTATCAGGCCGCTGACCATTACGGTCATCATGAACACGAAGGCTACCGTGCTGTTGGTGGAACCCAGGTTCAGCTTGGAATGCAGGACGATCAGCGCCGGCCCGACAATCCCCAACTGCATGTGGGTGCGGAACCAGAACCTGGCGGAAAAAGGCAATGGCGCGCGGCGCGCCCGCTTTTTCAGGGGGTAGGCCAGCAACAGCAGCATCAGAGAGCCGCCGACTATTCCCAGGTAGTAGCCGGTGCCGTACTCAGGGGTCAATTGGTAGAAGAACCGGGAGTGGGTCATCGCAACCGGTTCCGACCTATCGACTGAAGGGGCCCGCGGCCGCGGACGCCGCGCGGGTTACGGCAAACCTGACTGGTGTTCTACGTCCTGTCGCCCAAAATCCGTCCGTATTGTGGTCGCAACGATCCCCAGCGAAGCTCACTGTAATCTGCCTCCCCAAAAAATATTGTTTTCATATGTGGGAAATTTTCCCACGCGCAGTAAGGTTATGGGGTAACCCAACGAACCGCAAGCAGGGACTGTATATTTCCGATGAACGTAGATTGCAGGGAGACAAAAGACTGCAGGAATTCCGGGAGGAATTCCGGGGACACAATACTCAACTAGCCGTTATGAAAAATGTCAGGAGGAGGAATTGAGTATTGTGTCCCCGGAATACCCGGAATACCGAAGGAGCGGCAATGCACCGCAGCCTACCCAGGAACTCCTTGACGCTCAGCTGTCGCCGGAATCGGCGACGGTGGATTGCAGGTTGTGCTTCCGCGATATCTCGGTGTAGATGAGGCTGGACACCCGGCGGATGACATTGCCGCGGGACCGGATCCAGGATCCGTAGTCGCGCGCCCGCTGCTGTTTCTCGATAATGCCGATGAGGGTATAGGGATAGAGTCGCCCGTCGTCGCCTTTGACGACGAGAATCCCCATGTCGCCGCACAGCCTGGCGGTGCTGCCGGTCTTGTCGTAGACCCGGGTGCCCGAGGGAATGTCCTTGGTGCCGGTGTAAAGCCGATCCGGTCCGGGCAGCGCCATCAGCCGTTTGATCTCCCGCGCGCCGGGAATGGATTCGTTCCACAACGCGTACAGAAAACGGCTGTAGTCATGGGCGGAGGCCTTGTTGCGATAGGTGCGGCCATTCGCCGGAATGTACTCCACGATGCTGGTGTCGGCGAAAATGTCGCCGTAGTTGCGCTTCAGGATCGCCTGCGCACCCTGCGGCCCGCCCACGTAGCGCATGATCCAGTCCGCCGAGCGGTTGCTGGAGTAGCGGATCATCCGCTCCATGTGCCGCCGGCTCGTGGGGCCATAATAGAGTTCGTGATTCTTCACTTTGTGAAAGAACGCCAGGGCCAGGAACGGCTTGATCATGCTCGCGGCCTGGAACTGGGCGTCTTCGTTGATCCCCACCAGCTTCTTTCCGGTCGTAAAGTCGTACGCCGACCAGGCAGTGCGCTCGTCCGGCGTGATCAGGCCTTCCCGCCGCAATTCGTCAATCCGACTCTCGACCACGGCTGTGAGGTCGCCGATCTCCGGGGCCTGCTCGCTGTTCCCCACCGACGGGACGGATGCAACCGAAGGTTCAGGCGAAGGTTGAGGCGAGGGTTGAGACGAGGGTTCGGGCTGGGCGCCGTCCGGGCTGACGAAGGACCAGTCGCGGGACCGGATCGGGACCGCGCGTTCCAGCCCACGGGACCGCAGCAGCCTGGTGTGCGCGCGTGCCACCTGGACCGCGCCCGAGCTGTCGCCCCGGCGATAGTAGATCAGTCCGTAGAGTCCGCTCCGGTGAACCACCTTGAGCCTTTCCGATACATTCGGGCCCAGCACCCGCGCCACCTTGTGCTCGTAGGCATAGACGCTATCCAGTCCACTCGACCACAGGTACGACACATCGTAGTGCGCGGCCGCCGACGCCCCCGCCGGGCCCGCAAGGCCGAGTATAAGGATCGCCCATGCCAGAGGATGGGCCACGGAGAGGGAACCGGGACGAGACATCACTCGATCTCTTCTTCTTTCTCTATGTTGCGGCTCTTGTTTGCCGGCGCGGGAGGCCGCCGGATCACACTCTGGATGAAATAGTAGTTACATCGTATTGATAATTCAAACCTTATCCGACCGGAGGACAGTGGGGGGACAGATTTCAAATTTGTACCCTTGAATCTCGATCGCGGCTGAAGCAATTGCTCCCGGCAATTAGCTGCACTTCCTCCATCCATGGAGCTCGAAGGCGCTCCTACATTCCGGAGTTCGGCACCACGGCAATCCTCGGATTGTAGGAGCGGCTTTAGCCGCGATTCCTCTTCCCGCCCCTCTTCCCTTCAAACAGCTCCCTCTCCCTCTTCAACTCTTCGTACAAGTACGCAATAAGCGCCTTCACCCGTGCGGTGTGCCGCAGGTCCGGATGGGTAAGCACCCACAGCTCCAGGGTCAACGGCTCGATCGGCTCACCGACCCGCACCAGCCTGCCGTCGGTATCGCCGATATAGCAGGGCAGCAGGGTGAAGCCCATGCCTTCGGCCGCAGCGTTGCACACCGCCAGCGAGTGGCTGCTGGAAAACACGACCTGTCTCTCGCCTTGTTCTCTCTTCTTCCAGACCAAAGGAACCAACCATTCGACGACGCCCTGGATCAGGCTCCACTGCTGTTCCTGCATGGGCTTGTCCTTGTGCCGTTTCAGGTATTGCGGCGAAGAATAGACGGCGAAACGGAAATCGCACACCTTGCGCCCCAGGCTGGTGTCCGGGGGCTTGGAGGTGGCGCGGATGGCGACGTCGGCCTCGCGGCGCGCCAGGTCCAGGGCAAGGCTGCCGCCGGTGATCTCTATCGACACGTTCGGATGCAGCCGGCAGAACTCGGCAAACAACCTGGGGGCGATCTGCGTGGTCACGCCTTCCGGCGCCGAGACCCTGATCTTTCCCTGCAGGCGCATGTCCAGGCCGAGCACCTCGCGGCCGAGGGCGTGGACTTCGTTCTCGATGCGCTCGGCGTAGCGCAGGGCCGTCTGCCCGGCCTCCGTCATCACGTAGCCGTCCGGCAGCCGCTCGAAAAACCGCACGCCGGTCTTTTCCTCGATCGCGTTGATCCGGCGGAATATGGTGCTGTGGTTGTTCCCCAGCATACGCGCGGCACCGGACAGGCTGCCGGCACGACAGATGGCGAGAATCACCGTGAGATCGTTCCATTCGAGCTCCATGGTTTCGGCGCCGACGGCGGCGCTCGTGGCGAAGGTGCTCATGGTTTCCTCTCGATTCCGGCTCGCGGGAGCCTGTGCATTTTTGCAAAGATATCTTTCGATTATAGGGAATTCCTTTGTGAAACCAAACAGCCTAACCTGTTTCCGTACAGGGGCTCACCGGGAGCCCCGCCAGACCAGAATCCACCGGAGGCACGACCATGACCCAGTCTTCACTTGCATCGGCGCAGGCCGCCACGGGCAAACCCGAATTGAAGTTCGAGGACCTGCTCACCCGTCAGCTCGAGGGAGTCCAGGGCACCGAAGTGGTGGTCAGCATCACCACGGTTCCCCCCCACACGACACTGCCCAGCCACTGGCACCCCGGCGAGGAGTTCGCCTATGTTCTGGAAGGGTCTTTCACGCTGCGCCAGCAAGGCAAGCCGGACGAGGTCTACAGCAAGGGCGACGTCGGCATGGTGCCGCTGAAGCAGATCCACACCGTCTCCACCAAAGACGACGGCGCCACCATCCTGGTATTCCGCGTCCACGAGTCGGGACAGCCCGGACGCATCCTCGTCTGATTTTTGATGTTTTGAAATCTGTAAAGGGGACAGATTTCAAATCTGTCCCCTTTACAGTCCCGTGCCATTGCCGCGCACAATCCCGTACCATAACGCCATGACACCAGCCCCAGTTTCATCATGAGCGCCGCAGCCCCCACCAAACGCCGCGAAATCGAAGCCATCACCGTCATAGGCTTCGGCCACGGCGTCTCGCATTTCTTCCACCTGATGATCCCGCCGCTGTTCCCCTGGCTGATGCGCGACTTCGGCTTGAGCTTCACCCAGGCGGGCCTGCTCACGACCGTGTTCTTCACCGTCTCCGGCCTCGGCCAGGCGGCCTCCGGCTTCGTCGTCGACCGCCTCGGCGCGCGGCGGGTGCTGATGGCGGGCATGGGGCTGTTCTGTGCGGCGGGCCTGATTCTCGCCGCCGCGCCGAGCTACGCCGTGCTGCTCCTGGCCGCCGCGGCCGCGGGGGCCGGCAACGCGGTCTTCCACCCGGCCGACTTCACCCTGCTTGAACCGCAACGTCTCCGGACCCCGTCTCGGGCATGCCTTCTCGGTGCACGGGCTGTCGGGCAACATCGGCTGGGCGGTGGCCCCGGTGTTCATGACCACCATCACCGTCGCCTCGAGCTGGCGCGTCGCAGCGCTCGCCGCGGCCGGCGTGGCGGCCCTCGCGGCCTTGCTGTACCAGCTCCGCCGCGACGCCGTGACCGAGCCCGCGCACCACGCCGCCGCCGCCGACACCGCCGAGCCGGAGGGCTCCCAGTTCGCATTCCTGGGAGTCGGGGCGGTGTGGATCTGCTTCCTGTTCTTCCTGCTGGTCACGGCGTCGTTCTCGGGACTGCAGAACTTCGCCCCGACCGTGCTGCACGAGATCTACGGCATATCGCTTGGCCGCCGGCGCCTCGGCCCTGACGGCCCTGCTGTTCGGCGGCGCCGCCGGCATGGTGCTCGGCGGCTTCATGGCGGGGCGCTTTGCGGCGCACGACCGGGTCGTCGCCATCGTGCTCGCCCTGGCCGCCGTCTTCGCGCTCGCCATCGCCGCCGGCGACACGCCGCCGTGGAGCGTCGCCGCCCTGATGGCCGGCATGGGTTTCTGCATCGGCATGGCCGGCCCCTCGCGCGACATGCTGGTGCGCCGCGCCGCCACCGCCCGCTTCGGCCAGCGCGCCTTCGGCCGCGTCTACGGCTTCGTCTACTCCGGCATCGACACCGGCCTGGCCATCGCCCCGGTGCTGGTCTTCGGCCCCCTCATGGACGCCGGCCGCTTCGCCCCGGTCCTGGTGGCCACGGCAGCGCTGCTGGGCCTCGCCGTCCTCACGGCACTCGCCGTCGGCGCGACGCAACCGGTAGTAACCGGACAGCAGCAGGAAGCGCAGTAGACCTGTATGGCGCTTGCCGACGGATTTCATCGCGGCTGAAGCCGCTCCTACAACCCGTGGCTCCGCCGCAGTGCCTGACCTCGGATTGTAGGAGCGGCTTCAGCCGCGATCGCAAATCCCGGAACCACAACTCGGCCACGGCGACCACCTCTCGCCGCGAAAGCAAGAGCCAACCGATCTAATCCTTTGCATCAGGGCACGATCAACTGACCGACCCTGGCACAGTCACAGTTACCCGTACCCACCTCAACGAAATCAGCCTGGTTCCCGTCAATTAACAACCTGAGCGTGCGGGTTCCGACGGAGCCCTTCAGCCCGATGACCTCGACGCTGTAAGGGCCGCAGCCCGTGCATAGATTATCGGCGCTCCCAAGCGGGATGGACCCTCCATCCAGGTCGCCGCTGCCGTGGTAACAGCAGCACTGGTCGTACGCGACAAAGATCGTAAGCACGCCGTCTTCAAGCGTCGCGCAGCCGACCACGGGAGCGCACGACACGGCATAGGCGCTGGGAACGAGCCAGTTCAACGGACCACGGCGCACCGTCACAATTCCTGGAAAGTGAATATGCCGTTCTCGATGCCGGAGGTCTGCGCGTGGGCCGGCAGCACGACGCTCCGAACGATCGGCGCGGACCAGGCTGCGGGAAGCGAAAGGGCAATGCCCTTCAGGAGCGTACGGCGGGAAGAGCGGGACATGAAACTTTCCCCGCATATTGGCTGATGTATAAATGCTCTATAGCACCGTAATGAGGAAACCGATACTGTGTCTTCCGAATTGTCCGATTTGGCAACAGGAAGAACATCATTCCGTTCGAGATAGCCCGATGACTGATAACATCGCCAGAGACATCCTGCAAGCGATCGAATTCGCCGCCCGGAAACACAGGGATCAGCGACGAAAGGATGTCGAATCGTCACCTTATATCAATCACCCGATCCAGGTAGCGGAGCTCATTGCCAGGGTAGGTGGAGTCCAGGATGTCGCCGTCCTGCTGGCCGCCGTGCTGCACGATACCGTGGAGGACACGGCCACCACCTTCGAGGAGCTCGAAGAGTCTTTCGGACCTGAAGTGCGGGATCTGGTCGCCGAGGTCACGGATGACAAGAGCCTGGCGAAACTCGAAAGGAAACGGCGGCAGAAAGAACACGCGCCTCATCTGTCGGAGCGGGCCAAGCTGATCAAGATTGCAGACAAGACATGCAACGTTCGCGATGTAGGTCATTCTCCTCCCGCGGACTGGGATCTAACGCGCAGGACCGAATACCTCGAGTGGGCAAAGGACGTCGTGGCAGGTTGCCGGGGTGCCAATACACCCCTGGAGCGCTATTTCGACGAATGCCTGGCGGCGAGCGCCCACGCATTGGGCGTCTCTCGAACCCGGAACTAGGAGGTCGATGTATTGACCTGCCTGTACCAGTTTACACGGTAGCCTGAAGCATCCGGCGCACCGCGCTGTTGGCCATGCATCAACGCACCGTCCTAAACAGTCTCTCGTTCTCCGAGTTGCTCTCCCGAGCCACGATATCCAGGCGAACGGTCGCGCGAGTCATACCGCAAAAAAGCAGCTTCCGCTCCCGTTCGATCCTGTCTGGGTTTGGATCGACATCCACCAGGATCACCGAGGGCGACTGCTGGCCTTTGTATCGATAGATGCTGTCGTAGGCGACCTTGCCTTCGGTGAAGACCTGATTGCCGTCCTTGTCGTATTCCCTGATCGGCCGCCGCAGAGGAATGCCACCGATGGACTCCGTCTCGGCGAAAACGGAGTGTTCGACACCGTGGCAGGTTACGATGACGATGTTCTCGTGGGCGAAGCCCTGTCGCACGCGGTCCTGGACGATCCGGTCGACAATCCGCACCTGGTCTTTCGGATCGTCGTAGCCGTGCACACCGACGCCCAAACCAGGTAAGTCGTTGCCCGGCTCGAACTCGACGGGCAGAACATCGTGGATTACCCGCGCGATGGTCTCCGGGGTGCGATAGTTGGTGCGGCATCGATAGGTGACTAATCCGCCCAGCGCCACGCTTTGTTTCTCATAGAGATTCTGGGCGCTGTCCTCCAGCCACAGGATAGCTGCGTCTTCGGGTACGAACAGGCGCAGGATCTCCAGCCACTCCGATTCGAAGTCCTGGCCTTCGTCGACCACCAGGGTATCGAAGGTCCAGTCCGCCGGGATGCTTTGAGCGGAAACCTCCTCCTGCATCCGGGTCCAGAAGGCCGCATCGGGTCGATCGGGAAACACCAGCGCATGGCCCTGGGCGCGGAGAAAGTCACGGCAAAACCCATGAAAGTTGTTGATATACCCGGATGCGCTGTCTCCCAACGCCTGCCGCAGGCACTCGGCCAGCGGCCTGTTGAAGCACACAAGCAGGACCCGTTTGCCGGCCTGGCCCTGCTTGGCGAAGAACTGCTGCGCGAGCAGGCTCTTACCGCTGCCCGCCGTGCCCTCGAACCGCAAACGGAACGGCTCCATCTCCAGGTTGGCCAGGATCTCGGCCGCGGGCCCGACCTGGCGCACGAAGTGCTTCTCATGCGTGGCCCTGTACATGGCGATATCCGGCACCACCTGGAACGCCTGGCAGAAGAACTCGTATACGAGCTCGAAATGCTTGCTGTCATCCGCTCCGACACCCAGAAGTTCCTCGATACGACGGGCCAAGCCGTCGCTGCCACTGGCATCGACGATCCGGGTCCCGTCCACGCCGACGGCGTTCACCCTCTTCACCTTGTAGTCGGGCAGGTAAATGAGATAGTCCCTGTTGAGCCGTATATCGTGGCCATGTTGCCACTGGAACTTGTTCAGGACCTCCTCCATGGAGCGGGCGATCTGGTCAGCCACGTTCTTGTCACCATCGCCATAAGCTTTGATCAGGCCCCGATCCGACTCCTCCAGCGCGCCGTTCTTCTGCTCGATGAACAGCACGTCGCCGCTGCGGTTCAGCACAACGAAGTCGATCTCGCCAAATCGCGTGCCGCTCTTGTACTCCCGGGTCCAGTGCACACCGTGAAACACGGTGTAGCCGTCAGGAAGTTGCTTTTTCAGCGCACGCAGAGTCTGTACTTCGGGAGAGTGGGCACCCGAAAGCGCCAGGCGTGAGATGTCAGACGGAATGATCTGAGCCATCTCTCACCCTGGTTGTGCCGTCTTTGGAACGCTCGGTCGGCGGGGAGAGCTGGATCGACCAGCGACTCAGCGTCTCCGCATCCAGGTCCGTATTCTCGAGAAGCGTCAGCAGCTCCTCCTGCCTGGGCTGACCGAAAACCACCCGATACGCAGCGAGCTGCCGCTTGAGGCGCCGGAATCCCTCGACCTCGCTCGAGTAGGGCAGCATCGGCACGCGGCGTTGAACGCGCGCGTCGCCTGGCGCGATCCAGAACGGCACCAAGTCATCCTCGCCTTTCGCACGCGCATCCGCATTGGCGAGATCGAAGATCGCGGCCCACAGGTCGTCGCCGGCTCGCCACCCGGACAGCGCCGTTTTCGCACAGATCCCGGCGACGTTCTTACGCACGGCGTGGCCCTTATAGCGATGCACCCGACCCTCGCGCTGCTCGAGATCCACGGGATTGCCCGGCAGGTTCCAGTGAACCAGGCGATGACACCACGGATGGAAATCCAGGCCCTCCTGGCCGATCGAGGTGCTCGCCAGCACAAAGGGCCGAAAAGGGCTGTTGAAGGTGGCCCGCACAACCTCCTGGCTCAGCATTCCTTCCTCGGTCCTGGAGTAGCCGAATCTCAGGGCAAACACCGTACGCAGACGAACCTCCTGAACCTCGACCCCGCCCGCCTGGTTCGCCTCGTAAAAGTGCGCATGCACCCGGGAGGGGCGCGGCTCCACCGATTCCTCGATGTCTTTGACACACCGCCTGCAGATCGCCTCGACGGACTCGCGCTCCGACCAGGCGTGCTGCTCCCAGACGAGGTGCCAACACTCGTCCAGCACCGACTGCAGGTTTCCATCGATGCAGTACCGGAGCACCTGGCGCCAGTAGAACGTGTCCTCCCGATCCTGAGCCTCCGACGCCTCGCTCAACTGGTTGAGCAGCCGGATCACGGCCGGACGATTGAAGAGTCTCCAGAAGGCATAAGCGAGGCGAGCCGCCAGAAGCCGGCGTTCGTCATGGCAGACGCCGGAAACCGCTATCGTGCGTGCGGCCAGGATGCCTGGGGCACCCAGGGCCACTTCGGTCAGCAGGTCGGCGA
>CAVSUY010000006.1:0-213843 GCA_963731035.1 uncultured Gammaproteobacteria bacterium | reverse complement strand
ACCAGCTAATTCAATAGGTTACCTCCTAAATGCCCCTCGCTTGCTGGTTCCGAATATTCTTCATCAGGCGCATGTCGGGCACGATCTGCCAGCCGCAACCATCCAATCACCGCCAGGCCTTTAGCCCCCCTTTAGTTTGATAAGTGGGAGGGTGGGACTGATCCGCCAGCTACGTCGTGGAGCGTGTGCCGGGAGAGACCGCTCGATCTGGATCGTGTGCACCGGAACGGGCGGTTTCGGTTACCGGTCGGACTGACAACGGCACTGTGACCAGAATTGCCAGACCCCATTCGATTGCTGTTTTCTCCAGTCGTTTTCAGGCGAGATTTCGTGGACCGGCAGTGCATACGTTGTTGATTTAGTTAATGCCTTGAACCCAACCATCGAATGAAGATCCCCGTGTCGGCAGTTCGCTTCTGTCACTGGCCACCATTGACGCGGCTTTCCGAGCCTCGGCGAAGTTGAATGCCGCGTGCACGGTTCGGACGGCCTTCGCGGTATGTGTCGACGAAATGACGGCGGAGATCGAAGACGATCCCACTCCCTGCCCGATGGCACGCACGTTGATTCCGGCCTCACCCAGGGAGCAGAAGAACCGACCGGCCACATTGCTTTGCGCGGAGACCCGGTCTCCCACCAGGGTCAGAAGGGTCACGGGCGATTCCTGGTGAACCGGCACGATCGCACCGCTTGCGAGATCCGCTTCCAGCTCGCTTTCGATTACGGAGCGGGCGAGGTGTAGCTTCGACAGGGGCACCACGAGGCTCATCACCTGCCCGTGGGCCGCCTGCACCGTCATCCAGATAGTGATGCGCTGTCGCTGCAGTGCAGAGAGCACGCGCTGACCGATGCGTGCTTCGTTGGAGATCCGAACACAATTGATGTTGAGAGCGGCAAGATTCTCCAGCGACGTCACCGAAATGGGGGATGCGTCGTGGCTTTCCCGTCCGACCCCGATCGACGTCCCCGGATCACCCCTGCGAAACGTGCTCCGTATACGCATCGGGATTCCAAGCTCAATGAGCGGAATCATGGTTTGCGGATGGAACATTCGGGCGCCGAAGCTCGCGAGCTCCAGGGCCTCCTCATAGCTCATCCGGGTAATGGGGTAGCTTTCCGGCACGATCATGGGGTCCGCGGTCATCACGCCCGGGGATTCGGTAAAGATCGATACCTCAGCGGCGCAAAGTGCTCTTGCCAGCAGCGTCGCGGTGTAGTCGGAACCGTTGCGCCCCAGGGTGGTCGTCTGCCCCTCCTTCGTGGCACCGATAAAACCCGTATGAACCGTTACCCGTCCCTCCCAAGCGCGTCTCAACGACGCGATCCGGTCATCAGTCTCGACCTGCAACACCTCCGCTCCGCCAAACCAGTTGTTGGTGCGCAACCAGTCTCTGGCGTCGACCGGCCAAGCGTCGATGCCCGCGGCCACCAGGTGTGCCGATACGACGGACGCACTGATGCGCTCTCCGAAAGACAGCAGGTAGTCGAGCAGCCGGTCATCTAGGCGTTGCCCCTCGAGCACGCCGTTCAGGGCGCGGGTCAGCTCCAACAGGAGCGACTCCGGCATTTGGTGACGCGCCGCCAAGCCGGCCGCGTTGCTGCGGCTGCGGGATGCTATCCTGCCCAACAAGTCCTGCATTCGTCGGACGTCGCCGTCTCTCGCGGCCGTGGCAGCCTCCAGTATCGAGTCCGTATCGTTTCCCATGGCGGAGACGACCACAGCCGTGCTGCTTCCCGGCTCGTGCAAGTCGTTGATCCGGTCGACCACGTGCGCGATCCGCTCGGACGTCGCCAGCGACGACCCCCCGAACTTGCATATGCGCCAGATTGGCAAACGGCCCGTCATACACGTTCCTTCCGGAGGGTCGTCCAGTCGAGGGTCACTTTGCCGGACCGTCCGGATCGCATCGTCTCGAAGCCCTCGCGAAACTCCTGTGCGTCGAATCGATGGGTCACCATGCCGGAGACATCGAGGCCGTTCTGCAAGAGAGCGACCATCTTGTACCAGGTCTCGAACATTTCTCTGCCGTAGACGCCCTTGAGTGTCAGCCCCTTGAACACGATCGTATTCAGATCCATCGAGACGTCTCCCGGTGGAATGCCGAGCACGGCCACCCTGCCTCCAGGGATCATGGCTCCCAGCATGTCCCGAAAAGCGGTCGGATGTCCGGACATCTCCATTCCAACGTCGAACCCCTCCAGCATTCCCAGCTCGGCCATGACCGACTCGAGGTTTTCCGTCGAGACATTGACACATCTCTCCACCCCCATCTTCGCGGCTAGCTCGAGGCGATACGGGTTGACGTCGGTAATCACCACGTGGCGCGCACCCGCCTTGGCGGCGACCGCTCCGGCCATGATTCCTATCGGTCCCGCCCCCGTGATCAGCACGTCCTCTCCGACGAGGTCGAATGAAAGCGCGGTATGAACCGCATTACCCAGTGGGTCAAGCAGGGCGCCGGTCTCGTCGGAGACATCGGCGGGCAGCTTGAACACGTTGTGGACGGGGATCGCGAGGTACTCCGCGAATGCTCCGGCGCGATTGACGCCGATGCCACGAGTCCTGCCACACAGGTGCTGGCGGCCGGCACGGCAGTTTCGGCATTGCCCGCATACGACGTGGCCCTCGCCCGAGACCCGTTCGCCCGGCGAAAAGCCGACCACGTCCTCTCCGACAGCCGCGATTTCCCCGGAGAACTCGTGCCCGATTGTCATCGGTACCGGAATGGTCTTCCGTGACCACTCGTCCCAGTTGTAGATATGCACGTCGGTCCCGCAGATCGCAGTCTTGTGGATGCGGATCAGCACGTCGCACGGTCCGGGCACCGGCCTTTCAACCTCACACATCCATAGGCCTTCGGCGCGCTCATTCTTCACCAGGGCCTTCATCGTATCGTTCATGTCTTCACCTCCGGGGAGTCGTGCTCACCACGCCGAGCTTCCACCCGACGCTGGCGAACGCCTTAAGCGCCATATCCAGATCCTCCCTGCTGTGGGCCGCGGACATCTGTGTGCGAATGCGGGCCTGGCCCCGCGGTACGACGGGGAAGGAGAATCCGATCACATACACTCCGTGCTCCAGCAACTCATCCGCCATGGCACGAGCCAGCTCGGCATCGCCGAGCATGATGGGCACGATCGGATGATCGCCGGCCACGACATCGAACCCCAAAGTGCACAATTCCCTGCGAAAATAGCGGGTGTTGTCGTGCAGGCGCGTCCGCAACTCTCCGCCGTCGGCGAGCCGATCCAGGACCGTCAGCGTGGTCGCGGCGATTGCCGGCGCCAATGAGTTGGAGAACAGATACGGACGCGAGCGCTGCCGCAGCAGGTCAACGATGGCTTGTTTCGACGCCGTATATCCCCCTGACGCGCCCCCCAGCGCCTTGCCGAGCGTGCCGGTAACGATGTCCACGCGTTCCGATACCCCCAGATATTCCGAGGTGCCGCGACCGCCCTCGCCCAACACGCCGACCGCATGACTGTCGTCAACCATGACCAGGGCGTCGTATCGTTCGGCGAGATCGCAGATTGACGGGAGATTCGCGATGGTTCCGTCCATGGAGAACACGCCGTCGGTAGCGATCAATCGGAAACGGCAGTCCGCAGCCTGTAGCAACTTCGATTCCAGGTCCGCCATGTCATTGTTGGCGTAGCGCAGCCGCCTCGCCTTGCACAGTCGGATTCCGTCGATGATCGATGCGTGGTTGAGAGCATCCGAAATGATCGCGTCGGAATCGGTCAGCAGTGTTTCGAACAGCCCCGTGTTGGCATCAAAGCAGGAGGAATAGAGAATGGCGTCCTCGGTCTCCAGGAATTTTGCGATCCGCGACTCCAGTTGCTTGTGCACATCCTGGGTTCCGCAGATGAAACGTACCGATGCCATGCCGTAGCCGTGGAGTTCAAGTGCCTGCTCGGCGGCCCGGACGAGATCATCCGTGCCGGCGAAACCGAGATAGTTGTTGGCGCAAAGGTTCAGCACACGTCGGTCAGGGCGTACCTTGACACAGCTTGATTGTCTGGAGGAGATGACGCGTTCAGGCTTGTACAAACCGGCCGCTCTTATGGCCTCGAGCTCGCGGCCCAAGTGCTCGACGAATCGGTCGGTCATGGATTTCTCTTCTCCACATCGGAGGCGCTGATGCTTGCAAGCCAGTCAACGAGGTATCGCAAGCGGCTGCGCTCGACGCCGACCAGGCCGTCGTGGCTCGAGCGGTGCACAACCACGGCCGGAATATCAGCGAAAAGAGTGCGCTTGGCGTGCCCGACCGGAAGGCCGCCGCTTTCCAGTGATATGAACCCCGCCTGCGCGCACACGTGCGGGACGGACGGCCCTGCCAATTCCAGCCAACCCAGATAGTCAGTGAAAAGGCAAGCGTGAACCGTCTTGTCGGAGAAACGAGCTTCGATCTCCCGTACCAGTGGCCATTCGTCTTCCAGGCGGCACTGGATCAGCCAGGCGCGGGGCGACAACCAAATCGCAGTACATCGGCTGTCGCTTGCAAACGCACCGGCGCACCGGGGCCACTCAAGGGATATGATCCCCGACAACCGGCCCGACACCGTCGCGGGATCCACAGCCGCGGAGCAGAGAATGCAGCCGAAGTCGGCGCGTTCACGCACGCTCACTCCATCCAGGTCGACGCCGGTGACGGGCGCGGCGTTTCCGAACGGTTCGCCCAAAGCGGAAATAGGTGAAAGGATCATGCATTGAGCCTCTGGTTTTCAGGGTCGTAGAAACAGGGCGCGCAGATCTGCGCGCTGACGATCTTTCCGGAGCAATAAACGCGAACGGTTTCCTCGTTCCGCGCGTCGCCCCCTTCCACGAGCGCCAGCGCGATGGATTGACGGAGCGATGGGCTGTAGCACGCCGACGTAACGTACCCGGTGGACCCGCAGGGAATGCTCCTCGAGCCCGGTGAGAGGACCCGCCCGCCGACTTCGAGGGCTCCATCGAGCGCCCGCAAACCAACGAGCGTCTCCCGGTGAGGACTGCGATTGAATGCCAGGGAAAGGGACCTTTTTCCGATGAAGTCGGAGCGCTTCTTTCGAGCAATGCTCCCCATGCCGATATCGTCGGGCGTGGTTCGCCCGTTGGTATCGGCCCCAAGATGAATATATCCTTTCTCCAGGCGCAGACGGAGCCAGGCTTCCATGCCGACGTGGCGTACGCCGAGATCGGTGCCCCAGTCGATGACCCGCTTCAACAACGATTCGCCCCATCGGGCCGGAACGGCGATTTCAAACTGAACCTCGCCAGTGAAACTCACCCTTGCCACGCGGGCCGGCACATCCGCCACATGGCCTTCGCGAAAATGCATGTGGCGAAACGCCTCCGCGGACACGTCGATATCCGGCTCGAGCCTGGCCAGCAGCTCACGCGCCGAGGGCCCGGCGATCGCGATCGCCGCCCAACTCGACGTCACAGGCGAGATCGCTACTCGCATCCATGGCCATTCGATCTGGCGCCATCGCTCGAACCATGCGACTACCGCCTCCGCCTGGCCTGACGTCGGACTCGCAATGTAGTGATTGTCGGCGACGCAGGTGACGACACCGTCGTCGAATACCACACCGTCATCCCTCAGCATCACCGAATACCTCACCCGGCCGGGTTTGAGGGTCGACAAATTGGAGACGTAGAACCGATTCAAAAACGCTCCGGCGTCGGGCCCCGTCACTTCTATCTTGCCGAGCGGGGAGGCATCGAAGACGCCGGCGGCATGGCGCACGGCTGCCATCTCAACCGCGACCGCCGACTCGCGATCCCGCCCGTTGATTCGATACCAGTCCGGACGATCCCAACCAAAGTCGTTGAAAACCGCGTCTGCGGCGCGATGGATCTCGTGAGCGGGCATGTAGCGCCGTGGCCGATACAGCTCCCGCTGACGGCGCCCCGCGATTGCCTGCATCGACACCGGTATATACATGGGACGGAACGTCGTCGTTCCCACCGAGTCGATACTCCGCCCCGTCACGCTGGCCAGTATCCCCAGACCATTCACGTTTGAGGTCTTTCCCTGGTCGATTCCCATACCCAGCGTGGTATAGCGCTTCAGGTGCTCGACGGAGACATAGTTCTCGCGCGCTGAGGTCTCGATATCCGACATCTTCACATCGTTGTGCAGGTCGACCCATTTCTTGTGACTCCGTCCACCGGGAGTTCCCCACACCGGCTTCACGGACCCCCAATCGAGGGCCTCCAAGCGGAGAATGGGTCCCGCCGCGACCTCGTGTCGCTCCGCTTTGGATATCGCCTCCGCCGCCCGCAGTCCTTGGGAAATGGCCGTCTTGAGGGTGAGTGAACCGGCGGCGCCGCCGACGATATGCCACGAGTCGGGCGCTTCCCGGCACAGGAACATGCTCCGCCGGTGGTCGTAGGACGGGTAGGCTCCACGATGAGCGGCGAGATGTATGAGCGGCGTCCAGCCGCCGGTAACCGCCAAGGCGGAACACGTCTCCCGGCGCATCCTGCCGTCCCGACCGGCCACCGTGATGCTTTGCAGCCCCTTGTAGCCGCGCGTATTGACAACCCCGGATTCAAAATGACAGATGATCCCCATGCTTTCGGTCTCATCGGCCAGGGTCACCTCGGAACGCCGTCGTGTATCGACGACGGCCGCCACTTCGATACCCGCCCGCGCGGCCGCGAGGGCGGTCCCATATCCGCTGTCGTTGTTGGTATACACCGCCACCCGCGCCGCCGGCGCCACCGCGTACTCGCCAACAAGCCGCCGCACGGCGCCCGACAGCATGACGCCGGGCCGATCGTTGTTCTGAAATACCAGCGGCCGGTCGATGAGGCCGGTGGCCAATACCACATGACGTGCTCGAAGCCTCCACAGGCGCTGTCCCGAGACCCCCTCGTCGTCTTGGAACGACTGAACTAGGGCAAAGAAGTTCTGGTCATACGCGGCGGCAACCGTGGTGGAGGGGAGAATCGTGACCGTGTCGTTGCGCCGGAGCATGGAGCATTCGCTGTCTGCCCAGTCCCTGCCGCGCATCCCGTCGATAAGCACGTCTTCCCACCCCAGCGAGCCCCCGAGTCGCCGCTGATCATCGGCGAGCACAATCCGCATCCCGGTCCCGGCCAGCGCCCGCGCGGCCGCGAGACCCGCTGGGCCGCCGCCGACGATCAATACGTCACAGGAGTCGTGATACTGTGTCCAGGTCCTTCGATTCGGGTGGCGGCGGGGCGTCCCGAAACCCGTGGCGCGCCTGATCAGCGGCTCGAACCAGTGCCAGCCGGGCCACATAAAGGTCTTGTAATAGAAGCCGGCGCCGAGAAGGCGGGACGAGAGACTCGCGACGGCGCCAACGTCGAATCCAGTCGATGGCCAGCCGGTTACGGTCCGCACATCGAGACCTTCCACCAACTGGACCGTCCCGGCGCAAACCGCCGGGTCGTATCCGTAGCCGTCGCGGACCGACACGATGGCATTGGGATCCTCGGTGCCTGTACCGAAGAATCCTCTCGGCCGGTGGTACTTGAGACTGCGCCCGATCACACGTACGCCGCTCGCAATCAGCGCCGCAGCCAGCGTGTCCCCCGCCCGCCCCTCCAGGGTTCGGCCGTTGAACGTGAACGTGAGCCGGCGTGCGTGATCGTCACCACGGCCCCCGTGCAGCCTGTATCCTCCGGGTGATCCCAAAACCTCATTCCTTACCGTCGGGGGAGTAAGACAAACCGGGGGGCACGACCTCAATGACCCGGTGCGAAACGGTGTCGCGAACGACCTCGAACCATTGCCCACAGCCGGCGGCACAGCACCAGCGCTCGCGCAACTCGCCGCAGGGATTCGCGCGAAAGTACAAGTAGTCCGTCCAGGACGCGTCGGTGGCGGACTCGGGCCTGGCGGGTCTGACTACGTTCGCCTCGCCCCCGTAGCGCAATTCCTCCTCGTAGCGCAGCTCCCGGCAGAATGGGCATCGAATTACCAGCAAGTGCCTGCTCCTAAGTGACCCGCAAACGAGAAATTCGATACCCCAGCGTATCCGGCGCGTCCCCTTCTCTTGGCCACCCCGGTGCAACCGTTCCGAAAAATTCCTGCAGCCGGCATTCTTCTGTTATCCGTCGTTCGATCATCTCGGGGGCTTTCCGCTTCTGCGCCCTAATGCGCGATGCCGGAGGCGGCAGCCTCGTCCACCGTCCGGTTGCGCACAAACCGGTCGAGTCCGAACTTATCGGCGATCGGATGCACCTCACCGGTGGCAAGGGAATGCGCCAGAACATGACCACCGGCCGGAATTGCCTTGAAACCGCCCGTGCCCCAACCGCAACTGATGTGCAGATTCTCGATCGGGGTTCTGCCCAGGATGGGGGACCGATCGGGAGTAATATCGACGATTCCGGACCAGTGGCGCATGAGCCGCAACTGGCCGAACAGCGGGAACATCTCCACTGCCGCAGTTACTACCTTATCGATGGTCGGAAAGTTTCCACGCCGGGCATACGACTGGTACGGATCCAGCACACCGCCGAGCACCAGCTCGCCCTTCTGAGTCTGGTTGGCGTAGACACCGGTGGCCGGTGACAGTACGACGTGGTCAAGCAGTGGTTTGACGGGCTGTGTCACCATCGCCTGCAGACAACAACTCACTATTGGGAGTCGAAATCCGGCCATACGGGCGACCACCGACGAATGCCCCGCTACGGCCACGCCCACGCGTTCCGCCGCGATGCGCCCTTGCGTCGTCCGGACGGCGGTCACCCGGTCGCCGCGAAGCTCGAAACCCGTAACCTCGCAGTCCTGCACAATGTCGACACCCAGCGCGTCGGCCGCCCGCGCGTAGCCCCAGGCAACGGCGTCGTGGCGAATGGTGCCGCCACGGCGTTGCAGGAAACCTCCCACAACAGAGCACCTCGGATTGTCGATGTTCATCAACGGCAGCATGCGGCGCACGGTCTCGCGGTCGACGATCTCACCGTCCACACCGTTGCAGCGCAGGGAGTTCACCTTGTGGCGGGCGCTTTCCATTCCGTGCTGATCGTGAATAAGCGTTAGCCAGCCGCGCTGAGACAGCATGATGTTGAAATTGATCTCCCTGGCCAGGTCCTCGTATAGACGAAGGGCGAGGTCATACAAGTCGACACTCTCCGGAAGGAGGTAGTCGGACCGGACATTCGTCGTGTTTCTTCCCGTGTTGCCCCCCCCCAGCCAGCCTTTCTCGACAACCAGTATGTCTCGCAAGCCGTGGTTCCGCGCCAGATAATAGGCTGTCGCCAAGCCGTGGCCTCCACCACCGACAATGACGATGTCGTAGCCGCTCTTGGGGTCGGGACTGCGCCAAGCCATTGGCCAGCGTTTCCCGTAATCCACCGAATTCCATAGAAGGGACAGGACCGAATATCGTTTCATTGCTACGCGCGCGACCGTGTCATCAAGTGCCAAACACCAGATGCGGCAGCCACAGGGAAATCTCCGGGACGTACGTGGTCAACACCAGCGTGGGGAGCCACGCAAACCCGATCATGCACAGTGTCGGGTGCATCGTCTGGTTGATGCGCGCGCCGTTGAGCTGACCGGACAGGTACAGCAAGGGCGCCGTCGGCGGCGTTATATTGCCCATGCCGAGGTTGACGCCGACGATGGCTGCGAACTGAATCGGGTCGACATGAAGCTGCACAACCAGCGGCAGCAGTGTTGGCGTTGCCAGCAGCACGGCACTCACGTCATCCATCAACATGCCGATGATGACCATGAACAGATTGATCATGATCAGAATAATCACCGGGTTGTCTGACACCGTGGTCAATGCCGCCATGATCTGGCTTGGGACGTCTTCCATGATATATAGCCGGCTCAACATCATGACCGCGAACAGCATTACCATTATGATCCCGGTGGTCGCCGCCGCCTCCAGAAGCACCTCCACCGCCCCCTTTATGGTGAGTTTCCGATAGATCAAGAAGCCCACCGGAACGGCATAGATGACGGACAGTGCTGCAGCCTCCGTTGGCGTCAGGATGCCACCGTAGATGCTCCCGAGAATCAGGAAGGGCATGGCCAGCGCGGGAGTGGCGACGAAGCCCCTGCGGGAAACCTCCTTGACAAAAGCCCCCCGGGGGAGCTTTTCCGGGACGACGAGATTGCGATTGGAGCGAAGTAGCCACATGTTGACGGCGCACAACAGGACCGTCAGCAATACCGCCGGGACAACGCATGCGAGAAACGCCGCCAGCACTGATTGGCCGCCGACCCACGCATAGAGAATCATCAGCGCGCTGGGCGGAACCAGGATACCCAGCACGGCGGAGCTCGCCATCAGCGCCGCCGAATGCCCAAGCGGATACCCCGCCTTCTCGAGCCGCGGGAAGACAATCGTGCCGATCGCGGTCAATGTCGCGGACGAGCTCCCAGTGATCGCCCCGAATACCGCGCAGGCGACAACCGTCACTGCTCCAAGCCCCCCTTTGATTCTGCCCACGAACAACTCGATCAGATTGACCAGGTGGTCTCCTATATGGGCGCGGTTGATGAGGCCACCGGCTATGATGAACAAGGGAATGGCGAGAATCACTACATTGTTCATCCTGCTGAAACCGTACGGCAGCAGAAAGCTCGGGTCGTAGCCACCTGACCATATGAGATACGTTGCTGAACCGAGAAATGCGAAAGGAACAGGCACACCAATCAGCAGAGTCACGATCAGCACGGACAAAGCAATAGCAATAGTCATGAGTCCACCACCGGAATATGTCGTTGCGCCGGAAAACGTGGGTAGTGGTGGGTTGCCGCGCCCAGGGAAGCGGCCTTGATACTGAATGCACGTCCTTCAATCGATTTTGGATTCATTCTGGTTCAGCGCTCGGACGCGATTTACGAGATGGAAGAGGAAGTACCACGTCATCAGCGTGAACCCCACGAAAATGGAGACTTGGGAAATAGCCAGCGGGAGGCGAAACACCGGGGTAACCCCGCCTTCGGTAATGCTCCAGTAGATGAACTGTCCTCCCCAGTACGTATACAACACGGACAGGGAGAGCGTGATCGTCTCGGCAACCATGCCGATGACCTCCCTGACGATTCGGTTCGGGCAATACACCGAAACAATCTCTGCGCTGATGTGCTGTTTGCGGCTCGAGGCGAAGGATGCGCCGATGAAGTACATCCAGAAGGCCGCGATCAGAATCAGTTCGTCTAAGCCAAACAGGCTTGTCTTGAATACGTAGCGAAGAATAGCGGTGGCACAGACGCCGCCGACAATGAACAAGCTGGCGGCTACGGCGACAAAACTCTGAACCAGGATCAGACCGCGCGCCACAGGACTTTCGCTCATGCTCATGACGCTCCTCCGGAATCTCGAAGACGGTTTTTCTGAGGGGAACCGGCGTTCGGAAGGGGACGCGTAAGCGCATCCCCTTCCGGTGCGTCGTTAATACTGAGTCTGCAGGCCCTCGATGATCTCTTTGCTCAGGCCTTTCTCGAGCTTTGGCCAGGTGACAGTGCGCGCGTGCTGCGCCCACTGGGCGAGCTCCTGGTCATTGAGACGAATGACTTTGATCCCGGCCTTTTCCAAGAGTCGGAGACCTTTCTCATCGTTCTGTTGGCTCGCGTCGAAGCTGGCCAGGGCGAGATCGTTCGCGGTCTTGCGGATCAAGTCCTGATCCTTCGGCGAAAGCTTGTCAAAGAACTTGGCGCTGGCCAGCCAGGAAGCGTTCTCGAAGAAGTTATTGCAGACCAGGAAGTACTTGATGACGTCGCGGAACTGCTCATAATTGAGCAGCGGGGGGCCACCGCTCCATCCGTCGACCGTGCCGGTCTGCATGGCAATCGGCAAATCGGAATACGGCACCTCGACCGTCTGAAAACCCTGATCCTCTGCGGTTACTTTGAATACGTCGATTGGCGGCACCCGCAGCAGTATCTCTTTCTTGCTGTTCACATCCCGTATGTCCGCGTCGGCGGGCAGCTTGGTCAGGCCGAGTCCTCCGAAGCCATCGACATGGAATCCGAAGAACTTGACACCCAAGCTGTCGTGGATCTCGCTGACCTTCTTATAGATATACGAGCCGGGAGCGTAGACTTTGCGCGCCTCGTCGTAGTTGCGCGCCACGTAGTGCAGATAACCGAGCTCCAGACGCGAGTCGAACTGGCTCGGAACAGAGATCAAGCCCATGTCGATGGTGCCGCGCCGCAGCTCTTCGTAGACCTGGGTGTAGTCGCCGAGCTGGTTCGATGGGAATACCCGCACCTTGATGCGGCCGCCGCTGGCCTGTTCGACGCGTTTTTTGAACTCGTACTGCGCCTTGGTTGCCTGGTGCTCTTCAGGATACTGCCCAGCCATCTTGATCGTGATATCGGCAGCTTGCACGGGCCGAACGTTCAGCGCCAATCCGACCAACAGGGCGGCCGCGGTTGTAACGAGGGATCGAACCGGAATCGCTTTCATTACTTATTCCTCCTTTGTGCGCCGAACTTGGGCCGGCATTTGATTGTGATAGCGCCACACCGCCCGTCCGGATTCCAATCACTGCGCTCCAGCAGCCGGAACTCGCACGCTTTGGCTCGTGCTCGGCTACTCCCGAGTGGATGGCGCACTACTCCCCAGGAAATCGTGGGACCGTTCTGTAGAAACCAGGATATTACAATATAATGGATCTTGTCAACTGGAATATTCAATATACAGCATTTTTTGAGCGCCATAGTGGAACGACCTCCAAGGGAACCGCAGTGGGATCCCGTAATGTGTCGACGCGCGTGGCGAATACTGCGACTAAGGACAGGTGCCCGGCTACTCCCGCAGGATCGTCACCGGAGCTGGGCCCGTATCAACTGGCCGTACAAGACGACGACGATGACGGTCGCGGGATTATCATTGGGATTAGCGATGCTGTGCTCACGATCGGCGCGGTACCGAACCGTTTCGTCCTTGTGGACCGTTACCCAACTGGGGCCACTGCGAACATCCACGCTGCCGTCGATGACGGTAAGATGCTCTACGGCGCCCGCTGAGTGCGCGTCGGACTCCAGCACGGAAGCCGGTTCGAAATGCATTTCGTACCATTCAACCGATGACGCCGTATGTGCCGGATTGAGGATATCGATACGGCACTTGCCGTCCGGGCTGCTAATCGTGGGCGTCAGGTGAGCCTTGACATGCTCAATGTCAGTTTCCACGGGGGCAGAGGGCTGGTCCTCGACGCCTTGGGCAATCAGTTCGCCGATATCCAGCCCGAGACTCCGAGTGACGCTCAGCAAGGTGCCAAGGGTTGGGTTCGTCTGACCTCGCTCCATCTGGGATACCATGGACCGCGACACACCCGACAGCTCACTAAGCTCGTCGAGGGTCAGTTTCTTGGTCTTGCGCGCGCTTCGTAGCTTGGAGCCCAGCTGGGGATCGGTGGTCGTCTTCATACGGACCGGTCGCTTAGATAACTGTTCCATTATATCGGAAGCCCGGTCCGAGCGCTCGATTCGGCCCGTGCCGTCTCATTGCTGCGGGTTGGCATTGGAGATTCCGGTGGTCTGCCCGCGGGGCTCGGGAGTACAGGCTCTCTGGCACGGGATGGAAGTCGCAAACGTCGATACTCCGAGCGTGACCAAATCGTGACCGAAGTGGGTCATTTGCTGTCATTTGCCGGCCAAATCTGTCAAGAACCGCGCGGGGCCAACTGCGCTAAGTTGCTGATTAAAATACAGTTTGGCAGCGTGCTGCAGCGTTCGGGAGGCAGGGGGCGCGTGTTCGAATCACGCCACCCCGACCATATAAAACAATAACTTACAATCTCATCGGAGACAGAGATGTCGGAGGCGAGCCTACGTCGGAGTTACCGGTGGCGTCCCGTGCGAATTCCTCCCCGATTCGTGCGGGACACTCACGTCAACCATCCGTACCCCGATACCACGCAGCGACTCCCTGGATCGCCGCGTCGCCTGCGCTCCTCGGCTTTGGCCTCCTGCGTCGCACTACCTCCTGCATCCCTGCAGTCGTCGCAATGACGAGAGGCTCGGTTTGTCGGGATGAATCCCGACCCACATGGTTTGGCGCCTCGCGACCGGGCTGAACAATCGTGGGCTAAGCTTTCTTCCCCGCGACGTACACGGCGTGCATGTTGCGGTCGTCGCCGAGTATGGCGAGCGCGAACAGCTTCTCGCCGATGTCCGGCGCTGCCGCCATGCGTCGTGCCATAAGCGGCGTGGCGTCCGGGTCCATTATCACGAAATCCGCTTCCTTGCCGGGCTCGAAGTTGCCGATCCGGTCGTCCAGGTACAGCGCACGCGCCCCGCCCAGGGTTGCGAGATAGAACGCGCGCCTCGGGGTCAGGGTCTGTCCGCGCAGTTGCAGCACCTTGTAGGCCTCGCCCAGGGTCCTGGGAATATTGAAGCTGGTGCCGCCACCCACGTCGGTGCCGATTCCGGTGCGGATGCCGTGGGAGTCGGCGGCTGCCAGGTCGAACAGGCCGCTGCCGAGAAACAGGTTCGACGTGGGACAGAAGGCCGCGGCCGCGCCGCTCTCCCCCATGCGCTGCCGGTCGGCGTCGTCGAGATGGATGCAGTGGGCGTAGACCGATCGCTGGCGGACGAGCCCGGCGTGGTCGTACACGTCCAGGTAGCTGCGGCGCTCCGGGAACAGCTCCCTGACCCAGGCGACCTCCTTCGTGTTCTCGGCGAGATGCGTGTGCACGTACACCTCGGGGTGCTCCGCCGCCAGCCGGCCGGCGGCGGCGAGCTGCTCGTCGCTGGAAGTCACCGCGAACCGGGGCGTGATCGCGTAGCTCAGGCGGTCCACGCCGTGCCACTTCTCGATCAGCACCTTGCTGTCCCGGTATCCGGATTCCGCGCTGTCGCGCAGCGACTCCGGGCAGTGGCGGTCCATCAGCACCTTGCCGGCGATGAGGCGCATGCCGCGGGAGCGGGCCGCCTCGAAGATAGCGTCCGCGGAATGCGGATGCACGGTGGCGAACACCAGCGCGGTGGTGGTGCCGTTGCGCAGCAGCTCGTCGAGGAAGAAGGACGCAGTTTCGCGGGCCACCGCCTGATCCGCCAGGCGGGCTTCGGCGGGGAACGTGTAGTCGGTCAGCCAGTCGAGAAGCTGCGCCCCATAGGACGCAATGACGTCGACCTGCGGATAATGGATGTGGGTGTCGACGAAACCCGGCATGATGAGCCTGCCCGAATGATCGACGAGCTCGACATCCGACGGCAGGCGCCGGAGTATCGCATCCGCGGGCCCCGCCTCCTCGACCTTGTCCCCGACCACGCAGAGAATACCGTCGGCGAACACCTGCACGGCGTCCTCATCGTCATGTCCCGGGTCCCGCAGGGCATGAACGATCGTCCCGCGATAGGCTTTCAACCGCGATGCGCTCAAGCGCCGCCACCCGCTCCACGGAGCGCGCCGGCGGGCAGGCTCACCCGGATACCCGCCTCGAGCTCGCGTTCCTCGCAGTTGTCACCGGGGCCACCCCGGTCGACGACCAGAAACCGCTGCCCGGCTTCGAAGGCCACCAGCGGCATGTGCCAGGTGCCGCGATGATAGTTGACACCCTGACGCCCGTTGCTCACGAAAGCCCGCAGGTCGGTGGGGCTCACCTCGTCACCGGCCGGCGCCACCACCACGCACATCACCCCCTCGTCGATCGGTATGAAGGCCTGGGTGCCGGCGGGATGCCGCTCGATCATCGGTACGGGCACCGGTGCCCGGGCGGCATGGGTGCATTCGACGATGCCCACCACCACCCGTCCGTCCTCGCCCACGTCGACCGAGGCCAGATCGTCGAAGCGCTCGACCGTGCCGCGATTGATGGGATAGTGACGCGCGCCCTCGGTCTCGATGACGTCGCCGAACGGCGCGAACGCCTCGCGGGTAAGGAGCCGGGCCTCGAGAACACGTTCGGTCATGTTCCGTCCTCCCGCGCCAGATGCCCGAACATCCGCAGTCGGCTGATGCCGCCGTCGGGGAAAATATTCAGGCGAACATGGGAGACCGGACCGAGCGCCGCGACCTCCCGCTTGAACACGTGCTGGCGGTCGGCCTGCAGCTTGCTCTCCGGGAGCAGCAAAGGCCACGCATCGCTATCCGCCACCAGCCTGCCGATGTCCGTCTCCCCGGTGCGGGCGGCCTGGATGGCGGCACGGTCGGGATAGTTGCCTTTGAAGTGGGCCGTGTCGATCTCTATGGCGTCGACGACTGCCGGGCGGCCCAGCGCCAGGATCACCCAGTCATGGCCGGGACCACGGCGGCGGGCGGTCTCCCAGCCGTCGCCCATGTTCACCCCGCGGCCGGGCGCGTTCAGGTTGTGCATGCTGCCGAAATGCTCGTCGCTGCAGGCCAGGGCCCGGCCGCCGTGCTCCAGCGCCAGCAGGTCGAAGGTGCCACCCGCCGCCAGCACCTTCCAGTCCGGCTGCACTGCGCCGTACACGCGCAGGCGTGCGATGCCGCCGTCCGGGTAGATGTTGATCCGCAGGTGTGTGCACGGCGGCGACGCCGCGGCGTCGAGGTAGTGGTGGGCGTTCCCGGTCAACGGCGTGCGGTCGAGCACCTCCCGCCACTCGGCGTCATCGGCCGGCTGCCGCTCGCGGGTAGTAGCAGGCCTCGATCGAGATTTCGGGGGCATAGTTGCCGGTGAAATGGGAGGTATCCACGTCGAAGCCCTTGACGATCCCCGGGACACCGAGGCGGATCACGCAGTAGTCGTGCCCGGGCTCCCGCCGGCGGCGCGTCTCCCAGCCGTCCATCCACTTGCCGTGGTCGTCGTACTTGTCGGGGATGAATACCGGCGGAGCGGGGTCGATCAGCCTTTCCCTGGCGCCGAAGAACTCGTCGTTGGCGAAGATCACCCGCGCACCCAACCGCGGCTGGGCCAGATCGACCAGGCCCGCGAAGGGAAAGGTCTGGTTGCTCGAGATTGTGCATCGTGACTTGGAACTCCGGATCAGGCTTCCGGCAGGCTCATCGCCGACAGCCGGAACCATGCGATCCTGTGAATCTCTGTAATAGCACGCTGGAGCTCGGTGGCCGCATCGTTGCCGAGCCGTTCCTCGAAAGCGGACAGGATCGCGTGGCGATTGCTGCCCTTGACCGCCATCACGAATGGAAAGCCGAAGCGCGCCTTGTAGGCGTCGTTGAGCGACTGGAATTTCCGGTACTCCGCCTCGCTGCACTGATCGATGCCGGCGCCGGCCTGCTCCCGCGTCGAGGCCGCGCTCAGCGCGCCGCGCACCGCGGCGCGGCCGGCCAGGTCCGGGTGGGCGCGAATCAGGGCGAGCTTGGCGTCGTGGCCGGCGGCGTCCAGGGTGGCGGCCAGCTCGGCCGCCACGGCCTCGACAGTGTCCAGGCCCCTGCCGCGGCAGCGCCGCCAGGTGTCGCGGGCCACCCAGGGCGAGTGCTCGTAGATCTCGCCGAACGCATCGACGAACTCGGATTCGCTCATGTCTCCCGGCGCGCGGGCAGCGGCGTCGTTCCCCATCCGAACCGGCGCGCCTCAGGCGCCCCCCTTCAGGGGATGGCGCTTCATCCAATGCTCGGCGATATCGATCCGCCGGCACAGCCAGACGTCCTTGTATTGCGTGACGTAATCGAGAAAGCGACCCAGCGCGGCGGCCCGGCCGGGTCGGCCCGCCAGCCGGCAGTGCAGGCCCACGGACATCATCTTTGGCGCAGGCTCGCCTTCCGCATACAGTACGTCGAAGCTGTCCTTGAGATAGCTGAAGAACTGGTCGCCGGAGTTGAATCCCTGGTTGGTGGCGAAACGCATGTCGTTGGCGTCCAGGGTATACGGCACCATGAGCTGTGGGTTGGTGTATGAAGTATCCCAGTACGGCAGCTCGTCGGCGTAGGTGTCGGCGTTGTAGGTGAAGCCGCCCTTCCTCGGCCACCAGGCGGTGGGTGCTGGGGCTGCAGCGGCCGAGATACCAGCCCTTCGGCCGCTCGCCGGTGAGCCGGGTGTGAATCTCGATGGCCTTTTGCAGGTGATCCCACTCCACCGACTCGGGCACTTCCTGGTAGTCGATCCAGCGGTAGCCGTGGGACGCGATCTCCCATCCGGATTCCAGCATCGCCTCCACCGCTTTCGGGTTGCGCTCCATGGCCATGGCGACGCCGAACACGGTGACGGGTATGCCACGGCTGGTGAACATCCGGCGCAGCCGCCAGAAACCGGCGCGCGCTCCGAACTCGTAGATCGATTCCATGTTCATGTGGCGGGCGCCGCGGATCGGCGACCGCACCGACGATTTCCGAAAGAAAGGCCTCGGACGCGCCGTCGCCGTGGAGCACGCAGCTCTCTCCGCCTTCCTCGTAGTTGATGACGAACTGCAGCGCCAGCCGCGCCCTTCCCGGCCATTGCGGATCGGGCGGTTCGGCGCCGTAGCCGATGAGATCTCTCGCGTATTGGTCTGTCATGAGTGACTCTGCGGCCCGGCTACACCTGCCGGACCCCTGCTTGACTTTACTCGTCCGGGTCCGCGGGAGCCCTGCTCCCGTTTTCGTACCAGGCCCCGAGGATTCTACGCTCCCGGTCCGTCATCCCCGTCAAGTTGCCGATCGGCATCGCCTTGTTCACGACGGCCTGCTGGTAGATCTGGTCCTTGTTGGCGAGGATTTCCTGCCGCTCGTCGAACATCAGCCCCTTGGGTGCCGCCGCGAAGCCCGGTTGCACCGGCGACTTCGAGTGGCAGGGACGGCAGCGCTGGGCGATGATGCGCCGCACGTGGCCGAAGTCCGCGGTGCTCCCCGTGCCTTTGGCCGGCGATGAAGACGAGGGTGCGATCGCCGCGGCCAGGGCGATGACAATGATCGCCGCGATGACCAGGGGCACCGGAGACGCACCGCCCCGGTGGCGGGCGACGAAATAGACGCGCACCAGTGCACCCGCCAGGGAAAGGGCGATCAGTATCAGCCAGTTGTACGCGTGGGAATAAGTCATCGCGTAGTGATTGCTGATCATCACGAACAGCACGGGCAGGGTGAAATAGGTGTTGTGCACCGAGCGCTGCTTGCCGCGCTGGCCATAGGCCGGGTCGGGCGTCCGCCCTTCCTTCGCCGCGGCCACCAATTCCCGCTGCCCGGGAATAATGACGTGGGCGACGTTGGCCACCATGATCGTCCCGAGCATCGCGCCATAGTGGATGAAGGCCCCGCGGCCGCTGAACAGGTGACACAATACCCACGCGGCCGCCGAAACGAAGATGAATATGCAGGCCGCGAGCAGCTTTTCGTTGCTGCCGATGGGCGAGCGGCACAACAGGTCGTACACCACCCACCCGACCACCAGCGTCGCGATGCCGGCGCCGATCGCCTCCGGCCTGCTCAGGTCCGCGACCTTGGGATCAATGAGGTAAACGTTGGCGCCGTACCAGTAGATCAGCGCCAGCAGGAACACGCCCGACAGCCAGGTGGTATAAGCTTCCCACTTGAACCAGTGCAGGGTGCCGGGCAGCTCCGGCGGCGTCAGCGCGTACTTCTGCGCATGGTAGAAGCCGCCGCCGTGCACCGACCAGACCTCGCCGGCAACGCCCTTGCCGCGGTCCGCGCTTTCTTTCGGTTCCAGCAAGTGGTCGTCCAGCCACACGAAATAGAAGGACGCGCCTACCCAGGCGATGCCGGCCACGAAATGCAGCCAGCGGCCAAGGAGGCTCAGCCAGTCGATGATGTAAGGTTCCATAAGGTTCCTAAGCCGCTAAACGTGAGAGCAGGCGCAAGCACGATCTGAACAGACATCTCTCGACGCTGGGGGCCAGCTCGGCGGAGGGTCCCCTCTCCCGCTTGCGGGACGACTCCAAGGATGGAGGAGGTAGGGCGGAGCCGGAGCCAGAGCCGAGAGGGGCAAGGAGGGCAAAAACGCAGACGTGACCCCAAGCACCCCCTCACCCCAACCCTCTCCCCCGGCACGGGGGAGAGGGAGCGACGTGCACCTGTCGGCCTATTTGGGCAGCTTGCCGACCACGCCCTCGACGTACCACTGCACCTTTTCCAGCTCCTCGTCGCTCAGGGACTTGCCTTCGGGCACCACGATCTCGCCGTCCTGATTCTTGATGGGCCCTGGAAGGGGTGGAAGCTGCCGTCGATGATGGCCTGCTTCTTGGCCGCGACTTCCTTGGCAACCGAGTCCGGCACCGCCGGGTTCAGGGGCGCGATGTCCACCATGCCTTCCTTCAGGCCGCCCCACACGCTTTCGGATTTCCAGGTGCCGTTCAAGACCTCCTTGGCGATCTTTATATAGAAGTCGCCCCAGTGGTGGGTGGCGGCGGTGAGCTGGGTCTTGGGGCCGTACTTGGACATGTCCGAGTGGTAGGCCACCGACCACACGCCCTTGTCCTCCGCCGCCTGCACTACAGCGGTCGAGTCGGTGTGATGGGTCAGCACGTCGGCGCCCTGGGAGATCAGGACGTTGGCTGCCTCGCTTTCGCGGCCCGGATCGAACCAGGAGTTGGTCCAGATTACCTTGACCTGGGCTTTCGGGTTCACGCTGCGCATGCCGAGGGTGAAAGCGTCGATGCCGCGCAGCACCTCTGGGATCGGAAACGCGGCGACGTAGCCGGCGATATTGGACTTGGTCATGCGGCCGGCCACAATGCCTGTCAGGTAGCGGGCCTGGTAAAAGCGGGCGACGTAGGTGCCGACGTTCTTGGCGGTCTTGTAGCCGGTGGCGTGCTCGAACACCACGTTTGGAAACTGCTTGGCCACCTTGATGGTGGGATTCATGTATCCGAACGACGTCGTGAAGATGAGGCCGTAGCCGTCGGATGCGAACTGGCGGATTACGCGCTCCGCCTCGCCGCCTTCCGGCACGTTCTCCACGTACTTGGTCTGCACCTTGCCGTCGAGGGCTTTCTGCAGCTGCTGGCGTCCCACTTCGTGCTGATGGGTCCATCCGGCGTCGCTGACCGGGCTCACATAGACGAAGCCGACCTTGAGCGGTTCGTCTCCCATGGCGGGGAGGCTCGCGGCAAAGCCGAGCACGGCCACGGCCAGCAGCGAAAAGGTTTTGCGGATTCTACTCTTGCTCATGGTTCTCTCCACTCGTTAAACGTCAGGATGATAAGGCTTGCCCAGGGAGGCAGGCGCATTGAGACGGATCGTATTGATGTCTCTCGAGATCAACACCAGCACCAGGATCGTCGCCAGGTACGGCAGCGTCGACAGGAGCTGCGAGGGTACGTCGACGCCGAAGCCCTGCACGTTGAACTGGATGATGGTGACGCCGCCGAACAGGTACGCGCCCACCATGACGCGCGGCGGCCTCCAGGTCGAGAATACCACCAGCGCCAGCGCAATCCATCCGCGTCCGGCGGTCATCTCCTCCACCCACAGGGGCGTGTGCACCAGCGCGAGGTAGCCGCCGCCCAGTCCCGCCATGGCCCCCCCGAACAGCACCGCGAGATAGCGGATGGCGATGACGTGGTGGCCCAGGGAAACGGCGGCCTCGGGGGATTCACCGACGGCGCGGATCACCAGCCCGCCTTTGGTGTGGAACAGGAACCAGGATATCGCCGCGAAAGCCACGAACGACAGATAGATAAGCGGGTCCAGCGAAAACAGCAGCCGGCCGAGGATCGGGATATCGCTCAGTAGCGGTATGTGGACGTCGTCGATGCCTGGCAGCGTGGCGCTGGTGTAGTCCAGCCCGATGTAGGCGCTGGTGCCGATGCCGAAAATGGTCAGCGCCAGGCCGGCGGCCACCTGGTTCGCCTGGAAGGTGAGGGTCAGGATGCCGAACAGCAATGCCATACCCGAACCCGCCAGCATGGAGACGACGACGCCGAGCCACATACTTCCGGAATCATGGGCGACGGCGAAGCCGCACACGGCGCCCATCAGCATCATGCCCTCCACGCCCAGGTTCAGCACGCCGGACTTTTCGGTGACCAGTTCACCGAGGGCCGCGAACACCAGCGGCGTGCCGGCGGCGAGGGTCGCGAGAATGATACCGATGACGGTCTCGGTCATGATCCAACCTCCGCCGGCGCCTTGGCGCCGGGAGTGTCCCAGCGCATGCGGAAGTTGATGAACAGGTCAGCCGCCAACAGGTAGAACAACAGCACGCCCTGGAACACTCCCGTCACCGCCGACGGCAGGCCGAGATGCATCTGCGCCGATTCACCGCCGAGATAGAGCAGCGACATCAGCAGCCCGGCCAGCAGCGCACCCACGGGGTGCAGGCGGCCCACGAAGGCCACGATGATGGCGGCGTAGCCGTAGCCCGGCGATACCGAGGGCACCAGTTGACCGATAGGACCGGCCACTTCCATCAGTCCGGCGACGCCGGCGCAGGCGCCGCCGGTCAACAGGCCCACCCAGATCATGCGCTTGCGCTTGAAGCCGGCGTACAGGGCGGCGGCGTCGGCCATGCCCGCGACCTGCATCTGGTAGCCGAGAAAGCTCTTGCGCACGAACACCCACGCCAGCACCACCGCCGCCAACGTCACCCAAACGCCGATATGCAGGCGGGTCCCGTCCAGCACAATGGGCAGAGTGGCCGAGTCGGAGAACATACGTGACTCGGGAAAGTTGAATCCTTCCGGGTCGCGCAGCGGCTCGTGCACCAGGTAGTTCAATATCAGTATCGCGACGTAGTTGAGCATCAGGCTCACCAGAATCTCGTTGGTATTGAACCGGGTGCGCAGAAACGCCGGGATGGACGCCCAGAACATGCCGCCCAACGCGCCCATCACGAACATCAGCGGCAGGATGTAGGCGCCTTCCCGGTCGTAGAAATACAAGGCCACGCCGCCACCGAAGATCGCGCCCATGGCGAGCTGGCCTTCGGCACCGATGTTCCACACGTTCGAACGGAAGCCGATCGACAGGCCCACGCCGATCAGCACCAGGGGTATGGCCTTCACGCCGAGCTCGCCGAGACCGTAGCGGTTGTCGATGGGGGAGATGAAGAACGCGTGGAATGTATCCAGTGGGCTCAGGGACATGAAGATGGAAAAGGCAAACCCGGTCACCAGCGTGAGCACCACCGCGATCAACGGCGACAGGTACCGCATTTTGTTCGAGGGGGTCGGTCGCGCCTCGATCTTAAGCCACATGCTCCGCCTCCTCGTCGCTCTGCTCCCCGGCTTCGGCGTTCGGGAACATGCCGCTCATCCACAGACCGATCTCCTCCATGTTGGTCTGAGAGGTCCTGCGCGCGGGCGACATGCGGCCCTGGGCGATCACCACGATCCGGTCGCAGATCTCGAACAGCTCGTCCAGCTCCTCCGACACCACCAGCACCGCCGCGCCTTTGTTGCGCAGGTCGATCAGCGATTGGCGTATGGCGGTGGCCGCGCCGACATCCACGCCCCAGGTGGGCTGGGCCGCCACCATGATCTCCGGCTTCTGGCTCACTTCCCGGCCGACGATGAACTTCTGCAGGTTGCCGCCGGACAGGCTCTTGGCCGCGGCATGGGTGCCGGCGCAGCGCACGTCGAAGTCGCGCACGCATTGCTCGGCGAACTCGTGCACCCGGTTGCGGTTGATCAGGCCCATGCTCACCATCCCCTGGCGGTGGGCGGTCAACAAGGCGTTGTCGTCCAGGGACATCGACGGCACCGCGCCGCGGCCGAGGCGCTCCTCGGGCACGAACGTCAGCCCGAGCCCGCGGCGCGCGTCGGCGCCGAGATGGGCGACCGGCTTGCCGTCGATGCGCACTGCACCGGCTCGCGCCGGCGGCAGCGGCGCCTCGCCGCTGATGATGGCCATCAACTCCTGCTGCCCGTTGCCGGAAATGCCGGCGATGCCGACGATTTCGCCGCCGTGAACCGCGAAGGATATGTTCTTCAAGTCGGTGCCGAAAGGGTCGTCGGACGTGGTGGACAAGTCTTCCACCACCAGCCGATCGGCGCCGCTGCGCTCCGGCTCGCCGTGCTCGCAGACCGGTAGCTCGCGCCCGATCATCATCCGCGCCAGGCCCGCCGTGCCCTCCTCCTTGGGATCCACCACCCCCGTGACCTTGCCCAGCCGCATCACCGTGGCGGTGTGGCACAGGTCCAGTATTTCCTCCAGCTTGTGACTGATGTAGAGAATGCTGCAGCCCTCGTCCGCCAGGCGCCGCAGAGTCTCGAACAAACGGGAGACCGCCTGCGGCGTGAGCACCGAAGTAGGCTCGTCCATGATCAACAGCCTGGGCTCCTGGAGCAAGCTACGTACGATCTCCACCCGCTGGCGCTCGCCGACGGACAGGCTGTGCACGAGTCGCCGAGGATCCAGCGGTAGACCGTAGTGCTCCGACACCGAGCTGATGCGCTGCGAGAGCTCGTCCAAGCGGTATGGCCCCTCCATGCCGAGGGCGATGTTCTGGGCCACCGTCAGGGTCTCGAACAGGGAGAAATGCTGGAACACCATGCCGATCCCAAGCTTGCGCGCGTCCGCCGGTCGGTGGATACGGGCCGGCCTGCCCTCCCAGAGAATCTCGCCGGCGTCGGGCCTGGTAACCCCGTAGATGATCTTCATCAAGGTGCTCTTGCCGGCACCGTTCTCACCCACCACCGCGTGGATGTCGCCCGGGTACACGGTCAGGTCGACGCCATCATTGGCCACCACCGCCGGGTAGACCTTGCGAATGCCCCGCAGCTCGAGGCGCGGGGTGGTGGATGAATCGGGTTGAGTCATTGTTGTTGGTTATGGCTCGTTCTTGATTCGCGTCGCAATAGCCCCGTGACGACCGAAGCCATCACATCTGTCGCTCCATCAGCCGAAGCGTCCCCTCTCCTGCTTGCCTCCCCGAGGGGAGACGAAGGCCTCTTCCCTCTCCCGCTTGCCTCCCCGGGGGGATACGAAGGCCTCTTCCCTCTCCCGCTTGCGGGAGAGGGTTAGGGTGAGGGCAATGGAATACAGTCAAACACCGCCCCCCTCACTCCAACCCTCTCCCCTGAGGAGAGAGGGGGCCTTTTTCCCTCTCCCGTGGGGGGGAGGGACAGGGTGAGGGCAATGGTAATGGAATCAGGCCCCAGCACAATCGAGCGCAGATGCGACGTCAGACGCCGCCCCCTCACCCCAACCCTCTCCCCTGAGGGGAGAGGGGGACCTTGTTCCCTCTCCCGCCAGCGGGAGAGGGAGCTCCCGTATTCCCTTCCGATCGCGGGCGATCCGAATTGTCTCGTTCCTTTCTCACCGACTCCCACACTCTCAACACCTCCGCCGCCACCGACACGGCGATCACCTCCGGCCGTTTGCCGGAGATGCCCTCGACGCCGATGGGACAGGTTAACCGATTCAGGGCGGCTTGCGTAATACCTTTCAGTCTCAGGCGTTTCTCGAAGTTCACGCGCTTCGATCTCGACCCGATCAGGCCGCAATAGGCAAAGTCCTCGCGCCGGAGAACACATTCGCAAACCGCCAGGTCGACAGGATGGCTGTGGGTCATCACCACGTAGAACGCACCTGGTGGGCATTCATCCACCACCGACTCCGGAACACGCACCGTCCTGGTGCGCACGTTCCCCGGCAGGGTATCCGGGAACCGCCCGGCCAGGCTGTCCACCCAGGTGACCGCGCAGGGCAAGGTGGCCAGCACGCCGGCCAGCGCCGTGCCCACGTGGCCGGCGCCGAACAACACGACATTGAAGTCCACCGGCGGGACCGGGTCGACGAACCATCCCGCCTTGCGGTCGAAGACGGCCTTGTTGGACTGCGCCGCCCGCTTCACCATGGTGCGTGCGTCGCCCGACAGAGACGCCACGCCGCCGGCAGCGGACGAATCGATCACGTATTTGTCCGTACCGCCAAGCCGCGTCGCCACGATCATCGGTGTCTGCTCGCGGCGCGCTTCCAACAGCGCCTCGATCCATGTCTGGGACTCGCCGGGAATGCGCTCCAGCAGCATTGTGACGACGCCGCCGCAACACTGTCCAAGCAGCGGGCTCAGCTTGTGCATTTCCACCGTGTTCGCGTAACCGCCCCCTTCGGCCAGCATGAGACGGGCACTTTCGATGGCCGCGTGCTCGATCTGGCCGCCGCCGATGGTGTCGTGAACCGTGCTTCCTCCGACGACCATCTTGGCCCCGGGCTCACGCGGCGTGGAGCCGCGCGTCTGGACCACGGTCACCAGCACAGCAGGCTCGCCTCGCCGGTTCAGATCACGAAGCGCTGCGAGCCAGTCGCTCATCCGGCGCACCGGTGCCCGTCCCGCTCGGCGACCCTTTCCACTGCGTTCAGGACCCGCTCAGGCGTGGCCGGTGCGTCGAGATGGGGGCTGAACTGGTAGTCGGAGACAGCGGCAACCGCATCCTTGATGGCCTGGAACACCGATATCGCCAGCATAATCGGCGGCTCTCCCACGGCTTTGGATCGGTGGATGGTCTCCTCCCGGTTGGCGGCCGACTCCATCAGCTTCACGCGGAAGTCCACCGGCAGGTCGGAGCAGGTCGGAATTTTGTAAGTGGAAGGCGCGTGGGTTTTTAACTCGCCCTTGTCGTCCCACCACAGTTCCTCGCTGGTCAGCCAGCCCATGCCCTGGACGAAACCGCCTTCCACCTGGCCAAGATCGATGGCGGGGTTCAAGGACTTGCCGCAGTCGTGGAGGATATCGATGCGCGTGGTGCGGTACTCGCCTGTCAGGGTATCGACAACCACCTCGGAAACCGCGGCGCCATAAGCGAAGTAGTAGAACGGCTTCCCGGTGAGGGTCTCCTTGTCGTAGTGGATTTTCGGCGTGCGGTAAAAGCCGGTGGACGACAGTGAAACCCGCGCCATCCAGGCGGTGCGCACGAAATCCGTGAAGCCGATGCGCTGATCGCCGGCGATGACGTGGTTGTCCTCGAAGCGCACCTCGGCGGCCGGCACTTTGTAGTGGTGGCAGGCGAACTTGACCAGCCGCTGCTTGATGGTGCGCGCCGCGGCCTGGGCGGCCTTGCCGTTGAGATCGGAGCCGCTGGACGCAGCAGTGGCGGACGCATTGGGCACTTTGCTGGTGTCCGAGGCGGTGATCTTGATGCGACCGATGTCGATCTGCAGTTCCTGAGCGACCACCTGCGCCACCTTGGTGAACAGGCCCTGGCCCATTTCGGTGCCGCCGTGGTTCAGATGCACGGTGCCGTCGGTGTAGATGTTGAGCAGCGCCCCCGCCTGGTTGAGATGGGTGGCGGTAAAGGAGATCCCGAACTTCACCGGCGTCATGGCGATACCCTTCTTCAGCACCTTGTGAGACTGGTTGAACCCGCGGATCTCCTCGCGGCGGCGGCGGTACTCCGAGCTTTCCTCCAACTCCCGGAAGATGTCGTGGATGACGTTGTCCTCGATGGTCTGCCCGTAATGGGTGACGTTGCGGTCCTCGACACCGTAGAAGTTGGCCCTGCGGATGTCGAGCGGGTCGCGGCCGAGAAAACGGGCCACCTCGTCGATGACATACTCCACGGCGAACATGCCCTGGGGGCCGCCGAAACCGCGAAACGCGGTGTTGGAGACCGTATTGGTGCGGCAGCGATGGCTGGCCACTTCCATGTTCTCGAAGTAATAGGCGTTATCGCAGTGGAACATGGTGCGGTCGTTGACCGCCCCGGACAGGTCCGCCGAGACGCCGCAGCGCGACAGGAATTCGAACTTCACGCCCTCTATCACACCCTCGTCGTCAAAGCCGGCGTCATAGTAGATCACGTAGTCGTGCCGCTTGCCGGTCATCAGCATGTCGTCGTCGCGGTCCATACGGAACTTGACCGGACTGCCGGTCTTGCGCGCCAGCAGCGCGGCGATGCACGCCATCTGCGCCGCCTGGCTCTCTTTGCCGCCGAAGGCGCCGCCCATGCGTCGGCATTCCACCACTACGTCCTTGGCTTGCAATCCGAGGGCGGCGGCCACCAGCTGCTGCACCTCGCCCGGGTGCTGGGTGGAGCTGTAGACGAACATGTCGCCGCCTTCCTTCGGAATCGCCATGGCAATCTGGCCTTCCAGATAAAACTGATCCTGACCGCCCAGCTCCAGGCGACCGCTTACACGGTGCTTGGCGCGGCCCAGGGTGGTAGTCGGATCGCCGCGCCGGATCCTCTGGCTGGGCAGCACCAGCGAGTCGTGCTTCAACGCCTCGTCCAGGTCCAGCACCGGCGGCAGCTCTTCGTACGCCACGCGGGCCTTGCGCGCGGCACGGCGCGCCCGGTCGACCGTATCCGCGACCACCGCGAACATCGCCTGGCCGGCGTAGTGCACCGAGTCTTCCGCCAGTATGGGATCGTCATGGACCACGGGCCCGAAGTTGTTCTCGCCCGGGATGTCCGCAGCGGTGTAGACGTCGCGCACCCCTGGAGCCCTCCGGACCTCGTCCAGGTCCAGCGATACGACGCGGGCGTGGGCGCAGCGACTCATGCCGACGGCGGCGTGCAGCAGCCCCTTGGGCTCGGGGATGTCGTCGGTGTACCAGGCGCGTCCGCTGACGTGCAGGCGGGCGCTGTCGTGGGGATATTCCTCGCCGACCGCGCCATTTACGAGGGCCGATGCGTGGACCTTACCTTCCATAGGCGTACACCTGTTCGCTCTCGTCGGTCGGGGCGCCGCCCATCCCTTCGGCGGTCTGCAGGAAGAAGCGATACAGCAGATTCCGCGATACTTTTCTGCGATAAGCCTCGCTGGCGCGCATATCAGTCAAGGGCGTGAACTCCCGGTCCAACGCCGCCATGGCCGCCTGGACGGATGTCTCATCCCAGTGCTTGCCCGCCAGGACCTGCTCGCACGTCGTCGCCCGCTTGGTGATGGCGGCCACGCCGCCGAAACCGGTGCGGAACTCCGCGACGCGGCCGCCCTCCAGCCGCAGCGAAAACGCCGCGCACACCGCGGAGATGTCCTGGTCGAAGCGCTTGGAGATCTTGTAGGCGGCGACCCGCACCTGGTCGCGGCGAAGCGGCACCCGCACGCATTCCAGGACCTCACCGGGCCCTCTGGCGTTCTTCTGGTAATCGATATAGAAGTCTTCCAGCGCCAGCTCCCGGCGGCCCCGCTTCGAGGTCAGCACCACGCTTGCACCCACGGCCGTCAGGGCGGGCATCGTGTCCCCGATGGGGGAGCCGTTGGCGACGTTGCCGCCGAGGGTGCCGGTGTTTCGGATCGGGGGCGAGGCGAACCTGAGGAACAGCTCCTCGAATTCCGGATACTGCTCCAGGATATGCGGGAAAGGCGTCGGTCAACGACACCGCCGCACCGATCTCCAGGTGCGAGTCGGTTCCGGTAACCTGCTTGAGCTCGGCGACGTTGCCGACATAGATCAGGTCATCGAGATCGCGGTACTGCTTGGTCACCCACAGGCCCACGTCGGTGCCGCCGGCGAGCAGGGTCGCATCGGGATGCTCCGCGGCGATCTCCAACAACGCCGTGAGGCCGCTGGGCGCGTGATAGGTACGCCCGGCGCCCTCGACCACCAGCGTATCCGGTCGACTGCAGCGAGCGCAGTTGCGCCGCGAGGCCTCCTCGTCCGGTCGTGGCATTGCCGGCCGGCGCCGTCAGCAAATCCCGGGCCCCGGCTGTCCATGTGCTCCCCCAGCTCGTACATGCGTTGCGCAGCGTCGATGATCGGTCGGTAGCCCGTACAGCGGCACAGGTTGCCGGCCAGGGCGTCGTCCACTCCGCGGCGCCCGGGATGGGGCCCGTCCTTGTAGAGGGCGAACAGCGACATGACGAATCCCGGCGTGCAGAACCCGCACTGGGAACCGTGGCATTCCACCATGGCCTGCTGCGCGGGATGCAGGGGCGCGCCCGGGGCGCTCAGGCTCTCGACCGTGAACAGGGCTTTGCCGTCCAGGGTCGGCAGGAATTGGATACAGGAGTTGATCGCCTGGTAGCGCATGCCGCCGTCGTGCAGCTCGGCCACCACCACCGTGCAGGCGCCGCAATCGCCCTCGGCGCAGCCTTCCTTGCTGCCGGTGCGCTGCAGGTCCTCGCGAAGATATTGCAGCACCGTACGGTTGGGATCGACGTCGTCGACGACGCACGTCTTGCCGTCCAGCACGAAACGTATCGAATCGCGGGTTTGGCTTTTCATGGCTCGGCTCAACTGCCCCGGTAGGTGGAGTAACTCCACGGCGAGACCAGCAGGGGCACATGGTAATGCTCGTCGGCCGCGGTGGAGAAACGCAGTGTTACCCGGTCCAGAAACGGTGGATCGGCCAGGGCGACGGACTGTCCGGCGAAGTAAGCGGCGACGTCGAACTCCAGCTCCCAGGTACCCCCGGCGAATGAGTTCTCGTCGAGCAGTGGAGCACCGGTGCGCCCATCGGAGCTGGTACTGGTTACCTTGATCAGTTCGCGCCCGTCCCCCGTCACTCGGAACAAACGCACGGAAATGCCCGCTCCGGGCTTGCCCTGCGCGGTGTCCAGTACGTGGGTGGTCAGTTTGCCCATGGCGCCAGGCACAAGGGCTCCTCACCCCGCCGGCGGCGGAGGAGACCCTCGCAGTGAAGATTCCGTTCAATTGCCTGCCCTCATCCTCGTGCATGCGTGGCCCCGTTCAGCTCCGTCATCGTGCACTGATGCTGTTTTTCGACTGCCGCGACGCGCGTACCGGTCCATTCCGGTATCGTTCGTTCTTCTGATCCATGCGATTCTACTGATGAATCGACCGATCCGGATAGCATCAATATTCGATCAGGCGATGCCGATTCGGCAGCGTCATCGCATCCGGCGCCGCGACGACGTATCGAGGAACCGGGCGCCACTGACGGTCAACGCGAGCAGGCCGCCCCCGGCCACCCTACTTCCCGGAGTTCTTCTCCCCCGTCCAGCGTTCGGTCAATTCTGCCAGGCTGTCACGATGGGTGATGATCACGACCTCGTCTCCGCTCTTCAAGGTGGTCTCGCTTTCCGCCAGCAGGAACTTGTCGTCGCGATAGATACAGATGATGCGGCTGTCCTTGGGTAGTCCCAGTGCGTCGACCTGCATTTCGTCCTCCTTGCGCGCCACGAAGGAAAATACCCGGGCCTCGTCGCGGATCATGGTGGATATCTCCAGGGGATCCCTGCCCTCGAACATGTCCGCGAGATAGCGCCCGATGGTGCGGGCGGGAATGATGGTGTTCTCCAGGCCCAGCTCGATGCAGATGTGCTCGAACTCCGGGTCGGCGATCTTGGTCACGACCCGACCGAAGCCCAGCGACCGCCCCACCAGGCTGGCGATGATGTTGGCCTGGTCGTTCTCGGTCAGGCAGAAGAGTACATCGGTGGAACCCGGATCCGCCTCCTTGAGGATCATCGGCTTGCTGCCGTCGCCGTGGAGCAAACCGCAGTCCAGCTCCTCGGCGAGGGCATCGATGCGTTCCTTGTCGCTTTCCACGATGACCACCTCGTGACCCCGCTTCAGCAGCAGCTGGGCGGTCTTCACAGCGAGCGAGCCCGCGCCAACGAATACGGCTCTCATTGTGCCTCACCCCGCTTGCTGAACCAGGTCGGCGGATAGAATAGTACGAGCAGGGCGACGATTTCCAGCCGGCCGAGCAGCATGTCCAGGCACAACACCAGCTTCAGCGGCGCAGCCAGGCCAGGCGCGGCCATCCCGGTGGACAGGCCCGTCGTCGTCGTCGCCGACACCACCTCGAACAACGCGTCCAGCGGCGCATGGCCGGCGGCAAGAAAGGCCAGCCACGACAACACCACTACCGCCATGAAAAGAAACAGCAGCAGGAGGACGCGAACGATGTCGTCCTGCTCCAGGACCTTATCTCCCAGGCGAGGCTGCATGACGGCATGTGCCGGGGCGGCGGAGCGGCGCACCGCGAACTGCACCAGCCGCAGGATCACGACCAGGCGCAGCATCTTGATGCCGCCGGCCGTCGATCCGACGCCGCCGCCCACCGTCATGGCGACGATCAGCACCAGCTTCGCCGCCGAATGCAGCCCGCTGACGGGGACGCTGGTGAACCCCGCGGTAGTTTGCGCCGACATTCCAAGCAGCATGCCGTTGGCGATGGATTGCCCACGGTCCATGCCCATGCCCGCAGAGAGTATCCAGCTCAGCAGCAAGCCGGAAGCCACCACGGCTGCGGCGAGCCCGCGCAGCTCCACATCGCCCAGCGCCTCGCGCCAGCCGCCCCGGACGGCACGGTAATACAGCACCAGCGGCACCGCACCGCAGCAGGTGACGATCATGACGGCGAAACGCGCCGGCCAGCCGGCAATCCCTGCCAGGCTGCCGTCGAAGGAGGAGAAGCCCCCCGTGGACACTGCGGCCAGCACCTGCGCCACCGCGTCGAAGAAACCCAGCCCCAGCAGCCACAGCAACACCACACCCAGGACCGTGAGGCTCACGTAGACGCCGAGCATGCGCCGCGCGTGAGTCCGGGCCGTGGTAGCCAGGGGCTCGTCCGCCGCCGACTGCACCAGCCGGCGCGCCGCCATGTGGTGGCCGGCGAGCAGGGCAAGCGACAGCACCACGATGCCCAGGCCGCCGTACCACTGCATCCACGCGCGCAGGAACAGGAACGTATGCGCCTTGCTTGCGACCGTGGTCACGGTGGACAAGCCGGTGGTGGTGACCCCCGACACCGATTCGAACCAGGCATCAAGGGGACCCAGGCCGGCCGCCGAGATCGGGTAGCTCATGAGCAGGGAAGTAGTCACGAATGCCAGGGCAACCAGCACAAGGGCCTCGTTGGTCTGGATCTCCGTCGGCGCCGGCAGGCGAAGCAATGCGGCGCTGACCACCGCGAGCACGGCGACAACCAGTGCAAGGCGCCAGGTGAACACGTAGTCGCCGTAGTACAGCGATACCAGCAGCGGCACGAGCTGTCAGGGCCGCAAGGGCAACGAAGAGCTGGCCCAGGTAGTACCCGACCACGCGCGGGCGTACCGCGTAGCTCAATGCGCCCGTGCCTGATTTCATTCCATCCTCCCGGCGGTCGACGCCGCACGCAGCACCACTGACACAAATTCCATAGCCGTTGTATTGTAGCCTCACAGAACCCGCCGCCGGGACGGAGGCGGCCGCGGCACTTACCTCACCGTACTAGCGATGACAGGACTGCACAACCAATGAGGGTTCCCCTACAATGCCCAATTCCAACAGGACCTCCAAGATGGAAACACTGGCATGACGGAACTCGAGCTCGCCAGTGTGCTGGTATGCCTGGCCGCCGTGTTCGGCGTGATCAACTACTTCCTGCTGCGGCTACCGCAGACCATTGGCCTGGTGGTGATCGCGCTGGGCACATCGTTCGCCATCATGGGTCTGCACGCACTGTTCCCCGAGCTCGGTCTCGCCGGGCTGGTGCGCGAGCGGGTACGGGATTTCGACCTCAACGAGGCGCTGATGCACGGGATGCTCGGCTTCCTGCTGTTCGCCGGGGCCCTGCACGTTGACCTCGAATCCCTGCGCATGAACCGCGTGCGTGATCGCGCTGACTGCCAGCGTGGGGGTGATCGCCTCGGCGTTTCTCGTCGGACTGGGCTTTCAATGGCTTTCAGGGGTGCCCTTTCTCGTCGCCCTGGTGTTCGGCGCCCTCATCTCCCCCACCGACCCGGTGGCGGTACTCAGCGTGCTCAAGGACGCCGGCGTGCCGGAATCCCTGGAAGCCAAGATCGCGGGTGAATCGCTGTTCAACGACGGCGTCGGCTACGTCATATTCCTGATCGTTGCCGCGCTGGCCTTCGGCGCCGAGGGCACCGGGGCTATGAGCGCCGTGGACGTAGTGTGGCTTTTCGTGCTGGAGGCTCTCGGCGGCGCACTGCTGGGCGGCGTGGCGGGCTGGCTGGTGTTCGAGGCCATGAAGCGCATCGACGACTACAGCCTGGAGGTGCTTCTCACGCTGGCCCTTGTCATGGGGACTTACGCGCTGTCCCACCGCCTGCATGTCAGCGGTCCCATCGCGGTGGTTGTCGCCGGTCTGCTCATCGGCAGCCACGGCATGACTTACGGCATGTCTGAAACCACCCGCGAGCACGTCACCAAGTTCTGGCGCCTGATCGACGAGATCCTGAACGCCGTCCTGTTCCTGATCATCGGCATGGAGATCTTCACCCTGACCTATCACCCCACTGCTTTAGGCATCGCCCTGGCAAGTGTGCCACTGGTACTCGCCGCCCGCTTCATCACCCTGGGCGGCATCATCGGAAGCCTGCGCCCGCGGCGCACGTTCACCGGCGGCGCGCTGCCGATCATGACCTGGGGCGGCCTGCGCGGCGGTATCTCGGTGGCGCTCGTGCTTTCGCTGCCGCCGTTCCCGGAGAAGAACCTGCTGCTGATGTCCACCTACGTGGTGGTGATCTTCTCTATCATCGTTCAGGGTTTGACGATCAAGCCTCTCGCGCGGATCTGGCTGCGCCGCGCGGACGCCTAGCGAATCGCCGGTTTCGCCCGGGGTGGTATGATGCGCGCTGAATTCATCGAGTCGAACGGCTGTTCATGCGCACGATTACGAGCGAAGACGGGCAGATCTGGGACGTGGCCGTGCAGGAGGCGTCCTATGGGGCCCACTACCTGCTCTTTGCCGCCCGGGGCAGCGACGAGATCCGGCAGGCCCTGATGGCGGCCTCCACGCGAATCGGCGCGGAGCGAGAGCTCGCCGAACTGAGCGACGAGGTCCTCGAGTCCCGCCTGATGGGGCTGGAGGCCTCGGCACCGGGCGATATTCCCGACCCGCGGGCCTGAACAACCCGCCCACGCGGCGGCCGCCGCACTGGAGAAGCCGAAATAAAAGTCACAGCCGCCGTCAGCCAGAAACCGCCGGTCCTTCTGGATCTCCCCGCCAGCATGGATGCGGCGGTCGATACCGTCGACGAAGCCGCAGCGAAAGGCGCCAGCCTGATCGTCTTCCCGGAAACCTTTCTACCGGGCTACCCGACCTGGATCTGGCGCCTGCGGCCCGGAGGCGACGCCGACCTGGGCAACGAGATTCACGCCCGCCTGCGCGCCAACGCGGTGGATCTGGCGAGAGACGGCTTGGCGCCGCTGCGGAAGGCGGCACGCAGTCATGGCACATTGATCGTCGTAGGCTTTCACGAGATCGATTCGCAGTTCAGCGGCACCACGCTCTTCAACTCCGTGGCGGTGATCGGACCGGACGGAGAGATCCTCAACCGGCACCGCAAGATGATGCCCACCAACCCCGAGCGTATGGTCTGGGGCTTCGGTGATGCCAGCGGACTGAGAGTGGTCGACACGCCGTTTGGACGCATCGGCACCCTCATATGCTGGGAGAACTACATGCCGCTGGCCCGTCAGGCGCTGTACGCCCAGAACATCGAGATCTACGTCGCCCCGACCTGGGACTGCGGCGACACCTGGATCGCCTCCATGAACCACATTGCCCGGGAAGGCGGGTGCTGGGTGCTGTCGAGCGCCACGGCCCTGGAAACGGCCGACCTTCCGGCAGACTTCCCGGGCCGGGAGACTCTGTTTCCGAAGGCTGAATGGATCAACTCCGGGGACGCGGTGATCGTCAAGCCGTTCGGCGGGGTGGTGGCCGGACCGCAGCACCAGAACAAGGACCTGCTGATAGCCGAAATCGATATTGAAAAAGCGCGCCGCGCACGCAAACCCCTGGATGTCGCCGGCCACTACGGCCGGCCGGACCTGTTTCAGCTCAGGGTCAACCGGCGGCCTCAACCGCCGGTGGTATTCGAGGACGGGGAGTCAACGCCCGAGACTTGAGCGGTGCACTGAGGCCGGGGCCCGGCTATGCCTCGACGTGCTTGCTGTAGTGGTAGAAGACTTCGTCCCGGACCCAGCCCAGGGATTCATAGGCAGCCTGTGCGATCTCGTTCGACTTTGCTGTCGCGAGTTCCATTCGCGCCTTTCCGTTATCAGCCGCGAGGCGCTCCGCTGCCTGCAGAAGCGATCTTCCAGCACCTGAGCGCCTCGCTGTCGGGGCTACGAACAAGTCGTACAGCACATAGATCGGCTTCGCCTCGACGGAGCAGAATGTCGGATAGAGCTGGCAGAATCCAACGACGCCCCGCTCTTCGTCAATGCCCAGAAGGATCACGGATTCGTCGTTCTGAATGCGGTCTCGAATGAATCTCTCCGCCAAATCCGGGTCGGGCGTTTGTCCGTAGAACTGGCGGTAGGCATCAAAGAGCGGAACAACCGCAGGAAGATCGGCGACTGTCGCGATTCGGGTTTGAATATGGCTCACGTTTCCTCGGCCCGCTGTGGGCTCCTTTGCGTGGCGCGCCGGCAAAAAGGACGATGCCGGTTCATGCCGACGCCGGCACGCAACTTGAACGGCGCTCGATCGGCGCGATCAGTTCTCGACAATTCTCCCGATCACGATCAGAACCTGGTAGTCCCGCTTGTTGCAGCCCTGGACGAAAGGCATCGCCGCGCCCGGCTGGACCGGGAAAGCTGTTCTCTGCGCCTTGGCGGGCGAGCACGAACCCTCACCTTTCGCCGGCGTGTACAGCGCGGACCGGCATCCCAGGTGAGTCACATCATGAAGAGTGGCGCCGTTCGCGAGTTCCCAGCGCTGGTCACCGTTCGCATCCATGGGATGGATGGTCAATACGCTCGTCACTTGCCGGTTGCCCGTGACGACGTATCTGCCCGGTGGAATCGGGAAGTCCGGCTGTTCCATGATCCGACCGTTCTCTTCCAACCACCAGGCGTCGGGTTGGAATTTCCAGTCCGCCGGGGCGACATCACCCGCGGCCTTCAACTGCCCGTAGTCGTCCAGCCACACGCCCCGCGGGCCCGGGTCCTGTCGCCACAGTCCCCAGTATTGGGCCCCGGTTCCGGAGCTGGCATCCGGATCGTCCAGCGCCGCGATGAACTGAGTCGGAATACGCTTGAATCTGGTCTGGCTGTCGGCCGAGGCTTGGGCGGGATGACCAAGGGCCGTCACCGCCAGAGTCAATGCCATGATTGCACGGCTCATCAATCGAAACGGTTTGCGGAAGGACACGGGCGGCGTGCCTCGCTGCCAAACAGCCTCCTGGCTGGACGCTTCGGACTTCGAGATCATCTTCACGTTGTGCATACCTTTCGCCTGATGCTCGACGCAAGCCGGGCGTCGGTGAACATCCCCGGGTCTCGCGGTCAGGGAATAATTGTACTGCGGACGCACACTTGTTTCCCGCCTGAATTGTATCCCCTTCCCAGGGATACCCCACTTGTTCGCCGGCACCGGGCCAAGAGCACCTTTCATCCGCCGGACGCAGGGGCTATTCTTCCTATCCCCGAACTAAGGAGGGCACCATGATGCACGAAGCTGTCACTATGAGTACCTGCCGCAACATCTCACTCGCCCTGCTCATCTTTTCGTTCACCGCGGTCTCCGAGGCCGAAAGTGCGGAACCGAAGGTAAGCGGAACCCTGGTCGCCAACGGCGAGACGGTCGAGCTGCCGTATGCCTACGTCTGGGCCCAGGAGAAGGGCTTTTACGCCGAAAGCGATCCCACCTGGACGCTGCTGTTCGTCCAGCATCCGGTTGAGCAACAGGAGTTGAAAGCCCCGGTTGGCGACGCCGCGTGGGTGGAGATCGGAATCACCCGCACCTCCGAATTCGGCGACGAGCCCAAGGTCCAGGTCTACTCCCAGTCGATCAAGTTCTCGGCCGACGCCGCCGGCAATGTATCGGGTGGCGACTATCCGCGTATCGAGCTCACGAGCACCGGTCCCGATCGCTTCGCCGGCCGCGTCTACCACAGCGGGCCGCAGAAGATTTTTGACGATACTTTCCAGTACGACTTCAGCTTCGACCTCCCGCTCTCCGATCCCAACGCTCCGATAGGCAGTCCCCTCCCCGCCGGCGGCGGCGAGCCGGGACATGCCTACCTGCAGTGGGTAGCGGCGATCCATGCCGTCGACGTAGCGGGCCTCCAGGCCCTCGTGCCGCCGGAAATGGCGGAGCAGCTCGAAGGCGACGATGCGCGGGACACGCTTGACGCGATGCAGGAGCTGACGCCGAAAGACGTCACCATCCTCGGCGGTTCCAGCGACGGCGATACGGCCGTCCTCGACATCGAGGGCACGCTGGCTGGTGAGAAGGCGCACGGGAAGATCACGCTGACCCGGATGGGGGAACACTGGGTGCCGACGAAGGAATCGTGGTAGCCAGTCCTCGGCCGCCATGGACGGCGGCGCCCTTGTATTCCCCACCCTGATCCTTCAGTAGCGTGTCGGGGCGGGACCGCAGGATAGTGGCGTCTCCGGCTTTCACGGCGGCAGCTCCTGCCACAACCTCCCCACACCTCGATCTGCTCCGTGGATTGCTGCGAACTGCGACGGCGGACCGGGTGACGCCTGTTATCAGTGGTGTTGCAGCGCCACAGTTGGGCAAATTACGCAGCGAGTAATCGCACAGGGCAATTGAATGGGACGGATCGGATAGCAGGAATGACACCTTCGCCGCTGCCCGGCAATGCCGCGTCCTTGTACCGAGTTCCCTCTATCTACCCTTGGCGAGTGGCGCGTAGCTGCTTGGCGAGGGCCTGCAGCAGCTTCCAGGCTGCGTCGTGACCGCGGATTTCTTGCGGCGCGACAGATTTCCTGGTCAGCTTCAACTTCATACCGGGATTATAAATAGTCATAGTCTTGACCATTTGTATAAAACCGCTGCCTGCCCGCGATAAATGCCGTTTTTATTCAACATATTCCACACAATCGAATCTTCAACGAGAAACCGCTTTCCCGAAGAAGATACTCGCACACCTTTGTAGTCTTCTATGCAGCCATATTCGGTTACACGAGCGAGCAATCTCTCTCTTTCCTTCCCGACTTGTTTCTCTGCCGAAAGCCTCGATGGCAAGCGGATGAAATCACCCCAATTCATTTCAAAGAGTTCCAGAGCGACCCTGTTTCCATAATTGAAGATTGGATCCGCTTCAGTATTGTGCGAGACAACACAAAATGGCGCTTCAAACAGCAACCGATAGCGATCTTTATCAGATGTTTCGGGGTCAACCAAATTCCTGCCCGTCATATGGAATAGACTCGACAAGATCAGCTCCGCGTGCTCGCCAAGATAGTCATTGGCTGGGCAAGGTTCGTCAATGTTCTGCATATATGGACGTCTTTCTCGAGGCGGAGCCTTCGGACCTCGATCCTAACGCAAACCGGAGGCCGCCCTGGCTCGCGCCGCGACTGGAATTCGGCCCTCAGGATCAGTGGGAAGGACATCCCTGATAGCGGCTTCGAGCTTCATCCGTTCCCCCGCATCAAAACTGACACGATAACCTGGCGCAGGAGCCACCTCTCTGAGGAACGGTTGCCGGTAGCCGTCAAAATTCTCGAATGGTGTCCCAGGATCCGGGGTAATTCCATTCACACTCTGGTAGCGCATCCAATTCTCTTTTTCTATCTTCCATCCATTTCTCCATTGCCCCTGCCTCGCTCATCAGCTTCTTCATCTCATTCATGGCCTTGATATGCTTTTCGTCTGCGTTTTGGAACATCTCAATGCCATGCTTTTTGCTCATTTGGGCAATTTCATCAAATGTATCTGCTTTGAATGCCTGATCACACGCTCCTCCGAGTTGTTTGCACGTCATCATTCTCATGACTGCCCTTCCTCCCAAGACTTAGTGGATTTCTTGCAATCTCCCAACGACAGCGATGAACCGAGCTTGAACACCACGGGCTGAGGATCTCTAAGCTACATGGATTTTCTTCGCCGCTTTCAGCAGCATGATGATCCACGCAGTGGGGAAACGCAATTTCATACGACTCACTTCCCCAGGTCGGCATGCTGACGGAATTCTGGACCATGCCACGGTCTGGGACATCCGGCATTCTGGGCGACGTTCCGTGGGTCCGAGCTGCCGGCGGCTCTTCAATGTCTTCGGTAGGTCTCGAACATCGACAGTGCCCAGGGTCGGATGGCCATGATGAGGGTGGTTCCCAGACGTTCAGTGGTGATGGACTTCCGGTCTTCGCTGACAAAGTGCTCGAATTCGGCGGCTACCCGCTGCATGCGCTGGTGCAGAAGACCGATGGATTGCTCGGAGAGCATGCCGGTGAGGACCAGGCGGAGCTCGCCGGAGCCGCGGAAGCGGGAGTGGAAGAACTCGGATTGGACCTGGGTCTCGAAGAGCTGCTGGATAGGGCCGTTGGAGCGCCATGAAAAGGTGCGGGACAGGCGCATGCGGACGCGGTTGCCGGGCAGGAGGTCGATAATCTTCAGTCGGTCCAGCCTGGCCAGCAGGCGGACGGCTTCGAGCTCGTCGATGTCGTAGGACTCGGTGATCTTCTCGACGGTCCAGTGATTGAGCAGCAGAAACGCCACCAGCAGCAGCTTGGGGTCGTCGACCAGCATCTTCTCCTGCTCCTTGGTGAGCTGCTCGACGTCGCGCCTTCGCTCGTCGGCGAGCATCGCGAGGTCGCCGAGCTCGAGGTCCACAAGGTCGCAGACCTTCTCGAAGCGCTGCAGGCTGAACTGGCGGCTCGCGAACATGCGCTTGACGCTGGATTCGGAGAGGTCGAGCTCTCCGGCTATGTCGGCATAGGTGATGCCGCGCCGGCGCAGCTCGCGCTTCAGGGCATCGACGAGGTCTTCGCTCTGGGCCATTCGAGAAAAGTACCACATCTTAGCACTTACGGTCGGGACCCCTTGGCCGCGGTCCACGTGACAAGCGCGACAAAGCCGCCTGGTTTGAACCTCAGGCCTGGCCGCATCCCGGGCGGGTGTGGTCCACCGATGCCGACACGGGTTTCCAGGCATCCGATCGCCTTGGCCTCCGCCTCCGCGGCCAGCCCGGGGCGAGCTGTCACCGTTCGTCGGAGGGTAGACATATCCACGGCCTGGTACCCGGCGTGGCGACCGCGATTTCGCCGCGCATCGACTCGCCGTTTCCATCACGAAACCGCCATATTTTTCGCAAGATACGCACGGCGTTGTTCCATTCAACGCCGTGCGGCATGGAAATTCCACCTTCAACAGTTCATATCGGTGGTTCACGTGAGCACTGCAGGCCGTTTTATATACGACTCGCTGGAACACCGGTAATGTGCTACACAGTAAGTCATGAGGGAGCGATGCCGTGGAACTGCCGTGGCGTCGGAGCCGGCACGCCGGAGTCGAGCCCGGATTCGACGATTCATGGTAACCGCCGGCGCGGTGGTGCGTTTTAGTCCGTGAGGAAGTCTGTACGGGGTGATGATGCAGAATAGAGTCGACAAGCACGCCAGCCGTGTCCCGCCTGCGATGGATGGAACGCATCCCCCCGCTAAACGATCTAACATAAATAAAAAAGGAGTCCCTTTAAATGCTTTAAGCGCAAACCAAATCGTGGCATCATGAATCAGTATTCTGAATATCCAAGCGGTAGTACGCAGAGTTCAATGAGTTCGCCCAGTAGCGACCGGAGGAGCGAGTTCCTCGGTTCATTGACGGCATTCACGAAGGAACATCAAGCCAAGCATTGGGAAGGCACTTTCGGCGAGTATCTCGAAGAGATCGTCGCCCAGAGCCCCGCACAGCACACCCGCAGCAGCCACGAGTACATCTGGGACATGCTGTGCTGGTATCGGAAGAAGAGAAGAAACAATCACGAGACGGGTTCCGACGAGGAAGTTCCCGAAAGCAATTCTCCCCGCGAGCTGTTCAAGCACGACCTGTTCGGCATCGACCGCGCGCTGGACCGGGTCATCGAATACTTCAAGGCGGCCAGCGCCGGATCGGACGTGGGCAGGCGCTTGTTGCTGCTGCTGGGCCCGCCCTCCGGCGGCAAGTCCTCGATGGTCATCCTCCTGAAGCGCGGCCTGGAGGAATACAGCCGGACCGACGAAGGCGCGCTCTATGCGCTGAAGGGCTCGCCCCTGCATGAATCACCACTGGCGCTCATTCCCTCCAGCCTGCGCGGCGAGTTCCGCGAGACGTATGGCGTTGAGGTCAGCGGCGAGCTGAGTCCGGTTTCCCAGGTTCGGCTGGAAGAGGAGTTCGGCGGCGACTTCATGCAGTTCCCGGTCGAGCGCATCTTCTTCTCGGAGGCCGCGCGCGTCGGCGTCGGCACCTACGCACCGCACGACCCCACAACCGCGGACATCGCCGACCTGGTGGGCTCGGTGGATCTTTCCAAGGTCGCCGACATTGGCGACGAGGGCGATCCACGCGCGTGGTCGTGGTCCGGCGCGGTGTACGCGGCCAGCCGCGGCGTACTGGAAATGATCGAAGTGCTGAAGGTGAAGCGGGAGTTCCTCTACCTGCTGCTGACGCTGACCCAGGAGAAGAACGTCAAGGTCTCGCGCTTTCCATTGATCTATGTGGACGAGACCATTGTCGCCCACACCAACCTTGCGGAGTTCCACCGCTTCCTCCAGGAGAAGGAAAACGAGGCGCTGCTGGACCGCATGGTGATCGTGCGGGTGCCCTATACGCTCAATTACTACGACGAGGCGCGCATCCATCAGAAGCTGGTGTCGAACGCGGCGGCATTCCAGAACGTGCACCTGGATCCCCACGCGCTGCGGCTCGCCGCGGTATTCGCCATCTACACCCGGGTGCGCAAGTCCGAGCGCGAGGAGCTGGACCTCACCAAGAAGGTGCGCCTGTACGCCGGTGACGACGTCGAAGGCTTCAGCGACGCCGAGGTCGACCGGATCCGCGTCGAGCATCCCGACGAAGGCATGACCGGGGTGAGCCCGCGCTTCGTCATCAATGCCATCTCCAACGCCATCATCCGCAACGAGCAACGCAGCCTGACCAGCATGGAGATGTTGTTGTCCATCAAGGACGCCATCGAGAGCGATGCCCGAATAGACACCAACCAGAAGAAAGCCTGGGTGGACTTCCTGGTGCTGGCGCGTAAGGACTTCTACAACCGCTGGGTGAAGGAAGACGTGCACCGCGCCCTGTTCGCTTCGTTCGAGGACGAGGCCCAGCAGCTTCTCGACAAGTACCTTGACGAGGTCGAGGCCTCCCTGGACCAGCGTGAGGTCAACGATCCGATCACCGGTGAGGCAAGGCCGCCGGACGAGCGTTTCCTGCGTTCGGTCGAGGAAAAGATCAAGATCACCGACTCCGGCAAGCAGTCCTTCCGCCAGGAGGTGGTGCGCAAGGCCATGGTGGCCTACAAGACCGGCGAGAAGTTCACGCTGGACCGGCACGCCCGCCTGCGCGAGGCGGTGGAGCAGTATCTGTTCGAGGAACGACGAGACGTGCTGCGGCTGGTGACCTCCGCGGCCCGCCCCGACGACGAGGCGCAGCAGAAGATCTCCGCCGTGCAGCAACGCCTGGTGCAGGACTATGGGTATGACGAGCACAGCGCCCAGGAAGCCTTGAGTTACGTGACAACACTGCTCTCACAGGAGGGCTGACAGGTACAGTGACTGACAAACGCCAACCGACGGACGGTGCCAGCAGCGGGAGCTCCGGACCGATCGCTTGGTACGACCTCTTCTCCCGCGGTGCTCGCGACTGGCTGCGCCACAACGAAAAGGTGCGCGAGGCGGTCCGAGACAGCCTTCCCGAAATCATCTCCAGTTCCGACATCCTGGGCAGCCAGGGCGACCGCACAGTGCGGGTGCCGGTCAAGTTCCTGGAGCACTACCGTTTCCGGCTGCGCACGCCCAATGAGCAGACCGGCGTCGGGCAGGGCGATGCCGACCCGGGGGACGTGCTGAAGCAGGCGGACCAGCCGGGCCGCGGCGGCCGCAAGGGCGAGGGCGGCGACGATCGGGGCAGCATCGAGTTCGTTATCGAGCTCAAGGTGGACGACGTGGTGGACTGGCTGTGGCAGGAGCTGAAGCTGCCGAACCTGGAAGCCAAGACCGGCGGCATGGAGGAAACCGAATACACACGCGAGGGCTGGAACCGGCGCGGCGTACGCTCCCGACTCGATCGCCGCCGTTCGATGAAGGAAGCCATCAAGCGGCGCTCGATCCAGAAGGAATCGGGTCCCGCCATCATTGACGAGGACCTTCGCTACCGCCAGCTCGTCAAACGGCACATGCCGGCGACCCAGGCGGCGGTGATTTTCGCCATGGACGTGTCCGCCAGCATGACCGAGGCTGACCGCCGGCTGGCGAAGACGTTCTTTTTCTGGGTCGTTCAGGGCTTGAAGCGCCAGTATCGCTACCTAACGCCGGTGTTCATCGCCCACACCGGCGAGGCCTGGGAGTTTACCGAAGACGAGTTTTTCCAGGTGTCCGGCACCGGCGGCACTGTAGCGTCGACCGCCTTTCACAAGGCGCAGGAGATCATCGACGATCGCTTCAACCCGTCGCGTTACAACCTTTACCTGTTCTACGCCTCGGACGGCCAGAACCATCCCAACGATCGCAACCACGCCCGCGAAGCGCTGCGCGGACTGGGGAAAATCTGCAACTACATGGGCTACGTCGAGGTCGGCATGGAGCCGGCGTACAGCCTCGAGACCGAGCTGGCGGCGATATTCCAGAGCCTGGTCGACTCCAAAGTGCCCGCGGGGATCTTTCCGCTGACCAAACCCGAATCCCTGTGGGACGCCATCCGTGCGTTCTTCCAGGGACAGGTTCACGAAGAAGCGGGCTGAAGCCAATGACGGACAAGCTCGCCCAGTACCAGACCCAGCTCGCGGACCTCGCCCGCGACGTCGGCCTCGACTACTGGCCGGTCGATTTCGAGCAGGTGCCGGGCAGCTTCATGATGGAAGTGGCGGTATACGGCCTGCCCGTGCGCATGCCCCATTGGTCATTCGGGGTGCGCTACATCTACCAGCTGGTGCAGCACCGCATGGGCAACTCGCGCTTGTTCGAGGTGGTGTTTCCCGGAAAGCCGGGGCGCGCCTATCTGGCCAAGAACAACAGCGTGCCGGAGAACACGCTGGTCACGGCGCACGTGTTCGGGCACGCGGACTTCTACAAGCGCAATGAATTGTTCCGCCGCAGCCAGCAGCAGGTCGGCTTTCGCATCGTCGAGCAGGCGGCGGAGCACGCGCGCCAGATCGCCGGCGCCATCGAGGCCCACGGCGCCGCCCGCGTCGAAGCGGTACTGGATGCCGCCCTTTCTCTGGAGGCCCACATCAGCATCTCCAAGGGCATGGAGCGCGAACGGTATCCCGAGTACGCGGCGGAGCACAAGGAGGACACCGACCCGTTCCGCAAGCGCTACCACTCCCTCGGCGACGATGGGGACGAAGCGAAGAAGCACGGCACCGAGCGGGAGCGTTCGCCGATACCGCCGTACCCGGAGTACGACCTGCTGTGGTTCATCGCCAACTACGCCCCGGAACTGGAAGGCTGGGAGCGGGACATTTTTCTCGCAGTTCGCGCGGAGTCCTTCTACTTCTATCCCGTGTTCGCGACCCAGATCATGAACGAGGGCTGGGCGTCATACTGGCACGCGCGGCTGCTGCGGGAGGCGAACTTCCTGCCCCAGGACGAATACGTCGACGCCATCAAAACCCACTCCGACGTGGTCCGGCCGTACGCCGGCAGCCAGCAGGTGACCTTGTCGGTGAATCCTTACCACCTGGGGTTCAGCATGTGGGAGAAGATCATAGAGGAGCATGACACCGAGTACGCCTGCCACGTGGCCCAGGAGGACGACGACTTCAGCTTCGTACGCAACTACCTCACCGAGGAACTCGCCCACGACCTGGGGCTGTTCAGCTACAGGGCCAAGCGCGCCGGCTCCATTGAAGTGGTCGAGATGGACATCAACGAGCTGCGCGAGACCATCCTCGCACCCAAGTTCAACTTCGGCGCCCCGACGGTGGCCGTGAAAGGCGTACGCGTCGACGGCACCCTGGAGCTGGTCCACGGCTACGAGACCGACGGCCGCGGCCTGGACCTCGAGCGCGGCCACAAAGTTCTGGACTACATCCACAGGGTCTGGCGGCGGCCGGTGGACCTGCTCACTATCGACGCGCAGGGGAAACCCAGGCACGTGAAGGTGCCGTAGGTCGGTGTTCCTGTCGGCACGAATGCCGACCTATGTCCCGGTCACCCCTGGTACTCCCCCAGCCTTCGCGCCAGCGATTCGATGAGCTGCTGCACCGGTGCGTCCCGTCGGCGGGACTTGCGGATGCACACCGCGAACACCTGCTCCATGCGTCTCTTGTCGCCCAGCGGCACGAACACCAACTCACCTTTGTCCAGCGGCGTCTCGATACCCATCACGGTCTGGAAACCGATCCCCAGGTGGTGGTCGAACATGGTGCGTAGAAATTCCTCGGAGTTGGACGAAGTGACGATGTTCAGGAACATGTCGAGCTTGTCGATCTCCCTGTCCAGGAGGCGACGCAGCGGCCACGACTCATCCGGCAGGATCAGCGGATAGGGCGCGCACTCCGCCAGGGTGATGTGCTCCCTGCCCTCCAGGGGATGCCCCGGCCCCATGATGGCACCGACCGGCAGCCTGCAGCTGTCGAAAACCTCAATCTCCGCGTGGGTTCCCGGATCGAAGGCCAGTGCAATATCCGCTTTGCCCGACAGCAGGAGCTCCAGCAGCGCGTCGCCGCTCGCGGCCTTGAAGGAGGTCGATATGTCCGGGTGCTCGGCGTGCAGCGCCACCAGCACCGGCGGCAGGAAGCGCGCGATCACCGATTCCTGTCCGGCGATGGTGATCACGGGATGCTCGTGGGAGCCCAGGGCCTTCAGCGCCGCCAGGGTCTTCTCCGCGTCCGCCATGGTGAGCGCCACGTGGCGCAGGAGCAGCTCACCCGCTTCCGTCAGCCGGATGCCGCCGGCGTGGCGCGAGAACAGGTCGACCCCGAGTTCCTTCTCGATCTTGAGGATCTGCCGGTTCACCGCCGACGACGCCACATGCAGGTTCCTGGCCGCCGCCCGGATGGAGCCGCAGCGGCATACTTCCTGGAAGTAGATCAGAAAGCTGGAGTGGATGGGCATTCGCGGATTTTAGCTTGCTTGCCCCCCCTCTCCCCATTGAGAAGAGGGAACTCCCCCCTCTCCCTTTTCAAAGGGAGAGGGGGGAACTTCGAATCCCGGGTTGCAGGAGCGACATTGACCTCCAGGGATGGCGCAAATGCTGGGATCGTTTGCAACGATCCCAGTGCCGTCGCGGTAGACGTGGACAATCAATCGCGGCCGGCAGCGATTGCTCCCGGCAATTCGCCGCACTTCCTCCTTCCTTGGAGGTCGAAGCCGCTCCTACACCGTCATGGCGAGGCGCCGGAGGCGGCGTGGTTCAGGTGCCTTGCTCGATGAAGATGACGTCCAGACTGCGGGGGCCGTGGGCGCCGTATTGAATGGTTTGCTCGACGTCGGCGGTCTTGGAGGGGCCGGTGACGAAGTTGACGGCGCGGGGCGGGGCGCCGATGGCGCGCAGCCTGGGCCACACGTCCTCGACATGTCGCACGAGTTGCTCGGCGCGGACCAGCACAATGTGGAATTCAGGCAGGAAATTGAGGCTGGTCGGCGTGTCGGGACCCGACAACATGACGACTCCGCCGGTTTCGGCCACCGCCAGGAAACATGGCGTCACCGCCGCCTTGTCGCTGCCCTCGGAGGCACCGAAGGTGACCATCCAATCGCCCGGCCAGGACAAGTGCTTCAACGCCGGCGACGCGACGAAGGTGCGGTCCAGGTCGTGGCGGTCCAGGCACTCGCCGATAGTGTTCATCAGCCGCTCCTCCGTGGTCCTGGTGAATCCGCCTTGCACCGCGGTCAGCTTGGTCTCGAAGGACCGCACCAGGTCCTTGTCGACCGGTGGACGATCGTAGGCGGACGGGTTTTCGAGCCGCTCCTCGAGCTTCGCCCGCGTCTTGCTGTCCAGCCCCTCGCGGCCCAGTGCCGCGCGGATGCCGCGCAGTATGTCGTCGCGGGCGGTACTCATCGATGCTTGCTCCGCCTGTACAGATTCTGAAAAGTTCTGCCCGCCGGCGCCGGCATGTCCCTGGACCGGGTCCAGCCTCCGGCGAAGGGCAGGCTTCGCAACGCACCGCGCCCCCGCGCCAGCTTTCTCATGACGGCGGCGCCGGCCTGCGCCAGCGCCCGGTAAACGGCCGGCCTCGTCGCCGCGGCGGACCACAGGGCCAGGCCGAGGCGGCTGTAGCGGCTGTCCAGCCCGGCCTCGTGCTGGCGGCGGCGCAGGCGCCGCAGCAAATCGGGCAGCGGAATCTTCACCGGGCAAACCGACTGGCAGCGGCCGTTCAGCGTGCAGGCATTGGGCAGGTCCTTCGCCTCCTCGAGACCGACGTTCAAGGGAGTCAGCACGGAGCCCATGGGCCCCGGGTAAACCCAGCCGTAGACGTGGCCGCCCACCGCTCCGTACACCGGACAGTGGTTCATGCAGGCGCCGCAGCGTATGCAGCGCAGCATGGAGCGGAACTCGCTGCCCAGCATCCGGGTGCGCGCGTTATCCACCAGCACGACGTGGTACTCGCCGGGGCCGTCGAGGTCCGTCTCGCGGCGCGGTCCGTTGCTGAGCGTGGTGTAGGCGGAGAATTCCTGGCCGGTGGCACTGCGTGTCAGCAGCCGCAGCAGCACCGTGGCGTCCTCCAGGGTGGGAACGAGCTTCTCGATGCCGGCGGTGACGATGTGCACGCCCGCCATGGTCTGGGTCAGGTCGCCGTTGCCCTCGTTGGTCACGATCATGCTGGCGCCGGACTCGGCGATCAGGAAATTGGCGCCGGTGATGCCGACGTCGGCTTCCAGGTAGCGCTGGCGCAGGACCTGGCGCGCCTCGTTGACCAGGGCCGGCGCCTCGGTCAGCCGCTGGTGGAATCCGTAACGGGCGTGATTGGCGTGGAACAGATCCGAGACCTGGTCCTTGGTCTTGTGCACCGCCGGGGCGATGATATGGCTGGGCGTCTCCTTGGCGAGCTGGATGATGTACTCGCCGAGATCCGTCTCATGCACCGCGATGCCGGATTCCTCCAGGGCCTGGTTGATGGCGATCTCCTCGCTCACCATGGACTTGCCCTTGGTGACGTTGCGCGCGTTCACCCGCCGGCAGATGTCCAGGATGATGCCGCGCGCCTCCTCCGAGTTGCGGGCCCAGTGCACGTGGCCGCCGTTGCGCTCGACCTCCCGCTCGTAGCGCTCGAGATAGAAATCCAGGTGCGCCAGGGTATGGTCCTTGATCTGCTGGCCGAGATCACGAAGCGCCTCGAAGCCCGGGTACTCCGCCACCGCCTGGGCGCGCTTGCCGACGAAGCCGTCCTGGGCCTTGTCCATGGCGGCCTTCAGGCTGGGGTCGGCGAGCGCCGCCGGCACCCGCTGCTTGAACAGGTGGCTGGTGGATTCCATCAGTCCTCCTCCCCCTGGTTGACGCATTGGCCGATGCCCGGTCCGTCGGCCATACCCGCCAGGATCTCCGCCGTGTGGTAAACCTTGACCGGCTTGCCGAGTCGCGTCAGCCGGCCGCCGATGTTCAGCAGGCAACCGAGATCGCCGCCGACGATGGTATCGGCGCCGCTGGCCTCGATGCCGGACACCTTGTCCGTGACCAGGCGGGTGGAGATCTCCGGGTACTTGATACAGAAAGTGCCGCCGAAGCCGCAGCACACCTCGCAGTCGGGCATCTCCTTCAACCGAAACCCGGACACCGACTCCAGCAGCCGACGCGGTTGCTCCTTGACGCCGAGCTCTCGCAGGCCCGAGCAGCTGTCGTGGTAGGTGGCGATGCCCTCATACTCGGCCCTCACTTCCGTCATCCCCATCACGTCGGTGAGAAAGCTCAGCAGCTCGTGGACCTTCTCCCCGAAGCGGCTCGCCCGCTCCAGCCATTGCGGGTCGTCCTCGAACAATTCTCGGTAGTGAACCCGGATGGTGGACATGCACGAGCCGGAGGGACCCACGACGTAGTCATACGGCTCGAAGGTCTCGATCACCTGCTTGGCGATCTTGCGGGTCGTGCGGTAGTCGCCGCTGTTGAAAGCCGGCTGCCCGCAGCAGGTCTGCCGCGCCGGTACTTCCACGACACAGCCTGCCTGCTCCAACAGCCGGATCGAGGCAAAGCCGATGGTGGGCCGAAACAGATCGACCAGGCAGGTGACGAACAATCCGACCCGCGGGAGTTCAGCACTTTGGTTCATGGCGCGCTCGTCTTCTTCCAGCCGATCGGATCGTCGGGATCGACCCCGGCCATGAACGGCTTGACCCGCTGGGTGTGGGTGATCTGGTAGACCAGGCCAATCCAGTTACCCACCACGGCTTCCCCGGTGTCGTGCCAGGTGTTGTGCACCTTGGGGGCGATGAGATCCTCGGGGAACGCGGGCTGCTCGCCGCCCTTCTCGACCGCCCGGATCAACCTATCCTGGTACTCCTCGAGAATGGCCTGCGCCTGGGGTGGGAAATAGTTGTCGGGGAACGTCGGATAGTCGCGCAGACCCGCGGTGAACAGGTTCACCTCCCGCTTGTACTCCTTGAGCAGGCTGATGGTGTCGTACTCGGGGTGGCCCTGGAAGAACACGAACCGGAACCCGTCTTCGCTCACCGCCAGATGCACGTCCGCCACCTCGCTGCGGGCCAGGATATTGACGCCGGCGGCCTCGAACTGCCGCGGGGACACGTCGTTGAACCGCGAGTGCGGCACGTCGAATCTCGTGTTGACGTCTTTCACCAGCGGATGAGTGCGATCGGTAACATTATGGGAGAAGACGCCCCAGCGCTTGGTGCGCATTCTCGTGCGCTTTTGTCCGTAGCGAAACTCCATCACCGCGTGGGTGGCTAGACAGGAGCACAGTATCGAGGTCACATTGTCATGAGCCCAGTCCACCACCTCTATCAACGGCTTCCAGAATGGCTCATCGGAGAGGTTCGGCTGGGTGACATTGGCGCCGGTGATAATCAGGGCATCCAGGCCGCGGCACTTGATGTCGCCGAACGACTCGTAGTACCTGGCAACGTGGTCCACGCCGGTCTGCTTCCGCGGCAGGCCGTCCAGGGAGAACGGGTGCACGTAGAACTGGGCGATCGGATTGCTCTGGCCCACCAGCCGGAAGAACTGCCGCTCGGTGGCCGCCAGGGCCGCATCTGGCATCATGTTCAAAAGGCCGATGTGCAGCTCGCGGATGTCCTGGTTGCGGGCGCGGTTTCGCTCGAGGATGGTCTGGCCCTCGGACGCCAGGCGGTCGAAGGTGGGCAGATCGTTGTGGGCGACCAGGGGCATGTCGGTCAGGCGCTTGCGCTCACTTTGAGACCGGCACTGCGGCGGTCGATCGCCGTGGCGATCAGTTCGACGAAATCCCGGTCGTCGCGCACGCCGGCCACTTCCTCGGCAGTCACGGTATAGCCGAACCGGTCGGCAACGGCACGGTAGCGCGGGATGCGCGCCCGGAACAGGCGCGGGAATATCCAGCGGATGAAGTCGTCCGGGTCCGCAAGGGCGATGTACTCCAGGTTCTTCTCATCGAGGTAGGCGGCGATCTGCTCGTCGAGAAATGCCTGACGGTAGTACAGGGGCTTCGGGTCGCGGCCGGCGCGCGCCATGAGATCGGCCTCGTCGCCCTCGCTGACCTTTATATAAAGAATCAGGGTGCTCGCCGCCAGTGTATCCAGCACCGTGTCGTCCTCCAGTTCGCAAAGGCTGCCGCCGACGTCATTCACGAAGTGGTCGTAGCCGTAGATATTGTGCGCCTTGCTGATGAACCCCGGTACGTCCCGCATCGCCGAGATCTCGGCCTCACGGTAGCATTTCTGGCGGCGGATGAACTCCGGCAGCGGGATGCCGCCCCTGTCCGGATCACCGACCTTGCCGAGGAAGCTGGTGACAGGCCCCAGGTTCTGGACGCTGATGTTGTTGCGGATGTAGATGTAGTCCTGCCGCAGGAGGTCTCGCAGGAAAGGTATCCGCATCGCCTGGTGCTTGATGATGTCCAGTATCTCCTCGTCCAAGTAGCGCGTGCCGATGCGGTAGTCTCCGGAGTAGTGGAACCAGTTGTGGTCGCGCAGGACTCCCGCCAGATAGGTTTTGCCCACGCCGGACATCCCCATCAGCGTAATGCTCTTGTTGCGCCAGGCGCGGAACTTTTCAACGCTCAGGAACACTTGGCTGGCTCGCTCGGCGGTGCCGCCGCCGTTGTCAGGCCTCGATGTTGCCGGCGATCTGCTCGCTGATCGCCTTGATCTCGTCCATGTCGCCGGGGTTGATGCCCCAGTTGAGCTTCAGGTTGTCCCCCATGTAGCGGGGGAGCACGTGAACGTGAAGGTGAAACACGGACTGCGCCGCACCCGGCCCGTTGGCCTGGACCAGGTTGAGGCCGTCGGGATTGAGCGTGGACTGTATCGCGCGCCCGACCTTCCGGGCGGTGGCCATCATCGCCGACAGGTCCCCCCCGGGAGCTTCGAAAAGGCTCGGCGAATGGGTCTTCGGAATCACCAGCGCGTGGCCACGGGAGGCAGGATTGATGTCCATGAAGGCGAGGGTGTGCTCGTCCTCGTAAAGCTTGAAGCAGGGAATATCCCCGGCAACGATCTTGCAGAAAACACAGTCTTCGGCGGCCATATCGTGTCTCCTTGTGTTCACCGGCGATTATGGCACAGGAACAACCTATAATGCCGCGCATGCGGATCGTGTCTCTCAACTGCTCCAACACGGAAATTCTTTGCGCACTGGGCTGCGCGGAAATGCTGGTGGGGGTGGACGACCACAGTGACTTCCCGCCGGACGTGGTAGCCGGTCTGCCGCGGGTGGGCCCGGACCTCACGCCCGACATGATGCGCATCCAGGCGCTGTCGCCGGACTTGGTGCTGGCTTCGCTCACGGTGCCCGGTCACGAGAAAGTGATCGCCAACCTCCAGCAGGTCGGGCTCGAGTACCTGGCGCCGGAACCCACTACGCTCGAGGACGTGTACCGTGATATCGACACCATCGGCGCTGCGGTGGGGGTACGAAACCGGGCTGCCGGCGTCGTGGGCGGCATGCGCGATGCCATGACCGAACACGGGGGCGACGTCGCAGCCAACGGACCGTCCATCCTGGTGCAGTGGTGGCCGAAGCCGGTGATTGCGCCGGGTCGCCTGAGTTGGGTAAACGACCTCATCCGGGTGGCTGGAGCCGTCAACCCACTGGGTAGGGAAGAGGTGAAGAGCCGGCCGCTGGAGAACAAGGAGGTGCGCGATATCGATCCTGATGTCATCGTCATGTCCTGGTGCGGGGTCGACCCGCGGAAGTACCGCGCGGACGTGATCTACGACAAGCCCGAATGGTCCGGCGTGCGGGCCGTTCGCAATCGCCGGGTCTACACCATTCCCGAGGCCTACCTGGGCCGCCCGTCACCGCGACTGACCAGCGGTTGCCTGGCGCTGCGCTCCATCGCCGCCACGCTCCGCCGCATTGCGTAGGCAAGCGACTGGCGGATATTCGAGTCCTGGCGTCTGCAGGTGGCGCTCCGTGCACCACTTCGAGGCCCGTCAACACAATCGCGACTGAAGTCGCTCCTACGATCCAGGGATCAGCATCACGTCAAACCACGGATTACAGGAGCGGCTTCAGCCGCGATTCTCCGAGAAACGGGAAAGGCCGCCCGGTCAGCGCCATTTCGAACCCATCCCGTGGGGCGCCGGCACCATCGCCGTGAGGATGGAGTACAGCTCATCGAAACCGGCCCGGCGGGCGTCGCTGAACAACGGGTCCTGGTTGTCCGCAAACGCGGTATCGATGCGCTCCCAGTCTTCCGGATGCAGCTTTTCCCGGGCCAGCGGGAGGATGTGCTCTTCCTCGTTCATGGCGTGGCTGCGCTCGAACTCGATGTAGCGGCGCAGCGTGGCGCAGAAGTCGGGCAGCTCACTGTCGCCCAGGGCTTCATAGGCGGACAGCGCCTTCAGTACCTGCGCCAGCCACTTCTCTCCATCGTGGTGCTCGTGGGCCCGCTCATCCAACACCGTGATGATTTCCGGGCAGCGCTTTCTCAGGACCGGAAAAAGGTACCGGTCCTCCTTCGGATGGTGATACTCGTTCAGGAACCTGCCGATGTACGTCAACAGACCGTGAAAGACCCTGAACTGGGGCTGCTTCCCACCCTCGATCTCCTCGATCAGCTTCTCCATGCTGTAGAGCACCGCGCCCAGGTTCCTGTGCTCATTCTTGATGACCAACAGCGATTTCATGATTCGCCTCCAGGCAGCGCGCCGTGTAGTGATCGATCCGTTCCCGCCAGTCCACTGGGATCTCGACGGGCTCCATTTTTCCAGCGGCGACCACGCAGCACACCAGCGCCCCGGAAAAGCTGCATACCCCGTCGTCCCGCTCGCCGGTGACGTTGAAAGTGATGGACGCGCGCCCGGCGCGCTCCACCACCACGGTCGTCCGCAGCCCGTCCCGCGGCGTCAGGGGCGCCTTGAAGTCGATGCTTGCCTTAACGAAAGGAGTGCCGATCCCGAGGTCCATGTTCATCTCGTACCAGCCGTATCCCACCACTGTCCGGAACCAGTCTTCTATCGCCTCCAGGGCGAAATCCAGGAACCGGCCCGTATACACGATACGGGCGGCGTCGGTGTCGCCCCAGTTGATCACGCGGTGGTGAACGAACGGGACGGGCGCCGGGTCAGTAAGTCTCGACATGGTATCTCCCGGACGATCTCATTTCTGGCAACAGCGCCTGCCAGCTGAGGCCGTGTTGTGAGCAGATCTCCTCGAAAGCCTGGGCAACGCCCTCCTCCATGCCCTTGAGCCCGCAGATGAATACGAAGGTGTTGTCGTCCTGCAACAGCGACGCGACGGTGTCCGCCCGACCGCGCATCCGGTCCTGGACGTACTCCCTGGGGTGATCCGGCATGCGCGAGAAAACGAGTTCCTTTTGGATCAGCCGATCCGGCAGCTTCATCAGCGGACCGAAGTATGGGAGCTCGCCGGGAGTGCGCGAGCCGAAGAACAGCAGCAGCGTGCCGGGGGCGTCGGGATGGTGGCGACGCCTGCGCTCGGTCATGGCCCGGAAAGGGGCCGAGCCGGTACCGGTGCACACCATGATGATGTTCGCCTGGGGATCGTCCGGCATCAGGAAGGTGCTGCCGAAGGGACCGGTCACCAGCACCTCGTCGCCCTTCTTCAGGTCGCAGACGTAGTTCGAGCCGATGCCCCACTTCGACTCGCCGTCCTCATCGTAAACCACGCGCTTGACGGTCAGCGCCACGTTGTTGTGGTTGGAGCGCTCGCCGTCGCGGGGGCTGCACACCGAGTACAGCCGTATCTTGTACGGCCGCCCGTTGTCGTCGGTGCCCGGCGGCGTAATGCCGATGCTCTGGCCCTCCAGCACCGGGAACGCAACCGAGCCGAAGTCCAACACCACGTGGTGAACGTCCGACTCCGTGTCGGGATCGGTAATGCGGAAGTTGCCGGTCACCACCGCGCGGGCCGGTGTCTGGCGCGAGTACATGTTGACCCGCGGCTGCGCCGCCGTGGCCGGGGCTACCGCGCGCCCACCGTGGCCGGCATGGGCGATCTCCAGCAGCGCGCTGGCCTCGTCCTCCAGTGCCTCGCGCGACTCTGCACCGCCGGTCTCCGCGTCCGTGTCCTCCTGCGGGGTCTCGAGCCCTGCCTGCTCCTCCGGCAGGTCGTCCCACTCCAACTGCTCCTCGATGGAGTAGGGCTTGGTCACCGTGCGCCAGTTGTCGATCGCGCCGGTGGGGCACGGAGAAATGCAGCTCATGCAGTACTCGCATACGGAAGCGTCCACGACGTAGTTGGTCTCGTCGTGGGTGACCGCGCCGATCGGGCAAGTCTCCTCACAGGTATTGCAGCGGATACAGATCTCGGGATCGATCAGGTGCTGGCGTACGGCTCCCATCGGCTCGACCCCTATGTTGCCGTGTACCGGCGCCGTCGGCTCAAGACGCCAGCCGTACGAACTCGAACTCGCCGGGCTTGCTGTCCACCTTGACCTTGGGCTCGGCGATCCATCCCGCGTAGCGGCCCGGCTCGGTCACCGGCTTCATCAACGAACTTATGAACTGGAGGTCGCCGTCGCTCGGCAGCCATTCATGCTTGCGCGCCTGCCACGTGTCGGCAGTAAGTATCTCTCCCTGCGGGGTGACGTGCATCTCGTGGAAATGCCCCACCCGCCGGTTGAAGGCCTGGTGCGGCACTGCCAGCTCAAAGTCCACGCCGGTTTTGGAGATGACCTTGTTCCAGCGCTTGAACCCGCCCTCGACCTCCCTGAGGTAGTCGTCGCGCAGGCGGGCGTTGAGGGCGTTGAGCGCCGGTTCCTCAACGGTCTCGAAGCCGTCGTCCGCGGGCCGCAGCACCGGGTAGGTACCATCGTGGAGCTGGTGGTCGTCGTCGATCTTGGTCTCCTGGAAGCGCCCCTTGATGCCGGCCTCGAAGGCGGTGGCGGCGTTGGTGGACACTTCCGAGCCGAACAGGTCCAGGGTCACGGCGCAGTGGAAGTTGGCCTTCTTCTGGATCGTCGGCAGGTCGATGACGCCGAGACCCCGTACCGCCTCGATGTCGTAGGGGTCCTTGATGCCGGCCTGGTTCATGGCCTCGCAGGTACGCTGGAGCACCCGGCCGATGCCGCTCTCGCCCACGAACATATGGAACGCCTCTTCCGTCAGCATGAAGCGGCAGGTACGCGACAGCGGATCGAAGCCCGACTGCGCCAACGACTCGAGCTGCATCTTGCCGTCACGATCGGTGAAGAAGGTGAACAGGAAAAAGGACAGCCAGTCCGGAGTTGCTTCGTTGAACGCACCCAGGATGCGCGGCTTGTCGGTGTTGCCCGAACGCCGCTGCAGCAGCGCTTCCGCTTCCTCGCGGCCATCGCGGCCGAAGTATTTCTGCAGCAGGTAGACCATCGCCCACAGGTGCCGGCCCTCCTCCACGTTGACCTGGAACAGGTTGCGCAGGTCGTAAAGGGAAGGCGCGGTGCTCCCGAGGTGACGCTGCTGTTCCACGGACGCCGGCTCGGTGTCGCCCTGGATCACCAACAGGCGCCGGAGCAGCGAGCGGTATTCTCCCGGCACCTCCTGCCAGGCCGGCTCGCCCTTGTGCCGGCCGAAGGGAATGGTGCGGTCCTCCTCGGCGGGTGCCAGCAGGACACCCCAGCGGTACTCCGGCATCTTGACATAGCCGAACTTGGCCCAGCCTTCGGAATCCACGCCCACCGCCGTGCGCAGATAGACTTCGGCCTCCTGGAAGCCTTCCGGACCCATGTCCAGCCACCAGTCGATGTAGCCGGGATGCCACTTCTCCAGCGCACGCTGAACGCGGCGGTCGCTGGACAGATCGACATTGTTGGGAATCAGATCGTCGTAATTGACTTCGTTTGCGAAGTTGCTCATTGCTTTCAAACTCGGTTGCGGTCGAATTCGGGGCGGGTACCGGTGCCGTACAGCTTCAGCGCGCCTTTCTCGCTCACGGCGTTGGGGCGCTGGAAGATCCAGTTCTGCCACGCGGTCAGCCGCCCGAAGATCTTGGTCTCCATGGTCTCGGGACCCGGGAATCGCAGGTTCGCCTCCATGCCCACCATCGCATCCGGCGAGAAGCTGCCGCGCTCCTCCAGCAGGATGCGGATTTCGTCCTCCCAGTCGATGTCGTCCGGAGCGAAGGTGATCAATCCGGCCTCCAGGGCGGTGGCGGCGTCGAGGTCCTTGCCGATCAGTCCGCGGGCCGCCTCCACGCTGTCCGGCTCGCCCAGGAAGCGCGTTTCCAGGCGCGACAGGCCGTTGCTCATGGGCAGCGCGCCGAAGTTGAAATCGTCCAGGCGGATGGTGGCCGGTGGCCTGTCGTTGTCCTCGAGCTGCCCGTCCAGCATGTAGCTGCGGTCGGCGGCGAACACGACTTCGGCAAGAATCCCGGCGAAGCAGCTCCCCGGCTCCACGAGCGCGATCAGGGTGCGTGAGGTGAGGTCGATGCGCTTCAGGGTCCGTTTCCAGTACAGGATGATCTCGCGGGCCAGCCAGTGGTCCTGGTTGGCGGCCAGCAGATCGTCGTAGGCGGCAATCCGATGCAGTTCTCCCTCGGACTTGAAGACCAGGGTGCCGAGTTCCAACTCGTTGAGGCGCAAGTGGAGCAGTGCGTCATCCAGCTCGCGCGCCAAAGCCAGGGGCCAGAAGCGGCAGCCCTCGGCCTGGATACCGTCGGCCCCGGCGGGTGGATCCACCTGCGGGCCGCACAGGGTCAGCGTCGCCACCCGCCGCTCCCGGTCGAGGGTCACGGCCAGGTTGGGATAGTGCACGCTGTCTTCTTCGATCTCGCGCGCCAGCGGCTCCAGCGTGACTCCGGGTCCCGAGGCCGGGCGGTCCGAGGCCTTGGCCAACGCGGCGGCGCGCTCCTTTACCTTCCCGGCAAACTGGGAGCTCGGCACCAGTTCGTCCACCAGCCGCCAATCCAGCGCCCGCTGGCCGCGCACGCCCTCTTCCACCGTGCAGAACACGTCCGCCAGGTCGCGGCGCACCTTGCGCTTGTCGGTCACCCGGGTCAGCCCACCGGTGCCCGGCAGCACCGCCAGCAACGGCACTTCCGGCAGGGACACCGCCGCATTGCCGTCGTCCACCAGGATGATATGGTCGGTGGCCAGCGCCAGCTCGTAACCGCCGCCCGCTGCGGTGCCGTTGATGGCGCACAAGTAGCACTGACCCGAGAAGGCGCTCGCGTCCTCAATACCGTTGCGGGTCTCGTTGGTGAACTTGCAGAAGTTGACCTTGAGGGCATGGCTGGCACCGCCGAGCATGCGGATGTTGGCACCGGCGCAGAAGATCCGGTCCTTGCCCGAGCGCAGCACCACGGCATGCACTTCGGGGTGCTCGAAACGCAGCCGCTGGATCGCGTCGTAGAGCTCGATGTCCACGCCCAGATCGTAGGAGTTCATCTTGAGCTCGTAGCCCGGGTTCAGGCCGCCGGCCTCGTCGACGTCCATGGTCAGATAGGCCAGCACCCCGTCCACGGCCAGCTTCCAATGCTTGTAACGGTCGGGATGGGTCTGGAAATCGATCATGCGCGCGGGCCTCGGGCACTCCTGGATGGCAAGATGCATTATAATGCCTGATGAACCTGTTGCAAGCAATAAACTGCATGTTAGCGTATCAAACCACAGCGCCCGCAGGTCGGGATTCATCCCGACAAGAACGTCACTGCGGGCACGGAACGCCGACATTCAGCACCGCTGCGGACGCGCCAATGACAACTCCGCGATCGGCCGCCAGCGTAGGAGCGGCTTCAGCGGCGATGCTGCATCAAACGCCGAGGTACCGGGACTTCACGTTCCCTTCGACCGCGAGCTGGTCCGAGTCGCCCTGCCAGACGATACGGCCTTTTTCGATGACGTAGTGCCAGTCGGCCAGCTCCGTCAGGGCGTCCAGGTTCTTGTCGATCACCAGGATCGCCTGCCCGCGTTCCTTGAGCTGGCGCAGGCGCGCCCAGATTTCCCGGCGAATCAGGGGCGCAAGGCCCTCGGTCGCTTCATCCAGCACGATCAGGCTGGGATTCAGCATCAAGGCGCGACCGATCGCGAGCATCTGCTGCTCCCCGCCGGAGAGTTGCGAACCCAGGTTGGTGAGCCGGTTCTTCAGGATCGGAAAGAACTCCAGCACGCTCTCCAGAGTCCAGGGATCCGGCCTGTTCAGCCGGTTGCCCGCCGTCGCCACCAGATTTTCCCGGGTGGTCAGGTTGGGAAAGATCTGCCGGCCCTCGGGGACCAAACCGATGCCGGCCTGCGCGATCTCGTGCATCGGCAGACCGCTGATCCGGGCGCCCTGGAACCGGACCGTCCCCGAGCGTATGGGAATGATCCCCATCAGGGAGTTGACCGTCGTGGTCTTGCCCATCCCGTTGCGTCCCAGCAGGGTCACCACCCGGCCCCGGTCAATGGACAGCGAGATGCCGAACAACACCTGGCTGTTGCCGTAGCAGGTTTCGATGTTGTCGATCTCGAGCATGCGCTGCGCCTGTGCCGGAGCTATTCCACGTCGCCGAGGTAGGCAACCTGCACGTCGCGGTTGGCCTGGATCTCTTCCCGGCTGCCAGTAGCGATCACCCGGCCGTAAACCAGTACCGAGATCCTGTCACCCAGGGAGAACACCGCGTCCATGTCATGCTCGATCAGCAGGATCGTTTTCTCTCCCTTGAGCTTCTCCAGGATACCCACCATGGTGGTGGTTTCCTCCGGCCCCATGCCGGCCATGGGCTCATCCAGCAGCAGCATCACCGGCTCCATGGCCAGTGCCATGGCGATCTCGAGCTGGCGGTGCTCACCGTGGGAAACCTCGCCGGCCAGCCTGTGGGCGCGATCGTCCAGCCCCACGGCGCGCAGCGCCTCCATGGCTTCGTGGATCAGGCCGGACTCGCGATTGACCGGTCGCCAAAATCGGAACGAATGCCCGCTGCGGGCCTGCACTGCGAGGCACACGTTGTCCAGCAAGGTCATGGGCAGCATGACGTTGGTGATCTGGAACGATCGCGCAAGCCCCAGCCTGGCGCGCTGGGCGGTCCGCAGCGAAGTGATATCCCGGCCGCGGAACCGGATGTGCCCCGCATCGGGCCTCAGCTCGCCGGCGAGCTGGGAGAGCAAAGTCGTCTTGCCGGCGCCGTTGGGCCCGATGATGGCGTGGATCTCGCGTTCGCGCACCTCCAGATCCACACGGTCGACCGCGGTAATCCCCCCGAATTGTTTGACCAGGCCGGCGACTTCAAGCATGGAGCTCATCTCTTCCCGGCCATCAGCCCGGCAATGCCGCCCTTGCCGAACATGACCACGGCCACCAGCAGGGCGCCGAAGATCAGCTCCCAATACATGGTAACGCTGGACAGCCATTGCTCGAGCAACACGAAGACAAAGGCCCCGATCACCGGGCCCAGCAAATTCCCCAGCCCGCCGAATATCAGGATCAGGAGCAACTCCGCCGAGTGGCTCCAGTCGGTCATCTCGGGACTGATATAGCTCGAGAAGTTGGCGAGCAGGAACCCTGCGATACCGCAGATGACACCGGATATGACGTAGCAGGTCAGGCGGTACCGGAACGTTTCGTACCCCAGCGACTGCATGCGCTTCTCATTGTGCATCGATCCTACGATCACGCGGCCGAAACGCGAACGGACCAGCCGGTAGCTGAAGATCAGCGACAGCACCAATGCCGCGAATATCACGTAGTACAGGACGATGTTGTTCTCCAGGTTGAGCACCGGGAAACGGCTGCGCGCGAGGATCACCAGTCCGTCGTCGCCCCCATATTCGTCCAGGCTGACGAACGTGAAATACATCATCTGCGCGAAGGCGAGCGTGATCATGATGAAGTAGATGCCCTTGGTGCGCAGGCTGACGGCGCCGGTGATCAAGGCGAACACGGCACTCATCACGATGGCCAGCCCCAGGTGCACGAAGCCGTTGTAGATGTCGTAGTGGACCGGTATTCCGACGCTGTAGGCGCCGATGGCCAGATAGGCCGCGTGCCCGAAGCTGACCATGCCGCCGTAGCCGACGATCAGGTTCAACCCCACCGCGGCCATGGCCAGCACCATGATGCGGCTGCCGAGGTCCAGGTAGAAGATCTGGCCGGTGAGGGTGATGATCACCGGCGCGATGGCCAGCAGCCCGATCAACCCCCACAGGATCCAGCCGGCCGGCGAGTCCGGCAGAACGATACGCATCGGCTTCATGTGGCGCGCGGCGGAAAGAGCCCTTCGGGCCGCATCACCAGCACCAGCGCCATGATGATATAGATCAGCATGGCGGAGATCGCCGGCGCCGCCGTTTCGGCATCCTGGGCGGACATGAACAGCTTCATGAAGTCATCCAGGTACGAACGACCCAGGGTGTCGATCATGCCGATGATCATCGCCGCGTAAAAAGCGCCCTGTACCGAGCCGATGCCGCCCACGATCACCACCACCAGGGCAACGATGATGATCTGATTGCCCATACCGATGCTGGCCTGGGTGATGGGAGCGATCAGCATCCCCGCCAGCCCCGCCAGAGCGGCACCCAGGGCGAATACGATCCAGTACAGACGGTTGATGTTCACCCCGAGCGCCGAGACCATAGTACGGTTCGACGCGCCGGCACGAATCAGCATTCCCAGGCGGGTCTTGACGATCAGCACGTAGAGGCCGACCGCCACCGCCAACCCGGTCGATATGATCACCAGCCGGTAGCTCGCGAACACCAGCGAGCCGATATGGAACTGCCCGGCGAGAATCTCGGGCAAGGGAATGGCCCGGCCAGTCACCCCCCAGATGAGCTGCACCGCGGTATCGAAGATGTAGATCAGCCCGACCGTGACCAGCACCTGGGACAAGTGATCGTAAACGTACAACCTGCGAATGATGAGTTGCTCGATGACCAGGCCGACGATGAACACCCCTCCAAAAGCCGCGACCACGGAAAGGAGGAACGAGCCGGTGAGCTGGATGAGCGTGGCGCAGAGGTACGCGCCGATCATGTAGAAGGACCCGTGGGCCAGGTTGATGAAGTCCATGATCCCGAAGACCAGCGTCAACCCGGAGGCGAGCAGGAACAGCAGGATGCCGTACTGCAATCCGTTCACGAGCTGCGTGAGCAGGAGAGCCCAATCCATATCTATGTCTGGATCTATCGGTTTAGGTCGATTGTTCTTGTTCAGCCGCCGGCGGGTGTCGAGACCAGGCTGGCGTCGTTCCCGAAACCCGGGTCATTGCAAGCGCAGCGAAGCAATCCGGAGATGTGCGTCGCGGCCAGACACCCGCGATGACGCGACTTGGCCAACGTCTTTATCGTTATCAGGCGGCAGGAAGACCGCCCGCGGCGGCGACGGCCGCCGCGGGCCTTGTCGACCTCTTACATCTTGCAGTCTTTGGCGTAGGGATCCTGGCTGTTCTCGAGAACAGTCTTGACGACCTTGGTCGTCCACACACCGTCGGCGTCCGGGACCACCTGCCGCAGGTAGAAGTTCTCAATGGGGAAGTGATTGTTCCCGTAGGTGAACTTGCCGCGCACCGATGGAAAATCGGCCTTCTCCATGGCCGCCCGCATACCATCCATATCATCCAGATTGCCGTGCACGGCTTCCACCGCGCTCTTGATCAAAAATATGGTGTCGTAGGACTGAGCCGCGTAGAAGGACGGATAATGGCCGTACTTCGCCTTGAACGAAGAGACGAATTTCTTATTCTGTGGATTGTCCAGCGTGGGATCCCAGAACTGGGTCATTTCCGAGCCCAGCACGCCTTTGGCATTGGCAGCCTGCAGCTTCGGCAGAGCGAGGGCATCCACGGTGAACACGGAATACAGCGGCATCGAGGCCTGGAGCCCGGCCTGCTCGTACTGCTGAATGAAGGCTCCGCCGGCCTTGCCCGGGTAGAAGACGAATATGCCCTTCGCGCCGGAGGCCTTGGCCTTGGCCAACTCGGCGGAGAAATCAAGCTGGGCGTCGGCGCCCCACTTGGTCATGTCCCTGCCCAGGATATCACCCTTGAAGGTTCGCTCCACGCCCGCGACCATGTCCTTGCCGGCCGCGTAGTTCGGTGCCATCACATAGACCGAGTTCACGCCGAGTTGGTTCAGCACCTCGCCCATGGCCATCGGCGTCTGGTCGTTCTGCCATGAGGTGGAGAAAAAGTTCTTGTTGCACAGCTCACCGGCGAGCTGGTGCGGGCCGGCATTGGAACTGATCAGGAACTTGCCGGCATCCAAGACGGACTTCTGCGAGGCCAGCAGGACGTGCGACCAGATGAAGCCGGCAACAAAATCAACGTCGTCCTGCTTAACCAGCTTGTCGGCCTTTTGCTTGCCGATCTCCGGCTTGAAGCCGTCATCCTCGACGATAAGCTCGACCTTCTTGCCAGCCATCTCGTTGCCGATCTGCTCCAGGGCCAGGTTCACCGCATCGACCATGTCCTTGCCGATTACGCCGGCAGGTGTCGTCAAAGTCGTGATGAACCCGATCTTGACGGTGTCGCCGGCGGCCTGAGCCGTTCCCGTCATGCTCAGGGCACCCAGCATTGCGCCGAGTATCAGTACGTGCAGTTTCTTCACAATCATCCTCCTCGGTAGCGTCTTGTTGAAAGATCAATATACTTATTTGGTAGTCGCGAGTCGCGGCCAACGGGTCCCGCCACCGGACCAGTGTCCCCGCCATCACCAAGCCCGGATTGCGCGCTTGAAATCCTCAAACGAGGCAAGCAATATATTTCTCTAACACCCCGGAGTCAATGAAACTTCGGCATTATAGTGCTTCATGACCCGGCGTCAGGTTGATTTTCCGGCAGCGCCGTCTCGAAAGCGGGCAGGCTCATCAGGGCGTCGAAAATACGGTTGATCACGGGGTAGGCGTCCATGGGCGCATCGAAGCGCCGGTTGTTGATGACCTGGGCCGCCAGGCACAGGTCCGCCATCCCGGGTGTATCGCCGTGACAGTAGCGGCCGGTTTCCGGCTCGCTCGCCAGGCGCGCCTCCAATGCCGGAAAGGTCCGCTCCACCCAGTGCCGGAACCAGCGGGCCACCGCCCGCTCGTCTGCGCCGAATTCCTGGCGGATGTATTCCAGCACCCGGCGGTTATTGAGCGGGTGAATGTCGATGGCGACGGCATGGGCCAGGCTGCGCACCCGGGCGCGCGACCACGGATCTGACGGCAGCAATGGCGGCTCCGGATGCATCTCGTCGAGCCACTCGATAATTGCCAGTGACTGCGACAGCGCGCCGCGCGGAGTCTGAAGCGTGGGCACCAGGCCCTGCGGGTTCAATGACAGGTAGTCCTCGCCGCGCTGCTCGCCCGCGCTCAACAGGTAGCTCTTGTATTCGTAGTCCAGCTTCTTCAGGTTAAGCGCGGCCCTGACACGGTAGGAGGCCGAGGAACGGAAGAAGTTGTGCAGCACGTACTCCGTCACCGCCCCGCTCCGATAGTGATGCGGATGTCCTCCAGCCCCTCGACGCCGCCGGTGACGACGTCGCCGGGCACCACCGGCCCGACCCCGGCCGGCGTGCCGGTCATGACCAGATCGCCCGGCGCCAGCGCAAAGGCTTCGGAGAGAATCGACACATGCTCCCGCACCGACCAGATCAGCTCCGAGAGATCCCCCTGCTGCCGGGTCTCGCCGTTCACTTCCAGGTGAATGCTGCCCCGCTCCAGGGACGGGACGGCATCCATGGGAGTCAGCGGCCCGATCGGCGCAGAGTAGTCGAAGGCCTTGCCGACATCCCAGGGACGACCCTTCTCCTTGGCCTCCTGCTGCAGGTCGCGGCGCGTCAGGTCAAGCCCCACGCAGGCGCCCCACAAGTGGTCGTAGACATCCTTTTCCGGGATATCGGCCCCTGCGCGGCCCACCGCAATCACCAGCTCGATCTCGTGGTGCAGGTTCCGGGTCAGCGTCGGATACGGCACCGTAGCACCCGAGTCCACGACCGCGTCGCCGGGCTTGGTGAAGAAGAACGGCAGCTCGCGCTCGGGATCCTTGCCCATCTCGCGGGCGTGGGCCGCGTAGTTGCGCCCGACACAAAAGATCCGGCGCACGGGGAAGCGGGCGTTGGTGCCCTTTACCGCGATGGAAGGGTGCGGCGGGGCCGGTATGACGAATTCGGTCATTGGTGTCTCGTTTGTGTTCACATCACATTGAATCGCGGCTGAAGCCGCTCCTACAATCCGGGGATCGGCACTGCGGTAAAGCTCGGATTGTAGGAGCGGCTTCAGCCGCGATTATCATTCATCATCTCCGCGCGCTTCCCGCCACAAGCCGAGCTTCTCCTGCACGGGCCGGTCCGAGTAGCTGAACAGCACCGCATCCTGCTCGACCTCGTGCACGATCTCGTGCCAGCTCGGGCAGACAAACACGTCCCTTGCCCCCCACTCGAACACCTGCCCCGCGATTCGCGCGCGGCCACGGCCCTCGACGCCGGCGAACACGGTAGCGTCACTGCTGCAGTAACTTTCACTGGTGAAGCCGGCAGGCAGGAGCTGCAACATGGCGCCGATGGTGGGCATGGCCCAGCCGCCGTCCTCCGGGTTGACGTAGCGCATCTTCAGGCCATGGCAGGCATCCCATTCATCACGCCGCCGCATCACTTCCAGGGCCTCCCGCGAGCGGTCGTAGGGATAGTTGAAGATGGGCGAAGTGTGCGTGCTGCGTACATGGTCCACCGGCAGCATGTTGGCGCCGTAGCGGGCGAGACTGTCACCGGTGGGCTTGTCGACGGCCTGGCGTGCATCGGGCGCGCGCTCGGCGAAGGAGGCGTCCAGGAACTGCACCAGGGGAATGTCGAGGCCGTCCAGCCACAGCACCGGCGCCGCGCCATCGTTGCCGTGGTCGTGCCACGCCCAGTTGGGAGTGATGACGAAGTCGCCGTAGTGCATGTCCGTCTTCTCGCCACCCACCGATGTGTAGCTGCCAGCATCGGCTTCGAGCACGAAGCGCAGGGCGGACTGGCTGTGGCGATGCGCCGGCGCCACCTCACCGGGCATGACGAGCTGCACGCCGGCGTACAGCGAAGTGGTGGCGCGCGAGCTGCCCGCCAATCCCGGGTTCTCCAGGATCAGCACCCGCCGCTCCGCCTCCTCGGCAGTGATCAGGTGCGAGGCCTCCAGCAGGCGCGCGCGCACCTTGTCGTAGCCCCACAGGTGAGGCTTGCAGCCGCTGACCGGGCGGCGCGTCACCAGCTCGCCGAGTACCGGCCACAGCGCACGCAGGTTTTCCGGAGCGATGGCCTCGTAAAAGGCCTTGCGGTCCGGGCTTTCGGTTCGTTTATCGAGCGGCATTCTCAATCTCCGGATTGTAGGAGCGGCTTCAGCCGCGATTCCCTAGCAGGATGTTGAAAAACGCCATCCTGGCCTTTTTCAACGCGCCGGGCGCGGCGCCTGTCCGCACTCGGCTACGCCGAATCAAGCACTTACAGTGCTTGATTCGCGGCGAGACGTCCCTGTCTCACACTAGCAGGCTGTTTTTCAACAGCCTGCTAGACAATGTTCCCGAGCGGCGCAATCGCAGAGGGATCGCGGCTGAAGCCGCCCCTACAAGACATGCCATAGTCTCAGGACGCGGCATCGTTTACACGGTTCCTCAGGGCTTGCCGATCGATCTTACCGGTGCCCGTCTTGGGCAGCGACTCCACGAACTCGACCCGGCGTGGGTATTTATATGAAAGCAGCACCGACTTGACGTAGGCCTGCAGCTCCTTGACCAGCGTCTCGCCGGGATCGATGCCGGCGGCCGGCACGACCCAGGCGTGCAGGGTCATCCGCTGATCCGGCAGAGGCAGCGCCTGGACGCAGCATTCGTGCACCTTGGGGTGTTCCGCCAGGGCCAGTTCCACCTCCAGCGGATAGACCCACTGGCCGGACACCTTCACCAGGTCATCGGCGCGGCCCTTGAAAAAGAAAAAGCCGTCGGCGTCGCGAACGAAGCGGTCTCCCGTATACATCCATTCGCCGCGCATGGTCTCGGCGGTCTTGTCCGGCCGGCCCCGGTACACCCGCGCCGCGGAGGACCCGCACACGGACATCACGCCCTCCTCGCCCGGTCCGACTTCCTTTTCCCCGGCGACGTCGGTCAGCTTGACGGCATAGCCGGGCACCACGCGACCTGCCGAGCCGCTTTTGCGCACCTGCTCGTCATTGGAAAGATAGATGTGAAGCATCTCGGTAGAGCCCAGACCCTCGATGATGGCATGGCCGAAGCGGGCCTGCCACGACTTCGCAACGTCCTCCGACAGGATCTCCGCCGCCGAAATGCACAGGCGAACCGAGCCGAGGTCGGCGCCGGCCGCCGCCTCGCTGCGGACCAGCGCGGTATACAGTGTCGGCAGCGCAAACAGCAGCGTCGGCCGGTGGCGCGTGATCTGATCGAAGACGGCCGCCGGTTGCGGCCGTCCCGCCATCAGCACTGTGCAGGCGCCCACCGACATGGGGAAGGTGATGGAGTTGCCGAAGCCGTAGGCGAAGAAGATCTTGGGCGCCGAGAAGCAGACATCGTTCTCACGGATCTGCAGGATGTGCCGGGCGTAGCTCGCCGCGGTGTAGGCCGGATCCGCGTGCCGGTGCACCACCGCCTTCGGCCTGCCGGTTGAGCCGGATGAGTACATCCAGAAGGCCATGTCCTCCGGGGTAGTCGGCGCCTGCGTCAGATCGGGCGAGGCCTCCCTTACCGCGCCCCAATCGTGATGACCGCCCGCTTGCGGGCCGGTGACGAGCACCGCCCGGCAGGGCGTGCCGCGCAGGGTTTCGTCGGTGAACAGGCCGCTGAAGGCGGATGAGACCACCGCAACGCGCGCTTCGCTGTCCTCCAGGAAGAACCGGATCAAGTCCGGCGGCGACAAGGTGTTGACCAGCACCGCCACCAGCCCGGCCCGCATCGCGCCCATGATCGTGGCCGGACAGGCCGGCTCGTCGTCCAGGCACAACAGCACCCGGTCACCCGGCTTGGCGCCCAGCGCGAGCAGCGTGTTGCCGACGCGCGACGCCTCGTCCGCCAGTTCCCGGTAGGACCAGGTGCCGGCGTCACAGATCACGGCCGGGCGCTCGCCGCGAGTTTCCAGGTGGCCGTAGAGCAGGTCCGAGGCGTTGTAGCGCTCCGGCAGCGAGAAGCCGATATCGTTGGCCAGCCGGGCCTCGGTGTTCCGGGGGCTCATGCGACCTGCTCCATGTCGACGCCCCGCCGCTGCAACTCAGCGCTGAAGCGCGGCGCAAGCCGGCGAAGACGCTTGGCGTCCACCCGCCCGCCGCGTCGGATGTAGCGGAGGGCAAACTCCCAGGGCGCCAGCGCCATGTGCTGGTCGAAGTGCTCGTACCAATCGGCGGATCGGCGCGCTGCCGCCACGATCTTGTCGAGAATGGGCTCGCGCTGCGCCTGGTATACGGGCAGCGCCGCGGCCGGGTCCCAGTCGTGGGTTTCCAGCGCCCGGACCATCGCCGCCACGTCCTCCATCGCCAGGCGGGTGCCGGAGCCGATGGAGAAATGGGCGGTGTGCAGGGCGTCTCCCACCAGAACGTGCTTGCCATGGTGCCAGCGCCGGCAGCGCAGCACCGGAAACCGGCGCCACACCGAGTTGTTGGCAACGAGCCGCGCCCCTTCGAGGGCCCCGTCGAAGCACTCCGCGCAGACTCGCCGGTAATCCGGCTCGGCCATGCCGGCGAAGCCGGTCGCCTCGAAGACCGGGGGAGTCATCTCGATGATGAAGGTGCTGCGGCCGGGCGCGTAGCGGTAATGGTGGGCGTTCATGGGCCCGAAGCGGGTGTCCACGAACGTCTGGGTGAGGGTATCGAACTCGCGCTCGGCCCCGTACCAGATGAACCGGTTGTCGAGGTATTCCAGGAATTCGCCATACACTTCGGGTGCAGCGGCGCGGACCCGGGAGTTCAGGCCATCGGCGCCGATGATCAGGTCCGCGGGCTCCACCTCTGCGAGGTGCTCGATCCGGGTCTCGTACTCCGGATGCACGCCGAGTTCGGCAGCGCGCTGGCGCAGCAGGGCCAGCAGTTCCAGGCGGCTGATGGCCGCGAAGCCCACGCCGTCGATGGCGATGCGCTCGCCCCGGTGCACCACGGTGATGTCCGACCAGCGTTCCAGGGCCGGCTCGATGAGCGCCGCGGTCTCCGGGTCGTCATCTTCGAGGAACGCCAGCGCCTTGTCGGAGAACACGACGCCGAAGCCGAAGGTCGCGCCGGAAGGATTCTGTTCGACCACGCGCACCCGGATATCGGGACGGCGGCGCTTCAATAGAATGGCGGCGTACAGGCCCGCGGGCCCGGCGCCCAGGATGGAGACTCGCATGGGTGGATTCACAACCGTCCTTTTCGCAACATATTACGCCCGCTCCTGTGCCTCCTGCGAAAAGTCCGATCGCTCCAGCAGCCAGCTCGCGGCGAAGCCGAACACGAGTCCCCAGAACGGCGCGCCGACGTTATAGATGGGATGGTTGGCGAGAGTAACCAGGAAGGTGACTAACGCGCCCAAGGTGAAGCGACCCTCGAAAGATACCCGAAAGGCGTTCTGCAATACGCGCAGCAGCGCCAGCCCGGCCAGAGTGGCAATGAAAGCCGGCGGCATTGCCAGCATCAGGTTCGTGAACAGCGGCGACAAGCAGCCGAAAACAACCGCCAGCACGCCCACCGCGATCGCGGCGGTGTACTGGCCGCGGTGCTCGCCGCCCGAGACCAGGATCGCGTTGACCGGGCCGGTCAGGCAGGTGGACACAGCACCGAACGCCGCCGTGGCCAGCGACAGGAGGCCGCAGCTCGTGGTGATGGTGTTGACCGGCGGCCGGTGGCCGGCGGCCTGCAGGATGGCGATGCCCTGGGCGTTCTGCGCGGCAATGACGGTAATCGCCAGCGGCACCACCAGTTCGACCATGGCGCGCAGTGAAAACACCGGGACGTACACATTGGGGGTCGCCAGCCATCCTGCCGCGCCGCCGGCCAGGTGCCCCGATGGCGAAGGCATCTCTCCCGTCAGCACCAGGGCAACCGCACCAACGACCAGGACGCCAATCATCGGTGGCACCCGCCGGGAAGCCGCCGGCCACAGCGGCAGCAGGAAGAAGGTCGCCGTCATCGGTGCGACGATCCACAGGTCCTTGGTGAATGCGTCGATCCAGTCCAGGCCGAAACGCAGAAAGACCCCGGCTACCATGGCCATGATGATCGGCATGGGCAGATACGCCATCACCCGCCGCACGGTTCCCGTAAGGCCGAGGACCAGCAGCAGCACCCCGGTCGCGTAGAACGCACCGATCACTTCGGCAAAGCCGAGGTGGCCCAGCGCGGGACCGACCAGCACCGTTCCGGGGATGGTCCAGAAGAACGCCAACGGCATTCGGTACAGCAGCGACACGACGATCGTGAGCAGCCCGTTCAACGCGAAGGCGGCGAAAATCCAGGACGCCAGGTCGGATTCGCCCAAGCCGCCCGCGACGCCGACGCCGAGAATGATGGCCACCGGGGCCGAGGCGGCGAACACCAACGCGATAAAGGCATGGGCGAACTGCGAAGCGGAGAACTCGGACGCGATCTCGCCGATGCCCGCGACGGGGCGACGAATGGGTTCCAATGTCATAGGAAGGCCCGGCCTACGTTCATTCAATAACCAGGGCAACACCGTGGCCGGTACCGACACATATGGTGCCGGGGGCTATAGAAACAGATGTGGCGTCGCCGGTGAGCACGTTCTTCACGTTCGCGTCAGCGAGCCCCGGTCCGGTGCAAGTCGGAGTTCATGCCGGCGATTGTCTCACGACGGCAGAACGGCAGTAGCTTCGATCTCGACCCGGGCCTCGTCTTCCACCAGGGCGCCGACCTGGACCAGCGACATCGCCGGGTAGTGCTTGCCGATGACCTTTCGGTACGCGGCACCGATTTCCTGCAGCCGGTCCAGGTACTCGCGCTTGTCGAGCACGAACCAGCTCAGTCGCACCAGGTGTTCCGGGCGTGCGCCTGCCTCCTTCAGAATCTCCACGATATTACGCAGGGTCTGCTCGACCTGAGCCACGAAGTCGGTGCTCTCGAACTCCTGGTCCCGGTTCCAGCCGATCTGACCGCCAAGATAGATGCCCTTGCCCTCGGCGACAATGCCGTTGGCATATCCTTTCGGCGTCTTCCAGCCTGCGGGATGCAGCGCGCGCTGCGCGCTCATCGGGCCGCGGCCTGCTCGCGCAGGCGGAACCGCTGAATCTTTCCGGTCTGGGTCTTGGGCAAGGCGTCGAGGAATTTCACGGATCGCGGATACTTGTACGGCGCGATAGAGTTCTTGACGTGCTCCTGCAGGCGCTTGGCGCATGCCTCGCCCGGCTCCGCGCCCTCCGCCAGCACCACATAGGCCTCGACGATCTGGCCCCGTTCCTCGTGCGGGGCACCGATCACCGCGCATTCGGTGACGTCCGGGTGCGACAGCAGCGCCGCCTCGACCTCGGGCCCGGCGATGTTGTAGCCGGACGAGACGATCATGTCGTCGGTGCGGGCCGCGAAGTGGAACAGGCCCTCCTGGTCCTGGATGAAGGCGTCCCCGGTCAGGTTCCAGCCGTCCTTGACGTAACCTTTCTGACGGCTGTCCTTGAGGTAGCGGCAGCCGGTGGGCCCACGCACCGCGAGCCGGCCCACCTCGCCGCGCGGCTTCTCGTTCATATTCTCGTCCACCACGCGGGCGACGTATCCGGACACCGGCCGCCCCGTGCACGCAGGCCGTGCATCTTCCACCCGGTTGGTGATGAAAATATGCAGCAACTCGGTGGTGCCGATGCCGTCGAGGATGGGCTTGCCGGTTTTGCGGTTCCAGTCCTCGAACACGGGCTTGGGAAGGGTCTCGCCCGCGGACACGGCGAGGCGCAGGGACGACAGGTCGGCGCCCTCCTCCATCGCGTTCAGCATCGCCCGATAAGCCGTGGGCGCGGTGAAGCAGATGGTCGCCTTGTAGGTCTGGATGATGTCCACCATGTTCGCCGGGGAGGCGTTCTCGAGCAACGTCGCAGTGGCGCCGAATCGCAAAGGGAACACCGCGAGGCCGCCGAGGCCGAAAGTGAAAGCGAGCGGCGGCGAGCCGACGAACACGTCCTCGGGCGATACACCCAGCACTTCCCTGGCGTAACCGTCGGCGATCATGAGCAGGTCGCGATGGAAGTGCATGGTGCCCTTCGGCTCCCCCGTGGTCCCGGAAGTGAAGGCCAGCAGCGCCACGTCGTCGCGCCCGGTGTGCACCGCCTCGAGCTCCACCGGCTTGTTGAGCGCCACCCGGTCGAGTTCCGCGTCGTGGTTGGCGGTGCCGTCGAAGCCGACGATCTTTTCCAGGTTCTTGTTATTCTTCCCGCACGCCACCAGCTCGTCCATGATGCGGGTGTCGCACAGGGCCAGCTTTACCTGCGCCTTGTCGACGATCCTGGTCAGCTCGGCGGCCCGCAGCATCGGCATGGTGTTTACCGCCACGGCACCGGCCTTGGTGGCGGCGAGCCAGCAGGCCACCATGGCCGGGTTGTTGGCGGAACGGATCAGCACCCGGTTGCCGGGCTGCACACCGTAGTCCTCGATCAGCGCGTGGGCCAGGCGGTTGGTCCAGTCGGTGAGCTCCTTGTAGGTGCGCCGCCGGCCGTTGCCGATCAGCGCCGTGTGGTCGCCCCAGCCGTTCGCGACGATGCGGTCGGTGAGCTCCACCGCGACGTTGACGTAGTCGGGATACTCCAAGCCGTCGAGCAGGAATTCGGGCCACTGCTCCGGCGGCGGCAGGTTGTCCCGGGAGAATGTGTCGGTGTGTGCACTTGGTCCCAGCATTGGCTTAACCCATGTGTCAGGTCGGTAAAAGTTGATCCATTCCTTGTCTCGTCATTGCGAGGCCCGAAGGGCCGTGGCAATCCAGAGAAAGATGTCTTGCGTGAAATCAGCGGAGTGCCTCACAGATGCCTGGCCGCGGCGAATATTTCTCGACTGCGTCGTCGCTGTGCGTCTTGCAATGACGAAGTGGATGTTTCGATGCTCTGCGGCCTCGACCATGGTGTCCTAGCCTCCACTCAGCGTCTGTCGGGCGACAATCACTCTCTGCACGTCCGAGGCACCCTCGTAGATGCGCAACGCCCTGATCTCCCGGTACAGGCGCTCCACCACGTGGCCGCGGCGCACGCCGTCGCCGCCGTGAAGCTGCACCGCGCGGTCGATTACCTCCTGGGCCTGGTCGGTGGCGAACAGCTTGGCCATGGCCGCCTCCCGGCTGATCCGCTCGGTGCCTGAGTCCTTGGTCCAGGCCGCGCGGTAGACCAGCAGCGCCGCCGCATCCACCGCCACCGCCATGTCCGCGACATGCCCCTGCACCATCTGCAGGTCCGACAGCGGCCCGCCGAACAGCTCCCGCTTCCGGACGCGGTGGACGGTCTCGTCCAGCGCGCGACGGGCGAAACCCAGCGCGGCGGCGCCAACGGTGGAGCGGAACACGTCGAGCACCGACATCGCAATCTTGAACCCCCGGCCGCGCTCGCCGATCAGCGCGGAACACGGCAGCCTGAGGTTGTCGAACCGGATGCGGGCGAGCGGATGCGGGGCGATGACCTCGAGCCGCTCGACCACCTGCAGCCCTTCAGCGTCGCCGGGCACCAGGAACGCGGACAGTCCCTTGGCGTCCGGCGCGTCCCCGGTGCGGGCGAACACGGTGTACAGGTCGGCGATACCGCCGTTCGATATCCAGGTTTTCTCGCCGTTCAGCACCCAGCCATCGCCGTCCCGCTCCGCGGTGGCCTCGATGTGGGCCACGTCCGACCCCGATTTCGGCTCAGTCAGCGCGAATGCGGCGATGGCGCGGCCGGCGCGCGTCCGCGGCAGCCATCGCTGCTGCTCCGGAGTGCCGAACAGGCTGAGGGCGCCGGTCCCCAGTCCCTGCATGGCGAACGCAAAGTCGGCCAGGCCGTCGTGCCGGGCGAGGGTCTCGCGGATCAGGCACAGGGTGCGCACGTCGAGTGGTGCCGGCGCGGCCGGATCTTTGGCGGTGTGGACCAGCCAACCGGCATCGCCGAGCATCGCCACCAGGTTTCGACAGGCCGCGTCGACGTCGTCGTGGTCGACCGGCAGGTTGGCGACGCACCAGGATTCGAGTTCCCGGTGCAGGACACGGTGGCGGTCGTCGAAAAACGGCCAGTCGAGAAAGTCGGTGTTCATCGTAGATCAATCGCGGCTGAAGCCGCTCCTGCAATCCGGGGTTCGGTACCGTGCCGGAAGACGGATTGCAGGAGCGGCTTCAGCCGCGATTCCTCATAGAGATAACCGAGAAAACAATCGAAATGTCGCAGCCGCGAACCCATCACCTCAATCCCCTTCGAACACCGGCTTCTCCTTCGCCACGAACGCCTTATAGGCACGCTCGAAGTCCCGGGTCTGCATGCAGAGGGCCTGGGCCTGGGCCTCGGACTCGATCGCCTGTTCGAGGCTCATGGACCACTCCTGGTTGAGCTGGGTCTTGGTGATGCCGTGGGCGAAGGTCGGCCCGGCCGCCAGGTGCCGCGCGAAGTCCACCGCTTCTTTCTCCAGGTCGGCGGCGGCGACCAGGTGGTTGTAGAAGCCCCAGGCGTGGCCTTCCTCCGCGCTCATCACCCGGCCGGTATACAGCAGCTCGGCGGCGCGGCCCTGGCCGATGATGCGCGGCAGGATGGCGCAGGCTCCCATGTCGCAGCCGGCGAGGCCGACGCGAGTGAACAGGAAAGCGGTCCTCGCTTCGGGCGTCGCCATGCGGATGTCCGACGCCATGGCAATGATCGCACCGGCACCGACGCACACGCCATCAACCGCGGCCACGACCGGCCTGCGGCAGCCGAGCATCGCCTTCACCAGGTCGCCGGTCATGCGGGTGAAGGCCAGCAGGCCTTTCATGTCCGAATCCACCAAGGGACCGATGATCTCGTGGACATCACCGCCGGAGCAGAAATTGCCGCCCGTGGAAGCCATCACCACGGCCTTCACGTCCTCGGCGTCGCTCAGTTGGCGGAAGGTGTCGCCCAGCTCGGCATAGGTCTCGAAGGTGAGGGGATTCTTTCGTTCGGGCCGGGCCAGGGAGATCACGGCGACCTGCCCTTCCAGCCGCCAGTTGAAATGCTTCGGGTTTAGACTCGCCATTCGTGTCATGCTTGCGCCTCCTGGTCCGACAGCCGGGCCGATTGCCGGGTCGGCTTCAGTTGCTTGAAGATTTCAGAAAGTTGCTCAACTTCGTCCTGGCCAAAGTCACCGAGCAGCTCGTTGACCCAGCTCTCATGCGCCGTCGCCATGCGCTCGAAATGTCTGAACCCCTTGGGGGTCAGGCGCACGATGGAGGTACGGCGGTCTCCGTTTCGGCGAGTGCGTTGAATCAGGCCGTCGCCCACCAGGCGACCGACAATGCCGGTAACGTTGCCGTTGGAGACCATCAGGGCGCGCGACAGCTCCGTCATCAACAGGCCCTCCGGCCGCCGGTACAGCGCCGCCAGAACGTCGAAGCGGGGCAGGGTCGCGTCGAACTCGCGCCGCAGACGCTCGCGCAGCTCGGTCTCGACAGCGCGGGTGGCTCGATAGAGCCGGATCCACACGCGCAGCCGCGCCTTGCTGAGGTCAGAGCTCACGGCTCTTGCCATGGTCACCATGTCTCTCCTCCCGAAACGGATAGGGCCTGACCGGTGACCGCATCGGAATCCGGCCCGACCAGCCAGAGCACGGCCCGCGCTACTTCCGCGGGCTCGATCAGCCGCTTCATGGGATTGGCCGCCGCGAGGATGCCGCGGGCCTCGTCCGCGCTCCTGCCGGTCCGCTCGACGATGTTGGCGATGCTCTTGTCCAGAAGCGGCGTGTCAACAAAGCCGGGGCACACGGCGTTCACGGTGATACCGCTGCCGGCGGTTTCCACGGCCAGGGCGCGAGTCAGCCCGATCGCGCCGTGCTTGGCGGCGCAGTAGGCGGCGGTGTACGGATAGCCTTTGAGTCCCGCGGTGGAGGCGATGGTCACGATCCGTCCCCAAGACTTGCCGGACATGTCTTCCACCGCCTGCTTGAGGGTCAGGAACACTCCCGTCAGGTTTACTGCGATCATGCGCTGCCACAGGTCGATGCCGGTGCCGGCGAACGGTGCGCTCTCCGCCGCCCCCGCGTTGGCCACCACGATGTCCACCGGACCGGCGACGTCGCGGGCGGCGGTGAACAGCGCGGCGACGGACTGCTCGTCGGTCACGTCCGCCTGCACCGCGTTGATCCCCGCACTGCGCTCACGGACCGCTTCCAGCGCTTCGCGCCGGCGCCCGCATAGGGTGACCGTGGCCCCGGCCTCGGCCAGGGCGAGGGCGATGGCCGCACCGATGCCCGAGCCGCCGCCCGTCACCAGCGCATGCTTGCCGGCGGGATCGGCCATCACACGCGTAACCCCACACCCTCGCCGCGCCGTGCCAGGCGATAGAGCTGGTCACGACCGCGATAGTATGGCGCCGGCCAGGTCTGCCCTTCGTCGCCCAGGGCCGCCGCCGCGTGCAGGGTCCAGTAGGGATCGGAAAGATGCGGCCGGGCCAGGCACACCAGGTCCGCCCGTCCCGCCATCAGGATGGAATTGGCGTGGTCCGGCTCGTAGATGTTGCCGACCGCCATGGTTTTCATTCCGGTCTCGTTGCGGATCCGGTCGGAGAAAGGCGTCTGGAACATGCGCCCGTAGACGGGCTGTGCGTGCACCGAGGTCTGCCCGGCCGATACGTCGCAGATGTCGACGCCGGCCTGCTGCAGGCAACGGGCGATGTCCACCGCGTCGCGCGGGTCGATTCCCAGGTCGCCGACCCAGTCGTTGGCGGAGATTCGCACCGAGATCGGCTTTTCGTCCGGCCACACCGAACGCACCGCGCGAAAGATTTCCAGGGGATAGCGCATCCGGTTCTCGAGGCTGCCGCCGTACTCGTCGCCGCGGTTGTTGGTGAGGGGCGTAATGAAGGACGACAGCAGGTAGCCGTGCGCGCAATGCAGCTCAAGCATGTCGAAACCCGCCCGCTGCGCCATCTCGGCTGCCGCGACGAACTGCGCCTTGACGATATCCATGTCCGCCCGGTCCATGGGCTTCGGTGTCTGGTTGCGGTCCGACCAGGGAATATCGGACGCCGATATCACCGGCCAGTTGCCCTCGGCGAGCGGCGCGTCCGCTTCCTCCCAGCCGAGCTGGGTGGAGCCCTTGGGACCGGAGTGGCCAAGCTGGCAGCAGATCCTGGCGTCGGTCTCGTGGTGCACGAAGTCCACGATGCGCCGCCAGGCATGCTCGTGCTCGGGGGCGTACATGCCGGTGCATCCGGGGCTGATCCGGCCTTCCGGGCTGACGCAGGTCATCTCGATGCACACCAGGCCGGCGCCGCCCTTGGCACGCTCGCAGTAGTGAACGAAATGCCAGTCCGTGGGGCAGCCGTCGACGGCCTTGTACTGGTCCATGGGCGAAACCACGACCCGGTTCTTGAGTTCCAGACCACGCAACCTGAACGGCACAAACATCGGCGCACGGACGCGCTTGTCCCGGACGCCGGCCCGTTCCTGGAACCACCGTTCCGCCCCTTCCAGCCAGCGCGCGTCGCGCAGGCGCAGGTTCTCGTGGCTAATGCGCTGCGAGCGCGTCAGCAGGGAGTAGGTGAACTGAGTCGGGTCCAGGTGCAGATAGCGTTCCACGTCCTCGAACCACTCGAGCGAGTTGCGAGCCGCGTTCTGCAGACGCAGGACCTCCAGGCGGCGTTCCGACTCGTACTTGGCCAAGGCGACGGACACCGTGGGCTCGCCTTGCAATCGGTCGGCAAGTGCGATGGCGCTCTCCATCGCCAGCTTGGTGCCCGAGCCCACGGAAAAGTGCGCAGTGGCGGCGGCGTCCCCCATCAGCACGATGTTCTTGTGTGACCAGCGTTCGCACAGCACCCGGGGGAAGCTCAGCCAGGCGGAGCCGCGGATGTGGTTGGCGTTGTTCATGAGCTCGTGGCCGCCCAGATACTCGCGGAAAATCCCTTCAAGAGTGGCGCCCGATTCCTCTTTGCTCATATCACCGAAGCCGAAACGGTTCCAGGTTTCATCGCTGCACTCGGCGATGAAGGTCGCGGTGTCGTCGTCGAACTGGTAGGCGTGGGCCCACACCCAGCCGTGCTCCGTCTGCTCGAAGATGAAGGTGAAGGCGTCGTCGAACTTCTGCCGGGTGCCCAACCATAAGAACTTGCAGCGGCGTTGATCGACATCCACTCCGAAGTGCTTCCCGTAGCGGCGGCGTACCCTGGAGTTCAATCCGTCGGCGGCCACCACCAGGTCGTAACCGCCTGCCAGTGCATCGAAATCCTCGACCTCGGTCTCAAAGCGCAGCTCAACGCCGAGCTCGCGGGCGCGCTGCTGCAGGATCAGCAGCAGCCGCATGCGGCCGATGCCGCAGAAGCCGTGGCCGGTGGAGACGGTCCTGGTACCGCGGTAGAAGACAGCGATGTCGTCCCAGTACGCAAAGTGGCTGCGGATCGCCTCGGCGCTGGGCGGGTCGTTGGCGGCGAGGTTTTGCAGGGTCTCGTCGGAGAGCACCACCCCCCAGCCGAAGGTGTCGTCCGGGCGGTTGCGCTCGAGTACGTGCACCTGGTGCCGCGGGTCGCGCAGCTTGGCGCTGATGGCGAAATACAGGCCGGCGGGCCCGCCGCCGACACAGGCGATCTTCAAACCCCGGTACCTCGCAAGGGCGTGCGGGGCATCAGTATTTCACCTCCCTGGATTTATTTCAAGCTTAAAATATCGCTGCGGCCCAATCGCGGCTGAAGCCGCTCCTACAATCCGAGGATTGCCGTGGTGCCGAACCCGGGATTGTAGGAGCGGCTTCAGCCGCGATGCCCTACCTGCAACCCCCCGCTGCCGGTCGGGCTTCAGCCCAACAAACGCACGCCTGTCCAGGTGCCCTTGTCGGCATGATAGCCGACCTATATTCGTTCGATAATCATGGCGACGCCCTGTCCGACACCCACGCACATGGTGCACAGGGCGTAGCGGCCGCCACTGCGCTGGAGCTGGTGGGTCGCGGTGGTAATCAGGCGGGCGCCGCTCATGCCGAGTGGATGGCCGACGGCGATGGCGCCGCCGTTGGGATTCACGTGGGGCGCGTCGTCGGGCACCCCGAGCTCGCGCAGCACCGCCAGGGCCTGGGCGGCGAAGGCCTCGTTGAGCTCGATCAGGTCCATCTGCTCCAGCTCGAGCCCGGCAAGGGACAGGACCTTGCGTATCGCCGGCACCGGGCCGATGCCCATGACGCGAGGAGCAACACCGGCACTCGCCGTCGCCAGCACCCGGGCCAAAAGCTTCAAGCCATGGCGGCCGGCCGCTTCCTCCGAGGCCAGAAGCAGCGCGCAGGCGCCGTCGTTGACACCGGAGGCGTTGCCGGCAGTAACGGTCTTGTCCGGCCCGTTGATACCTGGCAACCGGGCCAGCTTCTCCCCGGTGACATCGGGACGCGGGTGCTCGTCGGTGTCCACTTTTATCGGCGGTTCCTTGCGCTGCGGCACCTCCACCGGGATGACCTCGCGGGCGAAAAAGCCCACCTGCTGCGCTCCCGCCCAGCGTCTCTGACTGCGCAGCGCGAACGCATCCTGGTCGGCACGCGACACACCGTAGTCTTCCGCCACGTTGTCGGCGGTCCCGGGCATCGAGTCGGTTCCGTAGAGCTCGTGCATGAGGGGATTGACGAATCGCCAGCCGATGGTGGTGTCGAAGATCTCGGCCTTGCGGCTGAAAGCCGCTTGCGCCTTGCCGAGCACGAACGGGGCGCGCGACATGCTCTCCACGCCCCCGGCGATCGCCAGTTCCGCTTCGCCGGTCCGGATGGCGCGGGCCGCGATGCCTACCGCGTCCATGCCGGAGGCGCACAGGCGGTTGACGGTGCTGCCCGGCACCGCCACCGGCAGGCCCGCGAGCAGCGCCGCCATGCGCGCCACATTGCGGTTGTCCTCCCCGGCCTGATTGGCGCAGCCGAGGATGACGTCGTCAACCGTTTCCCAGTCCACGCCGGTATTGCGCTCCATAAGGGCCTTGATGGGCAGGGCCGCGAGGTCGTCGGTGCGTATCGACGCCAGCGCACTACCGTAGCGGCCGATCGGCGTGCGAATAGCGTCGCAGATGAAAGCGTCTTTCATGCCCGTGCTCCGATGTTGCGGCTCGTTGAATCATACGCCGACCGTGTCACGCATGTTCGCACCGGCGGCGAGCTTTCGGCGCAGCAGCGGGGAGCAGCGGTAGCGATCCTCGCCGTAGGTGAGTGCAAGGTTGTCGAGAACGGTGACGACTGCGCGCAGGCCGATGGTGTCCGCCCAGGCCAGGGGACCGTGCGGATAGTTGAGGCCGCGCTGCATGGCGACGTCGGCATCGGCCGCGCTGCAGATGCCCTGGTTGACGGCGTCGGCCGCCTCGCTCGCCAGCATGCACACGGTGCGCATGACGATCAGCCCAGGGTAGTCGTCGATGATGCTCACCTGTTTCCCGAGTGCCTGGAACAGGCCCTGGGCCTCACGCAGCGTGACGGCGCCGGTCTGGTCGGCGGGCGCCAGTGTGATGCGGGTTGCTGCACGGTAATCCGCGGCGAGATCGAATGCCACGAAGTTCGCGAGTCCCTCGTCCGCGCAGCGCACCGTGGCATAGCGGCCGTCGGTGAGGGCCAGGCACGCGGACCCACAACGGATCAGGCCGGGGCCCTTGCCGCGTTGCACGACGATGCCGGCCTCTTCCATGAGTTCCACCAGCAACTCGGCGGCACCGAGGTCGCCTTCCACGACGACGCGCCCCGGCGCCGTGACGGTCTCCGCGGTGCAGGGTCGAGACGCCTGCGCGCCTTCAGCGTAGTCATAAAAACCGCGCCCGGTCTTGCGGCCGAGGCGGCCGGCCGTGACCAGTTCCTCCTGGAGCAGGCTCGGCTTGAACCGCGGGTCGTAGTGATAGCTCCGATATACCGTGCGCGTCACCGCCAGGTTCACGTCGTTGCCGATCAGGTCCATCAGCTCGAAGGGTCCCATTCGGAAGCCGCCGCACTCCTTCATGATCGCGTCGATGGTGGCGGCGTCGGCGCCCCCCTCCTCCAGCAGCCGCAGACCCTCGGCGTAGAACGGGCGCGCCACGCGGTTGACGATGAAGCCCGGGCTGGAACGCGCGTACACCGGGCTCTTGCCCCAGGCCACGGCCGTCGCATGCACGGTCTCCGCGACCCCTCGATCGGTAGCCGAGCCACTGACTACCTCCACCAGCCTCATTACCGGGGCCGGATTGAAGAAGTGCATGCCCACCAGCCTGCCCGGCCGCGCGAGCCCCGCGCCGATGGCGGTGATGGACAGCGACGAGGTGTTGGTCGCGAGAATGACCGACGCCTCGCAGATGGATTCGAGGCGAGTGAACATGCCCCGCTTGACTTCCAGGTCCTCCACCACGGCTTCGATGACCAGCCCCGCCGGCGCCAGGGATTCGAGATCGTCGACCGGTTTGATGCGATCCAGCAGGCCGTCCCGCTCCGCCGCGGTGATCCGGCCGCGCTCGACCAGCCGCTCCAGCCCCTTCGCGGTAACGGTGACACCGTGTTGAGCGGCGCCTTCCGCGACGTCATACAGCAACACCGGATGGCCGGCCGCGGCGGCGACCTGGGCGATGCCGGCGCCCATGGTGCCGGCGCCGATAACGGCCACCGTGGTACCGGCAGGTAGAGCGATCATTTTCCCTTGAAGCGCGGCTCGCGCTTTTCCATGAACGCCGCCACACCCTCGCGGTAGTCTTCGGCGCGCCCCGCCAGGCGCTGGAGATCGCGCTCCAGATCGAGCTGCTGATCGAGTGCATTCTCGCTGGAAGCGTTGACGGCGCGCTTGATCAGCGCCATGCCCCGGCCGGGCCGGGACGCGAGCCGCTGCGCCAGTGCCTGGGCCTGTGCGGTCAGCCGGTCGTTGTCGACGCACTGCCAGATCATCCCCCAGGCCTCGGCCTGCTCGGCGCTTACCGCCTCGCCCAGCATCGCCATGCCCATCGCACGCGCCCGACCAACCAGTCTCGGCAGGAACCAGGTGGCACCGGCATCGGGCACCAGGCCCAGGCCGGCGTGCGAGAGCACGAAGCTTGCCGACCGCGCGGCGATCACCAGGTCGCAGGCGAGCGCCAGGCCGCACCCCGCCCCCGCCGCCACGCCGTTGACCGCGCACACCACCGGCATGTCGAGACTACGCAATGTCCGCACCAGGGGGTTGTATCGCTTGTCCAGGGACTCGCCGAGATCGGGCGCCGGGCCGTCGTCCGGCACCGCGCGCTCGGCAAGGTCCTGGCCGGAGCAGAAGGCGCGACCGGCACCGGTGAGCACCAGGCTGCGAATGGCGGGGTTGCCGCGAATCTCCCGCAGCGCCTCGCGCAGCTCTCGGTGCATGGCCGCATTGATGCTGTTCAGGCGTGCCGGCCGCCTCAGGGTGAGGACGGCGTGGTTGCCGGAAGTATCGAGAGTGATCGCTTCGAAAGTCATGGGCCAATGAGCCGGAAATTCAACGGCCGGTGAAGCGGGGCTGTCGCTTCTCGATGAAGGCGGCGAGACCTTCCTTGCGGTCCCCGGTGTTCGCCAGCACGACAAAAGCCTCGCGCTCGTAGTCCAGTGCGGCGGCCAGGAGATGCTCGAAGGACTTGCGCATCACGTCCTTGGCCAGGCGGACCGCGAGAGGTGCCTTGGCGGCGATGACAGCGGCGAGCTCCACGGCTTTCTCCACGTTGAGCTCGGTCGGCGCGATCTCCGCCACCAGTCCCGCAGCCAGGGCAGCGCGGGCGTCGATCATCTCGCCGGACAGCACCATCTTCATGGCCAACGACTTGCCCACGGCTCGGATCAGGCGCTGGGTGCCGCCGGCCCCGGGAATGATCCCCAGGTTGATCTCGGGCTGGCCGAAGCGGGCGTTGTCCCCTGCGATGATGATGTCGGCCTGCATGGCCAGCTCGCAGCCGCCGCCCAGCGCGTATCCATTCACCGCAGCGATGAGGGGCTTGGCGAAGCGGTCGATGCGCCGCCGGTGGGCCTGGCGAGGATCGTTCCTGATCTCCTCGGCCCCCGCGGCCGCCATCTCCTTGATGTCGGCCCCGGCGGCGAACACCTCGGGCCCGCCGGTAATCACGCAGGCACCGATGGCCACGTCCGCCTCGGCAGCGTCCAGGGTGTCCGCGATCTCCCGCAGAGTGCGGGTGCGCAGTGCGTTGCGCGCCTTCGGGCGGTTCAAGGTGATCAGCCTGACGCCGGGGCGGGGCGTCCCGACGAGAATGTCCTTGAGCTGGTTTTGATGGTCGATCATGGGTTGGCTCCGGAAGATTCTGTCCCACGGCGCGCGGCTTTGCCGCCGGGCGGCCGGGCGTGACGTTCGGCGAAAACGCGGATGGCTTCCAGTGTCGCGGCCGGCTGGTCCCGCTGCGGCGAGTGGCGGCAATCCGGCAGCATCAACAGCTCCACGGGCCCCGCCGCCTGGTCCCGGATGGCGTGAACCTGCCGCTCGGTGCCGTATTCATCGTCTCTTCCTTGTATCACAAGCAACGGAATCGCGACGCGCGGAAGAAACTCCTCGATGTTCCACTCGAGAAAGCCCGGGTCCAACCACGCTCGGTTCCAACCCCGGAACGCACCGTCGACGTTGTCGCCGTGGTAGCGGGCGAGCTGCTCCCGCAGCCCGCCCTGCTCGTAGGCTTCCTTCGCCGCGCGTATGCTGCGGATAGACAACTCCTCGTTGAACACGTGAGGCGCCATCAGCACCAGGCCGTGCACCCGGGGGTCGCGCACCCCGCCCGCGTGGATCAGGGCAATCGAAGCGCCGTCGCTGTGTCCCACGAGGATCGCCGAGCGGATGCCGGTCGCGTCCAGCACCTCGGACAGCACCTCGAGGCCCTCGTTGTGCATATAGGTCAGCGGCCGGGGCGACTCCACCGGGTCCGATTCTCCGTAGCCGCGGCGGCTGTACACGAGCACGCCGAGCCCGGTCGCCTCGGCGACACGATCGGGAAAGTCCTTCCACAGCGCCACGCAGCCCAGGCCTTCGTGCAGGAACACCAGCGTCGCCGTCGCCTCCGGTGGCGGCCCGATCCAGCGGTATTCGAGATGGGCGCCACCGGCCTCGAGGCGACCGGTTGTGCTCCCGCTGTTCATGCAGTCGGAGTGGCCGGCAGCAGGGTCGTAAGTAATATCTTCATGAATATCTCCAAGCAGACGTGGAGAGACACGAAGCTCCCTGTCCCCCACGGGGGAGAGGGTTGAGGTGAAGTGGCAGGGTTCGATGTCGCGTTGCGCCCTTCCCGGTTCCAAGCATGCGTGGGTACCAAATAGTTCGTGCCGAGGCTACTTTCCACTGCCCTCACCCCTTCCCTCTCCCGCCAGCGGGAGAGGGGGTTTTTCTCTCCTGAAGCGGTGCTTGGACTTGATTCCTCCACCGTTCTCCGCAGCCTGCCAGGCCAACATCTTGCTATCGACTCTCATCCATTTCACGCAGCTTGAAGCGTTGGATCTTGCCGGTGGCGGTTTTCGGCAGGCTGTCCAGGAACTCGACCCAGCGCGGATACTTCCAGGCTTCGATCTTGTCCTTGACGAACGCCTGCAGCTCCTCGGCGAGCGCTTCGGACGGCTCGACGCCCTGCTTCACCACCACGTAGGCCTTGGGCTTCAGGTTGCCGTCGTCGTCGGCATGGGAAATCACGGCGGCCTCGAGCACCTTGTCGTGGGAGACGATCGCCGACTCCACCTCGAACGGCGAGACCCAGTTGCCGCCCGACTTGAACATGTCGTCGGTGCGCCCGCAGTAGTGGTAGTAGCCGTCTTCGTCGCGCAGGTACTTGTCGCCGGTGCGGGTCCAGCGGCCCATGAAGGTATCGAGGCTCTTCTCCCGCTGGTTGCAGTAACTCTCGGCCGCGGAAGGACCGCTGATCAGCAGCTCGCCGATCTCTCCCACGCGCACCTCGCGCCCCTCCTGCTCCACCAGCTTTGCCTGGTAGCCGGGGACCGGGGTGCCGGAGGTGCCATAGCGCACCTTGCCGGGCCAGTTGCTGAGGAAGATGTGCAGCATCTCGGTCGAGCCGATACCGTCGAGGATCTCGACCCCGAATCGCTCCTGCCAGCGATTGCCGATGTTCTCCGGCAGTGCCTCACCGGCCGAGATGCACACCCGCAGGCGGTCGCTGCCACGGGTGTTTTCATCGATGCCGCCGAGGATGGCCGCGTACAGGGTGGGCACGCCGCAGAAGATGGTGGGGTGGTGGCGCGCCATGACGTCCATCACCGCATCCGGGGTGGGCCGGCCCGCCAGGTATATCCCGGTTGCCCCGACCGAGAACGGGAAACTCATGCCGTTGCCGAGGCCGTAGGCAAAGAACAGCTTGGCCGCGGAATACACCAAGTCGTCCTCACGGATTCCCAGCACGCCCTTGCCGTACAACTCCGCGGTGGCCACCAGGTTGCGATGCAGGTGCTTGACGCCCTTGGGATTGCCGGTGGAGCCCGAGGAATACAGCCAGAAAGCGATGTCGTCCCGGCGGGTGTCCGCCGGTTCCAGCTCGTCCGCCGCCAGTGCCGTCAGGTCCGACAGGAGAGGATAGCCGTGGCCGTCCGAACCGGCCACGATGACGTGCTCCAGCGCGGTTTGCTTGTCGAGAATGGGCTTGAGCTGATCGAGCAATGCTTCGCTGACCACCAGGGCGCGTGCTCGCGAGTCGCGCAGGATGTAGTCGTAGTGCTCGCCGGTAAGCAGTGTGTTGACCGCTATGGGGACAAGACCTGCCTTGATGCCGCCCCAGAACACGGCGGGAAAGTCCACCGTGTCCAGCATGCACACGGCAACGCGCATCTCCTGCTGCAAGCCGAGGCCGGCCAGCGCGTTGCCGGCGCGATTCATCCGCTTGGCGAGATCGCCGTAGGTGTAGGAGCCGGCGTCGTCGATGACCGCCGTGTTTCCCGCCCGTCCCTCATCGAGGTGGCGGTCGATAAACCATGTGGCCGCGTTGAAGTCCACCGGCAACTCGATACCAGGGACGTCGCCCGTCGTGGTCGATGCAAACTCGGACATATAGGCCTCCCGATGCTGGCCGGTTCTAGTGTGCCCCGTCAAACAGTCTGTAACTTATCGGCGGCTTGCCGATCCGGGTTGAATTGTTCGATAGAGCATCGAAAGGGCGCCGCCGGGGTCTTTTTCACCAAGCGAGTATCGGGGAGCGACTGAAAAAGATCCCGGCGGCGCCCGTTTGCGGATCGGGGCCACCGTCATCCCAGCCTGAAATCATTTGCATCATTTCCGGCGGGGCACACTAGCAGACCGCCCGCGAGATCCGCGCGCAGCGAGGCAGCAGCGTCATGATCATTCCGACAGGCCCCTATTGCCTGGTGAACTCTATCTCCCCCTGTGGAAGGAGATACAGGACGATCGCTTCACCATCGCTGACGGTGGGATGGTGCGAGGTACCCGGGCCATAGACGCACCAGCCCTTACCGTGGCCGTCGAACGCGGCCTGCTCGGTCAAAGGCATGACCATGTCTATCTCGCCGTTGGGGTGACGGTGGTGCGGACCCTTGACCTCTTTCATGACCACAACATCTACGCTGAACCCGTGGGTCGCCGGCCCCGGCTTCAGCACCCGTCCGAACTTGATGCCGCCGGCCTCGCGATTGCACATCCAGCCTTCCGCGATCGCCGCCTGGCACGCGGCCTCGATGTCCTCAAAGGCCTCGTCCCCGGGCGGGAAGGTCTCGTTGAGAAAGCTCGCCAGGCCATCGTCCAGGGATCGGCCCTCGACGGCCCCGGTGATCCTGCTGATCAGAGACGTGAATTCTTCGAGTGTCATGGCATGCGGTGGCGCGCGTGATTATTGATTGTCGTAGAGAGGAAAACCACAATGCTGCACCTTAGTGCATGTGTTGCTACGATATCCCCTTTCTATCACGCTGTAAAGGCACTATAGTGCATCCGGAGGTTAGCTCATCAACGATGCGGGCGATCTATATAAAGAGTCACGGACACGAGGATTCCGCGGTGCTCGGCGACATGCCCGTTCCGGAGCCCGGGCCCGGCGAGGCCCGCGTGCGGATCGCGAGCGCGTCACTCAACCGGGTCGATCTGTACATGCGCAACAGCGGCGCCGGAATCACCCATGAGCTGCCGTTGATCCTCGGTGTCGACGGCGCCGGCGTGGTGGACATGCCAGGCCCGGGCGTCACCGGCGTCGCGGCGGGCGACCGGGTGGTGATCTATCCGGTCATCTACTGCGGCGAGTGCGAGTTCTGCGTGCGCGGCGACCAGATGCTGTGCCTGCGTTGCCGGATCGTGGGCGAGCACCGGCACGGCGCGTTCGCCGAATACGCTTGCGTGCCCGCGCACAATCTCTACCCGCTTCCGGACGACCTGTCCTTCGACGAGGCCGCGACGCTGCCGACCGCCTACTTGACGGCCTGGCGCATGGTGACAACCCAGGGAGAGCTCCGTCCCGCGGAAACGGTCCTGATTCACGGCATCGGCGGCGGTGTCGCGACTGCGGCCCTGCAGATCGTGAAGCTGGTGGGCGCCCGGGCGATCGTAACCTCCGGCAGCGACGCCAAGCTGGAGGCGGCACGCGATCTGGGCGCGGACGGGCTCGTCAACTACCGCGAACAAGATGTGGCGGAGGCGGTGATGGAAATGACCGGTGGCCGCGGCGTGGACGCGGTGATCGAGAATGTCGGTGATGCGACCTGGGGGTCGAGCCTTCGGGCGCTGCGCCGGGGCGGGCGTCTCGTGACCTGCGGGGCAACCACCGGCGCGCAGCCCGGTGCCGACCTGCAGCGGATCTTCATCCGGCAGCTCCGGATCATCGGCAGCACGATCGGCAACCGGGACGAGTTCCGGGCCCTGCTGCACGCCGTTCGACATCGGCAGATCCGGCCGGTCGTCGACAAGATGTTTCCACTCGACAAGGGACTTCAGGCTCTGGCGTACCTCGACTCGGGCCGCCAAACCGGCAAGGTGGTATTGCGGGTCAATGACTGAGCCAACCGAAAACACGCCTGCGTACCGGGGCTCAACGCCGGCCGCCGACGACTCCGTACCGATGGCCGACCCGATCAAGGCGTACATCGCCGGCATCGGCGAACGAACTCGCGGCATCCGTGCCCAGCGAGGCATGAGCCGCAAGGACCTGTCCCGGCACTCCGGCATCTCGGAGCGCTACCTGGCGCAGCTCGAAAGCGGCCAGGCCAATATTTCCGTGGCGCTGTTGTGGCAGCTCGCCGAAGCGTTGAACGTCGAGTTGCAGGAGCTGCTGCCCGACAATCAGTCCCGCGCCGTTCAATTGAAGCCGCTGCTGACTTTCCTCGGGCGCTTGTCGCTGGACCAGCAGAAGGCGGCATACTCGCTGCTGCTCAAGCAGTTCTCCGACGCCAAGGGGCCGGTGCGGGGCGTCGCGCTGGTGGGCCTGCGCGGCGGCGGCAAGACGACCCTGGGCGGCCTGCTGGCGCAGCGGCTCAAGGTCCCCTTCATACGGCTCGGCGACGTGATCGAGAACCTGGCGGGAATGAAGACGCCGGAACTGTTCTCCCTGGGCGGCCAGAAGGCATACCGCCGCCTCGAGCACCAGGCAGTCCGCCGGGTAATCGACGACAACGAGTGCGTCGTGGTGGAAACCGGTGGCAGCCTCGTATCCGAGCAACAAACCTACGATGCGCTGCTGGGCTCCTTCTACACCGTATGGATCAAGGCGAGCCCTGAGGAACACATGAGCCGAGTGATCGCCCAGGGCGACCTGCGCCCGATGGAAGGCAATGCCGAGGCTATGAGCGACCTCAAGCTCATACTGGAAGAGCGGGAAAGCTACTACAGCGCCGCCAACTATGTCCTCGACACGTCCGGGCGGAGCGTGCAGGACTGCCTGCAGGAACTGGTCGGCCAATGCCAGCACTACCTCAGTCGGCACGAGCCGCACCGGGAAGGGAGCGCGCTGTAGGTCGGGATTCCGACATACAAGGAGGTATGAGCGTCTCTGAAAGCAGGAAAGCCGAAAGCAACGATCCCGACAAATGCGTGCGCCGGCACCGAGCGCCGCTGCCGACGTAAATGCCGACCTACAGACTCGGATGTACCCCGTCTTGGCCGAGCACTCCTTCGCAGGCGTCGGCAATCTCCAGCAGCTTCCAGTTGCTGAACAGCCCGCTCGTGAGCATCAGCCCAACGGGCAGACCGTTCCTGGTGAAGCCGCAAGGCACCGAGACGGATGGATGGCCAGTGAGATTGAAGATTCCCGTATTCTTCCACGAGTGAAGCCCGTAATCCTCGGGGCGGCGATGAAACGGCGCCGCGGCGATTGTCGCCGTGGGACAGGCAAGCACGACGCATTCCGAGAGAAGCTGCTCGACGCGGTTGGTGAACCCGCGCCTGAAGTGCTGCGCCCGAGCGTATTTCGTCGCCCTCGTCTCCAGCGCCGCCTCGATCTTGGCCCGCACTTCGTCGCTGAAAGCATCTGCCCGCTCCCGTAAGTCGTCCTCGTGCACGGCTGTCGCCTCGACGAAGGTCGTCCGCGCCGCGGCGTGGGCGTCTTCGAGATCGGGAATATCGAGGTCCATGATGACGGCACCGTGATCGCGGAGCCTGTCCAGCGCATCGTCGACGACACGGATCACGTCCGCATGGCCCTCAAAGAAGAAGCGGCGAACCACCCCCACGCGCAGTCCGTTGACACGCTCCCGCCCCGCCTCGAAGCCGCCGCACGGCGACACGGACGACGAGTACGGGTCCGCCGGGTCGTGGCCGACCAGGGCGCCGAACATCGCCGCGGCGTCCCCGGCGCTGCGCGCCAGCGGTCCAACGTGGTCCATGGACCAGACCAGCGGCAGCGCCCCGGCCTTGCTGACAGCGCCGAAGCTCGGCTTGAAACCGACGACGCCGCAGCAATGGGCCGGCTGCCGGATGGAGCAGCCGGTGTCGCTGCCGAGCGCCGCATAGGCCAGGCCCGCGGCCACCGCGGCGGCGGAGCCGCCGCTGGAGCCGCCGGAATCGTGGTCCAGTGCCCAGGGATTCCTCACCGGTCCGAACCAGGGATTGATGCTGCAGGTGCCGTAGGCCAGTTCGTCCATGTTCGTCTTGCCCAGCATCACCGCGCCGGCCTGGAACAGACGGGCCACCGCCGCCGCGTCCCGGTCGGGAACCCGGTTCTCGAACAGCTTCGAGCCGCAGGTGGTGCGGACACCGGCAGTGTCGAACAGGTCCTTTATCGCCACCGGAATGCCATGCAGCGGGCCTCGGTCTGTCCCTTGCGCCAGCTCCTCGTCGGCGCGTCGCGCCTGCTCCCGTGCAAGCTCCGAGGTCACCGTGATGTAGGCGTTGAGCTTTCCGTTGAGCGACTCGATCCGTTGCAGCATCAACTCGGTAAGCTCGAGTGAACCGACCTCTCCCGAACGCAGCTTTCTTCCCGCCTCGATGACGCTATCGAAATGTACGTTCATTCACCGCGCACCAACCTTACGTGGTGGGCCAGCCGCATCTCGGTCACGTAGGGAAAGCCGTTCAGGAAGTTGATGCTCCACACCAGTGTCGCGCCCACGTTTGCGGCGGTCGAGGTCCAGTAGTAGCCGGGGCTGGTGTGGAGAAAGTAGCGCTGGTCGATGTCGGGGCTGTAGTACTCGCGGTCGGTATCCAGTGTCATCAGTTCCTCGCTGGTAGGCAGGCGCCAGTCCTGCCAGCCACACAGGCCTTCCCTGTTCACGGCCTCCACCAGGTGTTCGGTATCGCAGTCGATGAAGTAGCACTGGCCGCCGTCCCGGACTCCGGCATCCCTGTGCGACGAGTACCAGGAGTACGTGAAGTCGACGTCGCGCACCGCGCCGTTGTTCTGTTTCTCTTCCCAGACGAGCTTGTGCTCGTTGTCGCGCACGCAATCCCATTCCGACGCCGAGTCCGGCAGGGTGGCGCCCCGACCGTCAAGCTTCTGGAAGCGCGGCAAGGGCGCCGCGGCAGCCTGCACAGATACCATGCGGGACGCCGGCTTGACCGCCGGTTGCGCGGCGGGCCGTACGGCGTGTAGCGCCGGGACGCCGGTGTTTTCCAGTTTCGGCCATTGCGGTCTGTCCCACGCTACGATGAGACTGAACAGAGCAACGAACAACATGAGCGCCAGACCCGATAGCCGTCGCCAGTGGGACAAATCGAAGCTCCCCTTTCACGCTCGATTTTCAAGATCCCAGCATACTTCAAAACAATGGGCACGACTCACTTCCGCCGATTGTCGAGCAAGGACACGGCTCGTACGCTGTCCTTCCGGACGGCCTCGCAAACAAGGACTCCCTCTCCCGCCAGCAGGAGAGGGCCCCTTCTTCGAACGCTTCGGTATCTCAAATGCCGAAACCCCTACATCCGGGAGAGGCTAAGTGTGACCTCTTCGGCGATCACCCGGCTGTCGCGACACCCTGGTCCGGGGAGCGGGCCGGCGTGAGAGTTGCTGCCCGACGGGCCTCAAGCCGCCGCCTTGCGGCCGCCGGCGACGTTCGCCAGAAATACCCTGCTGGCAAATCCGCCGGACACCACCAGGGTGCGCATGCCGCGTGGGGGATACCGACAACCTGGCTCGGTCGCGCGTAGCGCACGCTCACCTGCCGGCCGTCAGGAGCGGTCATGAACATCCGCAACAACCCCTCGATAACGACCCCCGCCCCCGGCTCGTCATGCTCGTGGTAGAGGAATGATCCCGCCGGCGCTTCGAGGCGGACTCCTGCCTTCAACCACTCATCCACCAGTACGCGGGGAAACCGCGAAAGTGGGCCACGGGAGATCGCGATCTCGATCGATGGGCCGGACGCGCTCATGGGACCGGGTCGATTTGGTGCGCGGCGAAATCGCCCCTAAGAATGGTAGGTGACGAGGTAACAGACGACATAGAACACCGAGAACGCCAGCAGGTTCACGACGCCATGCTGACGCTGGAAATTTTCCATGCTGAAGAATGCGAAGCGGCCCCTGGCATAGGGGCGCAGGGCAGGCAGGAACCGTGGAACGTGCTCGCAGTAGTCGCGATAAGCATCACCAAAGGCTTCTACCAGTACCGGCTCCTCGCGCTTCACGCGGTTCACCATGTATAGATAATAGATCGGTGCGAAAACCACGAGCGGCCAGAGATAGCCCGTCATCAGTATCAGGCCGGCGATCAAAAGGAAACGGGCTGTATACATGGGATTGCGCACGAACATGTAGGGACCGTTCACCGCCAGCACCTCGCGGGTCTTGATGCATCCAAATACCCACAGCTGAAGCAGCATGCCCAGCGCCGAAACCGCCAGCCCCGGCCAGAACCAATAACGGTCCAGATTCAATACCAGCACCGCCGCCAGCACCAGGGCGATGGGCAGGCGCAGCGCGAGAAGCAGCTTGCGCAGCTTCCGGTTGTTGAACAGATCGTTGATGGGAAACATTCGGGGCGACGACGGATCGTGACGAGGCTCGCAGGGTTCTTGCGGTTATGCTCAGGGGCGGCGGGCGAAGCTGAATGTGCGCAGCTCCCACACATAGTACCATGCTTTCCGGACCAGCCTTCCCTGAGGCAGGTGCTCCAGGTGATCGGCGTACTCGACCCTTTCGCGGTACGTCTCCGCCATGCGCGCGCTGTTCTCATCCGGCATGTAAGCGTCGAAAAACATTGGAAGGTCCAAGGCGGGGAGATTCAACTTCTCCACCTCCCGCAGCCGCTGCATGCTGTTCAGCCTTCGTTGAATCCTCAGCCGGTTGAGATCGAGGAAACAGAACGACCAACCGTCGCCGCTGTGCGCCACCAGTATATTGCCGCGTCTCAGATCGCGGTGCCGGAATCCGTGGTCGTGAAAGCTCCGCAGGCACTCGCCCAGGGCGAACATGAGCTTGGCGTGGGCGTCGGTATCGGGCGATTCGTCCGCGATCAGCCGGGCCAGGGACACGTGGCCGCCGAGGTCCTCGAACGCGACGATGCCTTCGGCGCCGCCGTCCGTTCCGGTTCGACGCAGGCCGATAAGCGGTCTGGGCGTGCAGAACCCGGCTTCCATCAGCGCCATGGCCGCGTTCCACGCGTAGACTGCCTTGCCGGACCTGCGGGCGTAGAGCAAGCGATCCAGGGCGCCCGACGGGCGAAACAGCTTGATCCACGCAGGCCGGTCGCCGATGGAGACCTTCGCGGTGAGGTTGCGGCGGTCACGGACCACCTCGGCGCCCGGCAGTTTGAACAAGTGCCGCGGCTTGGACACCTGATCCGGGGCCAGCTCGTCGAACAAAGCCACGTCCACCCAACCCTCGAAGCCCGGAGTGCACCATTGGCGATAGTGGGGCTTCAGCGGCTCGGAAATGCGAAAGAGTGATCGCTGCGCGTTGCTCAAAATATCCTGCGTACCGGCTTTTTGCTAATCTTAGCAGTCCTGCCAGACCTGAAGAGGCCGCCCATGCTGCTTTCCGGCGAACAGTACCGTGAATCCCTGCGATCCTACTCCCCAAAGGTCATCGTCAAGGGACAGGCGGTCGAGTCGGTGGTAGACAGCCCCTGGTTTCAACCGGGCATCAATGCCATCGGTGTCACCTACGACTACGCGCTGGACGAGATGCACCAGCATGTCTCCACTGCGGTGGACGGCGATGACGACAAGCGGGTCGACCGCTTCCTGCACATCAACCGGAGCAGCGACGACCTGCTGGCCAAGCTCGAGTACGTGCGGCTGGTCTGCCAGGAGACCGGCTGCGCCATGCGCTACCTCACCATGGATGGCCTCAACGCGCTGCACCAGTCCACGTACCGCACCGACGATGCCGAGAACACCGATTATCACCCGCGCCTGCTGCAGTACATCGAGCACGTGCGGGAGAAAGACCTGACTGTAGCCATCGCCATGACCGATGCCCGGGGCGACCGGTCCAGGCGGCCGCATCAGCAGGCGAACCCCAACAGCTACGTGCACGTCGTCGAGCGGCGCGCCGACGGGGTGGTGATCTCCGGCACCAAGGCAATCGTCACTTCCGCACCCTACGTCCACGAACTGTTCGTCCTGCCGGGGCGGGCGATGGGCGAGGACGACAAGGCATTCGCCATCGGCTGCACGGTGCCGGTGGACGCCCCGGGATTGACCATGATCTCCCGCCCCGCGGGCCGTCCGGGGGAGTCGTCGGCGCACTTCAGCAACAAGTACGGGCAGGCGACGGCAGTGTGCATATTCGACAAGGTATTCGTGCCCTACGAGCGCGTGTTCCTGTGCGGCGAGTGGCAGCACTCTGAGTTCCTCACCAAGGCCTACGCCAACCATCACCGCCACACCTGCATCGCGGCACGCGCCGGCTTTGGTGATCTGCTGATCGGCGCCGGAGCGTTGATGGTGGAAGCCAACGGCCTGGACCCGGACAAGCAGACCCACCTGCGCGAGCAGTTTGTCGAGCTGATCAAGATCGTCGAAGGCTTCTACGCCTGCGGCGTGGCGGCGTCGGTGTTCCCGGCCCGCGACCCTTCAGGCAACGTGGAGCCCGACGCCATCTACGCCAACATCGGCAAGCTGCTTATGGCGAACCAGATCTACGACATGCACCGCATCGCCAACAACGTCTCCGGCGGACTGGTGGCGACCTTGCCGTCCCCGGAGGACGACCACAACCCGGTAAGCGGCGTAGACCTCGCCGACCTGCTAGGCGGCCGGCCGGACATTCCGTACGACAAGCGCGCCCGGGTCGCGCGCTTTCTCGAGGACTTGACGGTATCCGACACCGCGGGCTGGTATTCCACCATCAGTGTGCATGGCGGAGGCTCCCCGGAAGCCATGAAGCGCGAGATCTTCAGGCGTTACCCGATCTCCGAGCGCAAGAAGCTGGTCGAGCGCCTCATGAATCGAGGCGTGGCCTTGGACGAGAACGGCGAGCGGATTTCCGATGCCGGGCAACCGGGCCAGTGCTGCGACACCGGCTGCCGCAAGGAGACGGGATAACGCAGCCGGCGAGTGCTTCAAGCCCCCGCCATGGGTATGCCGGGGCTTTCCATTCGCTGCCGCAGCCAGTCGTACCAAAGGTCCATCCCCTCGCCGGTCCTCGCGGAAACCCGCAGCACTTCCATGGCCGGATTGACTCGCCGGGCGTAGGCGATACACGCGTCCACGTCGAAGTCGACGTGCGGCAGCAAGTCCATCTTGTTCAGGACCATCAAGCTCGACGCCCGGAACATGTGCGGGTACTTCAAGGGTTTGTCCGCCCCCTCGGTCACCGACAGTATCGCCACCTTGGTGTGTTCACCGAGATCGAACAGCGCCGGGCACACGAGATTGCCGACGTTCTCGATCATCAGCAGCGAGTCCACCGGCGGGTCGAGCTCGGCCAGCGCCTGCGCCAGCATCCCGGCCTCGAGGTGACATCCCGTGCCGGTGTTGAGTTGAACGGTCCTGCAGCCGGTTGCCCGTATACGCTCGGCGTCGAATACCGTTTCCTGATCCCCCTCGACGACGCTGATCGGGATCGTCCCGCCCATGTCCCGCAGGGTGCGCTCCAGCAGCTGTGGTCTTGCCGGATCCCGGCGAGCTCACCAGATTGAAAGCGAGGATGTTGCGTCCCGCCAGCCAGCCGCGATTCCGTTCCGCCAGCCGGTTATTCCGGGCCAGGATGTCCTGCTCCAGGGATACGGTGGTGCCGTGGGTATAGGCATGTGTATGCGCATGGTCGTGGTCGTGGTCGTGGTCGTGACCATGATCGTGATCGTGGTGATGAAGGCCATGGTGGTGCGGACCATGATCGTGGTGCTCATGATCATGGTGCCCATGTTCGTGTTCCGACGACTCCAGATACCGGCTCCGGCCCGTGGCCGGATCGGTAATCCTCGCGCGGGCCCCGTCGGAACAGCCACAGGTCGTGCACATCAGGCAGCCTCCTCGATTTCCATCGACTTGATTTTGAGCTCATCGCCGCCGCGCGGCGCTTCGAGATTGGTCGAGCCGCAATCGCACTGCACAGCAGATCGTTCATCCGCACGTCCGCGCCGCAGTCCCGGCAGCGGCTCCAGCCCGGCACCCGGATAATCTCCAGCTCGGACCCTTCGAGATCCGTCCCCTCCACAGCCACCTCGTAGCAGAACTGCAGTGCGGCCGGCATGATGCAGCACAGGGTGCCGATCTCCAGGGAGACGCGGATGATCCGGGCGCCATTGGCGCGTTCGCTGCAGGCGTCCACGATGCTCCGGGTGACGGACATCTCATGCATGATCGGTGATAACCGGGCTCGTGCGGTTGGCCGCTTTCATCAACAGATCCTGGGCAGCTGCTCGCCGACCAGCATGTCGACGATTCGCTCCCCGCCAAATACGGTATGCATGATGACGCTGCCTTCAGGGCTGTCGGTGATCTCGCCGACAATGGCGGCGTCGGCGCCCGCCGGATGGGCGCGCATCGCCGCCAGGGCCGTCTCCGCCTGCTCGCCCGGGACGACCGCCACCAGCTTGCCTTCGTTGGCGAAGTAAAGGGGATCGAGGCCCAGTATCTCGGACACGCCTCTCACCGCTTCGCGCACCGGAAGCGTCGGCTCGTCCAGATTCACGCACACGCCCGCCGACTCGGCGAACTCGTTCAACACCGTGGCGATCCCTCCCCGGGTGGCGTCGCGCAGGCAATGGACGCCCGGGCACGCCTCGAGCAGCGCCGCCACCAGTCCGTGGAGCGGCTGGGTGTCGCTCTCGATGGGCACGTCCAGCGCCAGATCATCCCGGGCGGCGAGGACCGCGACGCCATGGTCGCCGATGTAGCCGTTGACCAGCACCTTGTCCCCGGGCCGCGCCCGCTGCGCGGCCACTTGCACCCCGGCCGGAATCACGCCCAGCCCGCTGGTGTTGACGAATAGCTTATCGGCCGCGCCGCGGTGGACCACCTTGGTGTCACCGGTGGCGATCAGCACACCCGCGGCATCCGCAGCTCTTCGCATGGAGGTCGCTATGCGCCGCAGATCGCCCACCGGAAACCCCTCCTCCAGAATCATGCCGCAGGACAGATACAAGGGCCGTGCGCCGCTGACGGCAAGGTCGTTGACCGTGCCGTTGACCGCCAGCTCTCCGATGTCCCCGCCGGGAAAGAACAATGGATCGATCACGTAGGAATCGGTAGTGAAAGCGAGGCGGTCGCCGCCGCGGGCGAGCTCCGCCAGGGCAAAGCGTGCCTGGTCCTCCAGGGGCGCCAGGGCCGGGTTGTCGAAAGCGCCGAGGAAAACGTCGTCGATCAGGTCACGCATGGCCTTGCCCCCGCTGCCGTGGGACAAGGTGATGGTGTTGCCGCGAACCCTGCCGCGGCGGCGGCGGAAGCCGGGCTGTGAACGGTGCGCGGGCTGGGTCATGCCCGCCGCGGCTCCGGGTGGTCACGCCGGTTCGGATCTTCCGGTGCAGCCGCGGACCGCTCGGCCGCCGAACGCTTCCTGACGATCTCCGCCAGGTCGATACGACCGTAGTTGTACACGGCAGCGCAAGCCCCTTCGCTGGACACCATCAGCGAGCCTAGCGGTGTCTCCGGACTGCAGGCGGTACCGAACACCTTGCACTGCCAGGGCTTGATCACGCCTTTGAGGACCTCGCCGCACTGGCACGACTTGGGATCGGCAATCTTGAGGTTCGGCACCGAGAATTTCCTCTCCGCGTCGAAGCGGGCATAGGCGTCGCGCAGCTTGACGCCGGAATGGTCGATGGAACCGAGCCCGCGCCATTCGAAGAACTCCCGGAGCTGGAATACCTTGTGCACGGCGTCGCGGGCGGCGTTGTTTCCTCCGTCCGGCACCACCCGCCGGTACTGGTTCTCCACTTCGCAGCGTCCCTCGGCCAGCTGCTTCATCACCATCCACACCGACTGCAGGATATCCAGCGGCTCGAAGCCCGATACCACCAGGGGCTTTTTGTAGTGCTTGGAAATGAACGCGTAGGGGCCGCTGCCGATCACCATGCTTACGTGGCCCGGCCCCAGGAAGCCGTCCAGGGCCAGCTCCGGCGAGTCGAGGATAGCCTTGATGGTGGGGATGATGGTGATGTGGTTGCAGAACACCGAGAAGTTGTCGATGTTTTCGGCTTCGGCGCGCAGCAGGGTGAACGCCGTCGAGGGCATGGTGGTCTCGAAGCCGAGAGCGAAGAAAACCACTTCGCGTCCGGGATGGTCGCGCGCCAGCTTGAGCGCATCCGTGGGCGAGTAGACCATCCGGATATCGGCGCCTTCCGCCTTGGCCTGGAGCAGACTTTTCCTCGAACCGGGCACCCGCATGGCATCGCCGAAGGTGGTGAAGATGACGTTCGGGTGCTCCGCCAGGGCGACACAGTCGTCCACCCGGCCCATGGGCAGAACGCACACCGGGCAACCCGGCCCATGCACCAACTCGACGGCATCCGGCAGCATCTGCTCGATGCCGTACTTGAAGATCGAGTGGGTATGCCCGCCGCACACCTCCATGAGCTGCAGCGGCCGGCTGGCGCAAACCGGGATTCGGGGCACCAGCGACTCGATATTCTTGACCAGAACCTTCGCCTTGGCCGGGTCCCGGAATTCGTCGACGAATTTCATTTCACATCACCCTCTGCTGATCCCCAGTCCGCCGCGTCGCAGGACGAGCCGCCGTTGACCGTGCCGGCGTCCTGCCCGTCACCGTGCGGGAACGGGTACAGCTCGCGCAAAGGATCATCAGTGTTGGACATATGCAGTATCTATACGCTTTGTAGAGCCTCGAGTTCCTGTTCCATCTCACCCAGCTCACTCAGCAGCTCGAGGGTTCTGATCGCTTCGTCTTCGTCAATGCGGCTCATGGCGAAGCCGACATGCACCAGTACCCATTCGCCCACGCAATCCGCGTGGCTGCGATCTTCCCCCAGCACGCAGGAGATATTGATCGCCCGGCGGATGCCGCCGACCTCCACCGTCGCCGTGTCAGTGTCCGGGTCGACGATTGCGACGATCTGTCCGGGTATGCCTACACACATGATTGTTAACGCTCCGCCTGTGTCGGGTGAGATTGCCCCTCTCCCATCAGGGAGAGCGGGCCATGCATATTGCCCGAACCGCCGTCATTCACGCTTCGCGCCGCGGCAATACACGCCTGTCCGAGACTCAGCCCGCCATCGTTGGCGGGCACCCGCATATGACGGATCACCTCCAGGCCCATCGATCCGAGCCGCTCGACCAGCAGCTCCCCCAGAACCGCATTCTGGAAAACGCCGCCGGACAACGCAACGCGGCCTTGCCATACGTCCCCGTACAGTGCTTGCAGGTGTGCGATCATCGCAGCCAGCGCCGCTGCCAGACCGCGGTGGAAACGCGCAGCCATTGCCCCGGCCGGCGCTCCCCGGCCCAGGTCTTCCAGCAAAGCGCGCCACATGGGTCCGGGTTCCAATCGCGGCAGGCCGTCGTGGTGCTCAACGGCGAATGGATAACCCTCGTCGCGCAAGGTATTCCGGTCGACCGCGGCCTCCAGCTCGATGGCGGCCTGACCCTCATAGGTTACCTCCTGGCACAGCCCGATGACCGCCGCCACCGAATCGAACAGGCGTCCACAGGAACTGGTCATCGGACAGTTCAATCCGGCCGTGATCATCGCATCCAGGGTCGCGAGCGGTTTGCTCTCCAGGGAACGGAAGAAGGGCTGACCGCCGCAGCGTGACTGCAAATCGGTCCACTGGAAGACACGGCACAGATGAGCATAAGCCATGCGCCACGGCTGGCGGATGGCCTGGACGCCCCCGGGCATGGGCACCGGCGCCATGGAGGCCAGGCGCCGGCAACCGCGGTAGTCGCCGAGTAGGAACTCGCCGCCCCAGACGGTGCCGTCGTCGCCGTATCCGGTTCCGTCCATGGTCAGCCCAAGCACCGGCGGTGTGTCCATGGCCACGCCGTTGTCCGCGAGACAAGCGGCCAGGTGGGCATGATGATGCTGTACCTGCACCAACGGCAAGGCGTGGCTCGCGGCCCAGTCGCGCCCCAGCGTGCCCGGCACATAATCAGGATGCCGGTCCGTCGCCAGCACGTCGGGACAGTGCCGGAACAGATCCAGGTAGAGATCCAGGGTCTCCCGATAGGCGGCGTTGGCCCGCGCGTTTTCTAGATCTCCGAGATGCTGCGACAGGATAGCATCTCCCTCCCGGAGCAGGCAGAAGGTGCTCTTGAGCTGGCCACCGAAGGCGAGCACGGGAGGAGCGGCCTCGAAGCCGCCGGGCAGGCGCATCGTGGCGGGCGCGTAGCCCCGGCTCCTCCGCAGGAGGGACGGGGCGCCCGCGATCACCTTGACCACGGAGTCGTCCAGGCGGTTGACGATCTCCCGGTCGTGCAGCAACAGAGCGTCGGCAATGTCGCCCAGGCGATCGCGAGCCTGCTGATTGGCGATGCATTGCGGTTCCTCGGAGCGGTTGCCGCTGGTGAGCACGATCGGCGCCTCGATGGCATCCATGAGCAGATGGTGCAGCGGCGAATAGGGCAGCATGAAGCCGTAGCAGCATTGGCCGGGCGCCACCTCGTCCGCGAGTCGCTCGACTTGGTTCGCGCGCATCAGCACGATGGGTGCCGACGGACTGCGTAGCAGGTTCGCCTCCGCATCGCCCACGGCGCAGTAACGGCGCACCATGTCGATGTCCCGGGCCATCAGGGCAAAGGGCTTGCGATGGCGCCACTTACGCCGCCGGAGGCGGGCGACCGCCTCGCCGTCGGTGGCGTCACAGGCGAGATGGATGCCGCCGACCCCCTTGATCGCCACGACCTGTCCGGCCTTCAGCAGATTCCGTGCGGTTTCGATGGGATCGGCGTCGGCGTTGTCGGCAGGCCCTGCATCACCCGCCCTTTCCAGCCACAGGTCCGGCCCGCACTGTGCACAGGCGTTGGGCTGGGCGTGAAAGCGCCGGTCGGCCGGATCCTCGTATTCCCGGCGGCATTCCGGGCACATGGCGAACTCCGCCATGCTCGTGTTGGCGCGGTCGTAGGGGATACGCCTGACGATACTCAGGCGCGGGCCGCAGTGGGTGCAGTTAGTGAACGCATAGTTCTCGCGGCGATCCCCCGGCTTCCGTATTTCTCGCAGACAGGCTTCGCAGGTGGCGGCGTCGGCCACAACACCGGTGTGCACGCCGGCGCTGTCGCTGGCGGCGATGTGGAATCCCGCGGCGCGGGGCGCCCGGGTGTCGAGAGGAGCGCACTCCATCGCGTCGATCCTGGACAGCGGCGGGGCCTCGTCCCGCAAGCGAGAGAGAAACCGCTCCCGCGCGGCGGCGTCGCCCCAGGCGTGGATCAGCACGCCTTCGGAATCGTTGCGCACGTCGCCGCTCAAGCCGCAGTCGCGGGCCAGGCGCCACACCGTGGGCCGGAAACCCACGCCCTGCACCAGGCCCCGCACCCGGATGAGCTCACCCGGTGGCGGAATGTCTTCCTTATAGTGACCGACCATGACTCTAGTGTACCCCGTCACTAGATGCGGCGATGATCGCGCCCTTGCGAACCGGCGCCCCGGCACGAACGCCGCAGCCTGCTTCGACCGGATTTTGGACTATCGCCGCAGATCACGGAGATTCGCCGGGATGACCCACGCGATCAGAGTCATCACGATGATTCCAAATATCGCCCATCCATTCAATTTACTACTCTCCCGGAGCGGCCTCGCCCCTGGTATCCGTCGCGCCGGTGCTCGCCGCCGTGCCGGGCTGCCGCGAGCCGGTCCCGCATCGTTCACCGCCGCACGTAGTACACATTGCCGCGGTCCGGCAGGATCATTCGTCCAAACATTATTCCAGACACCGTGCCAGGCACGCGGCGGTGCTCCGCGCGAGCGCGCCGCGAATATATGTGTGGTGATCGCCATCGACCACCCGTATCGAGACGTCGCCGGAAGCCAGTGCCCGCCAAGTTGATTCGTACCGAATGAGGTTCCCGGCTCCAGCGTAGATAACACTGAGCCCGCCCCGGAGCACGCCGCCCGGCTGAAAACGATATGCTGCTTGCTGATAACGGACCCTGCGGACCGCCTCCGCCTCGGCCCGGCGCTCCGTTTGCTGCAGGCGACCTGCGCTTTCCACCCCTCGCCGCACATGCACCGGCCACTGTCCAAGCGGCACGCGACGCAGCGTGCCGAGATGGTGCGTCACCCGGCCGAAAAGAAGGTTCAGTCGTGATCGCCGTCTGAGCAGCCACTTGCGAAATCGCCGGACTCTGAGCGTACGTTCCGCGAGCCGCGTTGCTCGCGGCGGATCGAGCAACACGACCTGCGCGACTGTACCACCCTCCTGTTCGAGCCGGCATGCCACGTTGAAAGCCACCAGGGCCCCCACGCACTCCCCCGCCACGTAATACGGGCCGTCCGGGTTGGCTTCCCGGATCGCGTCAACGTAGCGCTCGATAAGCTGGTCCATTCCGGAGCTATCGAGCATCGAGGCGACCAAGCCGTAAACCGGCCGTTCCTCCGGCAGGTAACGAAACAGCCTTTCGTAGGCGGCCGGAAAGGCGTCGGCACCGCCTCCACCTCCGGCTACGAAGAATAAGGGGGGTAGATGACCCGTCGTCCGTTGCGGCAACAGCACGTCCGACCGCCCCGAGTCATCGGCGCCGGACAAACAATGCGTGAGGCCGCGCGGGGTCGGATCGCGGGCAAATGCGACCGGAGACACCTTGACATTAAACCGCCGTTCCACTTCCCACAGCATGGTCATCGCGAGCAGCGAATCACCACCAAGGTCGAAGAAGTGGTCGGCCGGGCCAACGGGCGTCGCCAGCAGCGCCTCCCACAACGCCGCCACCACTTCGAGGTGATCGTCGTCTGCAACTTGTAGCGGCGCCTGCCGTTCCGCCCTCCCCGGTACCCCCCGCCTGCGGAGTTCCCCGCGGTCGACCTTGCCGCTTCGCGTCATAGGCAGTACATCGGTGCACTCGAAATGTGTGGGAATCATGTATGCGGGCAGGTGGTCCGTGAGGCGTCGGCGAAGGTGGACCGCAGAATCCGGATCACCGGCTTCGCCTGACAGCCATGCAACCAGGGTCGTATCACCACGGGTCGGAGTATCCGGGATATCAACCACCGCCACTTCCAGGCCTGTCGCGACGGACGCGATAACCTGCTCGACCTCGCGCAGATCCACGCCCTGTCCACGTACCTTGACGCGCTCGGTGTCCCTACCGAGGTGCACCAAGCACCCATCCGGCTCCAGCCTGCCCAGATCGCCCGTAATATAGGTGCGAAGTCCGGGATCGGCCGGGTCGACGCTGAATGCGGCGGACGTCAGCTCATGCTGGCGCCAGTAGCCGGTACTCAGATAACGGCTGCGTATGGCGATCCGTCCGTTCGTGCCCGCCGCAACCGGCGAACCGGTGTCGTCGACGATCTGCACCTCGGTATCCGCGACGGCAAATCCCACCGGAAGTCGGGCATCATCGGGAACGGTGTCCACGGCGACCTCCAATGCCCGCACCAGGTTCAGTTCAGTCGTGCCCAGCGTGTTCAGGACTCTGCACCCGTTTCCGAACAATGCGCGACAGCAACGCACGTCGCGGCCGAATGCCGGCTCACCGGCAAGACGCGCAACCCGCACGCCCGCGGGATGCTCCTCGGCGGGCATCGTCTGTGCCAGCTTGCGCAACAGGGTTGGGGCCGTGTGGAACACCGACACTTCCTCTTCCCGAAGCCGGCCGTGGAGTCCTCCGAGTCCCTCGCGATCCGGTTGTAGGGCAACCAGCGCGGCACCGGTGAGAAGGGTCGGAAACACGTCGGAGATGGATGCGGCATGCGAATAACCGGCGAGCCACGCCACACGGTCGCATTCCGCAAGATCAACGAGACGCGTGTACTTGGCGACGTGATGCAGCAGGTTCCGGTGGCTGTGCATCACCCCCTTGGGCTCTCCCGTCGACCCCGAGGTGAACACGAGGTAAGCGGGATCCGCAGGAGATACCGCCTCGGGCGGCCGCGCGGCGCCGGTGCCGGACTTCGCGGCCGATACATGGATCCGCGGCAGGTCGTCCGCGATTCGCTTGACCGTTTCCACGCCGGCGTCTCCGGTTACTATCGCCGCCGCCTGGCAATGCGCGACGTGCCGCCGGAGACGCGCGGACGGATTGCTTACCGACAGCGGCACGAAGAAGTTCCCAGCCTGCAGCACCGCGAGCATGGCGGTCACCTGATCCACGGGATCATCGAGTAGCAACAGGATCGGTCGTCGTTGTCCGGGGACGGCCTCCAGCAGCGCGCGGGCGAGTCCGTCGACGCGCGCCGCGAGCCCGGCGAAGCTGACCGTTTCGTCCTGCCATCGAATCGCCGTACGGGTTCCACTACGGGCGGCGATATCGTCGAACACGTCGCCAACACTGCGCTCCGAAAGCGACGCCGGAATCGCCGGAAGGCCTGTGCCAAATTCAGGTGCAGCGGTCACGGGCGCGTTACGAGTCCGAACCGACACCGGTCGCGGGACCTTGGAGATCCGCAAGCCACTTCTCCATGGAGATCACGCGGGCACCGTAGTAGCGTTCCATGAAGGACAGGCTGCCTTCCAGGTCACGTTCGAGCGCGAGCGTTCCATCGGTGAGCACCACCGGGGTGATTCCAAGCTGGTACGCGGTCCGCGCGGCCGCGTCAATACAGATATCGGCAAACACGCCGACGAGCACCAGGCATCCGGCACCGGCGAGTTTCAGGCGCTCGCCCAGGTCCGTGCCGAGAAACGGGTCGTAGCCCCGCTTCACGATCACCCGCTCGGTCGCCGCCGGGGTGGGGCCATAGGCAGCCGCACCCCAGTCTCCTTCCCGCAGGTAGCCGCCACGCCCCAAACGCCGGATCCGTTCCTCCATATTCGCGGGCAGTGCGGCGACATCCACGAACGTTTGCGCGTGCAGTACGTCCAGACCGGTCGGCCGTACCCGCTCCAGAAGCGTTTCGAGACGATTTGCCAGCTCGGCCATGCGCGACGTGTCTATCAGTCCGAGACGATCGAAACATCCACCCGGCGCACACATGTCATTCTGCATATCGATGATCAGCAGCGCCTGACCCGCCTCAATCTTCCTTGTCCAGCCCACGCGGGCGGTACTCCGCCGCCCGTACACGTCCAGCACCGCGCCCGTCACCTCCTCCGTAGTGTGCTCGCCGCCCTGGTCGGGTGTATTGAAACCGCGCTGACAGGCACGTTCGATGGAGTCTTCCATGCGCCCCATGGCCCCGTCGCAGGAGCCATGCCGTTCCATGATCGCCGCCGCGGCGCGAAGCGCCGCCTGAGGATTTACTACGCCCCGACCGGCAATGTCATCCGCCGAACCGTGCACCGTCTGATACTCCATCATGCCGTTGACACCCTCGGCCAGATAGGTGCTATGCGCCGCACGCGTCTCATGGGTGCCTGTCCCGTAACGGTTCATCAGTGCCACGTGCATGATATCCACCCATTCGTTGGCGCCGATGATCAGCACGTTTCCCCGGTAGCTGTCGCGCAGCAGGTTACGGTTCATCGTGTCGGGCTGAAAGAGACCGATACTCACGCCACGACGCCGGCCGTATTCGGAAACCCAGTCAGCAAAGCGCCGATCGAGAAGGTGGAACTTGTAGGCGGCCAGCACATGATCGATGCATTCGACGCCGCCGAAATTCGCGGCCGCGATTGCCAGCGCATGATCTATTACCCGCTCGGTCCAATCGCGCCGGAACTCGCAGGTGCGCCGGATGACGTCCTGCGATTGCGTGTCGTTGCTTCCCGTGTAGAAGCCCTGCCCGCAGTCCCGCACGACCAGGATTCCAGCATCCGGGGTCTTGAAGCTCTCGACCTTTACCGCTCCCAGCCTCACCCTCGCGAGGTACAAGGTCTGGGCGTCCATCGCCGTTCGGAACAGTGCCGGCACGCGACGTCGAGCGAGTTCTCGCACGAAGTCCAGGTACAACACACAATCATGCTCGTGCCCACGGTGTATTTCGCGCGCGGTTCCCGAGGCGATCGCGCTGAAGAACGTGCCAAAGCGGTGGGGGCACTCGACAATATCGACGGGTGCTTCATGGATACTCGACAGATGCTCCAGCGCGCATCGGAAAACAACCGCGATCTCCTGCCCCGTCCCGCCACCGGTCACCAGTCCTACGCTAAGACGATTGCTCACGTCGCTCATGCGTTACCACCCTCTTCCGCCGCCGCCCGGGCCGACCAACTCCCGGCTGGCGGGTTACCCCTGAATTCCGACCCGGGTCTGGAATTGTCCGGCCCATACGGCCCTCCGTCCAGTGTCGCAAGTCCTCCCGGAACTCAATGAAGGGTCGTTTTCGCGTTGTCCACGGGGGCGCCCTTCGACCAGCGCTGGAACTCCTCCTGACCCACTGACTAAAGTCTGCACGCGTCTTTAATTGATCTCGATTGACAGATTTGCTGATTTGGTTATATACGAATATATACAACGATCATATAGGCAATACCATGCAAAAGCGCCGTACCGGGCTTGGCCACTGGATTGCCGCGATCGCGACGGTGTTCATCGGAATCTCGGCCGTGCAGGCCGTCCGGGCGGAGACAACCCGGGTGGCCGTCGCTGCAAACTTCGCGGACGCGGCCAAAGAGCTCGGCGTTCGATTCGAGCGGGCAACCGGCTACAAAGCCGTGTTCAGCTTCGGGTCGACAGGCCAGCTCTATACCCAGATTACCCAGGGCGCCCCCTTCGAGGTCTATCTGGCTGCCGACGAGGCGCGGCCGAAGAGAGCTGTCGAAGAAGGCTATGCGGTTGCCGGAACCCGGTTCATCTATGCCACCGGCAGAATCGTCCTGTTCAGCACGAACCCGGAGCTGGTGCGCGGTGCGCAGACCCTGAGAACGGGGAACTTCATCAAGCTTGCCATCGCCAACCCTGTGACGGCCCCCTACGGCGCCGCCGCCGTGCAGGTCATGAAAGCGCTCGGCCTGTACGAGGCGCTCGTGCCCAAACTAGTGCAGGGACAGAATATCGCCCAAACCTATCAGTTCGTGAGAATAGGCGGCGCCGAACTGGGTTTTGTCGCACTCTCGCAGGTGGTGAGGACCAGCGAGGGTTCACGCTGGATAGTGCCGGCGAAACTCTACGTACCCATCGCCCAGGATGCCGTATTGCTGAAAGCTGGGGCCGACAAACGGGCAGCCCGCGCGTTCGTCAAGTTCCTCAGAAGTCCGCAAGCACGCGAGGTCAAACGGAAGTATGGATACGGCACGCGCGAATAGTTCGTCGCAAGGTGCTCCGGCTCGGGCGGTGCCTTCCAACGACCGCGACTGACCGGTGTGCCAGCCCAACGACCCGGATTTGCACCAACGGGCTAGCGCACGTTCCGCTTGGCCAGTGATTCGAGAGCGACGATGTCCTCTGCGCCCGCTTTCGCCGCTTTCTTCTCCACTGCTCGATAACGCCCGATGACTTACCGACCGGACCGGGTGAGCTCGGCACGGCCTCCGGTAGTGCCGCCTTTAGCGTGTCTCGACGACGGCTGTGCCGAGGGTTTCGTTCCGCTCCCACACCCGGGCTTTCCGGTACGACATGTCCATTTGACGCCCTGCCGCGGATATGGACCCAGTCTGGACAATCAGTTCCAGGAGCCGCACCTTGCCGGGGCCGATGCGGGCGCCGTTGGACAGATTAATCCGTAGGTTCAAAGGGTTCATATCGAGCCCCTGGGATTGTCCAAGTGTTCCCGCACCCAGTCCAGCCCTGCTCCGGCGGACTCCCCGCTTGCCGTCACGTCCGGACGACTGCATCATGATGTTCGCGATCTAGTGAATCAACGAGGCCCGCGTACAAACGCTCATGGCGCAATGAACGACGAATCGAAGTTACGTGATTTCACGGCGGTGTCCCGGTCCGGGGACCGGCAGGATACCGATGGTGAGGAGACCCAGGACTGGCTGGAGAGCCTGGCCGACGTCATCGAGCGCGACGGACTGGAGCGCGCGGAATACCTCGTCGGACGGCTGATCGACGCCGGCCGCCGCGCGGGGGGACGCTTCCATACGCGCCACACCACGCCCTACCGCAATACCGTGCCCGTGGACGCGCAACCCGCTTATCCGGGCGACCTGGACCTGGAGCGGCACCTCACCGCCGTCCATAGATGGAATGCGTTGGCCATGGTCATGCGCGCAAACCAGGCCCATCCCGAACTCGGCGGCCACATCGCCACCTACGCATCCATCGCCGATCTGTTCGAGGTTGGATTCAACCATTTCTTCCGGGCGCCGTCGGGTGAACATCCGGGAGACCTGGTTTACTTCCAACCCCATGCCGCACCGGGGCTGTATGCCCGGGCGTTTCTCGAAGGTAGGCTCACCGAAGACAACCTTGTGCACTTCCGGCGCGAGGTCTCCGGCGGCATCGGAAGAGGCCTGTCGTCGTACCCTCACCCCACCTTGATGCCGGGATTCTGGCAGTTTCCAACCGGCTCCATGGGCCTCGGCCTGCTCACCGCCATCTACCAGGCGCGCTTCCAACGCTACCTGCAAAGCCGCGGGATGATCCCCGTCTCCGACAGGAGGGTGTGGGTGTACGTCGGCGACGGCGAGATGGATGAGCCCGAATCCCTGGCCGGCATCTCACTCGCCGCCCGGGAACAGCTGGACAACCTGGTCCTGGTGGTCAACTGCAACCTGCAGCGACTCGACGGCCCGGTGCGCGGCAACGGCAACATCGTGCAGGAGCTCGAAACACTTTTCGCCGGTGCGGGTTGGAACGTGATCAAGTGCCTGTGGGGCAGCAACTGGGACCTGCTGTTTGCCCGCGACAAGGACGGATGGATCCTCCGGCGCATGGCCGAGGCCGTTGACGGCGAGTTCCAGAAGCTCGGTGCCACCGATGGGCTGTACAACCGCGAGCATTTCTTCTCCCGCTACCCGGAGCTCGCCGCTCTGGTGGACAACATGTCGGACGAGGATATCGACGCCTTGATGCGGGGGGGACATGACCCGGTCAAGATTTTCGCCGCCTACAACGCAGCAGTGACGCAACGTGGGCAACCGTCGGTAATCCTGGCGCAGACCTGGAAAGGATACGGCATGGGCCGTTCGGGCCAGGGTGCCAACGCCGCCCATCAGACCAAGAAGCTGGCCCGTGCCGATATCGAGCACTTCCGGGACAGGTTCGGCCTGCAGCTGAGTGACGAGGCCTTGGAAAACCTGTCCCTTTATCACCCGGGCGAGAGCAGCCCGGAAGTGCGCTATATGAAGGAACGCCGCGAGGCTCTCGGCGGCTATCTACCGAAACGACGGCAAACAGCCAGGCCCGTACGCGTGGCCGATCCGGGTTTGTACAGCACCTTGCACGCGGATTCGGGTGATCGTGCCTTTTCGACGACCATGAGCTTCGTGCGGCTGCTCACCAAGCTGATGCGGGATGAAGAGCTTGGTTCCCGGATAGTGCCGATCGTCGCCGACGAGGCCCGCACATTCGGCATGGAGAACATGTTTCGGCAGTTCGGCATCTACTCTCCGTGGGGACAGCTTTACACCCCCCAGGACGCCGAGCAGCTGGCTTTCTATCGGGAAGACGTGAAAGGCCAGATCCTGGAGGAAGGCATTTCAGAGGCGGGATCGCTGTGCTCGTGGATCGCGGCCGGGACGGCCTGGTCGCACAGCGACGTGCCCATGCTGCCCTGCTACATCTTCTACTCGATGTTCGGCTTTCAACGGGTGGCGGACCTCATCTGGAGCGCGGCCGACTGCCAGGCGCGCGGGTTTCTGCTCGGTGCCACGGCGGGACGCACCACGCTCTCCGGTGAAGGCCTGCAGCACGAAGACGGGCAAAGCCATATTTACGCCGCTACGGTTCCGACCTGCCGTGCGTACGATCCCGCCTTTTCCTACGAAGTCTCCATTATCGTCGAGGACGGTGTGCGGCGGATGATGAGCGAGGGAGAGAACTGCTTCTACTATCTGACTCTCTACAACGAGAACTACAAGCATCCGACTATTCCCGGGAACGCCGAAGATGGGATCCGGCGGGGTATGTATCAGTTGCGTCGTTCCCCTTTGGGCGGACACGTGCCCCGAGTGCAGTTGCTGGGAAGTGGAAGCATCCTGAACGAAGTCATCGCGGCAGCGGGGCTCCTCGAAGACAAGTTCGGTGTCGCGGCCGATGTATGGAGCGTCACCAGCTTCGGCGAACTACGCAGGGACGGTATCGCATGCGACCGCGCCAACCTGTTGAACCCCGGCGATCCCCCTTCCACACCGTACGTCGCCCGGCAACTCGACGAACACCGCGGTCCCGTCATCGCGGCTAGTGACTACGTGCGCGCCTATCCGGACCTGATTCGCGCCTGGGTACCGCGGCGCTACTTCGTGCTCGGCACGGACGGCTTCGGTCGGTCCGACACGCGCGTCGCCCTGCGCGATTTCTTCGAGATCGACAAGCGGTACATTACTCTGGCAGCACTTAGATGCCTTGGCGAAGATGGGCAAATCTCCGGAGAAACGCTAATCCGCGCCATAGAGCATCTGGGCATCGATCCCGGTAAACCCAACCCCCAAGGACAGTAGCGCCGTCTTCCAATCGGCACGTCCTCGGGCGACGGAACGTCCGTGGTCGGACGGCCGCCTTGGTGCGATAGTCGGGCACGCTCCTAGACGGCAGCCACGGGTATCTTGCCGATTCTGGCCTGCCAGTGACGCGGGCCCGTGGAATGGATCGATTCGCCATCGGCGTCCACTGCCACGGTGACGGGCATGTCCTGCACCTCGAGTTCGTGAATCGCTTCCATGCCGAGGTCCTCGAAGGCCAGCACGCGGGATCGCCGAATCGCTTTCGAGACCAGGTAGGCGGCGCCACCCACCGCGATGAGGTACACCGCCCGGTGGCGGCGGATGGCCTCGATCGCCTCCGGTCCGCGTTCGGCCTTGCCGATCATGCCGAGGAGGCCGGTTTCGGCCAGCATCATGTCGGTGAACTTGTCCATGCGCGTCGCGGTGGTGGGACCGGCGGGTCCGATCACCTCGTCGCCGACCGCGTCCACGGGGCCGACATAATAGATGAACCTTCCCTCCAGATTCACCGGCAGGTCCTCGCCCCGCTCGAGCATGTCTTGCATACGTTTGTGTGCGGCGTCCCGCCCCGTAAGCAGCCTGCCGGAAACCAGCAGCATGTCACCCGATCGCCAGGCCTGGACTTCCTCGGCAGTCACGGTGTCGAGGTCGATCCGCCTGGCGCCATCTCCGGTCTGCCTCGCGACCTCCGGCCAGTCTTCCAGTGCCGGCGGGGCGAGCTCCGCCGGCCCGCTGCCGTCGAGCTCGAAGTGCGCATGCCGGGTCGCGGCGCAGTTGGGAATGATTGCAACGGGCAAATTGGCCGCGTGGGTGGGATAGTCGAGCACCTTGACGTCGAGCACGGTGGTGAGGCCCCCGAGTCCCTGGGCGCCGATACCGAGCTGGTTGATCTTCTCGAACAGCTCGAGGCGCAGGGACTCGGCGGCCGTACTTGGGCCGCGCTCGCGCAGCGCGTGAATGTCTATCGTTTCCATACACGCCTCTTTGGCCAGACGCATGGCCTTGTCCGCCGTGCCGCCTATCCCAATGCCAAGGATGCCAGGCGGGCACCAGCCGGCGCCCATTTTCGGCACCTCGCCCAATACCCAATCGACGATGCTGTCAGAGGGGTTGAGCATCGCGAAACGCGCCTTGGCCTCCGACCCGCCGCCCTTGGCCGCGAGCTTCACTTCGACCCGGTCGCCGGGCACGACATCTGCGTAGATGACCGCCGGCGTGTTGTCGCCGGTGTTTCGTCGCGAGCCGGCCGGGTCCGCCAATATGGAAGCGCGCAGCTTGTTCGCCGGATGATCGTAGGCGCGGCGGACGCCTTCATTGACCATGTCCTCAACGCCCATTGCAGCGTCCCATCGTACATCCATGCCGACCCGCAGGAACGCGGTGACGATGCCGGTGTCCTGACACACCGGGCGGTGGCCTTCCGCGCACAGACGCGAGTTGATCAGGATCTGCGCCATGGCGTCCTTGGCGATAGGATTCTCCTCCCGGTGGTAGGCCTCGGTCATCGCATCGATGAAGTCCTTCGGATGATAGTAGGAGATATATTGAAGAGCGTCCGCGACGCTCTGAATGAAATCATCTTGGCGGATGGTTGTCGTCATACACGTGTCTCATCTCCCGAGGTGCCATCAGCCTACCATACCGGTGGTATCGCACCGATCCGGCGACGCTACCGCGTCGGAAACGAGAATTGATCCGGGATCGCAACGGCAGGACGCCTTTCAGGTGCGAAGTTCGCAAACGCTCAGGAAGGGGGTACTGTCCCGGCAACAAGCCGATTCTCATCCCGAACTGCGAATGTCCACGTCGTAGCGCTGCTCCCGCAAGAGTTTGCCGAAAGCGGTGGATTGTGTCTCCCGTGTGAGCTCGAATCCATGCCTCTTGTACAGAGAGGCGGCGGCGCTCAAGTCATGGGTGGTCCACAGGTACACGGAGCCGTATCCGCGCTCGGCGACGAAATCCATGAGCAGCTGCATCAGGCGCTTCCCCAGACCGAGGCCCTGGTATTCGGGCAGTACGAGGAAATATCGAAGCTGAGCGGAGTTGTCCTCCCTGTGCATGAGAAAGAGAGAGCCGACGATGTGGTTGCGGTATTCGCAAAGCCACACACGGTCTTTCCCCGGGTCATAGCTCTCATAGAACTCGTGAATCCCGGCGGCGACGTATGTCTCGAATTCAATTCCATAGCCGTACGCGGGCCCGTAGAACGCCCCGTGCAGGTACACGACGTAGCCCAGGTCGCCGGGCCGCAGATCGCTCCTGATCGTGACCTGCTCAAGCGGAATTTTCATAACGGTCTCTCTTGCCCAGGATTTCACGGATTCGAGCCATGTGCCCGACCAGTTCGCTGACCTCCTGTTCAGTCAGCGAGCCGATCAGAGCATCTATGGCGGCGCCCGCCTTGCGATTGAGCGACAGGAACGTCCGCCGTCCGCGGTCGGTCAGAGACAGCGCGAACATCCTGGCGTCACTCTCTGAACGCCGTTTGTCCACCAGCCCCTGCTCGGCCAGCTTGCCGATGGTCCTGCTCAAGTAGCCCTCATTGACCTGCAGAATCTCGCGGATCTTCCGAGGATTGCATCCGTCGTCATGATAGATCTCCAGCAGAACACGCACCTCGGTCAGGGAGAACGGACTGTCGAGGATATGCCGGTCGACGACGCCGATAATGTTGGTGTAGTACCTGTTGAAGGCCCTTATAACTTCTATGACTGCAGCCCTAGACATATATCCAGCATAGTGCGTTTACTTGCTATAAGCAAGTAAATACGCCTCGAGGGCGACACTCGCCCCACCATGGCACGGCTATGCCACATTCGAGCGCGATCTTGCCAGCAGTCTTCGCAGAGACCCGCCGTGACATAAAAAATAACGTAAGAGACGAGCCCTCGCCGTACGTGTAGAGACGCAGACTGTTGAAGACTGGGATACGTACAGGGGGCAGGACGGTCGGAACAATCGCCTGCCCGTAGTCGTCCCCACCCTTCGCGGGCCCGGGACATTGAACGGACTCGGGTCAGGCGCCGCGATCTCCTATCGATCGTAGATCCGCTCCACTGACAAAGGTGCGACGGCGAGACCTTTGATCCGCACCTGTCCCGGCCCGGTGATCGGGTCCAGGCGGATTCGCCGGCAATGACGGATGTTCAAATTGATGTAGAACCGCTGCTCGCCCTCCTTGTAAGCGCTGTTGCGCATGTCCTTTTCGGCGAATCCACCACCACGATCCCAGTAGATCCTGAACTCGTCGTCTCTGTCGCTCTCGAGGTCTATTCGCAACAGCTTGCCGTCCTTGAACTTGCCGCACAGGCGCGGCTTCAGCACCATCCACGGGTCTTCATCGGTGGCGTTCAGATCCAGGACCCCGTTGCTTTGATCGAGCAGCTCCATGTTGTGCATGGAAACGATATCGGAATCAGCCAGCTCGACCTTCGTGAACTGTCCGATATGCAAACGAACCGGTGTCGGTCTGTAAAACCGAACCACGTAGTGGTACAAAGAATCCAGGTGCAGCCCGATTACCACTGCGAGCGCCGCAGCCAGGGCGACATTGCGCAGGCCGTTCTGCCCGAGCGCCAGCTCATGCCCGCGCAGCTCCCGGCACAGCCTGTCGGACACGCCCCAGATGGACCGCAAGGCCGCCGAGAACGGGATCAACACCGCCACAATGACCGGCAGTAGATATTTCCCCTGCACTTGAATATCGTTGTGGATATTGGCCCACAGATACATGAAGAACTGCAGCGCCACGGCCGCCAGCATCAGCAGCTCGAACACGAAATCCCTGGTTCGGGGCACGTCTCGTCCGCCGACTCGGCTCCGGATCGACGCCGCCCCCTTCAACGGGTAGTACGCTATCGCAACAAAAAACACGAACAGGTACAGCGCATAGTGCAGGGGTCCCACCCTGAGCCGCAGCCAGTCCAGGTTTCCGATGGTGGACTTGTAGGTCTTGACTAGAAAGTTGTCATGATTGAAGAGTAGATCCGCATACCCGACACCCTGGGGCGCGTAGCCGAACTCACGATCCGGAGAGAAATGGGCATACTGGTCCGCCATGGTCGCCGTGATGCGCAATGCGAAGGGATCACCGGGCCCATAGTGGTACATGTTGTGAAGGATCCACCAGCCGCCGCAAAGCACTAGAGCGCAAAGCGCCAGCGAAGAGAGTCGAAGCATTCGCATCGGTCGCGCGCGCACGAACAGCAACACGTACGCGAGGGCTATCGGCAGCAGCATCCACGCGCTCTGCTTGGCGAGTAGCACGAGGCCCGCGGCGCCCCCTCCGGCCAGGGCCGTCCAGACGTTCAATCCCTTCCGATGAAGGAGGACGAGTGCCAGTATGAGGGTGCTGCCCGCGAATATCGCACCGCTGTCGTCATTGTTGTATGACGATATGAATGCGAACTGCGGCAGGAATCCTACCAGCGCCGCACCCAGCAGGGCGAGGCGCCAGCTCGCAAAATAGATCCACAGAGTCACGAATACCAGCACGACCGTGAGGGCACCCAATACGGCCGATCCTTTGCGCAGGGCAACGACCATGTTGACCTTGTGCGCCGGGTGAATCGCCGCCATCACCGCGGACATCAGGTATGAAAGCGGCGGCCGCAGGCTACGGGTGCCGCCGTAGCGCGTAAACAACAACTGGTCCTGATCGTCGGGCAGAACCGCAAGACGCTTGTGCTCGAGAATAAACTTGGCGGCGTCGTTGTGCGCCGCCTCATCGGGACCCGCGTCAAGAGGCAGCAGGCTCGTCGTGTCGTTGAAGTAGAGCAGAAAGACGGCTAACAGAAGGGCGGCGAGCGCCAGGATCCACCAGCCGGGAGGCTGCGAAGACCTGACACCCTCGTCGTTGTTAATCACGCCTGTCAACTCCTGGTGCGGGAGCCGGACGCGGATTCGGCGGCAACGCCACTCTTTCCACCGACCGGGATATGCTTGGAAGAGGTCGGCGGGATTATAGACAGTTCACCCGACGAGTGCATGGGGAGCGTTCGCGAGCCGCAACTGAAGCCGCCGCCGGCGCGGTCCGCTGAGACGTATCTTTCTATCCGTGATCGCTCGTTTGAAAAGACGGAGCACTGCGTCGTTGTATCTCTCTCGAAGATTCGCATGTTGCACTGAACTCCCGGAGCAGAAACGATCGTCCGTCTCAGAGGGATATCACGCTGACTCGGGACGGGACGCAAAGGCCTCAGAAGCGGTCGGCACGAAAAGGCGCCAGCGGCACGCTTTCGGGGCGGCCGGCCATGGCGTCGGCGATGAGCCGGCCGGTGACCGCCGACAGGGTGAGCCCCAGGTGCCCGTGTCCGAAGGCGAACCAGGCGTTGGCGAAGCGCGGGCTGCGGCCGATGACCGGCTTGGAGTCGGGCAGGGACGGGCGGTAGCCCATCCATTCGCGCTCTATGTTTTCCGACAGGCCGGGTAGCACACGTTGTGCGAGCGGCAACAGGCGACGGATGCGAGCAAAGTCGGGGGGCGCGTCCAGCCCGGCGAGCTCGACGCCGGCGGTGAGCCGCAGGCCATCCGCCATGGGGCACAGCGTGAACTGCGGCCCGCCCACCACCACCGGCCGGTGCAGCGGCGGCCGGCTCCCGTCCCAGGCCAGGTTCAGGTGGTAGCCGCGCTCGGTGTCCAGCGGCACCGGCGAGCCCAGTTCCCTCGCGAAGGGCCGCGACCACGCACCCGCCGCGATCACCACCTGGTCCACGGCGTGCATGCCGCGGTCCGTCACCAGCCGCACCGGGCCAGCGAATCCCATTTCGAAGTGCCGCGCCTGTTCGCGTGCGAGCAGCCCGCCACGCTCGTGAAAGGCGGACAAGTAGTGCCGAGCCAACGCGAAAGGCGTGGAGGCGAACACGGAATCCGGGTAGAAGATGGCGCGCGTGTACTCCTGCGAGAGCCCGGGCTCGAGCTGGTGCAGCTGATCTGAATCCAACACCTCATAGCGCAGGCCGTAGCGGTCCAACAGCTCGCGGTCGAAGGCGGTGCCGGCGAGCGCCGCGTCGTCCTTGTAAATCTTGAGCCAGCCTACGGGCTTGACGATGTCCTGCGAGCCGGCCGCGCGCAGCAGTTCCATGTGCGCGTCCACCGAGCGGGTGGACAACGGCGCCAGCTCGCGCGCGATGCGGATAGCGTTCGAGCGTGAGCCAGCGGCCAGGAAGCGCAGCAGCCACGGCGCAATGCGCGGCAGGTAGCGCCAGCGGATCATCAGCGGGCTCATGGGATCGGTTAGCATGGCCGGCACCCGCTTCCATAGCCCCGGCGTGGAAGTGGGTACGATGCCGTTGCTCACCAGCCCGCCCGCGTTGCCGAAGGAGGTGACGGAGCCCGGCTCCCGCGGGTCGAACAAGGTGACGCGATGTCCGTCCAACTGCAAGGTCAGCGCGGTGGCGATACCGACGATGCCGGCTCCCACCACGACCACGTCGTGCCGATTCCCGTTAGGCTTCGATGACATACGGAACGCGAATCATTGGGGCTTCAACTATGAACAGCTGCAGTTCGGCTGCCGAGTCGGGGCGCAGGTTCGCAGCTTCCTTGGAAACCGGCCGGCCCGAATCGGTGTCCGCGGTGAAAGACGACGTGGTCCTGCCGGCGATCGGCCCGATCGCCGAAGTCTCCCGAAAAGACCACACTGTCGTGGGGCCCATCTCATTGTTCACCCGCAGGGTCGTAACGTCGGTGGATCTGTTCAACGGCGAAGTCGAGAACTGCGACTTCTTGTGCGGATTCTTCGAGGGCCTGTCCGCCCCCTCGCCCGGATTCGAATCCTTGTTGGTGGAGGAGACCCGCTGCCGGGTCAATGGCGATTCCGCCTGCGCGTTCAGCCCGGCCTGAGGCAAGGCGCGCCCGATCAACGCGAATTCCCCGGCTTTCGCATCGAGACAAGCAACGGCGGATTGCGGCTTCGAGATGCGGGACATCAAGGTCCGATCAACAGAACGGCAGCGTCGTCGTCTCTGCCTGTCGAGAGCCGTCGGGCGTGAGAACAGTCACCGCCTCGCCGCCGGTGGAGACACGGCTCTCCACGAGTGCCAACGCGATATTCCGCTCGAGCCGCGGCGAATAGACCGCCGCGGTTACGTTGCCGACGGTGTACCCTTCGACTTGCACGGGCCACTTGTGCTGGTTGGGCACAATCGGGGCGCCCTCCTCGATGAACAGACCAAGCTGATGATGCCTCGGTCCCTCGGCGGCGATCGCCTCGAGCGCCGCCTTGCCGATGAATTCTGCCTCCTGCTCCAGGTCGACATAGCGGCTCAAACCGACCTCGAAAGGGTTGGTGTCCGGCTCGGTGTCCGTACCGTAGGAAAGCAGCGCGCTCTCCACCCGCTCGATGCCATTGGGGGTGCCGGGCCCGATATCACTCGGCCGCCCCGCCTCCCAGACGATGTCCCACAACTCCGTGCCGCGCGAGCCGTCGCGCAGATACAGCTCGAAGCCGCCTTGCTTGCTCCACCCCGAACGCGCAACGACCAGCGGGATGCCATTGAGGTTCGCCTCGCGGAACCAGAAGTATTTCAGCTCTTTCACCCACTCGCCGAACAGATCGATGATCACCGCTTCGGCTCCCGGACCCTGAAGAGCCAGTGGCGACACGTCCGGTTCGTGCGCCTCCACGACGAAGCCGCCCTCGGCGATGACAGCCTGCACCCACAACCGCACGTCCGAGTCCGCCAGGGAGAGCCAGTAGCGGTCCTCGTCGATCCGGAGCAGGACCGGGTCATTCAGCAGGTGGCCTTGGTGATTGCACAGCGGCACATATTTTCCGCGTCCGATTCTGCACGTCGACAGGTTGCGTGGCGTGAGGTATTGCGCCAGCCGCGCGGCATCCGGTCCCGAAAACTCGACCTGCCGCTCAGCGGCCACGTCCCACAGGCTGACGCCGTTGATCAGCCGCCAATACTCACCCGCGGGGTCCCCGTAGGAGGTCGGCATCAGCATATGGTTATACACGGTGAACTCCGTTACGCCGGCTTTCACCGTTGCATCAAAAAACGGTGACTTTCTCAGCCGCGGGTTTATTGCGATCTCAGGCACGGGTCTGGTCCTTCCTGTTTTCCGGTTTGCATGGTCATTCATATCTCGTTCTTGTACTACATTCGCTTGGCGATTTCCTGAAGCATCACTTCCGTGGCACCGCCGCCAATGGACTGCACCCGGGCGTCCCGGACCATACGCTCGATCGGGGCTTCGCGCATGTAGCCGAAGCCGCCGTGGAACTGCTGGCAGTCGTACATCACCCGGTTCACCAGCTCGCCGCAGTAGGCCTTAACCATCGACACCTCCTTCACGCAATCGTTTCCCCTGGCGTCCAGCCAGGCGGCGTGGTAGACGAGCTGACGGCCGGCCTCGACCTCGGCGGCGCGTTGCGCCAGACGCTGCTGCACGGCCTGCTTGTCCCAGAGCGTTCCGCCGAATGCCTTGCGCTGGCGGACGTAGTCGAGGGTAATCTCGATTGCCCGCCGAGCTTCGCCCATGGCTTGCGCGCCCAGCACAATGCGTTCGTTCTGGAAGTTCTGCATGACGGCGTAGAAACCGCCGTCGATCTCCCCAAGGACGTTGGCGCGCGGAACGCGACAGTCGTTGAAGATCAGCTCCGCCGTGTCGGAACTGCGCCAACCCATCTTGTCCAGCGCCCGACCCACGCCGAAGCCCGGCGCGCCTTTTTCCACCAGGAATATCGTCAGCCCCCGGGAGCCCTTGGCATCCGGGTCGGTGCGCGCGGCGACGAAACACAGATCCGCGTGAACGCCGTTGGTGATGAACATCTTACTGCCATTAATGACCCAATCGTCTCCTTCGCGCCGCGCCGAAGTTCGAATACGCGCGACATCGGAACCCGCATCGGGTTCGGTCACCGCCACTGCAGTAATGATTTCGCCGGCGATCACGCCCGGCATGTAGCGGCCGAGCTGTTCCTCGTTGCCGGCATTGGCGAGATGGGGCGATGCCATGTCGGTGTGCACCAGGACCGTGATAGCGAAGCCGCCGTAGCCTGAACGTCCCAACTCCTCCGCCAGCACCACGCTGGCCAGGGTATCCAGCGCCGAGCCGCCATATGCCTCGGGGTAGCGCATGCCGAGGTAGCCGAGCTCGCCCATTTTGCGGAGCACACTCCGCGGCGTGGCGCCGTCTTGCTCCCACACGTCGGCGTGAGGTATGACTTCGCGGGCGACGAATCGCTGAAGCTGCTCGCGCAGCATTTCGTGCTCGAAAGTGAAGTAAGGACTGTCGGTCATGCTCGGGTCTCCCGGTGCGATCCGGCGGATGGTTCATCAGGCGCAATCACGGCCAGCAGCGCACCGCCCTTCACGGTGTCCCCCGCCTGCTGGCGCAGCTCGGCAACGGTGCCGTCGAAAGGAGCGGTAAGCTCCTGGAACAGTTTCATCGCCTCGAGCACGCACAGGGTCTCCCCCGCGCGCACCGCTTGGCCGACGGCAACGCGGACTTCCACGAGAGCACCCGGCATGGGCGCGACGACATCGCCCTCGCGTTCCACGTCTGAAACAAGCCCTAGCAGGGCGCGTTCGGGAGACAGAACGGCCAGCGTGACGGCCCCGCCGCGCCCCAGCAGTGTCAGCGACTCGCCGTCGAAGAGCACCTCGGTCTCGCGGCGCTCACCATCAATTTCGTAGACCAGGCGCTCCTCGGTAAGCTCTACGGCGCGAAGTTCGAGTGGATCGACCCCTTCGCACTCGACGATCAACGTGCCCGACCTCCCGCAAACCCGCACCCATCGCGTCGAGCCGTCTTCCGCGCCCACGTAGTGGACCGCCGATCCGCAGCGGCCCGCTGCTTCGGTCACCCGCCAGGCGCCCAGTCCCGACCAGGATCCGAGGTTCGGCGACGGACTGGGCGCTAGGTGCGCAGCCACTGCCGCATCGACGATGTCATGCCGGTCCACTTCCGGCGTCCGCCAGCCCGCGGGCCAGGCGTCCTCGATCAACGTGGTGTATGGCCGACCTTCAATGAACCCCGGCAGCGCCAACAGGTCTTCGAGAAATCGCGAGTTTACACCGACACCCACGGCCTCGATTCCGTGGAGTGCACGAAGCAAACGGCGGCGCGCTTCCTCCCGGTCCCGCCCATGGGCGATCACTTTTGCGAGGAGGGAATCGTAGTGATGGCCGACGGTGCTCCCCGTCTCGACCCCCGCGTCGACACGCAGGCCGGGCGCCGATGGCACCCGCCAGCGGCGCAGCACGCCGGTTCGCGGCGCGTAATCATGGGCCGGATCCTCGGCGGCCACACGAGCCTCGATGGCCCAACCAATTACCCGCAGATCATCCTGGCCGAAATCCAGGGCCTCCCCACCGGCGACACGGATCTGCCATGCTACGAGGTCCACGCCGGTGACCGCCTCGGTGACCGGATGCTCGACCTGCAGGCGTGTATTCATCTCCAGAAACCAAACCTCGTCGGCGTCAGGATCGTAGATGAATTCGACGGTGCCGACGCTGTCGTAGCGCAGTGCCGCCGCCAGGTCCAGCGACCATCGCCTGAGCGCGGCGCACCACTCCTCCGAAAGTCCCGGTGCCGGCGCCTCCTCGATCAACTTCTGGTGTTTGCGTTGCAGCGAGCAATCGCGCTCGAACAAGTGCACGATGTTGCCGTGCCGGTCGCCCAGCACCTGGACCTCGATGTGCCGCGCCCGGGGGACCGCCTTTTCGATGAGCAGCGTCGGGTCTCCGAAGGCGGCTTCGGCCTCGGCGCGGGCCAGCTCCAGCGCCCCGGGAAAGGCTTCCGGAGAAGCTACGCGCCGCATCCCACGGCCGCCGCCGCCCGCGCTGGCCTTGACCAGCAAGGGCCAACCGATACGATCCGCTTCCCGGCGCAGCGTTCGCTCAGTCTGGTCTTCGCCGTGGTAACCCGGCACCGTCGGCACACCGGCCCGCGCCGCGATTACCTTGGCGGTGGTCTTGGCTCCCATCTCCTGAATCGCTTCGGCATGGGGGCCGATGAACGTCAGGCCGGCGCCAGCGCATGAACGGGCGAAGGCCGCGCTCTCGGCGAGGAAACCGTAGCCCGGATGGACGGCATCCGCGCCCGCCCGATGCGCGGCGTCGAGCAGCGCGTTGACGTACAGATAGCTGTCCCGTGCCGGTGCCGGGCCAAGCCGCATGGCCGCGTCCGCACGCGCCACGTGCGGCGCCTCCCGATCCGCGTCCGAATAGACCGCAACCGCGCGCAGGCCAAGGCGATGGCAGGCATCGATCACCCGTACCGCGATCTCTCCCCGGTTGGCGACGAGGACTGATTCGATCGGCCTGCCGCTCATTGTTTATGGTCGGCGCGGGACCGCCAGGGCGGTGCAGTCTTGTTGAGGAACGAATCGATGCCGGTGCGGCCCTCTTCGGTTTCCCAGGCGTCGGCCAAACGGTCGGTCGTGTAAATGATGTTGTCATCGGTGCCGTGCCGGCCTACATAATCAATAAGTCGCTTGGTCGCCGCGACGGCGCCGGGTGCAGCCTGCAGATGGGCGTTGACGATGGCCTCAGTGCGTTCCGCGAGGCCGCCGGCTTGCGCCGACTCGGTCAACAGGCCGATCTCCCGGGCGCGCCCGGCATCGAACACGGCCCCGGACAACATCGTGGCGCGGGCATTGGCCTCGCCGATTCGGGCGACCACGTAGGGGGAGATGGTCGCCGGTATCAGGCCGAGGCGCACCTCGGTCAATCCGAAGCGAGCTTCGGCGGCGGCGATGGCCAAATCGCACACGGCGATCATGCCGACTCCGCCGCCGTAGGCCGGGCCATTGATTCGTCCAATCAACGGTTTCGGCAGGCTGTTGAGATCTCTCAACATATCGGCAAGGGCCCGTCCCTGCGCGATACGCCCGGCGCGATCCAGCTCTGTGTTGGCGGCGAACCAGCGGAAGTCGCCTCCGGCGCAAAAGCTCTTGCCGGCACCGGTGAGCACGACCACGCGGACTCGATCGTCACCGGCCACCAGCGCGGCCGCTTGCCGCAGATCGGCAATCAATTGAGCATTGAGGGCGTTGTGCTGCTCGGGCCGGTTCAGCGTCAGCGTCGCAACGCCGCGTTGATCCGTCTCCAAGGTCAGGGTTTCGAAGTTCATTGGCCGCTCCTACATACGGTAAACGGGCGTGCGCCGGACCGTAGTCCTCTCCGAGGCGGGCCGGCTGCGAACGATATCGAGGCACAATGCAAGGACCTCGCGGGTCTGGTCGGGCTCGATCAGGCCGTCATCCCAGAGCCGCGAGGTGGCGTAATAGGGGTCGCTCTGCTCGGCATACTGCGCTCGCACCGACTTCTCGAGCGCCGCCAGCTTGTCCGGCGCCGCACCGTCGCCCCCGGCGGCGCGGCGCAGCTCGAGCATGACGTTGGTGGCAATGTCCGCCGACATCGTCGCGACTTCGGCGGTTGGCCAGGCGAACAGAAAATCGGGACGAAACCCGCGCCCGCACATACCGTAGTTGCCGGCGCCGTAGGAGCCGCCGATGATGACCGACAGGCGGGGTACCGTTGCGACGGACATGGCATAGACCATCTTGGCGCTGTGCTTGGCGATGCCGCCCTGCTCGGCCTCGCTGCCCACCATGAAGCCGGAGATGTTGTGCAGAAACAGCAGCGGAATGGCGCGCTGGTCGCAGCGCATGATGAAGTGCGCGGCCTTCAGCGAACTGTCCGAGAACAATGCGCCGTTGTTGCCCAGCAGACCGACGGGGTGGCCGTGAAGCCGCGCCGTGCCGCAGACCAGGGTTTCACCCCACTCGGGCTTGAACTCGTCGAAGTCGCTGTCGTCCACCAGGCGGGCGACGACTTCGCGCACGTCATAGGGCACGCGCCGGTCGGCGCTGACCACCCCGGCAAGCTCGGCGGGGTCATATCGCGGGGGCCGCACCGGCGTACTGACGGGACGCGTTCGCTGCATGTTCAACTCGCCCACCAGGTCACGCAGTCTCGCCAGCCCTTCTTCCTCGGTCGCCGCCAGACGATCGGACACCCCGGAGACGCGGGTGTGCATGGCGGCGCCGCCAAGCGTTTCGCCGTCCACTTCTTCGTTGATGGCCACCTTCACGATGGAGGGCCCGCCCAGGTGAATTCTGGCATTGCCCTCCACCATGATGACGTCGTCCGACAAAGCGGGAATGTAGGCGCCGCCGGCAGTACAGCCGCCGAACACGATCGAGATCTGCGGAATTCCGGACGCCGACATGCGGCATTGCCGGTAGAACGCGTTGCCGAAGTGATCCCGGTCGGGGAAGACGCGGTCCTGTTGCGGCAGATAGGCACCCCCGCAGTCGACCAGGTAAAGCACTGGGAGGCAGTTCTGCTCTGCGATCTCCTGGGCGCGGATGTGCTTCTTGACAGTCTCGTGAAAGAACGAGCCGCCCTTGACGGTGGCGTCGTTGGCAATGAGCACGACGGGAAGGCCACGGACGACGCCGATGCCCGTGACTATACCGGCACCGGGTACTTCGTTGTCGTACTGGCCCCAGGCCGCCAGCGGCGACAACTCGAGGAACGCAGTGCCCGGATCGACCAGGCGGTCGATGCGCTCGCGCGCGGGAAATTTGCCGCGCCGGCGATGGCGTTCCACCTGTGCGGAGCGCCCGCCCGCCGTAGCCGCGGCGATACGCTCTCGCAAGGTCGCCACAAGACCGCCCACGCGCGCCTGGTTCTGCGCGAAAGAGGTCGAGCCGGTGTCAAGCGTGCTATGCAGAATGCTCATTACGCGGATTCCTCGACAATGCCGTTGAGAAAGAGATCGGCGTAGGCGGCGGCGAGGTGCCGGGGATCCATGTTCTCGCGGTCGAACCATTCGAGGGTCGCGTTGAGCGCGCCGATGAGCGCCCGGCGCACCAGACGAAGATCCAGGTCGGGACGCAAGGTCCCGTGATCCGCGGCGCGGTCGAGCAGGTCGGCCCAAAGCTTCTCATAGGCCCGGCGCACGGCCTTGTTCCCTTCCTGGACCGCCGGCGGCACCTGACCGAAGATACGCACGTTGGCCGACGTGTAGTCGCTGTGACTGAGCAGGGCCTCGAGGTGCGCGGCCACGGCGGCGTGCATGGATTCGCGGATACCGGCGTCCGTCGGGAGTTCGGCGAGTGCCGCTTCCACGGCGGCGTGTACCCGCTGAATCCCCAAATCGAGCACCGCTCCGACAATATCTTCCTTGCCACGGAAATGATGGTAAAGACTGCCGCCCTGCATGCCGGCTTCCCCGGCGATGGCCCTTAGCGACACGGCCGCATAGCCGTGTTCCCGGAACAGGCGGGCGGCGGCCGCCAGGATACGTTCCCGTCCACCGTCGGGTGAGGTGCCGGCCGCGATTCGGTCTGGTACGGATCTCGTGCTCATCGTTGGCTCCGTGTACACCGTGTTGCGGTCAGTCTAACAAACGTTAGGCAGGCATTCAAAACCCGCTCGCCGAGGGGCAACGCGCCGGTACATCCGGAAGGGATTCAGGCGGCGGAAATGCCGCCGTTCACGCTGATGGCCTGCCCGGTAATCCGAGCCGCCGACGGGCTCGCCAGGAAGACCGCCGTCGCCGCCAAGTCCTCGGGCTGCACCACGCCGAGAGCGGCCAGTGTCTCCGCCTTGCGGAAGAGCTTGCCGGCAAACGCGTCAGCCATCAGCTTGTCATACAAGGCCGTGCCCTGAACGATGGACGGGGTCAGGCAGTTCACCCGGACCCCCGATCGCTTCGCCTCGATGGCCAACGCCCTGGTGAACATGATGATGCCTCCCATCGCTGCGCCAATAGCCGTTTCACCCGGCGTAGCGATCTTGCCAGCGTCCGACGCCAACGTCAGGATGACGCCACCGCCCTGCCCCATCATTTCGGGCAGAGCGGCGCGCGCGGGTAGCATGGCCGACATGATGATGCCGTCCACCGTGCCTGGAATCTGATCGATGGGTATATCGTGGAAGAGAGCGGGCATGGAATCCCCACCCGCGGTGCTCATCAGTATGTCGACGCGGCCGAAGGCATCGATGCAGGCGGCTACGCCTTTTTCGGCGCCGTCCGGCGTCGACGCATCGGCGGCGGACGCTTCGATTCGGTGGTGCGGGAAAAGCCGGCGCAGTTCGTTCGCCGCCGACTCGGCCCGTTGCGGATCCCGTCCCACCACCATGACGCGATCGGCGCCGGCCTCCGCAAATCCCCGGGCACAGGCGAACCCTATGCCTGCCGTTCCGCCGAATACCAGCGCACATTGTCCGGCGAGCACTTTGGAACCGGAGCTCGTCATCGAAGCATCTCAATCACGCGCCGCGCCGCCCGGACGGTCGCCGCCTCGGCGCTGGTCACTGGAATAACACCCACTTGTATTCGGTCCGAAGATCGATGAGTAACAAGGCGCAGTTTCGCAAATACCCGCACAGCGCTTGTTCATCGAAACAATCCCCCGGAGGGCTCCGTTCAACGACATAGATAGACTGTCGCAGCCGCTGGCGACCCGGACAGTCGCTGGTTGGAACAGGGAACAGTCTACACGATTCGAGAATCGACCCAGGGCATGAAAGGCGCCTCTACGACAACGCCATCTTCAGTCCACGGAGCGCCAGCCGTCTCCTCCCCGGATCGCGCCCTCGTCGCACAGCTTGATAAGATGCGCCAGCAGGGAACGCCGGGCGACATTGTGCAGGGCGGCGGGAACGTCATCGTACACCGATGCCAGAAGCGTCTCCTCGGTGGCCGGGCCGAACCGACGCACGGCCTGCGCCACCTTGGCTTCGCGCCTCAGCCGATGGTCGATGATCCGGTCGATGACCGCGCCCGGATCCCCCATCAAGAAGCCGTGCCCGGGTGCGATATGCGCAATGGATTCCCCGTGAAGCATCGCCAGCGACTTCAGGTAGTCGCCCATGCGTCCATCGGGCGGACTGATCACCACCGTCGAGCCCTGCATGATGTGGTCGCCCGAGAACAACAGGTTCTCTTCCTCCAGCAGGTAGCACAGGTGATTCGAGGCATGACCGGGGGTGTGGATGGCGCGCAGCGTGGCGCCGCCGAAATTCAGACACTCACCGTGTCGCGGCACGCGGTCGGGAACGAACGTCCGGTCATGGCTGTCATCCTCGGGCGACGGCATGCCCAGAACCGGGGCACCGGTTCGCTCCCTGAGCAACTGCGCGCCTGGAGAGTGGTCGCGATGGGTGTGGGTGACCAGGATCGCGCGCACCGGCGCGGCGCCCGCTTCGGACACGATGGCCTTGATGTGCGTGTCCAGACCCGGGCCCGGATCGATGACCACCAGCCCGTCGCCACCGTCCACCAGATAAGTGTTGGTGCCGGGGCCGGTCATCACGCCGGGATTGGTCGCGGTCAGCCGCCGCACCCGTGGGGAAAGCCATCGCGGCACCCCGGGAATGATCTCATAGGCGGCGCCGCGCATGCCCTGGTCGTGAAGCTTCGCGATCTCGGCAAACGACGGTTCCGTGGGATGCACCAGCCGCACGCCGTCGCGTCCATCAGCGAGGAGCGACGGGCGTCCGCCCGGATTCCCGTGCAATCGCGTCCGGCGTAGCAGCTCGCCCGTGGTCTCGAAGCTGGACAACAAGTCCATGGTCTGAAGGGTTGGGCTCCCGAGAGGCAGCAGGCCGCGGCGGTAGCGTTCCACGGCCTGCGCCGGCGTGATCCACAAATGGGCCGTGGTCTCGGCGCCGTCGTGGCGTGCCGTTTGCCCTGGGGGCGCCGGCGCGGCGAAAAAGCGCGCGTCGAAGCGCCGGGGCGACCCGGGCGGGGTGATCCAGCGGCTCAGATAGCCCAGCCGGTCCGCGTGGAGCGTGAGGTCCAGCTCCCGGCACAACTGCGCCAGGGTGAGCTCGCCGGACGCCAGTCTCCGCCGCCAGCGGTCCATGTCAGCAACCGCGGGCACACCGATGTCCGCGAGCAACAGGCCGGCTTCCTCGAAGCACTCCCGGATGGCTGCCGCCAAAAAACCCATGCCGCCGCCTGGCACGGCCAGCGAGCGGTTCAGTGCGTCGCCGTCGACACCCGGCGCCCGCGAAATCAGCGCCGGATCGTGGTCCTGCCGGTCCACGGCGCCACCCGGAAACACGTACACACCGGGCATGAACACCGCTTTTTTGGTGCGCCGAAGCAGCAGCACCTCCAAGCCGTGTTCACCGTCCCGGGCGACGACCACCGTCGCTGCCGGTTTGGGTTTCATCAAGTGAGGAGGGTCCTCCCAGCCCGTTCAGGCTTGGAAAGCAAAACTATCACAAGCCCCCGTGATTCTTGACAACAACCTGGATCCCCGAGACGCCGCCGAACGGCCCCGGGGGTAGCGTCCTTGTGGTTTTCATATCTACGGCCACCCAGCATGCAGTCCGGACAACCGGTTTCCCGAGCGTCAGGGCGCCGTCCGCCTCGCGCCGGAACCGAGCGCGCTCGCGACGTCGTGCGCCGCCTTGATGCCCGAGAGGTAAGCCCCGTGGCACGTGGAGAAAAAATCCGGCGAGGTCGCCTCGCCCGCGAACCACAGCTGCCCGTCGATGGGCGCCGCCAGGGCATCACGCTGATGGGCCTGCCCCGGCAGGCAGGCCGAATACGCCCCCATGGTCCATGGATCGCCGCCCCAGGCGGTGACGATATGTCGTCCGACCGCGTTCTCTATACTGCTGCCGAAAATCCGCTTCAGTCTGCTCACCAGATGGTCGACCGATGCCTCGACGCCGGCCCTCTCCAGCCAGTCGGCGAACCTTCCGCCCGTAGCGCCGACGATATAAGGGTGGCCGTAGGGCTTCACGTGCAGCAGCATCGGCACCTCGTCCGCCATATCGATGATATTGACCGGCGCCTCGTCGCCCAGTGGATCCCCGTCAAGGGCCACGGCGATCCTGTTGTGGTTGCCAAGACGCACACCGGAAATCGCCTCGCGCTTCCAGTCCGGCAACGGAGGGTCGAAGCGGATGTGTTCGCTCGCCAGGACACCGTTCGAGACGGTCACCAGCGCGATCTTCGATTCCACTATGCCGCGTGCGGTATGCACCTTCACAGCTGCTCGCGTCCGTTCGATCTTTTCGACCGCGCTGTTCAACTCTACGGGGATGTCGGTGCCGAATCGCGCCACGAGATTGCCGTACCCATCGGTGACGGGCCAGTTTTCATGGGTGTCCCTGTAGGCGGCCATATCCGCCACCGACACGAGATCGCTGTCACTGGACGTCATCAATGACGTCCAGTAATCGTAGAACTCCGACCACGGGCTGTCCCTATCGATAAGCTCCGCCACGGAGGTATCTTCCTTGGCGCCATCAAAGGTCTCTATCCTCGCATCCATCTGATCCCAGTAGCGAAAAAAGCCCTCACGTTCGTGATCGTTCGCCCAGCCACCCTCCACGCGCAAGCGCGGATTCCACTGCGACCGCGGCACGTAGCTCACGCCGAGCCGGTCGGCAACAGCAGCGAAAGGGTTCAGGCTGCCCGAATGCAGCCAGTGGCAGCCGAGATCAAACGGCACCCCCGGCTTGATTTCCTCGCTGTAGGCACGGCCGCCGATGCGGTGCGCCGCCTCCACCACGACTGTCTGCAGTCCCAGGTCAATGGCTGTGCGGGCGGCGCCGAGGCCCGCCGCGCCGGCGCCCACCACAACAAGATCATGCATGGTATTTCTCTCTCGAATCCGGGGCGGCATTCTACACGCACCTCCAAGTGAGCAGACGCGCGGTCAGGTCCGCCGGGAAGGAGCCGCTGATCCCGAGACAATGCCTGATCAGGTCAACGCAATGGCGAAAGGTCCAACGGACATCCAGCCGCCCGTATCGATGCTGAACGGCCCGCTTGTCCGTGCTCGACGGGAATGGTTGCTAGACAGTGACAGTGCAGGTAAGCGTATCGTAGAAGTAACACCCACTGTCGCCGGTGGTGCCAATGGGATAGAACCCGACCCCGACGCTCACCGGACCGGGGCAGAGCGCTTCGGTGAAGCTGGCGCCTGGATTGAGAGTGGCGGCATAGGTGCCGGGACCGATCGTATCCAGGGCAACCACATGGGTGCCCCCAGGGTATATGAAGTTGGCGTAGTAGCCGCTATCGGGCAGGGTGACGGAGCCAACCAGCCCTACGGTAACGCTGCCGCCCGCGTGCGTGTAGTTGGCGATAATCACCTCCCCGCCCGTGCACGGCGAGGACGGTGAGGGCGGCGGCGAAGTGCTGGCATGCGCCGGAAGAACTACCGATGCCACTGTCGGTCGTGACCAGGTACCAGGCAATTTCGCCACCGCGGCGCTGGCGGACAATACGCCGACCAGCTTACGACGGGATTTTTGAACGGCTTGTTCGGCACTTGATTTTTTCGCCATTACGGATCCTTTGCTGCCGGCCTCAACGTGGGAACGACAAAACTATCACCGGCCGTACCCGGAAGGCAACGATGGACACATAGCTCAGGCGAATGGACAAGAACCGGACGGACGCGGCCTGGCCGTCGAATCAGCGACTCAATGGGGCACGGCGGCGCCACATTCCCCAAATCCCCGGCGGGGCGCATGAATACCACGTCATCGAAGTAGACCGGATTCCCGCCCTGGAGCAGGTCCACCGGCTGCAAGTAGTATCGATATTTGATACCAAAGGAGCAATATATCGCAACCACGATTAATATGGTTTACGAATAGGATACTTTGAACAACACTTGCGCTCCGCCAATCACGGCAATTCACGAAACCGGAGGTAAGTGACATGAACAAGAAGTTCCTGATCGTTCCCGCACTCGGCCTGTCTCTGGCTGCCGCTCAGCCGGCGCTGGCCCAGGGCAGCATCCAGCATTTCAGCGCCGCGATTCACCACTCGGCTCGGGCTGTAAGTCACGCAGTGGTCGGCAGCGCCGAACTGGCGGCCACCGTCGTTGCCTTGCCGCTCAAGGTCAGCGGCGCGGTGGGTCAGGTCAGCGGCCAGGCCGGCGACGCCTTGTTGGAGATCGCCGATCAGCCCATCGGGCAGCCGCTGCCGTTGACCGACGAGACGGTGACCGCCGGCCCCGACCCCGCGCGGGCCATGCAGGAGAAGGGAGGTGACCAATGACTCGCCGCGTCCCACGCCTGCTGCTGGGGATCGTTCTGGTGTTCGTTTCGCTGGCGGCTTCGGCCGCCAGCAGCCAGGCGGGCGGGCAGGAGGGCAACTTCACCGGGGAACAACTCGCCGCCTTTGCCAAGAAGGTGGAACGTACCGCCGCCCAGCGTGGCGCCCGGGTATTCATCGTCGCCCGCATCGGCCGCCCGGAGAGCGAACTGCCGCCGGGCGTTCACTACACCCATACAGCATTCGCGGTGTACTCGTTGATCAAGACGGCCAAGGGACGCACCATCCCGGGCTACGTGATCCACAACCTCTATCAGCGCGACGACAAACCGAACGCCAGTCATCTGGTGACGGATTTTCCGGTGGATTTCTTCTCCGGAGCCCAGGTACTCAGAGCCGGCATCATCATTCCTGCGCCTGAACTGCAGCAACGGCTGCTCGAGGTAATCGGTTCCGATGTTTACCCGAAGCTGCACAATCCACGTTACTCGGCCATTGCGAATCCGTACAACACCAAGTTCCAGAACTGTACCGAGTACGTGCTGGACGTGATCAACGCCGCCGTATACGGGACCAGCGACCTGGCGATTATCAAAGCTGACACCCGGGCCTATTTCAAGGCCCAGCCGGTGAAGGTCAATCCGTTCAAACTGACACTGGGGTCAATCTTCATGCCCGACGTGGCGATGTCCGATCAGGGCGTAACTCCCGAAACGGCAACGTTCACCACCATCGCCAGCTATCTGAAGACCTACCACCTGGAGCAGGCCGAGTTGACGATCATGCCGTAGCGCGCGACTTCGACGGCGGGTCTCGGACGCCAGGTTCAGTGTTCCGGGACTCGCCGTGGTGGATCATGACCGCGATCCCTTTGCGGGGAATTTGCCTATCGCCCGGAACTCACGCGCGCCTGAGTTGACTCAGAGAATGAGGGCATCGTGAGGTTCAAGCAACCTCGATCATCCCTAACATTCCTCTGGAGTCGTCATGAAAGAGTCCGAAGTCCTGGAACATTCGTTCGCAATGCCATTCAGCAGTCCTGCGTACCCGCGCGGCCCGTATCGATTCATCGATCGCGAATTCTTCATCGTTACGTATGAAACCGACCACGAGGCGCTCGAACGCGTTGTTCCCGCGCCGCTCGAGTTGGTGGAACCGGTCGTCCGATACGAGTTCATCCGTATGCCGGACTCCACGGGCTTTGGTGATTATTGTGAATCCGGCCAGGCCATCCCGGTTTCCTTCCGCGGCCAACAGGGCGGTTACTCACACGCCATGTACCTCGACGACAATGCGCCGTTGGTAGGTGGACGAGAGCTTTGGGGCTTCCCGAAGAAGCTCGGCCAGCCCACGCTCGAGGTCCGAAAAGATGCCCTGGTCGGCACCCTCGATTGCAACGGTATTCGCGTCGCCACGGGTACCATGGGCTACAAGCACAGGACCGTGCCGGTGGAGGAAATTCTCGAGACGCTCACCGCTCCACACTATCTGCTGCGTATCATTCCCGATGTCGATGGCAGCGTGCGTATCTGCGAACTCGTCGAGTACCGGATGGAGGACATCAACGTAAAAGGGGCCTGGAGTGGACCGGGCGCGCTCGACTTGACGGCCCACGCGCTGGCGCCGGTAGCCGAGCTGCCCGTGCGAAAAGTGCGGTCCGCGGTGCACGTGCTGACCGACCTGACACTCGCACTTGGAACGGTCGTGCATGACTACCTCTAATGACCACGATTCGACAGCGCGGCCAAGTCTCTAAGACTTTACGGAGAAACGCCCTGACAACCACGGGACAATTGTTCCGGGGCAGGGGCAACCGCAGTCAGACGCAATTGCCGGATTCTCGAAGAGACTACCCGCTCTGCAGACCGGCTTCAGATTCCGCATCGTGGTCGAACAGCAGGGCGATCTTTGCCTTCTCGTCCATGACCTGATTCGTCGTGTGCTCGAGCCGGCGTGTAAGCGTGTGGATCATCCTGGCCCCGAGCTCCGGACGCTTCGCCAGAAGGTGCACCAGATCGGGTCCCTGTACGGTCATCAGCTCTACGTCGGTGACCGCAACGGCGGTTGCCGTCCGGGTGGTTCGGTGCAGGATGGCCATCTCCCCGAAGAACGCGCCTTCGCCAAGAGTCGCAAGGACCACCGGACTGCTCCCGGAGTCTCGTACAATCTGAACCTGCCCCTCAACGATGACGTACATGCAGTCACCGTCGTCGCCCTCCTTGAATATAGTCTCGCCCCGCTCAACCCGTATGTGTTTGTCGCTCATGTGCCTGTTGCGCCCTTTTAATGGCCAGTATAGATCACAGGTAGGCAATGTGAGGACGATCAATTGACCGGTGATTAAGATGACGCCGCCCGGCAGCGCAAAGGCATTCGAGCCAATGTCCGGTGAATTACGAAATTCCAGCTGTACTTGCCGTTCCATCGGTGGGCCTTGCTTGAATTTTCCGGCTTCAGCGACGGAGAATGATGTCCGCCCGGTCCTCCCGGTGGGCACAGTAGGCGCGCAGGCGGGGAAGCAGTCGCCTCCCCCTCTCGGTGAGGTCGAGCACCTCGCCCTGGACGATGTCTTCCTCCGGGACGAAGTCCTGAAGCAGGGCATGGCGCAGCCGGTGGGAGCGCTGCGGGTTGCCGTGGTCGAGGATCTGGACCGCGTTGTCCGCGCAGGCCGGCCGCAGGGCGACGTCTCGGAACGCCTCGAGCCACCGGCCAGCGTGTCTCCTGTACGCCTCGCCGGGGAACACCGACTTCATGGCGCCGTGGTCGCCGGTGACGGCCATCAGGAGAACGAAATCGCCCCCCCCGACGATGCAGTACTCGTAGAAGCCGTCGATCTTCCGGAACAGGTCCCGGTGGAGGAACATCGAGCCGCCGTGGAGCCTGTCCGCGAGCTCGGGATACGACGCCAGCGCGGCATTCGCCCCGCCGTCGACCCTGGTGAAACCCTGGACAACGTTGCAGCCGGCCTCGAACTGCGCATCTATGGCGCAAGGCCAGTCGGGATCGATGAACAGGCAGTCCGAGTCTACGTAGCCGAGGCGATCGATGCCCTCACCCGCGAGCACCGCACAACCGTGGTTGATCAGTCGCTCCTTCTGCCAGAGATAAACGGCACGGTCGCCTCCCTCGAGCACGATGTCCGCGAGCCCGGATTCGCCGCCGCAGGCCATTTCCACGCACAGCGTCCTCACGCCGGCGACACCACGCAGTCGCGCCAGACACCGCTCCAGGTTATCGAGCCGATCGCGGTTGCCGAACGGGTTCCAGTATGGGACTACAATGCCGAGCACGGTGGGAGTCGGTTCAACGAGCGATGCCCGTCAGGGTTCGGAGTTCTTTGCCAATACACCATGGGCAACGGATAATCGCCGCTCATGAGCCGCAAGATGAAAATCATGGTAGGTACTCCCACCTATAACGGCCAGTTGTACGTGGACTACGTGCGCTCGCTGCTCGACCTGACGGCGAACGGTATCAGCTACTCCTGGCACGTGGTGATCGCCGACAGCCTGGTGGCGCGCGCCCGCAACACGATTCTAACCGAGTTTCACCAGCGTACCGATCTTACACACCTGCTTTATCTCGACGCCGATGTCGGAATACGGGGCCGGGATGTACGCCGGCTGCTCGAGCATGGCAAGGACGTCATCGGCGCGCCGATCCGTCTCAAGATCCAGGGGGCGGAAAAGCCGGTGTTCAGCGTCGGTGAGGTGCTGTCGCGGACGGGGACGCTAGCCCGCGTCACCCGCATTGGAACCGGAGTGCTGATGCTGTCCAGGAATGCCGTGGACAAACTGATCGAGCACGCCATCGAAAACGAACGCAGCTACGCCGTCGATCCTTTGACAGTCGGCGACGTCCCCTCAGGAATGCACTACGACGTCTTTCGACAAGGCGCCTCAGACGGCAACTATGTCTCCGAGGACTATCAGGTCTGCCACACCCTGCGATTGCTCGGCTTCGACGTGTTCGCCGATCTGGGAATCCGCACCAAGCACTTCGGGATCTACGAGTTCAGCGGCTAGCCGCGAGCCCGCTTCACATCGGACATGGCGTCAGGCTGTCGCAGCCGCCGTTCTCGTCGGCCGGTGAGAGGAAAGTACCGTTATCCGAGAGTCCGGCGGTGGAATACGACCAGCTGCCGCTGAGTCCCGCAGCGCTGAGAGTGACGCCCGTCAGCTTCAATTCACAGTCCTGGGGGACTGATACGGTCGATCCGTTCACGGAAACCGGGCTAAAATCGAAGACCAGGCACTTGTAGCTGCAGCTCGAGGCCTCCGGAAGCACGACCTTGGCTTTGAGGCACTCGACGCTGGAGGGATTCTGAGTAACTGTGGCCACCACTTCGACTTTGGCCGTTCCACCGGTCGAACAGCTATTAGTTGAGCAGCCATTAGCCTCCGCCGCATTGACGAACAGATCCAGTATTTCCTCCTCCGTTCTCTCGGCGATGTTCTCCAGGGAAGGAAAATCAGCTGAGCTGAGCTGGGTACCGGAGCCGAAATTACCCGTCACAAACACTTCCGAGGTCGCGGCGTGAGCCGGAAGCAGAACTGAATCGACGACGGGCTTGGCCCATTTTCCGGGAATGGCCCGCTGGCCCAGTGACCCGGCGCCGAGCAGTGCGACCAGAAGGGTGCGTCGACGGGTCTTATCGTGACCCGCGGCTTGATGGTGGTCGGCCAAATAAACCCCCTGAATTCGTCTGTTCTAATTGAAGGAGCGCCGTTTCTGTAAAATGGCGCGATCTTAATTGTTCTCCTCGATTGAATTAGAGCATTACTGGTCCCCGCAGGCAAGAAAATTGACCGTGGAAAACATCGACCTGGTGGCAGAGCGCCGGCGGCTGCGGGCGGATGGTTTCGTCGTGCTTCCGGGGATCATCGACCTCGACGCCCTGGCACACCTGCGCGACCGGGTGGCGCTGTTCTACCGGGCCTGGGAGCGATACCCGGAATCGACTCGCAAGGAGCACTCAAGCGCGTCTTCGGCCGAAGACTACCTGCCGGTACGCGAAATCAACTGGCCGGCGCCGATGCTGCGCCTGCTCGATGACGAGCCGGCGATGGCGACGGTCCGCCCGGTGGTCGACTCGCTGGCGGAAGGCAACTGCCGGTTGATCCACGTCAACTCGCTGCTCAAGCCCGCGGGCAGGGGAGCGCCGATCGAGCCGCATCAAGACACCGCGTACAACACCCAGCCCCTGGAGCGCCCGCTGACCGTCTGGATTCCCTTCGACGAAGTGACTCGGGACGGCGGCGCAGTGTACTACCTGCCGGGCTCCCACCGCCTCGGCAAGTTGGACCACGAGTCGTCGGGAAGGACGCATTGGGTCGCCGATCACGCGCTGGGCGGCCGGCAGGACTGGCGCACGTACGACGGGGGGCCGGGCTCCATCGGCGTGCACGATTCCCGGCTGGTCCATGGCAGCCACCCGAACCGCGCCGCCCAGGATCGCCTGGCGCTGAGCCTGCGGTTCGAGCTCGCCGACGATGGCTAGTCGTCGCCCTGTCGGTGCCGTGCTCCAAGATGCCGCACTCGAGAAAATCCTCGAACTCACGTTGCACCCGGTCCGGCTTTGGAAAAAGGGGAAAAAGGGGACAGGGAAAAAGGGGACGGAAAAGGGGACAGATCTATTTTCGAGTGGTGAAAATAGATCTGTCCCCTTTTCCTCACCACTCGAAAATAGATCTGTCCCCTTCCTGCTCTCCAAAATAGATCTGTCCCCTTACGTTCCGCTCTCTGCTTGCCCCTTCTGCTGGAAAATAGATCTGTTCCCTTGCGTTCCTTGCGTTGGGTTACGCGCTTTCGGACTCCCGTTTCGCGAATTTTCTGTAAGCCAGATACTTGCGTTGCGTGGAAATATGGTCCGCCAAGAACCTGGCGTCGTGCCAGACCCCCCAGATAAAGGAGGACGCCCGTCGAGACTGCCACGGTAGTCCGAGGAAATAGACGCCGGGCTCCGCCGAAATACCTCGCTGATGCTTCGGCTTGCCTTCTTCGTCGACGGCGTCGACCTTCAACCAACTGAAATCGACAGCAAAGCCTGTGGCCCAGACGATCGAGGTAATTCCGGCACCCGCCAGATCCAATTCCACAATGGGATTGGCCACGCACTGAGGGTCCGCCCCGATCTTGCGGGCTTCGGGCTCCTCCGGAAGGTCGAGACCATTTCGGGCAACATAAGCGTCGGCTTCGTCCAGCACCGACAGATAGTTCGCATCCCCTTGCGCCAGATTGTCCGCGAGATCCCTCGCAAAGCGCATTACACCGTCCTTGAACGATTCCGTCCGGCCAACAAGCGTCATCCCCCGTGCGGCAAGATGCCGAAAGTCGACCGTATGCCCGCCATGCGCACCGCTCACCGCGATCGTGACATGTTCCAGGCCCGGCTCGAGGGCCGCGGCGTCCCACTTGCCGAGGACCCCCAGCCACCAGCAATAGTCACGCTCGCGATAGCTCCGGGGAGGACGGTCGTGCGGGCCGACTGAGAGGTAAACGCGCTTTCCGGCGCCCAGGAGCTCGTCCGCGATCTGTACCCCCGAAGACCCCGCTCCGACCACCAGCACCGCACCCTCGGCCAACTGGTCGGGATTGCGGTAGGCACTGGAATGGATCTGCGTGATCCTCGCAGCTTGAGGAACGACGGCCGGGATGACGGGGCGTTGGAAAGGTCCTGTGGCGGCAACCACCCTGTCGGCTTCGACCACGCCAGTCCGACGTCTCGACGCTGAAGCCGAACCGGCCAACATTCCTATGCACTTCCTCTACTTCCACACCGCAGCGGATGGGGGCAGCGATCTTTGCCGCGTAGGCGACAAAATAGTCCGCAACCATGTCCTTGGTGGCGAAGGCATCGGGATAGATATCGGAGAACTCCAGACTCGGAAATCGATCATGCCAGGCCGGACCATTGGCCACCAAAGAATCCCATCTTTCCGAGCGCCAGCGTTCGGCAATTCGGTGTCGCTCCAGAACGAGGTGAGGTACGCCGCAGTTGCTCAGGTGCTCGCTCATGGCCAAACCGGCCTGGCCGCCGCCAACAACGAGCGTATCTACTTTTTCAGTTGGCATTTACGGATACGTTCAAGGCTTTCCCATCATGGTGGTTGTCGCGTTCCGGAAAGAATTCCCAGAGGACACCCATGATCAGTCGGCGCACCGCAGCACCTTACCAAATGCGCCGGAAGGCCTGCCACTTTGCGGTGAGGTCGGCCGACTCGTCGGCAATGGCGTCGAGAAAGTCGGACAGCCGCCGCGATTTCTTGATCGTGTAGAACGTCAGCAGCGCAATCGGCACAAATACGACTGCAAACAGCAACATCTTCATCCAATCGCCATGGGCCGTCAGGTCGAACAGGTTCATACCGAGGAAGCCGGTCGCAACCGAGCCAACGAGGCCGAATGCCGTCACGACCGTCAACCGTACGACGCTCTCGTTCTGCCGCCGCATCACTTCGTTCTCCAGGTAATCGCTCATATCCTGCGTCTCGCGCCGGATGGCTTCGTAGGCACGGTCGATGCCCAGGTGACGTCGGATCATGGCGAACAGGTCGTGGATCTGCGCCTGATCACTGATCTCCTGAAACCAGTAGCGATGGGTAAAGCGCAGGAAGGCTTCCAACTCGGCACGCGTCTTACGGCGGAAGGACGATACCGCCGCCGCATCACGCACGTCGAGGCGGCTCATTGCACCGGCCAGTTCGTCGGAGAACATCTGCAGTGCGGCGCGGTGAAAGTGCGCGATCATGAACATGACGAAATGCTGGTGCCGAAAGCGCGCCAGATAGCCACGCTCCACGTCGCAGAAAAAGTCGCTGCCGGCATCTCCGGTCAGGATGAACGAGTGGCCGCACGACCAGAACGTCGTACTCGGCCAGGCGCGTCCGTCGGTGCGGCTGCGGTAGAGGTCATAGCAATGCTTCGCCTTGAAATCGTCGAAGTAGCCCTCGCCGATCGGCAGTTTCTCCGGATCACCCGAGCCGCCGACCAGTGCCAGGCGAACATAGTCCGCGCTTGTAAGCCGATCGGGCTTGTCGACTGCCAGGTATGCCATCAGCGGCATCCGATAGTACTCGAGCTGGCGGTACCGCAGTGCGCCGTCCTGTCCGGACTGATGCAGCGCGAGCGGTTGCAGCAGGAACTCCCAGTGTTCCGCCACGCGCGGTGCGCGGTGTTCGCACACGAAGGTGAGGAATTTCTCGCGGTTCTCGTAGTCCGACGCGGCGAGCACGACGCCTTCGTCTGACAGCCATTCGACACGCTTCGGACAATGACCGGGCCGGCCGTCTTCTTCCCAGTAGGCGGGATAGGCGCGGCCCAACTGGAACATCGCGTCCTGCACGGTCTTCAACGGCAGGTCTTCGGCGTACATCTCGACTGCGAGCAGGGCGACGTCGACGTCGAAAAAGAAATACAGATCGATATGGGCGATGGAAAAGCGGATCGCGTCGCTCTGCCCCGCCAGGGTGACCGCGGCATGGCTCACGTCCCGGCGCCGCAGGACGCGAACCGGACTCTCGCCAAAGCTCGATTGCGCCGTACCGCCCTGCCGTTCCCGCCGCTGGCCGTATAGAAAACGCTGGACGGGTGGCAGAAACGAGACGAATTCGTTGTAGTGGCGTTCCTGGAAATCCCGAGGGTCGCCGGTAAATTCATCGTCTACGACGTACCACGGGCTTTCCGGCCCGGTATCGATGACGTCCGGCCAGCGGTCGTGCAGCGAGTTGCCGTCGGTCTCCGGCATGAGATAGACCGGCCAAAGCAGTATCTGCCGGAAGTGCTTGACCTGCACTTCGTTGGTCGATGCCTCGCGCGCGATCGTTTCTGTATTGTCCATGTCGGATCTTTTTTGTGCTGTTGGACTTTGCGACGGGACGGATAGGAAGAATAACCCACATGTCTCACGGGCGAAAGATGCCTACTGGCAGGGTTTCAGGGGAGGAGTACAGGGAGTATGCCTTTTGGCCATTGGGGATGTCGGTTGTGATTCCTGTCCGTGGAATATCATTCTGGATGCGACCTGTACCAAGCAAGGCGCTTTCCCGTGTGCGGACGGCATTTTCAGACTGTCGGCGCGGTTGACGAGGCCGGGAACCGGGCCGAATCCCGCGGGACGGGGGCACCCGTGACCCCTCTTTGAGACGCCATTTCTCCGCTGAGATCCGGCCCGAAAGCGCCCTTCATTCCGACCGGGATGTGGAGTATTCTTCCTATCCGTGATCGAGTACTCGGAGATTGACGCGCATGCCTGGCGGCGGACTGTCATTAGCCAAGATCGCAAGTCTTGGAATCTGTGGGAGATTACTCGCGCGGCATCCATTCGCACCCGCTCCTCCCGTGCGTTTCCTGCTGTACAGCATTGGGTGGGCTTATGCGCTTCCAAAGCGGGCACGATCCAATCATGAGCAATAGAGCGGAGCTGGCACCACCGTCCCCGGACGTGACCGGCGAGGCCCGGTCTGGCTCCGATGCGGATCGTCTCATTCTCCTCGAGTGCCGGCTGGAGCAGATGCGTGCGAGCGTGGACGAGGCCCGGGCAGAAGCCCATCGGGCCCGTGAACTCCTGGCCAAGGCCGCCGCCCGGGAAGCCGATCAGGCACGCCGTCACCAGCTCCTGTTTGAAGATCTTGCGGCGGTCCGCGAGGAGATCGAATCGCTCCACCACCGGCTCGAGCACTCCGAAGCGATTCGCGCCGGGCTGGAAGGGCGTGTGTTCGAGTCGGCCGCACCCGAAGACGCGCAGGAGCTGGTCCGACTCCGCAGTGAGGTTACCACGGCCCGGGATCTGACGGTTGCCCGGCAGCGAACCGTGGCGGACCTGCGGGCACGCGTCGAGGAGCTGGTGGCGAGCCGGGAGACCCTACTCACCCGCGTCGCCGAGTGGCAGTGCGCGGCCCGAGAGGGCGACATCGACGCCATCAACCTGGCGGAGTTCATTGCCGCGCTGCGCCACGACATCCTCGAACTCGAGCACCGGGCCGTAATGGCGGAGCGACGTGAAGCCGACCTCCGGGAGCAGCTACGGCAGGCGGATACGCGGGGGGACGTAAGCTCGAGTTCCCCTGATCCGTCCGCCGCCGAAGCGGACCCGCAGCCCTCCGATTCGCCCGCGGCTGGGAACGGACCGGAAACAGATATCGATGGGTCCGCAGCGCTTGCAGCCGGTGACGATGCGGAGTCCCGCATCGACGCGCTCCTTCGTCTCGGCCGGAGCGGCGAGGCCGAAGCGTTCTACGCGATCCGCTCCTGGCTGGTCACCCCCGAGCCGCGGGTGCGGGCGGCCGCGTACCAGGCGCTCGGTCAGCTCCTCGAGCACGAGCCGTCCCGCCTCGAACCGCACATACGTTGGGGAATCGCCGACACCGATCCCCGCGTTCGTCGCCGGGTCGTCCTCGCCGCGGCCGCGGCACGCGGGCTGGACCTTCGGCCGCTCCTGGATCCGCTCAGACGGGACCCGGACCCCCAGGTGCGCCGCGTGGTACAGGAGGTCCTGCGCCGCGCGCCTTCCGCAGCGGACAGTGCCGGCGGGACGGACGTTACCCATTCCGAGGAAAACAAGTCCGAGGAAATCAAATACGGAGTCGCCTCCTAAGTGGTCCGGTTCGCAAACACCGTAATCTACCGAGGGCGTTCTGGGCCGGTGAGCCCATACTCGCAGGGGTCGTAGTGGAGATCCAATACGCCAGACAACAGTTCGCCAGGATATTGGGAGTCTCCGACCGGCAGCTCGCTGACGCGGACAGACTGCCGGAGCTGAAGCCGCTGGATGGCGGACCCGACACTTATGACGTGCGACACCTCTCTGCGTATCGCAGGGCACTGGATTGCCGCCCGCCCCGGAGGCCGCTGAGCCGCCAGCTCTTTCTCAACTTCAAGGGGGGCACGGGCAAGACCAGCCTCTCGGTGGCTTACGCCTACCGGCTCGCAGAGCTGGGGCACCGGGTCCTCCTCATCGACCTCGACTCGCAGGGCCACGCAACCCAGAACCTGGGTGTCGAGGGAGACCGGGTCGAGCGCACCCTCTACGACGCACTGGTCGACCGGATCCCGCTCACCGAGGTCATCCTGCACACGCCGCTCGCGGAGCTCGACCTGCTCCCCGCGAACCTCGGAATGACCACGGTGGACCTGGCGCTGATGCCCATGGCGGCGCGGGAGCACAAGCTGAAGCGGGCCCTGGAAGCCGTGTCCGGCCGATACGAGTTTGTGGTGATGGACGCCCCGCCGTCATTCGGGCTCTTGAACCTCAATGCGCTCATCGCCGCCGACGACCTGTTGGTCCCCGTCCTCCCGGATTTCCTCTCCTTCCACGGTCTCAAGCTGCTGTTCGAGACCCTGGGACAACTCGAGGACGATCTCGATCACACGCTTCGCAGGATCGTGATCGTCCTCAACCACTACAACCCGACGACGCGGATCGCGCGGCAGGCGAAGGACGCCCTCGAGTCGCACTACCCCGAGTTCCTCGCGAGGACAGTCGTCCGCCAGTGCACGACGTTCGCCCAGGCGTCCAGCGAGGGGATTCCGATCAGCGCCTACGCCCCCAGATCCAGAGGGGCGAAGGACGTCGACGCGCTCGTCGACGAGATTATCAACGCGCCGCTGGAGGCAGCGGAGGAGAAAAGAGCATGACCAGCGGGTTCGACGCCAACGTCCCGGCACGAAAGCCACACACCAGAATCTCCCGCGTGATCTCGGACCTGACCTCCGGCCCGCAGGACGGTACCGAGGATCGTGAAGATCGCGCGGTAGTCGAAGACTCAGCGACGGCCGTGCGCGACGCCGTCGCTGACCCCCAGGCCGACACCAAGCAAAACGGTACGCCCGATGCAGCCGAGGCTGCGAACGCCTCTTTCGCTCGGGTCGCGGGACCCTCGACTGCTCCACCGAAGGGAATGCCAACGGCCGCATCGTCCTCCTCGGGCGGGCGCGAGCAGATCGCGAGGCTCCGGGAACGTCTGGCCGCCGCCGCTCATCCCTGGTCCGGGGCCGCCGAACCGAAGCGAACGGCCGCCGCAGTGCGCGACGTGGTGGACGGGCTGCGTGAGCGCATGGAGTCATCTGTCCGTGAGCGGTCCGAGCTGGCCGAAGCCCTCGCGGAGGCTCGTGCCACCCTGGCGCACACCGATGCCGACCTCCAGAAGGAGCGGCGAGCGCGCGAGGCGCTGGAGGCACAGGCCGAAGAGCGGCGGCGCATCGCGGACGACGCCGTGTCCGAAGCGGAGGCCCTGGCAGCGGAGCGCGACCAGGTACTCGGCGAGCTGGCGGAGCTTCGGCGCGTGGAGGAGGAGCAGACGAGCCTGCTGACGGAAGTCGAGGCCGGGCTCACCCAGCGCGATGCCGAGCGGGAATCGGCGGCCCGTGAGCTGGCCGAGGCGCGTGATCTGGTGGACGTTCGCGCCGCCGAGGTCGCCGACCTCGAGGCTCGCCTTCAGGACGAAACCGCCGGGCGCGCCCGGGCCGAGGCGAAGTGCCGGGAGCTCGAGGCCGAAATCGGCCGCCTGTCCGAGGCCCGGGAGGCGCTGGAGTCCATCGAGGCGACGCTGGGCTACCGCCGCGAAAATCAGGGTGACGATACTCCGTAAAAGCGGGCACAGGCGCTGCTGTCCTGCATTTTTCTCATACCCACATAGGTAGTTGAGGTGGATCGCCCCGAGTGGCTGGTGGCGAGGATCTGATCAAAGCCATCAGCAGATATAGTGGCAACTACCTTGGATCTTGAGAGACGCGAGCAAACTTTGGAAGTATCGCATGCACGCCGAACCGCTACTGACTGACCGTCCGATCCCTCAGGTCCTGGAGGTACCGGCAGATCGATCGGAACGGGACGCAGCGGCGTGGGCGGCGCAGCAGGCCGAAGCGATACGTGAGCTTGTCAGCAGCGCGGGCGTGGTGCTGATCCGGGGTTTCGACATCGCCACGCCCGAAGCTTTTCGCGCGTTGTGCCAGGCGATCGAGCCGGACCTTCGGGCCTACACCGGCGGAGATTCTCCGCGCACCGGGGTCGCCGACAAGGTGTACACGTCGACGGAGTACGACCCTGCGCTGGAGGTGCTTTTGCACAACGAGCTTTCCTACGCCGGATGGTCACCCAGAGTGGTCTTTTTCGGCTGCCTCGTGCCCGCATTGGAGGGCGGAGAAACACATATCGCGGACGGCCGGGAAATCTACGAGGCGCTTCCGGCCGGGATTGTCGAACAGTTCGAGTCGCGCGGCGTCGCCTACCTGCAGCATCTTTGGGATGCGGAAGGCGAGCCGGGCATCGGCAAGAGCTGGCAGGAGACCTTCGAGACTACGGATCGCCGTGGGGTCGAGGCGTATCTCGCTCGCTCCGGCATGTCCTTCGAATGGACCGGGTTCGGCCTTCGGACGCGGGCGCCGCATGCGGCGGTCGTCTCGCACCCGGTCACCGGCGAGAAGTGCTGGTGGAACCAGGCCGACCAGTGGCATCGGGGGCTCGCGAGCGTCAAGACGTCTTTCGGCGGCGGCGACGATCCGCGCTTCGATCCGGCGACCGCCGGAGAGGAGACATTGGGGAACCACGTGACCTATGGGGATGGCGGGGAAATCGATGTCTCGGACCTCGAGACCAGCCGCGCCGTGAGCCGGTCGGTCGAGATCGTATTCCCGTGGCAGGCCGGGGACGTCATGGTGATCGACAACATTCTGGCGATGCATGGGCGCAAGCCCTATCGCGGGCCACGGCGCATTGTCGTGGCGATGGCCTGACAAGGGGAAGCAATGACAGACGTTGAATTACTGCGACGTGACCTGGCAGCCGCCTTCGTGCTGGCCGACCGGCTGGGATTCTCGGAAGGCATCTGCAATCACTTCTCGGCCGTGGTGCCGGGAGAGTCCGAGCGCTATCTGATCAATCCTTTCGGCGTCCACTGGTCAGAGATGCGGCCGGATAAGCTTCTGCTGATCGACGGCGCGGGCCGGGTGCTGGAGGGCGTTGGGGAAGTCGAGGCGACGGCGCGGTCCATTCATATCGCGGGTCATCGCGCCAACCCGCGTCACCAGGTCCTGCTCCACACGCATATGCCGCATGCCACTGCGCTGACGATGGTCGAGGGGGGGCAGCTCGAGATGGCACACCAGACGGCGGTTCGATTCTTCGGTCGGATGGCCCACCACGGCTTCGGCGGCATCGCCCTGGACGATGCCGAGGGAAGCCGGATCGCCGAGGCCCAGCGCGACAACCCGGACGCGGACATCTTCTTTCTCGAGCATCACGGAGTCACGGTAGGCGCCGGGAGCGTGGCCCTCGCCTTCGATGACCTCTATTACCTCGAGCGCGCCTGCCGGCAGCAGATTCTCGCCCAGAGCACCGGCCTGCCGCTGAAGCTGATCGAGGGGGAGATGCTGCGCGAGACGCAGCGGCAGATCGAGCAGGTTCGCGTGGCACTTGCCGAAGGGCATTTCGCCGCGTTGTTGCGGTGCCATGGACTTGGTTGAGGGCAGCGGCTGATCGCGACTGAAGCCGCTTCGGCAGCAAGCGATTTCCGCGCCCGGCTGAAGGAAGCGCAGGGAGCCTTTGATGTGGAACTGAGCGATGAGGATGCGCGCCGATAGAATCACCGAATAGACCAACCCCACGGGAGGCATCCATGACCACCACTTCCATTGCTCCTTTCTCAGTGGACCTGACCAGTCAGCACGCCGTGATCTTCGGCGGCAGCAGCGGAATCGGCAAAGCCACCGCCGCCGCTATTCTCGGTCGTGGCGGCCGCGTGACGCTGGTCAGCCGCAGCGAAGACAAGCTCGCCGCCGCTGCCGGCGAGCTGAACACGCCCGACCGCACTGAAATTGGCGCCGTCGACATGACCGATGAGGCCGCTGTCGGCAAGTTCTTCGCAAGCCATGCAAACAATTCCATCGACCACCTGGTCATCAGCGCCTCGTCGGCGGTGCACGGCCCCTTCGCCGAGCTTCAAACCGGCCCCGTCCGGGGAATGTTCGACTCCAAGTTCTGGGGCCCCTATGTCGTCGCCCGTGAAGCCCTGCCCAAGCTGCGCGACGGCGGGTCCATCACGTTCTTCTCCGGCGTCCTCAGCCGTCGCCCCGGCAAGAACTGCTCCGGACTCGGCGCGGTCAACGCGGCGGTCGAGGGCCTCACCTTCGCCCTCGCCCTGGAGCTCGGTCCGCGCCTGCGGGTCAACTGCTGCTCCCCCGGCATGGTCCGCACCGAAGCCTACGCAGCCCTCCCCGACGACAAGCGCGAGGCGATGTACGAATCAACCGGCGCTTCGCTGCCCCTCGGCCGCGTGGGCGAGCCGCAGGAGATCGCCGACGCGGTGCTGTTCCTGATGACCAATCCTTACACCACCGGCAAGGTCCTGGACATCGATGGCGGTCACATGATCAGGCAATACGCGACGGCCTAGCAGCCTGTCGGACTTAGGGGATCGTAGCGAGGCAGGTGGGAAATCGAGACCATTTTTTCGATCTTTCGAGGCGAATAGTGGTGACTAGTTAACGAGAAAGATCGGAGAAATGGGCCGATTTCCCGCCGCCGCAGTAGATTCATCCTAAGTCCGACAGGCTGCTAGTGAGGCGGGTAGTCCCCAGCCGGGTCAGAGAACAAATTCTTCTACTATTGGAAGATATTGCTCTCTGACCCCCATTTTTGGATGCGCAAGGCGGACGGTGCTAGGATAGACCCCGCCAACAACAACGAGACCTGTTTGAGACAATGAAAATCAGCAAGCGTCGTGACCTTTAAAAGCCTTCGCCCTGGGAGGTGGTGCGGTAACACTGGGACAGACGGGGTCCACGTGGGTGTCGCCCGTGGTCGAGTCCGTAATGCTCCCGGCTCACGCGCAGACAAGTGGGGTGTGCAGCCTTGCTGCCGGTTGCTACTCTCTCGAGCCAACGTATTACGCATCCTGGCCAGGCGGAGAAGGCCCTTATCAGAACGTGCCGGGTGGACATATGGCACCCGACTGCAGTGACGAATCGATTGGCTCGTGGGATGCGCTGGTGATCGCTCGCAGTGTCTCGGAGGCGCAGGCGGCTTTTGACGCGGCTTCGATTCCGTATTCCGCGATCAACCCCACACCGAATCAGCCGGCAGAATTGGCCGAAGGCTGCACGGTGTATTTCCTGCCACCGCCAAGTTGAGGTAATTGGAGTCGCGAATCATCGCGCGGTGGGAGCGCGCGGCAGCAGATTATGGTGACAGTTAACTTATTGACGTCGGTCAATACGCAAACCGGTTATGAGCTCGCGCGCTTAAGGCCTGTTGTCGTGTGATTGCGAACGCTGTCGACCCCCTCTCCGCTTCCCCCCACGGCAAGAAAGCTTGTCCAGTCCGCTACCCGCGGTATCATGGGTCGAACGGTAACCAACCGCCAGCAACGGCCCGATTCCACCGCAACGCCCACCCACCCTGCTCGCAAGCGGCTTTCATCGATCAGGTACCTGCTGTAAAATTCATATCCGTTGTGGGGGTGTCGCGGCTTTGCCGTTCGCCATGAGGGGACATGCCCATGCACATTCATTTCGCTGACTCACCCAAGCACAGACGGATTGGCCTGTGGCCGGTTGTTCTCCTGCCCGTGTTTCTTGCCGCTTGCGGCGGCTCCGGCGACAGCCCGAAGGCCGCTCAAATCGATGCCTGCAAGCTCATCGATCCCGCAGCTGCGGGAAAGATCGTCGGTACCACACTCACCGTGAAGAAGCAGGACACCTCCGACTCGCCCGATAACGCATCGATCTGCCATTTCCTTGGAGAGAATTTCGGGACCGGCTTCATGCTGTCCGTTGGTCAGATGAACGGTTCCGCGGCAGAGAACGCCGCCGACGCCAAGAAGAGCGTGGCCGAGGATTTCAAGGACAACGCGAATATCGACGTGACCGAGAAGGACATTGCCGGCCTGGGCGATGCCGCCTTCGTCGCCTACTCCGGCGACTTCGTCCAGATGCTGGTCTACGCGGGAAACAATGTCATCGAGGTGAACCGGAATACAGGCGGATCCGACAAGGTGATTTCCGAGACGGAGAAGATCGCGCATATGGCACTCGACAATCTGAAATGACGGCACGAAAAAGGTGCGCCGGGGAGCTCGCGATCCGCTCCGTTGCCTCGTTCGTGTCGGTCATTACCCGCCCGCCATCCTCAGTAAGCCGCGCGGCTTCCTCGGTCTTACCCGTCGCGGCGTCTGCCTTGTAGGCGTTTTCGTTGACGGTCGTGGCGCGCTGTTCCACCGCCGCAGCCGTCTCCTCGATGGTCGCGGCCTGTTTGGCCGTGCGCTCGGATAAGTCGTTGGCACCCGACAGGATTTCACTTGTCGCAGACTTCACGCCGCGCGAAGTCGTCCGCAACTGCCCGACCACCTCGGTCAGTTCGTCGGCGACTGCGTTGGTATCCATCTTCAGGTACTCGAATGCGCCTTCATAGTGACCCGTCACACGCAGCGTCAGGTCCGTATCGACCAGGGTCAACACTACGACGCCCGTCTCGTTGAGGCCGGTATTCACCGTGGTAACCAGGTTGTTGACGCTACCCGCCGGTGTGCCTTCGTCGACCAGACTCCGGTCGTGGCAGCAACCCGGAGCTTGAGTCAGCGGCTCCCGGAGTGTTCCTGGATTGAGCAATAACGGGCAGGGTCACCAACGGTATCAAAGCGATCGCGACGAACGGTGACCGGTGGGCATACCGCGTAGCACGCGGGGGTGTCCTGCGTTTCCCGGGTGGTTTCGGCAATTGCCGGTTCGACGTTCGCGTCCGGGCCATCGGAAAAACCCAGCCCCTCGCGCATCCAGCCGGCTCCTGATTCCAGGTTTACCAGGAAAGATCCGGATGAGGACATTGACTCGCCGAGCGCGCCGCTGCCGTCGTGGTGAATCCGCATTAGGCCCGGTATGCCGGATTCCATCGGCAAACCGGTTTTTGGGTCTATTTCCAGTCCCAGGAAGCAAATACTCCACACTTTGCTTTCCAGTTCGCCCAGGATGTTACCCAGCACGCCGTCCAGGTCGGTGGGCAACAAATCAAGGCTCGAAATCACCAGCACCATACCGAAGCCGTGGGTTATAGATGAATCCAGCAGTCTGCATACTGCGGCCAGGAAATGGTCATCGCCATATTTCGGGCCGAGATCGATCCGGCGAACGCGGCTTGATAAGCCAAGCTCCTCAAACCGGGAAGACATTTCCGCGGTAATCTCGGAAGCAATGTTGTGATCGAGGAAGTAGATGGCATCGAGTTTGTAGAAAGGCGACTCTCGCTCGCGGAGAAAACCGGACATCGCGTACGACATCTCGTCGAAGCCGATGACGCGCGCGAAATGTGCTGCCATTTCCCCAGGGTCCCAGTCCAGTTCGTCGTGTCCGATCAGGTAGTTGCGGATGCGGTCCTGCCAGTTGATGCGATAGGGAACGCCAAGTGGTCGTTCAAACCGGTGAGCCCATTGCAGGAACGGGAGGCACATTACCTTTCCGCCGGACCGGCGGAACTTCTCGTGAAGGTACCCCTCTTCGCCGCCGAAGCCGGAGAAACGTGGATTCAATCCCGGCCAGGCATCTTTCCTGCAACAGAACACCCCAAGGCCCTGCAACGGTATCTCGAACTCCGGAGAATCCGCCGCAATGCCCTCCGTCTGCGCCCATGCCCCGTACATTCCGTCCTTCCATCGGCTCTCGAGATGCGTGAACAATTGATTCCCGCAGTCGTTGACAAGGGGACCCTGCAGCAGATCCTGACCCTCGGGGTTGGCCTCGATGTACTCGATCAGTCCGGCCAATGCTCCGGGGAGCAGCATCACGTGAGAGTCCATGCACAGGACGAAACGTCCTCTCGCGTACCTGAAAACGCTGTCCCGTACCGCGGTCGAGCGATAGTCCGGGATGGGCACGTACCGTATCCCGAGTTTCTCGCAGAGTCGCCTGGTCGCGGCGGCGGAAACTCCGCCGGGATTGTTGTCGATTATCAGGAACTCCAGGTGCTCGCGGTACTCCCGGTGAAACAGCAATATGGACATCACGGTGAAATAAACACCATCGTAGTCGTCGACCACGGCCATCCCCACGGTGAGCAGCGGCGAGCCCTGGGCGGGGGGTGCCGGGACGGCGTCATTCGGCGTGAGTTTCAACAGGGAGTCATATCTCTTGCGCGACTTCTCGAGAAACCTTCTCAGGTCGACACTGCGGTCGGGTACCTGGAGCAGTGAGTCGCACGCGTCTCTGGCCTCGGCATACTCCCCCAGGCGTTCCAGGATTACGATGTGCCGTATATATCTTTCGCGCTCATAGACTCCTCGTTCCAGGTACCCCTTGGACGGGGGAATTTCGAGATCGAGCGCGAGTCGAGACAGACCGATAGCCGACTGCAAGTCTCCTTCGGACACTTTAATCTGAACCAGTTGGTGAAGGGGCTCGAGGCGATCCGGGTCGAGCTCAAAGGCAACAGAGAGCTCTTCGATAGCGCCGTCCTTGTCTCCGCTGTCGAGACGGGACAGGCCGAGCAGGTAGTGGAGCTGCCATTCGGTCTCCGGGTCGTCGCAGGTAGCGAGTCCGGACGACAGCCATCTCCGGGCACCCTCCAGGTCTCCACGTCGGGAATAGTCGATAGCGAGCTCGACGCAGTTCTCCGGGGCCCTGGCGGCTGGTTCAAGACGCTCGAGGTGCATGTGCCAACTTCCCTGAGGGGAGAATCGAACCGCGCTGCCGCGCGGCGGCTGTTTGCTCAGTCGGATGTGGTGGGCCGTCGAGACAGTGAGGTCGCCACCGATGCGTCCAATGGCTCGGAACGGGTGGGCGGCCAGATCGGCCAAGCCTGACCGGACCAGCCTCGGCTGCATGAACGAGCATCGTCCATAGTCGACTTCCACGATAAGAACATCCTGAGCCGGGCCGCGCGCCGGCTGATATATCGAGCGGATTACTTCATCCGGATGCACGAACAATACGTACTCCGAGCTTTCCGAGGCCGTCGTATAGAGTGATGGCACGGGGTCACTCGAGAAATCGGGGTCGAGCTGGAATATTCGTCCCTTCCTGGCCGACAGCATGCTGGAAGCAAGCGACCGGGTGTTGTCCGTGGAGCCGGCATCGAGTATCACGAACGACGAGACATAGGGGCGAACGGATTCGAGGCAGCGAGCCAGGACGGCCGAATCGTTGCCCACTACCATGGCCAGGCATACCGGGAAGGGTAATGTCGTTGCGCTCTTTGTCACGTCGATATCCTTCGGTGAAGCGTTCTGATTGGTCGTGGTCGAGCCTGATCCGAACCGGCGGTCGATATCCTAGCCGTTGGCGAGCCGTTCGCGGGCGATCTCTATCGAACGGTTCAGGGTCGATAGCTGCTCCCGCTCCGATTTCGGGTCGTGGCCGCGTTCCAGGGCGGCTTCGATGAATCGTCCCCAGGCGGCGACGCGTTCGTTCCAGTCCCACTCCCTGATCCGGGCGAGATTCTCCGCCCCGACTCGGGCGCGAAGTCCCGGGTCCTCGATCAGCAGTCGAAGGTTCTTCTCGAACGCGCTGACCGAACGGCTGTCGACGATGAACTGCCGTTGCAATGGGCCGAATGCCTCATCCACGATACCGACACGGGTGCATACGATCGGCAGTCCGCATGCCATCGCCTCCAGCACGGTGTTCGGTGTACCTTCATTGGTGGAAGCGCAAGTGAAGATGTCGAGCGATCTGTAGTATTGCGGCATCTCTTCGAATGGCGTCCATCCCTGGAAGCGGTCGCAGAACCTGTGGCGCACCGGCAACCTTGCGGCCCGCAGGCGGTCAATGGCGGGCTTGATAACGGTATTCAAACCTTTGTGGTCCTCGTCCTTCCTGCCCCACTCGCTGTTGCCGGCCCAACCAATTAGCACCATGTCTTTCGAAGAACAATCGTCGAGACTGTCGAGGCCGAACGAGTCGAGATCCACACCGTCCTGCAGTTCGTGAATCTCCTTATCAGGCGTGATCCCTGCGTAAATGTGCTTCAGGATTTTCGAAGACACACCGTATGACGCGGCGTACGCCAGGCATCGTCGATTCCAGAGGGATGGCAGCGTCTGGTCCAGAAAAAGGTGGTCGCATACCCACGTAGTTTTCCTCGTCGATGCGATTCGCGGCGCCAGGCGCTTCAAGGTTTCGACATCCAAAGACTTCATCAATTGCATCCAGGTTCCAGGCCGGAACAAGTCGGATAGGATCTCTCTCCAGAAAAAGTGGACCAGGTCGAATCCACCATCGGCGTCGAACAGCGTACGAATCAGTTCCTCATGCCCGGCCAGTGGGCTGGAATGGACGATATGCACATCGTGGCGACCTCTCAGGCGCTCGCGTACCCGGTCCGCGATGCGGGAAAACACCCAGCCCGGGGTATCCGCGACCAATGCGATCTTCGCGGGCGTTCGTGTCTCGGCAGTCAACTCGAGAAGGTCACTGTCGTGCATCCCGGCAGGATGCGAATCGTGTAGTTTGTTCTCCCGGGCGTCTTGTCCGTATTCAGCAACTCGGCGGAGTTGTCGATGCTCGATATCCCCTGGGGGGATCCACGTGTAATAACCATCACGTGACTCGCATGATCCGAATCCACAATGACCTGGCGGTCGCTGAAGCGACAGCGAAAGTTATTGTTCAAATGCCCGGAGATCTTCGTCGCGGCATCTGTCGCCGTATCGAAGGTCAACCAGGGAAAGGTTGTACGAACGAAATCCAGCATGCATTCGAGCTCCTTTCGAAGCCCATTCGGTTCGCGCCACGGTCTCGATTGGGGGTTGCGGCAGTATTCGTCAGATCCGTTCCCGGATGGTACGTCGAGGATATCGTCGGGGTGAATGAAGTGAGTCCAGGTGCCGAGCTCGTAGATGCTGGCGAGTATCTTCCACTTCAAGCTCGCGTCCATCGTGTATCCGCTGGTAACCCTGGGCAGACAGAACAGCTTCCTGTTCCACCGTTCCGGCGCAAACTCGCGCCCGCCTCCCATTGATACCGGCCCCCAGAAGTTTCCACATAGTGCGCGGATGGTTGGGCACGCCTCGGTGAGCGCGAGGGCGCCTTCCTGGTCGTAGACGTTCATCGGGGGGATATACGACGTCGGCAGATCGGCAGTCGCTTCGCGTTGCCACCATGCGACACACGCTCGCAGACCTTCAACCATATTTCTCGGGAAGACCAGTCGCCCAGCGCAAGCGGTAAGTGGTTATACCCGTGCAGTCCAAGCTCTCCGTGTTCGCGGGCCCAGCGCACATGTTTTGCAGCCGCGCCGAATCCCGCTTTATCGCAATCCTCGGGATGAAGCACCCAATCATCGAACTCGAACGGGCCCTGCGTATGCTTGTCGTAGTGGAATACCACACCGCAGGAGTAAGCCATTCGGTACTTATCGGCCAGGGTCGCCAGGTCGGGCAGCCAAACCCGGTCGACGAACTCCGGCCATTCCAGGTCAACACCGGGTTTGACCGGAACCGAGTCGTCGGATGGCGGGGCGGGAAAGTCGTCGATCTGGAACACCGCGGTGTTCGCAATGCTCTTCACTGCCACCACCTGGCCCTGAATAGCTGCATGAAGCAGGAACGATCTGCCCCAATGCCTGCCTGTCGGCACGAACGTCCAGACTGCGATCTCGCCGGAACCGACTGCCCGGTGCCATATCGCGGGCTGGAGCGAATCGAAGTTCTCGAAGTACGCGTCGACGGTCGCATCACTGCTCAGGGTCAGCTTCAACGGCAGTTTGTTGGTTACATCGTGGAACGAAACCGTCGTGTCCTGGAGACCTTGGAATCGGTCGCCGGTGAAGTAGATCTTGTGAACTTCGTCGTCCGGTTCCCTCGAGTCGGTCAGTGGTGAGTCATACGGCGTCGCGGCAACGATACCCAGCAGTTCTTGTGCGCCGATGGACATGGTTGGTGCAAGGAACGTCAAACTACCACCATGTTGGACGTAAACCAGAAGGTCGTGGAGTGATTTTTGCAGGAACTCCTCGGGCGCAGGGCTGAGAAACAGTACGGAAGAGTAATGAGAGAGGGTTGGAAGCGGATCTGCAGTCGACAGGTCGAAAGTGTCCGCCGCCAGCTTCGAGTAGCGCAAGGAGATTCCCAACTGCATGACAAGACCCGGAATGTAATCATCCCGGGAGTCAGCGACAATCAGGAGCCGTTGTTCGACGATTTTTGAATCGCGCTGCAAAGCAGTTACACACCGATTACGAGTGTCATCCTGGTTGGGACAAATCGGGCGAGGCGAGCATCTCCTGGCCATTGGAGTCTAGCCGATAAGGCCATGGATCTGGTTGTGGATTTCGCTGCAGGTATCGTTGACTTGTCCTCCCGGGTCTTGTAGGTTAGGTTGGAACAACAATAAGTTGTGGGGGAGAATATGAGAAAAAAATCTCAAGGCACAACTCGTTCTGGCGATTCCGTGGAGAAACGTCGGTCTGCGGTGAGGAAGATCCTCGCAGCTGGCTCCGTGACTGCCGGGACGGGTGCTTCCATTTGGAAAACTCCTTTTGTTAGGTCCGTCGTCCTACCGGCTCACGCCCAGACATCGGGCCCTGTGAACACCGGCGATGACCCCGTGAACAGCGGCGGCAGTCCTGTGATTAGCGGCCAGATTGGCGAGCCCGAGATCACCGGGTTGCTTGATCTCTTTCTGAGCTCCGCGTACGCGGCGGACGACGATCTCGTCGGCGGGTGCGTCGAGATCATGATTGTCGGCTCCTCCGTCACCGTGACCGTTACGCTGAACACCGGTGCGAGCGACACGAAGTCCGGAACGCTGACAAATTGTGGCTTCACCGTGGCCAATGTCAACGGTTACACGGTAGTGGGGACGGTCGACGACCAGGATAATCCCACGACTTGCGATGGCTCTGTCGGGTCAGAGGATTTCAGCGCGATTCTCAACGGTTCCTGTTCGGTGGTTCCACCTGCGACGACCACCGACGACTGCGTTCCTACCGAAGGCTCACCCTGTCCAGCCTGAGTGACGGGACTGCAAAGAAGACCGCCACGAGTCGAGTGATCTCCAGGCCCTTATGCGTCTCCCGCGTCCTGGAGCGGTGCGAGGCGCCGATCATTGTAGACGTTGCGTAAGAGCGGTTCCCTGAAACGCGGTCAAGATGCGCCAGCCTGATATCAGAGAGGTAGCGCGCGAGGATCTGGCAGCGCTCGAACATGCCTATACCAGTGAATACGGTCGATCTCATGCCGATGATCTGGCGGACCAGACCCTCGGGGAAAAGAGCTTTCTGGTCGCGTGGGTGGATGGTGAGCCTGTGGGGCACGTCCTCGTGAACTGGCAAGGCGCCCGGCAGCCGGAGCCGGCAGCGGCTTTTCCTGGATGCCCCGAGATCTTTCGCCTGGCAGTGCTCGAGTCATACAGGCATCGCGGCATCGCGACCGCGTTGGTGCGCGCATGCGAATCGGAAGCCAGGCGGCGTGGCCATGTCCGAATCGGACTTGGCACCGACCCTGCCGTCCCGGAAGAACAAAACCTTTACATAAAACTGGGGTATGTCGACTCGGGTATTGGATTGTTCGATGACGTGTACAAGACCACACGGGGAAGCAAAGTGTATACGGTTCGACAGGGCACGAAGTTTCTCATAAGGCAGCTTGGTTGATAGCCGCGAGACCAGGACCTGTTGAACGAGGACTCCCGATGCTCCGATCCGGCCGTGACAGAGGGCATTGTGCAGATCACGCCAATAACATCGCCATTCGGGCTCGATCAGCTTCGCAAGGAATGGCAGGCCCTGGAAAGCCAAAGGCAGATCCGGAACCCCTTCTTGAGCTGGGAATTCATGAGCCTGTGGTGGCGTCACTACGGGCTGCCGCCTGGCCACAAACTTCATGTGCTGGCAGGATTCGCGGAGGGTCTGTTGGTGGGGATCGCCCCCTGCTATTTGCAACGCACTGGGCGCCATGGGGAGGAAGCAGATTGCCTCTGTTTTATCGGCGACAACATCATCGGCCCGGATTTCCTCGACTTTGTCACTGCCCCGGGATATACGACGCCGTTCATGATGGCGGCCGCTCGCTATATCGAAAGCCAATGCCGCCACGCGCGGATCGAGCTCAACGGCATTGCCCGCGAGTCTGTTAGCGGCCCTGCCTGGCAGGGCTTTCGGCGCCAACTGGGTCTGGATGTGGCATTTTTTGACTCTTCTCCCTGGATCAAGCTACCGGCTGATTTCGTCACCTATAGCCAGTCTCTCTCGCCGGGTTGGCGGCGCAGCGTGGAGCGCAAACGGCGCCGGCTGGCGAAGAATTGCCCGTATCAGTTCGAAGTGTTCTCGGGCCGCGACGTCGTCGAGAACCTGGAACGCTTCATTGCCCTGAACAGGCAGCGCCTGTACGACCGAAAGCTTGACGGGGGCTTTGTCGACCAGGACTTCAACGCATTTCACCAGGATTTGGCCGCCGCCCTGGCCCCTTTGGAGATGATCGAATTGCACCTCTTGCGGGCGAATTCCGGCGAGGATATCGCAGGTGCCTATTTTTTCAAGGATCCGCAATCAAGATACTACTATTACTATCAGCAAGGGTTTGCCAAGCAGTTTGGCATCTATTCTCCCGGCAACGTCTTAACGGCCAGATCGATTGAATTCACCATCAGTCAGTCCGCCGTCGATTTCCATTTTCTCAGAGGGGCGGAACCATACAAACACCGCTGGACTCGAGAATCAAAAATCCTGCTCTCCCTGCTAGGATTCAATAGATAAGGAAATCAACAGGCAAACTCCTGCCGAGCGCACCAACGCATCATCGGCCACCAACACATCGGCGACGCCGTTCTCGTCGCCCAGGGCCCACCGGGGCAACTCGTGGGCACCGCCGAAGAAGCGAGACCGCCCGGGTGCTTCGCGGGTTTCTGGAAATGCGGGCCACCGACTGAATGCAGGCTACACCAGTCTGCACAATATCGGAGTTACCACCCTCTGGCCCGAAGCATCGGTCGGGGCAAGTCGCCATCGAATCCAGCACTGAGTCGGTAATCGTGAACTGGTCAATCGGTTTCATCATGTCCTCCGCGCGATCATTGACGCCACCCAACGCCCGAAGCAGACGAAACGCAGCGCGGAGGTGGCGTTGGCGGCGATGAGTATCACCAACTGGCGATGGTCGCGCTTGCTGGAACACGCCACCAGACACAGCGCCAGGGTCACCGGGCCTCGGGCCGGCGAGCCATTGCGGGTGGGGAACAGTCGTGGATGGGGCGACTTACCTCGGTCAGCTCTTCGGTGATGAACGAGCCCTGGCTGGGGTTCTCGTTCCCGGCTAGTCCCCGGCCCCGCCTTCCATCTCGCGCATCATCTCCGGTCCCCCTGTCCTCCGGTATCGCCAGTACAGCCATCCGGCCAGCAACAGCGTAAGCACATTGAGCACGGTGGTGTAGTTCAGGGTGAAGGCTGCCTCGCCCACGTTGGCATTGCGCTCGGCGGGTATCCAGTCGAAAGCCCCGAACAGCAGTTCCACCGCCAGGGCCGCGACCACCATGGCCGCGTAGAAAGTCGCGGCCAGGAACAGGCTCATCCGCCAGCCGTAGTACTTGCGGTAGATGTTGAGGATGGTGAGAATGATCAGGTCGCCGAATATGAACGCCACCACCCCGCCGAAACTGATGCCGCCGTTCCACAGCACTGCCGCCAGGGGCACGTTGCCGATGGAACAAGTGAAGGAGGCAACGGCGATCAGCGGGCCAATGACCGGCCCCCAGATCTTCGACAGATCCGGATCGTCGGTCAGGAAAACCTGGTGCCAGAATGAATCCGGAACCAGGGCTCCAAGCGCACCCGAGATCAGCAGGCCCACGGCGATCTCCTTCCAGAGCATGGACCAGTTCATCACGAAGTGGTAACTGATGGTGGTCCAGCCGTGGGCCGAAGTGAGGCGCGCGCGCCAGGTCGCCTGCCTGGCCATGGTGGCCATACCCGCATGGCCTTCCATGCGGCCGCTAAGACCCTTTTCTGCCTGCTTGCGCGCCGCCTCCACCATGCCGGGACGTAGCAGCCAACGGAACATCACCACCAGCAGCGCGATCATGACGGGCCCGCCGATGAACTCAGCTGCCCCGAAGCTCCAGCCCATCAGCACCACCAGCAGCACGCCCAACTCGATCACCAGGTTGGTGGAAGCGAACTGGAACGCCATCGCCGCGGTGAAGTCGCCGCCCTTGCGGAAGATGGAGCGCGCGATGGCCACCGCCGCGTAGGAGCACGAGGACGACGCGGCTCCCAGCAGCGATGCGCGGATGATGGACGCGGCGGAATCGTCCGGCACCAGCTTCTGCAGCTCCGCCTTGGAGACCAGCACGTCCACCACGGCGGACAAGGTAAACCCCAGGATCAGCCCCCAGAGAATTTCCCAGCCCATCGCCGCGGCCAGGTATACGGCACTGCCGATCGCGTCAAAAACCATAACCCTGAGTCCAATTCGCCGGAATCAACGTACAAGAAAGCATGGAGCCCGGCAACGACTTCCCCGGGGAAGTACCAACCCCTGGCGCTGTTCGCGTGGCCCGGCGATCATGAAAGCCATGGCCGAACCGGTGGTTGCCGCCGCCAGCGGCGATCTCGCACCACGCACCCGACCCCAGCACGCGCCACGAGGACCGTATTACGGTGACTACAACTCTATTGGCGCTTGCATACCCTGTTGCGGTGGCCGACCTTGACGACGGTCACAACCAATGTTTCGCCCTCCGGCCCGTTTGTGCCACTGGAAATGGCCGACCGTTCGTGTAATCCTAAGGTGCAGGGCGACAGGGCGCATGGGCACGGGGTCGCCGGGCAGGATCGTCACGCGCGACCGCCTCCGGGGACGAGGGCCCCCCGGAAGGCCTGTTCTGCCGGTACTCAAGCGGATGCGTCCGAACGCTCGCCTCAAACCTGCGGCGATACAGCAATCCCGGAAACGGGCAATACGTTGAAACAACATCGCACTTCGGTGGGTTTGGCTCAAGGAACCGGTAATGTCGAGTATCCCCGCTAGCTCCGACGCCGGGTCGTCCCGCAAGGCACAGCTTCCGGCCCTATGCCTGATCGCCCTCGGCATCGTCTACGGGGATATCGGCACCAGCCCCTTGTATGCTTTCCGCCTGTGCTTTTTCGGCGGCGAGCACATCCCCGTTGCGGACGCCAGCGTGCTCGGCGCACTGTCGCTCATCTTCTGGGCGCTCATTCTCAGCATCTCCATCAAGTACCTCTCCTTCGTCATGCGCGCCGACAACAACGGAGAAGGCGGCGTGATCGCCCTGCTCGCGCTGCTGCACCCGCCACGCATCGGCAGCCCCCACGCGGCGGGCATTCTGATTCCGCTTGGATTGCTCGGCGCCTCGCTGCTTTACGGTGACGGCATGATCACGCCGGCGATCTCCGTGCTGAGCGCCGTGGAAGGCGTGGAGGTGGCCGCGCCGGCCTTGAAGCACCTGGTGATTCCGCTCACGGTCACCATTCTCGTCGCGCTGTTTCTCGCGCAGAAATACGGCACGGCCTGGGTGGGCGGCGTGTTCGGACCGATCATGCTGGTCTGGTTTCTGATTCTCGCCGCGCTCGGTATACACGGGATACTGACCAACCCGCACGTCCTCGCCGCGGTGAATCCGATATACGGCATCCACTTTCTGAGTCGCAACGGATCGACGGGGTATCTGGTGCTGGGAGCCGTATTCCTGGCCGTGACCGGAGGCGAAGCGCTGTATGCGGACATGGGACACTTCGGGAGCCGTCCCATCCGCGTGGCGTGGTTCACCCTGGTGCTGCCCTCGCTGCTTCTGAACTACTTCGGTCAGGGCGGATACGTCCTCGCCCACCCCCAGAACGCAGTGCATCCCTTTTACAACCTGGTCCCGGGTTGGGGCGTGTATCCAATGATAGGACTCGCAACCCTCGCCACGGTCATCGCTTCACAGGCGATCATCTCCGGCACCTTCTCCCTGACCCGGCAGGCCGTGCAGATGGGGCGGTCTCCCCCGATGAAGATCGTCCAGACCTCGGCGGAGATGGTGGGACAGATCTATGTTCCCGGTATCAACCGGCTGCTGATGGTCGCGTCCGTGGCACTGGTGCTGGCGTTCAAGTCCTCCGCGGCGCTGGCTTCGGCCTATGGTCTCGCCCTGAACTGCACGGAGGTCATTACCACCGTGCTGATGTTCTTCGTGATGCGCCGTCACTGGCGTTGGAATCCTTTGGCCTCGGTGCTGGTGGTCGCTGCCCTGCTGACCATGGACCTGGGATTCTTCGGCGCCAACGCAGTGAAGATCCTGGAAGGCGGATGGATTCCGCTCGCGGTGGCCGTTGTCGGCATGCTGCTGATGACTACCTGGAGCCGAGGCCGGCGCTTCCAGATGGAGTGCGTGCGCGAGAGAACCATACCGCTGGAAACCCTGCTCGCCGGCCTGGAAACCGATGGCCCGGTGCGCGTGCCGGGCACCGGCGTCTTCCTGACAGGGCCCGCGACCGATGTTCCGGGTGGCCTGCTGCACCAGCTCAAGCTCAATCGCGTGCTGCACGAACGCGTGATCCTGCTGACGGCAGTGACGGAGGACGTGCCGCGCGTCCCCGCTGCGGAGCGCCTGGAGGTCGCGGAGCTGCAGAGTGGGTTCTACCGTGTTCACGCGCACTACGGCTTCATGCAGAGTCCGAACGTCCCGGTGGCGATACGCCTGGGCGTGGAGACTAATCGCGTCACCGGGGTGGACCTGAACGATGTCGCCTATTTCGCCGATCGGGCGGTGCTCAGGATCACCCCGGACACCAGCAGGATGTCCCTGTGGCGCAAGCGCCTGTACGCCCTGATGACCCGCAACTCGCTGCGCGCAATCGACTACTACGGGCTGCCGGTCGGCCGCTCGATCGAGCTCGGTCTTCAAGTCGATTTCTAGCGTCCCGTCCGGTGACGTGTCGGCCGGATCGAATGATCCTGTGAAGGCTGTCAGGGCGATGGCGTCGCGTAGTCCGGGCAGCACCGCGAAACAACACGGCAGCGGCATGGAATGCGATAGAACGAATGCTTTAAGGCGAAGGTGTCTCAGCGACCCGATGACGCGGGCGAAGTGGGAACATGCGTTATGAATTGCATTACTGGCCAACGATTCGAGGCCGCGGCGAATTCGTGCGACTCGCCCTCGAGGCGGCCGGAGCCGGAGTCCGGGAAATCGCTATACCGGCGCTATTGATCTGGAGTGATTCCGACGTCATCAGTCCGGTGGCGGTGGGCACGAAGCTCGGGGCACTACTGCCGCGCGCCGAACTGCACGTGCTGCGAGGTGGAGGCCACGACCTGGCTACCCGACAGGCGACGGAGGTTGCTTCGCTCATTGCCTGTCATATTGAGAGTGAGGTGCCGAAAACGAGTATTGTGTCCCCGGAATAGGAAATAGGACGAAAACGTAGGGGTGGCTCAGGGCCCCGGGGGCCTCTGATGCGAGCCGTAGCGCTGCATCAGGCCAAAATCGGTTCTGCGGCGGACGAGGTACTGGAAGGTACCGCCGATGCGCCACAGCAGGTGCAGTTGGTGGTAGCCCAGATTCTCTATGAAGCCGGCCAGTATCAGCCGCACCAGATCTGCTGTGCTCTGCGCGCGCAGCCGCGTCAACTCCTGCAGCAACACGGCGCTGACGGAGAGCACGCTCGCCAGTCCGATGGCCAGCGCCAGGAACACCACAATCTGCAGCAGTGTGACCAACCCGAGGCAGTAAAGCAGCGGAAAAAGCACGTAGCTCGCACCTTCCACCAGTGCCGACAGCGCCTCGAAAAGTATAAAGAACGGCATGCCGAATAGCCCCGTGAGCCCATAGCGGGGATTGAAGGTCATACGCCAGTGGCGCAACAGGGCCTGCAGCGTGCCGCGCTGCCAGCGGTTGCGCTGTGCAGCATAGACGCGGTGCGTCTCCGGCACCTCCGTGTAGCACACCGCACCCGGGGTGAACGCGATGCGCGGCCGAGGTATCGTCTTCTGCTCATAGACAAAACGGTAGAGGCGCACAGTGAACTCGATATCGTCGGTGATGGCGGTCACCGAGCACCCTCCCAACGCCACGAAGGTGTCCTTGCGCAGCACCATGAGCGCCCCGGAGATACAGAGCATGCTGGAGACATGCTGCAGGGCGATGCGTGACCACTGAAAGCTGCGCAGGTACTCTACCGCCTGCGTCAGCGCCAGCATGCCGTGCGGCACGCCGGCGCTGACGATACGGCCCTCCTCGACCACAAGCCCGTTGATCGGGCGCACCATGCCGCTGGCGGCCACGGTCGCGGGATCGCGCAGGAACGGGCGCACGCTGTGCATCAGCGCGTCCGGTTCCAGAATGCTGTCCGCGTCGATGATGCACAGCAGCGGATAGCGCGCCAGGTTGGCGCCTGCGTTGATGGCGTCCGCGCGCCAGCCGTTGGCTTTGTCGACAACAATCAGGTTGGGATAGTCCAGCGACTCGTAGACGGCGGCGACGGGCTGCGTGCGCAGGCGCATCTGCGCCACCTTGGGCACACGGCGCATCCCAAAGCGCTCGATGAGAACATCCAGAGTGTGGTCGTCGGAGCCGTCGTTGACCACGATCACCTCGTGCTGCGGGTAGCGCAGGTTGAGCGCCCCGAGCACGGTGTTGATGATGACCAACTCCTCGTTGTGGGCGGGGATGATGACGCTGAACGGCAAGGTCAGCGAAGACTCCGCAATGCGCTGGAACTCGCCGAAGCGAACGCCGCGCCAATAGCGGCGCAGCCGCATGGCGCCGACGCCGAGGAGCACCCAGTAGATGCCGTGCAGGCACACGTAGTAGAGAAAAATGGCGCCGACGAGCAGCTCGATGATCATGACGCCGCCATCCCGCTCGCCCCCGACTCCGGATGCTCTTCGAGCACCTGACGGCTGATATCGCGCGCATAACGGTCCTCGTCGCCCGCGGACGTCTCGCGCAGGCAGCGCCGACCCGGCGCCCCCAGACGCACGAGCGCTTCGGCCGCATTGAAGCGCACCCACCACTGGCTATCGCTCAGTCTGGCCTGCAGCCACAGGATGGCCCGCCCATCACCCACCTGCCCCAACGCCCGGCACGCGGCGCTTCGCACCGGCCAGTCCTTATCCTGGGTGCTCCCGCACAGGGCATCCAACGCCTGCGTGCTGGCGATAACCCCCAAGGCGCGCGCCGAGGCGATCCGCAGCTCGGGGTCCGCCTCCTGCAGCGTGGTGATCAGCGCGGGTACAGCGCGGTCGGCGCGCAACAGACCCAGCACAGTGACCGCAGCCACTGCCGCCGCCGTATCACTGCCGGGCGTGCGCTGGTCGAGAAAGCCGATCAGCGGGGCCACAGCCCCCTCGCCGAACTCCACCAGAATATCGCTGGCGAGCCTGATAGGCAGCTCGCCATGTACAGCCAATGCGCGCAGGACCGGCTCGATCGCCTCGGGCGCGCGCAATTGGGCGAGCGAGCGCCCCGCGGCCAAGCGCACGTCCAGCAGCTCGTCATGCAATGCATTGATCAGCGCGCCCGCCTCCGCCGGCCCACCCATGAAGCCGAGGCGCTCCGCCGCGCGCAGGCGCCGGCTCCAGTGGCGATCCGTCAAAGCGTCGCGCTCCTGGTCGATCAGGCCAAGCTCGCGGAAGATCGGCGTCAGACGCGGACGCTCGTCGGGCGCGAGCGCGGCCGCCGTCGAGACGAGCGCCATCGTCGCTGCGGGGCGGCTGCGGCGGAGCGCCGCCACCACGGCCTCCGGTTCGGCCGCTCCCGCCAGGAACGCTGACAAGCGCTCCTGCATTCGCGCACTCACCCGGGCCCGGCGGGCGCGCCACCAGTCGGCCACCAGTCGCCCAATCACGACGAGCACGGAGGCGGCCACCACTACTATTCCGAGCACGATAACCGTCCACACCACCGCCGCGTACATGCTCAAAACCTCGCCACGAATCCGATCGTGCCGGTCGTGCGCCGGTACAGATCCATCCGCACCTCGTATTCGGCCCCGACGATCAAGTCCAGGTTGTGCCGCACGGGAAGCCGGTAATAGGCGGCGGAGGTCGTCGCCGTTGTCACGATGACGTTGGGGACGCCGGGATCCTTCTCAGCCTCGTCGCCGTGCGCGAACGCCAGGGTCAGACGCGCATCCCGCGGCATGCCCAGGTTGAGCATCAGCGTATACGCGCGAAAATTCTGCTCGCCGAAAGCGCGCCCCACCGTATGGCGCCCCGTCAGCCAGGTTCGATCGGAAAACCAGTAAGTCAGCGCTGGAGTCCACATGTTGATGGCGCCGTCGGGGAAATTGAGCCGTTTGTAGTCGAGCGCCATGGACATATGGCGCGCCGCGCGCCACTCCAGGCCCGTGGTATAGGTCTGGCGCGGCAGGAAGTCGGCGCGCGGCACCACCGACACCCCGCTCCGCAACTCCAGCGAGCGCGTCGGGTACCACGAAAACGAGCCGCCGTAACCCACATCGGTCTCGGGCGGGCGGTGCTGCCTGTCGATATGCGCACCGAGCAACAGCCCCGGGCGGATGCGCCGTAAGAGCTGGAGGCTGACTGCGTCCCAGTCCGCTCTTTCGCCCGTCAACGTGCTGTGGCTGGACATGGGGACCAGCCACCAGTTGGGTGCGGTGTCTGTAGATGTCGGCGTCTGGGCCTCGCCATGGCTGGCCGCCGCATGCCCCGCCGGTGCAGCGCATATGGCGAGCATGGCCGACAACACGGCGGCCCATCGCAACCTCATTTTTTCGCTGAGCGCCGCCCCGCGTCGCATTCGCGGCCTCATGCCATTGCGATTGCCGGCTTCTGCCTTGTGTTGCCCCGATAGTACGAGACAAGGTCATCGATGGTTGCCTCGAGAGTCCACCGCGGGCGCACCAGGGTCAGGGCATGCAGGCGGTCGAGCACCGGGCGGCGCTGCGGGATCTGTTCGAAGGATCTGCCGTAGGCCTTGGCGTACGACACATGCGTGATTGGCGAATCGCTGCCGGCGCGCGCGCGCACGAGCTCGGCCAAGGCCTGGATGGTGATCTCCTGCGCATTGCCCACGTTGACCACTTGCCCGCGCGCCGCCGGCGTTTCCGCCAACGCGACCAGAAAAGCGACCATGTCGCGCACGTCGCAGAACGAACGCGTCTGCTGGCCATCGCCGAATACGGTGATGGGCTCGCCCGCGATCGCCTGCTGTGTGAAGCGCGGCACCACATACCCGTACAATCCCGCCTGCCCCGGCCCGATGGTGTTGAACAGGCGCGCCGCCACCACATGCACGCCGAAGGTTCGCGCGTACGCCTGTGCCTGTGCCTCGTTGGCCAGTTTGCTGACCGCGTAGTGCAGCAGAGGCGACCCGGGCACCATCACCAGGTCCGCATCCTCGTGCATGTGCTCGGGCGCTGAGCTCCCGTAGACCGACGAGCTCGACGCCACGACCACGCTCGGGGACGGTCGGGTCGCACTTGCGGCCTGAAGGATGCGCTCGCAGCCGGTGACGTTGACGCGCACGATGTCCGCCGGATGCTCCAGCACGTGGAACATGCCGACCATCGCCGCCATGTGGTAGACGCGGTCGGCATTGGCCACCGCGTGTTCGAGCCCGCGCCACGTCACAACGTCTGCAACCTGAAGGCGGAAACGCGGGTTGTTCTCAAACGCCGCGATGTTCGCCATCGACCCCGTGCTGAGGTTGTCGACCGCCAGCACCGAATCGCCCTGACTGAGATGATGTGCGGCGATGTGGCTGCCAATGAAGCCGGCGCCGCCGGTGATAAAGATGCGTGACATATTCGTTCCTGACTCGTTGTCGTGCCGATCCAAACAATCAGTTTAGTGCAGCAACCGCGCCGCTTCTGTTCGATAACGCACATGCCGAGCACCGGCAGGATGGCGCAACCGGCAATTTCGTAGAATGTCAGATACGCGGCGCGCGGAAACGGCCTTTTACAGGTGCGAGAGCACCTGTGTGCTGTCAGAGGCGGCCCTGGCAAACGCAACACCCAGTGTTGCCCTCAGCATCGCTTCGGACAGGGCATTGCGTCGTCCGGCGTCGTTCAGAGTCAGACGCAAAATACCGTCATCATCCAGTTCGCTCAGTAGTAGTTCGCTCGCTTGCACAGGTCGGCTCCTCTACTGAAACCTACAGGATGTCGATTTCCACGCTATCGGCGAGCGTATTGGCGATGACGCAACAGCGGTGCGCCCGGTGCCGCATCTTTTCCAGCTCCACGGTCTCTACCGAAAACCCCGCGTCAAATAGCACCTCCGGATGCAGATCGACGCGCGTCACCGACATCTGCCCTCTGGCGTTCTTGCCTAGATGAGCGACGGCACGATCGCGAAAGCTCACCACCGGCCATCTGGCTTTCCCGATTCCGGGGACAGTATATCGAACTCCATCGACCTTGCTGCTCCGGGCGGCGCCGGGTTGTCGAACAGTCTCTTTGGTGCCCTCGACCCCGCATCGGGCAGCACGTCCGGCGGACCAGACATGCACTCGCGGGCTGATCAAATCGATGCCAGTCACATGGAGGCTGTTTCGGCATCGTGCTGGCTGGACAGCCCGCTGGCGACGCGCACGTTCTCAACGTTCCTGGCTCCGGGATCGAATGCGGCGAATCTCACGAATGGTGCAAGGTCATCGTACTCCGGTGTGCTATCCAGGACCCTGGCATCCAGGGGAAGCGGCTTGTCGAAGCTCCGGGTGTAGGCTGGGCACATGCCGCAGATCGGCTCCTCCTCGCGCGAAAAAAATCGATCCAGCTCAGAGTCGGTACAGTGGCTTTTCAGCGGCTCGTATGCCAGATAAGGATGCCAGCTGCCGCCGAGCTTCGACTTCTGATTCTGCAGCTTCAGGTAAGCCGAAGGCGCGCACTTGTATATGTCACCACCGAACAACTGGCGGCAGTATTTTCCCGAACAGATTTCCCAGCTCGCCCGGATGTTCCCGTCGTGAAACGGTTCAATTACATCGGCCTCCTGTTGATATAGGCGCATCCAGTATGAATGACTATGGGAGAAAACAACCGGAAGGTCATACTTCAGAATCCATCCACGAAGCATGATCAGGTTGTCAGATATCCGATTCAGGTATTCCGGGGCGGTGTGATGAATAGAAACCACGATGAACGCGTCCCCTGCCTGTCGAATCGCTTCCGGCAATTCAGGATGGCGGTGCAGAAAGAAACCGTTGGTGACCAGCCGTAACCTTGAATGCGGCCAATAACGTCTCGCCAGCAGGACGAATTCAGGGAGCTGTGGATGAATCGTCGGCTCGCCGCCAAGCAATGAGAAACTCTTTGGTTGAAGCCTGCCTGACCACGGCTTCATCCACGCCTCGGCCTCCTCCAAAGACACGATGCCCGCATGATGAAAATTCGAGAAGTGCGCACAACTTTCGCAGGTGAGATTGCATGCATGTGCGACATGAATCTCGAGATTCCTGATTTTCCTCACCTTCTGGGACGGACTGCCTGGAAAACGCGTTTGAGCCGGCGATCCGGATGCCGCCTCGGCGGCTCGCGCCGTGAGCCCGCGTCGCAGCTGGCTCTGCCACGGCGCAATGGCTGCGGCGCTGCCCGGCTCGATCTCCACCGCCCTGTTCAGGCAATGCAGCGCGGCCCGCGGATGGTTCGATCGAGCGTAAAACCTGGCAATTTTCAATAAAACCGAAGCGCGCGACGGCCCCGAATTGGAAATCGCGACGGCGCGCTGCAGCACATAGTCCCAGCCCCCGAGAAATGTGCTCCGAAGCATCAATATAAAAGCCAAAGCGGCGTCAATTCGATACCGGCCGGGCTGCCATGCCGCGACCTCCGACAGGAGTCTGTAGGCCGCCGAATAATCATGCCTCTGGAACGCTCTGAGCCCCATTAAGTATCTGGTCGCAAGATCCCCGGGCGGAACCCTCCATGCATCATTGAGCGACGCATCCTTTGCCTGAGACACAACGTCTATCTTCTCTTCGGATAGTGCGCGGAAACGAAGTTTGAGCTGTTCCCTGCTCAGCCGGTGATGCGGGCTGAATTTCCTGTCTATATCCACTTTCTCGGTCCGCTCCGTATAGAGGCGATGACGGTTGTGGACATATTCCAGGCCAAGGTACTTGTAGTGCAGCAGCACCAGGCCGGGAACCCGGAAATACTCGACACGTCCTGCCGGACGGCAGACATGGGCGCCCAGGTCGAAGTTTATCTCGTCTATTTCATTCGGATCGAACAACAGACATTTGTCATAGGCGTGCAACCTCACGCCTTCAGGCATGGCATCCAGCAAATCTTCACCGGGCACCGGAACGCGGCTGGAAACCATTTGATAAGCCATTGGCAAGAGCAGGGTGGCCTTCCGCCTCACCATCGTCCCCAGTACGGCGGCGAGGTCGGGGTGATAGAGCAACTCGTCCACATCGCAGATGATTACGAGATCCGCGTCACCCCGGCTCTCTTTCCAGGCGTTGTTCTTGAAGTTCGCGAGCCGTTCCTCGCTGTATCTGCCGCCGGTATCGAAGCTGCGAAGCTCCGCGTTGTCGCAGTCGGCCACGCAATCGCGGGTCCCGTCCTCCGATTCGTTGTCGTAGACGACGATCCGTTCGGCCCAGGAATAGTGGCGCAGAAAGTGCGGGAGCATGGTCTCTTCGTTCCAGCACAGCGTGTACACATGTACTCCTGGATAACGCCGGCTCTGGTCTGAATTGACCCTATCCATGCGCATGCCTGGTCCGGGCGACGGAAGCCGCTGCGGCACGATCAATGGCTGGGAGAACGGCTGCCGGATACGGGGGGCGATTTGCCATGTCAATTCTGTCTGTGGACGACGCGTTCACGACCTTACCACAGGGTGAAAACGTGGCGGGAACGCCGAACGCGGATACCTCCGGCGTCGGCCCGCTTGTGCCATAATCTCCGGAAAACCCGCCGGCACCGTCGCGCTCTTGCCGGTCTCCCGCGGGCGCTGGGCCGCACCCGCTCGAAAGTCCTTGGAGAAACGGTGGCTGGCTCGAGCTGAGCGAACGAACGACGGAGCTATCACCATGGACGTCAACTCGCCGGCGTTTATCGACAATCCCTATCGCTTCTACCGGAGGCGGCGGGAAATGTCGCCGGTCCTGCGGTCCGGCCCCCATACCTGGACGTTGACCGGCTACGGTTCGCTGGCGGCGGCGCTGGCGCATCCGGCAGCCGGGCGGGGTAACGTGGGCCAGACGCCGCGGCCCGATGGCGACACGACCCATCTGGCCGAGGTAAGGCGGCACAATCCGGCCCTGCAGGTACTGGAAAACTGGATGCTGTTCCAGAACCCGCCGGAGCACACCCGGGTCCGCGGCCTGGTCGCGAGGGCTTTCACGGTAAAAATGATCGAAGGCCTCGAACCTCGAATACGGGCGGTGGCCGACGGCCTGATCGACCGGGTCCGGGAAGGAAGCCCGGACAATACGTTCGATTTCGTCCCGGCGATTTCTTACCCGTTTCCGGAAACGGTCATCGCCGAGATGATCGGCATACCGCCTGCGGACCGGCATCGCTTCCGGGCCTGGACGCGTGACTTCGCCGTGGCGGTCCAATCCGATTTCCATTTACTCGCCGCACCCATACGCGAGCGCCTGAACCAGTCCGCGACCGACCTGACGTGCTATTTTGAAGACCTCGTCGGGACCCGGGCATTGGAAGATCACGATGACCTGATATCCAGGCTGATCTCCGGCGGGCGCGGGGAAGACGGCTTGACCGACGCGGAAATCCTTGCCAACTGCGTGTTCCTCCTGTTCGCGGGCCACGAGACCACGACGTCACTCATCTCCAACGGCCTGCATGCGCTGCTCAGCAACCGTGAGCAGTTCGACAGACTGCGCGCCGATCCGGCGATGATCCCGCGTGCCGTGGAAGAGTGCCTGCGGTACGATCCACCCGTGCAGATGGTCGGCCGCTACGCCCTGGACGACATCGCGGTAGGCGGCCATCGCATCCAGCGCGGACATCACATCTATGCGTTCCTGGGCGCCGCCGGCAGGGACCCGGACGTGAACCCGGAACCGGACCGGTTCGACGTCAGCCGCGAGCCGGTCAAGCATCTGGCATTCGCCCGCGGCGCGCACCATTGCCTTGGCGCCAACCTGGCGCGCCTGGAGATGAAAGTCATGCTCGAGGAACTCGTCGAGCGTCTGCCCAACCTGGAGCCGGCCGGCCCAGGCATCAGGAGAAAGACCTGGTTGATGCGCGGCTTTGACTCACTGCCGATGCAATTCTGAGCCGCCTGCGAGTCCGTTCGGTATGGAGCCTTTCGAAATCGTTCTGCCATCAAGTCTGTTCCCCTTCCGACGGGAGGACCTGCCCGGCTTCGACTGGGGCGAATACCGGCTGGAAAACGTCTTTCGCCGCATCGATCCGCCCAGGCAGCAGGCCTGCGTGGAGCTGTGGATCGGTGCCGGCGTGATCCCGTCGCCGAAAGCGGCCTGGGAGCGCAGCCAGCAAGTTTGCTACCTGTTGTGGCACCGGGACACGGGGCAGCTCGCGGGCTTGAACACGCTGTACCCGGAACGCCCCGAGACTTGTGACCAGGACTGCTTTATCAACCGGATGTTCATCCGCCCGGAGCACCGCCGGACCCGGCTGATGATCGTCGCCACCGCGGCTACCGTCTGCTACGCCAAGACCCGGCTCGCCACGGAAGGCATCCCGGGTGTGTTGAACGTCAACGAGAACCGCAAGCTCGGGCGACCCGGCATGCGCCGCATATTCACGCGCCTGGGATACAGGCCGCGGGGATCCATCCACGGGCGTGACGCCTGGTACTTCGATTTCTCGGCCGTGTTGATCCGGGACGCGCCGGTCCGGCAATTGCGCTGAGCATCATGCGGGTAAAGGGTGTAAATGCAATAAAATCAATATGTTGGCTCACGGGCCGGCTGAGCGATTGTGGGGGGTTGCGGCTTCTTATATACTGATCTACTGACAACACGCTGGCCCTCAAGTCAGAGAGGAGAACCATGGCCAACAACAATGAAAAAGGCGGCGGCAAGCGTTCAGACGCTTCGATTGAAGCGCGCCGCAGGCTGCTCAGGACGGTAACGGCCGGCGGCACCGCGCTTGGGGTGGCGGCCCTTCCGGGCAAGTGGGCCAAGCCCATCGTCTCCTCCGTGATCTTACCGGCGCACGGGCAGACCTCGCCCGGGACCGTGACGACGTGCTGTCCCGGAGGCCTGACAGGCGATAGTTCCATATCTACTGCCCCGCCATTCACGGCCATCGGCACAAACTATACCTTCGCTACCTACAACGGTACGTATCTGGAGGGGGGGACACACTCAACGTTGAAATACTCCAACCTCGGCCCTTGCCCGCCGAGTTGCGATGGGAGCGCCATAAAGTACGCCGGGAAATACGAAACGTTTGATGGCAACGGCGGCTACCAGTTCTCATACGTGGTCGGAATCCGATGTAGTGGCGAACCTCTTTTAAGGAAATATTTCGAGTACAACTTCACGCGCGCTGGGAGTTTGGGACCGGGCACATTCAAGTATACCGGCGCCCTCACAACCGGCTATGAGATCTGCAAGTATCTTACGGAGAACAACCGCGCTTTGTCTGGTGCCGTTGAGGGCGTGCAACGCCGTAGTCGGGGCCGCCGCTTCAAATTCGGAGGTTGACGGACCGCAGCCCGGATCTCTGGCTCGCGCGGCCGGCCCCCGGCGAAACGCACACTGCCTACCCTGCTGACAGCGCCCCGTGGCCCAGCAGCGTCGATATTGCCTTGTCCACGTCGGGCGATATGCTCTCCGCGGCGTCCGGATAGGCCGCCAGTAGCATCTGCTTGATGTTCCCGATACTCTTCCCGCCGTCGCACAACTCCCAGAGCAACGCGGCGGTCTCGTTGATGTATATCGCAGTGTCCGAACCGCGATGGCGAAGCTGGTATTCGCTGTCCGTTCGCTCGAGCACGTACTCGGGCATGCGGCGGGGCGTATCGTTGTCATTCATTGATCGATCAATCGTCACGGAGCCCCTCGAACATAGTCCAGGGCGCCAGCGAGGCAATCCAAACCGAAGTGTGATCGAGTCTACAAGGGCAAGCGCCAATGGTCGAGGCCAAAGACACTGAACCCGAATGTCCGTGCGGGTCGGACCGCAGCTACACCGTCTGCTGCGGCAGGCCTGCGATCACGGAAGGCGGTCGGCGCGACGAGGCACCGGAGGTCCGGGTCCTGTACGCGGAGGCCCAGGAAGCGGCGAATGACGACCGCTTCATTCACGCGTTGACGGCCTGCCGTGAGATCCTGAGGCAGGTGCCTATGCACTACGGCGCCATTCGACTCGCTATGGCCATCCCGAATCCACTTCGAGTCTTCAGCGGTGAAGAGCTGCAGGAGCTGGTGACCCGGGGGCTCGCCGCGTACCCCGACGACCTCGATATGCAATGCGACGCCGCCGACCTGTATGTCGCGCGCGGCCAGATGGACCGCGCCGACCAGCTTCTGCGTACCGTCCTGCAGGAGCAGCCGCTCCATTTCCGCGCTCACCTGGGACTCGGCAACCTGGCCAGGCAGCGCCATCAACTCGACCTCGCCGAATATCACTACCGCCAGGCGTTCTACCAGCGCCAGTTCGCCCCCCGGGTGCTGAACGAGCTGGGCGGCGTGCTCAGCGCGCTGGGTCGAAAGCACGAGGCGGAGCACTATTTCCGCGTCGCGCTCGCGCAGGCGCCGGATGACCCAGTGACGCTGATCAACTGGTGCCGGATGGAGGAGTCGCGCGGCGACCTGCCGAAGGCATGGCGCCTGCTGGAGATGGCGCGCAAGAACTCCGGGGACGGGGCCGGCGTTGGAATCACCGAGGCCGTCCTGCACCGGCGCGAAAACAACTACAAGCAGGCGCTGCTCGCGCTCGAAGGCGTGGATCTGGACAAGCTGGACGCTACGGCAAAGGCCGCCTACGGCTTCGAACGCGGTGCGATCCTGGACCGGATGGGCCTCCACGACCAGGCTTTCGAATGCATCGCCGGCGCCAACACTATCAAGGAGAACGAGCTCGGCTTTCGATACGACGCCGACAAGCACGCCGCCGAGGCCGATCGCCTGCGTCTGGCGTTCACCAGCAAGCGGATGAAATCCCTGGAGAAAGGCCGGCCGGCCGGAGAAGGCGAGGAGCAGCCGGTGTTCATCTGCGGTTTCACCCGCTCGGGTACCAGCATGGTGGAGCAGATCCTGAGCGCCCATTCCCGCATCTGCGGCGGCGACGAGCTGCCATTCATCTACGATCTGGCCACCAACGCCGGGCGATTGCTGAACACGGAGGCGACGTTTCCCGACTGCCTGTTTGCCGATTCCACTCCCGGCCAAGCGCCGCCCCTGCAGCTGTTGAGGCAGCGCTATCTGTCCCGGCTGAGACTGACGAGCGTGCTGGAACCCGGCGTGCGAAAGTTCACCGACAAGATGCCGATGAACGAGCTGCACCTGGGCCTGATCCACGGGCTGTTCCCGGAGTCAAAGATCATCCATGTTGTGCGACACCCCCTTGATGCGGTGTTGTCGACGTTTTTCACCGATGCAACCCATGGCGGGAACTGCGGCTACGATCTTTTGTCGGCTGCAAGGCATTACCGGCTTCTGCTGGAGATGACCGAGCACTACCGCAGGAAACTCGGTATCGATTTCCTGAGAGTCCGGTACGAAGATGTCGTACAGGACATCCGGAAACAGACCGTTCGGATGCTCGAGCACCTGGAGGAACAGCTGGAAGACGCCTGCCTGAGATTTCACGAAAATCCCAGATACTCACGCACCGCCAGCTATGCCCAGGTGACGGAGGAGCTTTATGACACTTCCGTTTATCGCTACCGGAAATACAGGAAACATCTGAAACCGATCATTCCCGAGCTCGAATCCTCCATCAAGCTGCTGGGTTACAAGCTTTGAACCACGCCGGAGGCCCAACCCGCGACGACTTCGCGCTCGGCCCTCAGTCGCCCGGATACTTGAAGTCACCTATGCGTTCCTTCGCCTCCGTGAGGGCGGGCTCCCAGAACCTGGTCGTCACATCGTCGGGATCGTAGTTGCGACGTATCCCCCGCCGCGCCCGCGCACTGCCCTTTCTCAGTGTCTCGGAGTCGTAGTTGTAAACCCGCTCGAGCCCTTCGTGGATCCCGGCAACGGACGGGATGCGCTGGAATGACGATTGCGTGGTGTAGTACGGCTCACCCTCGATCAGCTCGCCGAAAAAGCATAATTCAGGCATGGTCGAGAAGTTGGTGGCAACGATGGGCGTGCCTGACGCCTGAGCCTCGACAATCGGAATGCCGAAACCTTCGCCCATGTAGGGGCACAGGAAAACATCAATGGCGCGGTACACGTCGCGCAGCGTATTCTCTGGTTGTCCCAGCAGCAGCTCGTAAGGATCGGGCACCTTGTAGGAGTTCCGGTCGATATCGAGATGCTCGATCAAGTGCTCCAGGTTGAGGCCAATCCCGCTTCGCAAACGTGTATGCATATAGAGGAACGCATCCGAATGCCGTTTGCGAAACCGCTGAAAGGCTTCTAGCGCCTGGGGGTAGGATTTGCGATTCGGTGCGGCCTGATTGATTCCCACCATCCCGACAATATAGGCGTCCCGGGGCAGCCCCAGGTTCCTGCGCGCCTGTGACTTGCTTGCGCGTTCGAAGAAAGTGGGATGGCAGGCGTGCGGGACATACAGTGGCGCGAGTCCGGCTTCAACGAGTTTCTCTTCGCCGAACCGGCTGTAGGCCACGGGGACGGAGTATCCGCGCTTGAGCGTATTGACGACGCGGGGCGGGACCGGGTCGTGGTCGACGGGCGTCCACGCTACCCAGGGAATGCTCTTCATGGCATGCGGATGAAACACCCAGGAATCCGTCAGGGTGACGACCAGCTCAGCGTCGAAGTGCCGGGCGTGCCGGGCCACGATGTCGTTGCCGAACCCATCCTGGGCGCCGGGATAGATCTGGAACCCGTCGTAGTTCATGAGCCCCCCACGCATGGTCCAGGTCGAGATAGCGACCTCGTGACCGAGCAGGTCCCGGATGCGACGGGTGAAGATTTCCGTCTGCGTGCCGTACCCGGTCTTGATCCACGGGGCTACGGAGTGCCAGAGAATACGCATTTCGTCAGAATTCTTTCAACATTGCCTCGTTTCGGAGACACCGTGTGTGTGGCGCGGATGCAGAGCTAATCGTGCCCCGGTCCGACTTGGCAGCCAGTAACACTGTCCGATGTTCATTATCTTCAGTTACCTCCGCTCTGCCCTTTTCGGGAGTGAATCACCCAGTTTGTATTGGTGCAAGGTTCGACAACGCGATAAACCCGTTGGGCCCGTCGTCGAACTTTCACACCGGCCACATGACCGAAGTCTACTACGTCCTGGTATCCGGCTTCGCGACGGACGCGTCCGAAAAACGAAAAACCGGGTCAAAACGAAAAACCGGGTCAGAGAGCATTTCTCTCTAATATTCTTCATGGTACGACGTATCGCACCGGATTCCTCCTTGATCTTCGGGGCGACCGGGCTCACCTAACCGGGTCAGCACATAGGCGGGCAGTCGGCAGCGGTGCTTGCGGGCGACTGCGCCCAAGTCATTTAGATAACGCCGGTAGTCTTGATCGGCAAGAAAGCACGGTTCGCGATCGTTGCCGCGCTGGATGACGTTCACGGGAATTACCGGCAGCGCACAACGGGGTTTGCGGGGCATGGCGCACCTCCTTGTGAAGGGCTTACCCGGTTGGAATATTGGGAACAAACCCTCTCTGACCCGGTTTCTTGTGTATTAAAAGGGGACAGAATCTTGCCTGACGGCACCGTGAAACTGGTGCTGCATCGTCTGCCGGTACTGTGCGCCTACCTCGAACATGGCCTGGGTGATCCGCCCCAGTGAGCAGTAGCGCACCGTGTGCGTCAGCTCGGCGAAGACGTTCCCGTTCGTGGCGAGGCCCCCTTGTTCACCCAAAGACGAATGGCTTCCCGGCTGATCATCACCCCCGGTTCGGCAAGCAGGTCTTCGACATCCCCGGCGCTCAGGGCAAAGCGACGATACACCCACACCGCATAGGTGATGATTTCACGAGGATAACGAAAGCCGTTCAGGCGTTTTCAGACCAACCAAAGCTTTGCGAGCGCCCCCTACAATATGATCCGCGTGCCGGCATGGCCCTCCAGAATCGAGACCGCATCCTCAAGCCGGCCTATGCCGGTGAAGCCACCATTTGTTGCGAAGTTACCTCCGGCGCGGAGTTTCGGCCCCATGGAGCCGGCCGGCGCTTCCAGTGCTTTGGCCTCAGCGGGTGTCAGATGGGCGATCCGCTTCGCATTTTCGCTGCCAAAACTGCTATAGACCGCATCGACATCGGTCAGCAGCAAGAGCGCATCGGCGCCGAGCTGGCGGGCCAGCAGCGCGCTTGCCGCGTCCTTGTCGATGACCGCCTCAATCCCGATCATGCTGCCATCGTCGCGCCTAACGACCGGAATGCCGCCGCCGCCGGTGCAGATGACAATCACCTCCTGATCCAGCAGCAGTTTCATAACCCGCAGGTCCGGGATTTCGACAGGCTTTGGCGAGGCAACGACGCGGCGCCATTTGGCGCCGTCGGCAGCAATCGTCCAACCTGCAGCCTTGGCCCGTGTTTCGGCTTCTTCTTTTTCATAGACCGGCCCGACGAATTTCGTCGGTTTACCGAAAGCGGGATCGCGCCCGTCGACGACGACCTGCGTCAACAGGGTCGCCACCGCGCGCTCGTGGTTGAGCGCATTTTCCAGTTCCTGTTCGATTACGTAGCCGATCATGCCCTCGGTTTCGGCGCCGAGCACATCGAGAGGATAAGCCTCATCCGGCTTGTAGGACGCGCCTTGCAGAGCCAGAAGCCCCACCTGCGGGCCGTTGCCGTGGGTTACGACCAGACGGTGGCCCGCCCTCACAATGGCGGCCAATGCTTCGGCCGCTCGCTTTACATTGGCGCGCTGCGCCTCGGCAGTCAGCGGCTCTCCGCGCTTCAACAGGGCATTGCCACCAAGCGCTGCGACCACCAGCATGTCAGGACCCCAGCGTGGCGACCAGCACCGCCTTGATCGTGTGAAGCCGGTTCTCCGCCTGGTCGAAGACGATCGAGGCAGGGCTTTCAAACACTTCCTCGGTGACCTCCATGGCGCTGATGCCGAATTGAGCCTCAATATCGGCGCCAACGGAGGTGTCGGTATTGTGAAAGGCAGGCAGGCAATGCATGAAGCGGGTACGCGGATTGCCGGTCTTGGCCATCAGCGCCGAATTGACCTGATAGGGCATCAGAAGCTTGATCCGCTCGGCCCATTTTTCCTTCGGCTCGCCCATCGAGACCCAGACATCGGTATAGACGAAGTCCACGTCCTTGACCGCGAGGTCGATGTCATCGGTAATCATGATCCGCGCGCCCGTTTCAGCGGCGATTGCCTGTGCGTCTTCCTGGATTTCCGTCGAAGGCCAGCAGGCCTTGGGCGCGCAAAGCCGCACATCCATGCCCATCTTGGCGCCGCCGATCAAAAGACTGTCGCCCATATTGTTGGCGGCATCGCCGACGAACGCATAAGACACCTGATGCAGCGGCTTTTCGGCATGCTCCTGCATGGTCAGGAAGTCCGCCAGGATCTGGGTCGGGTGAAACTCATTGGTCAGGCCGTTATAAACCGGCACGCCGGAATATTTAGCGAGTTCCTCAACGATATCGTGGCCGAAGCCGCGATACTCGATCGCGTCATAAATCCGTCCGAGAACGCGGGCCGTATCCTTGACCGTTTCCTTGTGACCCATATGGTTTCCGGTTGGTCCCAGATAGGTAACACGGGCGCCCTGGTCGTAGGCAGCGACCTCGAAGCCGACGCGGGTCCGGGTTGAATCCTTTTCGAAAATCAGGGCGATGTCCTTGCCCTGAAGCTTGGGGACTTCGGTGCCTGCATATTTTGCGGTCTTAAGGTCGGCGGCGAGCTTTACAAGGAAACTTATTTCTCGCGGGCTGTAATCACGCAGTGTCAGAAGGCTGCGGTTTTTCAGGTTGAAAGCCAATGTCTCTATCCTTTGTGCTCAAAGTGCGTCGCGGATGGTCGGGCAGCTCATGCAATGGCCGCCACCGCGGCCACGGCCAAGTTCGGCACCGGGAATAGCCATAACTTCGATGCCGACGGCCTTGAGCGCCGCATTGGTGTCGTCGTTGCGGTCATAGCCGACCACGACGCCGGGCCGCAGCGCCAGCACGTTGTTACCGTCGTTCCACTGTTCGCGGGCCCGCTCTTCTTCCGTGTTGCCGCCGGTCGGCACGATCTGCAGTTTCTTGTAGCCAAGCACTTCGGCAACGATGTCGAAGATCGGGCGCGGATCGTGGCGGAACAACAGCGGTGACTTGCCGTCGCCGGGGCGGATGTCGTAGCAGACCAACTCGTCGGCGACCTCCTTGAAGGTCGTCACCACATCGCCGCCGCAGAGCGTGAACACCGTGTCCAGATGCATGGCTGCGCGTGATTTCGGGATGCGGAATGCGAGAACGCGATCAACCACGCCCTTGGCAAACAGGGCTTCAGCCAATTGTCCGATACCTTGCGGTGACGACCGCTCGCCCATGCCGACCAGAACCGTTCGATTGCCGACCGGCATGATGTCGCCGCCCTCCAGGGTCGCCAGTCCATGGTCCTTTGTCGGGTCGCCCCAATGGATGTCGACCTTGCCCGAAAACTTCGGGTGAAACGTGTAGATCGCCGTGTTGAGCAGGGTTTCCGGCCGGCGCGCAGGCCAATACATCGGGTTTACCGTCACCCCGCCATAGATCCAGGCGGAGTTGTCACGAGTAAACAGCGCATTCGGCAGCGGCGGCAACAGGAAGCCGTGATGACCGAGATAACTGCCGAACAGACCCGTCGGCGTGAACGGAAGATCATCTTCCGCCAATCCGCCCAGGAGATATTCGGCAAGCTTTTCGCTCGGCAGCTCCTCCATCCAGGCGCGTAATTCTTCCATCATGCCAACGCCGACCTGATCGGGGTTGATCCGATGGTCGAGCACAAATGCCCGGCCTTCTTTCGTGTCCAGTGTTTCGGCAAGAAGCACGTTGACGTCCAGCACCTCGACACCTTCGCCACGCATGATGGTGGAAAACACATCGTGGTCCTTCTGCGCCTGCTTGACCCAGAAGACGTCGTCAAACAACAGATCCTGGCAGTTGGAAGGGGTGAGACGCCGATGGGCAAGACCGGGGCGGCAGACAATCACCTGCCGCAGTCTGCCGGTTTCGGAGTGGACACCGACTTTCGCATTCGCGTTCATTTGGCAGTTCCAAGATTGGAGGGGATCACAGCGCGCTGATGGCGCCTGTCCACATCAGGTAACCGGCAATGACAGCCGCAATCACGATGCCGATGCCGATAATGGCTTCAGTGCCCGAAAAAGCCTTTTCGCCGCGCGCGGAGCGGGCAAACCAATAGATAGGCACGCCTACTGCATAGAGAATCGCGCACATCAGCAGGTAGTTGGGGCCAGCCGCATAGATAAGCCATCCACCGTAGACGGTTGCCAGAGCACCGGTAAACATGTCGCGGCCGCGCCGCTCGCCTTTCTTGTAGTCTTCTCCGCTGAGAGCCAGCTTGAATGCATAGGCGCCGGAGAGAACGTAAGGCACCAGAATGGCGGTCGAGGCAATGTAGAACAGGGCGAGATAGGTCGAGTTTGCGTAAAACGTGACGATCAGAAAGATCTGTACGCAGATGTTGGTGATCCATAGAGCGCCAGCGGGCGATTCATTCTTGTTTTCGGTTGCAAACACCGCCGGCAACATTCCTTCTTTCGCTGCGCGATATGGAATTTCAGCTGCAAACAGTGTCCAGCTCAGGAACGCACCGGCAACAGAGATCACAAGACCGGCACGCACGAGGACCGAGCCCCAGGGACCGACGGCCTGTTCAAGCACATTGGCCATTGAAGCTGCAGCCGGCAGGGCGGCCAATTCCGACTGGTTCATGACGCCGAAGGACAAAAGCGAGATCAACAGGTAGGCAATCAGGGCAATGACAAAGCCGATGATGGTGGCACGACCGATATCGGAACGTTTTGCTGCACGTCCAGAGACAACGCTTGCACCTTCAATCCCGATAAAAACCCAAAGCGTGACCAACATAGTGCTTTTGACCTGCGCCATGATGCTGCCCAGTGCCGGCGTTTGCGTGCCCCAGAAGTCGAAGCTGAATTTGGGTAGATTGAACGCAACCGCCACTAGCAGGATGAAGAGCAGGATCGGCACCATTTTGGCTATTGTGGTAACAACATTGATGATTGCAGCCTGTCGGACGCCCATCAGGACGAGGATATGGATGACCCAAAGAACGATCGATGCTCCGATAATCGCCTGGATCGTGTTTCCCTCGGCGCCGAAGGCGGGATAAAAGTAGCTCAACGCGCCGAAAATCAGCACGACATAAGAGACATTTCCGAGCCAGGCACTGAGCCAATAGCCCCAGGCACTGTTGAAACCGACGAAATCACCAAAACCGGCGCGGGCATAGGAGTAGGGACCAGCATCAAGTTTCGGTTTGCGTGTCGAAAGACCTTGATAGACGAAGGCAAGCGCCAGCATGCCAATGCCGGTGATCAACCAACCTATTATCACGGCTCCCGGAGCCGCGCCCTTGGACATGTTCTGCGGCAAGCTGAAAACGCCGCCGCCGATCATTGAGCCAACGACCAGGGCGACAAGCGGCACCAAGCCGAGCTTACTGGACAATTTGGCGCCGGATGCAGGTGCCGCATCAATACCCGTAGTACTCATGTTCGCGTTCCTCCGATTTCAAAAGTTCACATGGCGCCGTCTTTTGCGCGTTCCTGTGAAGCCGCGGATGCAAAAAAAGAATCGTCAGCCACTCCCACTTCGTGCGTTGTCTAAAACGACCGTCTTGCCTCCACTCATTCAAGGGTAGTCCTCGCGCCGTAGGGGCGGCTTGATGCACGTCAATAATTGCAAAATATTTGCGCCGGCGACCTGTGGGGTAACGGATAGAAATTTTGAAGCGGGTGCCTGACGGATATAAGGCGCTTGCGGGCGGAGTGTGGTCGGGAAAATGGGGGTGTTGATGGCCGAAGGGACGGCTTTCAAAGGCCCTGCGAAGGAATTGGTAAGCGTCATCGGCAAATTTTCGCGCTCCGTCCCGGGCTGGGACACGAGCGTGGCCGTTGGGCGCAGTCCGGACGCCGCCTCCCTGGCAGGTGGTCATCGGGTTCCAGCGGGCTGGGCGGATGAAGGCGGTGCTCCGTCGGGGGGCACGCTAAAAACCGGGTCGGGGGAAAGCCGGGTCAAGTAAAAACCGAGTCAGAGAGTGTTTGTTCCTAGAGTCAGATCCGAATCTGTTCAGGACGGTCAGACGATTGTGGGTACCGAAGATATCGACATATAGACTCCTTTTGCGTGAGCCAAGTATTGGCTCGCAAATGTGATGACGCCGAATACGACGTTTATTGAACTATTCGAACGCGTCAGAAAAGTGTACGGGGCGAGTAGTCTGAAAGGTTATAACAACAAAGCGCTTGAGCTTCTCGGAGACATCCACGACCCGGGCGCGACCTTGGAAGCGCACTGGATCAACGCCGTCACTCCACAGGGCTGTCACTCCAATTGTTGGGTTCCGTCACCGACAAGGGCATACTGGACCTCTTCTCCCGATGGTCGTGCAGACGCCCAAGCGTGCTGTCCAGCAGATGCACCAGCTTCTGGGCCGCGCCATGCACCGCCTGCTCCTGCGTCGCTGCGTGGTCGGTCACCGCCACCGGCTGCCGGCCTTCAAGACGGGCCTCCAGCCTGCAGCGCTGGTCTTGCTGCCCGCTCTTATCGCCGTTCTCGTCACTCAGATGAACTTCCACCCGGGTCGTGTGTTCCTCAAAGCGCTCCAGCGCGTGCTCGACCGAGGCGCTGACCTGAGCGGCCAGCGCCTCGGTGCCGTGAATGTTGACGTCGGTGTTGAATTGAATCTTCATGGCGTTCTCCGGTGGTGTCTGTGGTCTGGCGTTGGGAGGAGCAGGGCTCGACGGGTCGCACACCGGCGATGTCGGCCGGCGATCATGCACTCCGCCCAACTCGCGTGACCTCGTCTGTACGGCAGCGCACCCTCACTCGACCGTTCGGCAACGCACGGTGCAACAGGCACGGATCGAGACAATCCGCGTGGAGAAAGAGCCAGGTTTGTGGCGTGGCTGCGTGACCCGATCGAATGGCTGGTATCACACCATTTCTATTGGCTGAGAAACCAAAGACCCAGGAGGGCTCCTCTCCTGCATAGGAAAGTTGTGAAAGAAGAATGGTCGTTGGAGCGTTTTTGTTTGAGCCCGGAACCGAGAAACTTCTATAGCCAATTCTTGTGGGGTTTCCCTGTTGGGCGATTTGACTTCGTCGAAACAACGGAACACTTCGAAATGAACGTAGCGCATTTCTCACATGAGATACTCGGAACTCCGCTTCGGCTCCATTGCAAGAACAACAACCCGGAAAATCGGTATACTGTCCCCGGAACCTGCGATGCGCTCCAGCGCTTCCTTCGTCTTCTCAGGATCCCTCGCCTGAAAATCCCTCAATCTCTTGAGCTGGCTCTGCTTCTCCTCTTCGGTAGACCGGGACAGCTCCACCGGCCCCAGCTCCTGGGAGTCCTCCTTGAGAAAGGTGTTGACCCCGACGATCGGCAGCGAGCCGTCGTGCTTCTTCTGCTCGTAGTACAAGGACTCGTCCTGGATCTTGCCGCGCTGGTAGCCGGTCTCCATGGCGCCCAGCACCCCGCCGCGTTCGGACAGGCGCTCGAACTCGCTCAAGACCGCCTCCTCCACCAACTCCGTCAGCTCGTCGACGATGAACGAGCCCCGGTTCGGGTTCTCGTTCTTGGAAAGACCCCACTCCTTGTTAATAATGAGCTGGATCGCCACCGCCCGGCGCACCGACTCGCTGCTCGGGGTGGTGAAGATTTACGCGCCCCTTTGAGGCCGCGCGGCTGGTGCGTGACCAGGACGTGCTTGTCGAAGAAAGTGTTGATTATGCCGACGCCTCGGTGCTGAACAGCGCCATCGAAGCGCTCAGCGCGAACGATACGGCGCCGTCGATGACCGCCGCGGCGCCGCCGTCGGTCGCGGTATCTTTAATACACCGACGGAGGACTGGTTCGCCCGTCATATCAACGATGAACTGATCAACGTGGTCGGGCAGTGTCAGCCGGCGATGTAGGATGGTCCCTGTCGAGGCGCCGAAACGATGTGAAACTTATCAATGATCTAGATCAAGAATAAATGATATCGTGCAAAGTCACTCTCAAGTTTCAGATTGATATAGGGAGAAAGTGGTGTCACTATGCAACACGTATTAATCGTGATTACCTATATATGACGATGATCGTGGGGGGTTTCAAATGACAAGCAAGACCAGAGAAAGCAAGACCACGGCCGGTGGCGATCCGCAAAGGGAAGACAACGCCGCTGCAATAGGAGATCCGAAGGAACGTTCCGCCAAACGCCGCAAGATGCTGGGGATGATCGCGGCGGGTGGCGGCGTACTGGCCTCGCAGGCGCATCTGCCGCAGACTTGGCGCCGGCCGGTGGTGGACTCCGTGCTATTGCCCGCGCACGCGGTAGTCTCGCCGGCAGATACCACGCCGGCGACACAACTCGGTTGCGTTACCATGACCTGCATCGTCACCGGTTGGGCGGGGAACACGGATTTCATGGCGGGAGCGTCTTCGACAACGCGACAAACGACCACGTCGGACGGCCCTAATACACAAGTAGGATTCATAACGACCTTCCTAACGAACTACACGCCCACGCCGTATACCGAGACGCTGAATCGTCCCGGAAACTTCTCCGGGGAAACCTGCTCGGGCGCCTCTGTGGTTTCTTATACGATGTCCGTGCCGTCGACGGATCCGAACAAAGCATTCAGCTTCAGCGACCGGGTGTTCACAACCATGAGAGCTACCGCAAGCAGCCTGGAACGGATGACCGTCCAGGATCTGGGACAGTTCATCTTCACCGCGACGTGCGCCATGCAAACAGCGCAGACCGCCGCCATTGGACCCTAGGAACGCACAGGCGGGCGTTTGACGCGTTGCCCTTGGAAGGGGGGCAGCCGGTCAAGCGTGCGCCAGGGTGGATTTTGGCCGCGGGGCCAGCAGTCCCGGAGCGGCCGCCCGCACCGTATTTCTGATTGAATATCTCCCTGCCAAACAGCCCGCGCGACCTCGAAGCGCGGGCCGAGAACCTCGTGGCCCGGGGCCGGCTCATGGAAGCGCGCGAGGTCTTGATACGCCTGTGCCAGGAACAGGATGACAACGCGGATGCCTGGCTGTTTCTCGCGGCAATCGACGAGCAGGCCGGCCTTTACCTGGATGCCGAACGATACGCGCTGCGCGCGCTGACGCTTGATCCCGGGGAAGCCGAGATCCATTTTCTGATATCGCGGGTGCGTTGGGCGCGCGGTGTCGTTAAAGAGGCATTGCTCGCCGTGGAAACGGCGACGGGACTCGATCCGTCGTCTCACGGCGCGTGGCTGCATCTGGGCAACATCAAGCGCGGTATCGGCGAAACGCACGAAGCCGAGTCGGCACTCCGGCGAGCACTGGATCTCGAACCTGGCGATGGTGCAACACGGGTCTTGCTGGCGCGCGTCCTGCTGCGAGCGGGGAAGATGGACGATGCCGCCGTATTGTGTGCGTCCGTCAAAGATGGGGATGCCGCGAGGTCACCGGCACAGGTGGTGCGGGGCCGGGTATTGTACGCGCAGGGAAAACCGGTGGAAGGTAGGGAGTGCTGGCGCCGAATCGCGTCCGGAGAACCGGGGTATGATGAAGCGCAGTTTCTACTGGGCGCTCACGGGAAGGCTGCTATTGATGCATTGCAACGGCGCCGGTGGTTCTACGACAGCTGTGCGCATGCCTACAACTACCTGACCACTGAAATCGCGCAATACCGGCTGCCGGCTCGTCTCAAGCGCGAGATGCGCCGGATCCTTCCCGATCAGGACCGATCGCTGACTGTCCTCGATGCCGGCTGTGGGGTAGGAGCCTGCGGTCACGTCTTCAGACCCCTCGCCTTCACGCTGACCGGCGTCGATATCTCGGGGCGCATACTGGACCACGCTGGACCACGCGGCGTTTACGACACGTTGATTCGGCAGGATGCGATTTCATTTATGCATGAATTCCCGTCGACCTTTGACGTCATCGTTGCCACAGATGTATTTGAATCGTACGAGGAGATCACTCAGGCGTTGAAAGCGGCTCGCCAGGCGCTGCGTCCCGGGGGAATGCTGATATTGTCACCGTCGGCCCCGCGTGTTACGCCGGATGGTTTTGACCCTGACGTGCGTTGCGCGTCACTTGCCAGACTGCATGCCCTGGTCGATGAAAAAGTGTGGCGCACCGAGGGGAGAGGGTATGCATTGGCGTACCGGTTCGGTGACCGTTCTATTCGCGCGCCCCTGTTCATTCTGCGAACTCGGGGCGACCGCAAGGTCGCTCGCGTGATTGACGGGCAAAGCCGTGAGCCGCCCCGCAAGTCTGGCGCCGACAAGATCCTCGCTGCGCAAATGCAGCAGGGCAGCAATGATCTCAACGCCGCCTATCGCCTGTTTCGGCAGGCCCTGCGCATCAACCCGGAATCCGCAGACGCGAGCTTTGGGCTGGGTTTCGTCCGGCAAAGCCGCGGCCAGTTCAAGGCCGCCCGTCGGTACTACCGGCTTGCCACGGAGCTGGACACGACCCACTTTGGCGCCTGGTTCCAACTCGGCACCATTGCACAGCATCTGGGACAAATGAAACGCGCCGCGGCCTGTTACGAGAAAGCGATCATGTTTGAGCCGAAACTCGCCATGGCATATCACAATCTCAGCATTCTGCGCTACGAGGAAGGGAATCTAACGGAAGCCGCGCGGCTCCGGTCCCGGGCGGCAATGGAAGACCCGGTCCTGGCCAGTCTATATCAGCAGGCACCACAACCGAGCTCACCGTTCGCGGAAGCTGAGACCACAGAAGTTAGTGGCCTGACCCGGACGATGATTTCGGCCGGGACGGAGCCCGAGGCAGGCGCAATTGTCGAACGGGCGACTCTGCTATTGACCCGTGGCATCAAGCTGCGCGAACAACATCGTTGTCTGCAAGCCATCCCGCTCCTGAAAGAGGTCGCCGAGCTGCTGCCGAACGAGGTAGTGTCGCATGTGCAGCTCGCACTCGCTCTGCAGGACGCCGGGCGCATCGACGAGGCGCTGGCGTCGCTTGATCACGCCGCCGCGCTGTCGCAGACGCCTTGGGAAGTCTGGCAGAGTATCGCCGGCGTACATGCAGCCGTAGCGAACATGGAGGAGGCGTACCGCTGGTACCAACGGGTGTCTGACGAGGCGCCGCCTGAATCAAACGTACACGGCAGCGATCTGTTCATGATGAATTACCACTATGTTCCGGCGGAACAGGTCGCCGAAAAGCATCTTGCGTGGGGACGCCGGTTCGAACAGGCGATAACGCCGATAAGCGAGGACTTTACCAATTCACCGATGACTGGACGGCGTCTGCGCATCGGCTATTTGTCCGCCGATTTCTTCGGCCATTCCGTCGCCTGGTTCCTCGAGCCGCTGCTGGCTTGGCACAGTCATGACGAAGTCGAGGTCTATTGTTACGCCAATGTCGAGAGCTACGACGTGGTGACGATGCGCATGCGCTACTATGCGGATCGATGGCTGCGTATCCGGCACCTCGATGATACGCAGGTTGCACAGCAGATCCGCGCCGACCGGATCGACATCCTGGTTGACCTGTCGGGCCACACCGGTGGCTGCCGGCCTGGCGTGCTGGCGCTTCGCGCGGCGCCGGTGCAGGTGACTTACCTTGGATACGCGAACACGACCGGGCTGAGCCGTGTCGACTACCGGGTCACGGACGCAAACGCCGATCCGGAGGGCATGACGGACATCTATTACAGCGAGCGCCTGTTCCGGCTTCCGCGTTGTTTCCTTTGCTACAAACCGTTCGATATGGGGCCGCCGGTGCGCTGGTCGGCGGCCGGTGCGACGCATACTGCGACCTTCGCCTGTTTCAACAACCTTTACAAAGTCAATGATCACGTCATAGCCGTGTGGTCACGGATCCTGCGCGAATTACCCGATTCGGTACTGGTGATCAAGAGCCAGTCGTTTCGCATCCAGACCGCGCGGGAAAACATCTTGAGCAAGTTTGCAGTGCATGGCATCGACCCCTCCCAGTTGCGTCTGCCCGACAAGCTGACCTATAACGAACATCTTGATCTCTACGCCAACATGGACGTGCTGTTGGACCCGTTCCCCTACAACGGCACGACGACCACCTGTGAAACCCTGTGGATGGGCTCGCCCGTCGTGACTTTGGCAGGTGACAGGCACTCGGGGCGAGTCGGCGTGAGTATATTGAAAGCCGTAGGTTTGGAGGAATTGATAGCCGACGACGACGACGACTATGTGCGCAAGGCCGTGGAACTGGCGAGTGACCGTCAGCGCCTGGGCGAATATCGGAAAACCATGCGTGACCGCCTGTGCGCGTCTTCACTGCTCGATGGTAAGGATCTGGCGAGGTCGATGGAGTCGACGTACCGGATAATGTGGGTTGACTGGTGCTCCAGGCAGCATGATTGATAGTGGCCCCACACGTGAAACCGGCGTAGTCGGCCGGACGGGACGCTGGGTTATCGGCCCATCATGCTCCGCGCGAGCTTGGGCCCGGCACCCTGGTCCTCGTGCTTGAAGTATGTGAACGCGCGGTCGAAACCCTGGCAGCTCCCAATTCCGGCAATTCCGGGAACAGTATATCGAACTCCATCGACCTTACTGCTCCGGGCGGCGCCGGGTTGTCGAACAGTCTCTTTGGTGCCCTCGACCCCGTATCAGCGCGACATTTCCCTGCCCGGACCCGGCTCTAAAAGCTCCTTTCGGCCGCCGCACGCGTGGGTTATTCTTCCTATCCGTGGTTGGCCTGGGTGAGCGGGTCGGGTATGTGAGTGGTCTTCATGTCACTTCCTTTGGCGGTGTCTGTGGTCCGGCGGTGGGAGGGGCAGGGCTCGACGGGTCGCACACCGGCGATGTCGGCCGGCGATCATGCACTCCGCCCAGCTCGCGTGACCTCGTCTGTACGGCAGCACGCCCTCACTCGACCGTTCGGCAACGCACGGTGCAACAGGCACGGATCGAGACAATCCGCGTGGAGAAAGAGCCAGGTTTGTGGCGTGGCTGCGTGACCCGATCGAACGGCTGGTATCACACCATTTCTATTGGCTGAGAAACCAAAGACCCAGGAGGGCTCCTCTCCTGCATAGGAAAGTTGTGAAAGAAGAATGGTCGTTGGAGCGTTTTTGTTTGAGCCCGGAACCGAGAAACTTCTATAGCCAATTCTTGTGGGGTTTCCCTGTTGGGCGATTTGACTTCGTCGAAACAACGGAACACTTCGAAATGGACGTGGCGCATTTCTCACATGAGATACTCGGAACTCCGCTTCGGCTCCATTGCAAGAACAACAATCCGGAAAATCGGTATACTGTCCCCGGAACCTGTGGGTTATTCATCACTAACCGCCGACATGAAAAAGCGAATGCTCTCTTACCAAATCCTTCACAAAGGATCGCAAAGATTCGTCTGGCTGCTGCTTGCGCTGCTCGCTGGGTCTCCGGCTTGGTCGCAGCAGCCGTTGCAGGTCCAAGAACAGCAGGGCATCAACTTTGTCAGTGGTGGATTCGGTCAAGAGGAGCGAGCCCAGTTGCAGGCCATGGCGGGTCAGTTCAACCTCAAACTTGTGTTCACACTGGACGCAGGCAACTTCCTGGCGGGCGTCGACGTCCGCATAATGGATCAGCAGGACAATGCGCTGGTGACAACCAGGAGTGATGGTCCCATTCTCATGGCCGACCTGCCGGTGGGAACCTATCTGGTCGCAGCCGACCACAAGGGCAACGAAAAGAAGCAAACCGTAGACATCGGCGGCCGGGGTATGGCTGAAGTGACTTTCACCTGGCCCGCGGAATGAGACCGTATCCCGCAATTACGGTGACAGTTAACCCAGTTCATCTCGAGCGACGGAACATGTTGATGTCCCTGCGAAGGGCCGCTGTATAAGCCCGCCACGAGGACAAAAAGCCGACTACGATGCTTTCCTGACCGTTCCTGTCGACATCTTCCTGCCCTACGCGGCGACCGACCGCCTTCCTCTGGCTCGTGTTGTCGGGTTGAAACCCGACCCAGGAGAAAAACGCAGGATCAGAGAGGAATTGCTTCTGAAATTAGAGGATCTTCCTCTCAGACTCGCTTTTCCGACCAACCGACGCCGCCGCCCGAAAGAGGCAACTCCACCTCCGGGGTGTCGTTGTGGAAGACGCCATCCACTTTCAAATATATCGAGGTGGCGATAACCTGTTCCGAGACGAAACCGCCTGGTCCGACTTTGAGGTGCCCACGTAGTGCGGCACGCTGACCAGCGACCAGGTCTTCTCATCGGGCACGCAGACAACGCTCGTACGCTGGCGAATGTTTGCGGCGTGGGCCGTGAACGGCAGGATCGTGGCGGCCCCGAATATCCATCCCATTGTGCGCATTATGTTTCCTCCAATTTGGAGAGAAGCCGCAGGCACGGTGTTCCGCGCCCGGCGCACACCCCGTTCTCAAGTGCACTGACCTTAGGATGCTACGCTACATTGAACGTGTATCCAGATCGTTTCGATGGCCGCGATTCCGGCGCTTTCCGACAGCCAGATTACGGTCCCCTGCCCGGTTGAAGGCGCGCCACAGTCCGTGGGTAGGATGAGGCCGATCGCCGCCAATGGCGTTGAGACGACTGTCGCCAAACAACGGCTTCCGCGCGGATAGTGGGTGGTTTATGCTTTGGCGCCACGCGAACGACGGCCCGCGGTGCCGTTATGGAGGTCGGGCATCATGACACGCGCCGTGGCATTGAGGCGGTCCTGGTTGTTCATCGGCGGCGCCGACCGCGATGCGCTGGTGAACGGGCCGGCATCCTCGGCCGACGTACTCATCCAAGAGCTCGAGGATTTCTGCACGCCGGAACGAAGACCCGCGGCCCGCGGGATGATGAAGGACATCATGGCCGCGTGGCGGGCGGCCGGCGCCGTGGCGGCGATACGCGTCAATCCGCTCGAGACCGACGACGGAATGCGTGACCTGGAAGCCGCCGTGGCCGCCCACCCGGACGCCATCCTGCTGCCAAAAGCGAACCACCCATCGCAGATCGAACGGCTCGACCGCGAGATCAGCGCGCTGGAAATCTCCGCCGGACTCGAGCCCGGCCGCGTGGAGATCGTGCCCAATATCGAGCAGGCGCCGGGCCTGCGGAACTGCTTCGACATCGTCACGGCCAGTACGCGCGTCACGGCGGCGCTGGTGGCCTCGGAGGACATGGCAGCGAGCCTCGGTGCCGAGCGGCGACGGGACCGCAACACCCTGGAATACGTTCGCGGCCGCTTTCACGTGGACTGCACCGCCGCGAACGTATTCTCGATCGACATGCCCTATACCTGGACCGATATCGAGGGTCTGGAGCGGGACCTCCTTTCGGCGCGAGCCATGGGGTTCAAGTCGAAGAGCGCAGTGACACTGGAACACGCCGCGAGGATCAACCAGCTTCTGACGCCGACTGCCGAGCAGGCACGCGAGGCGCAGGCCATCGTCCGCGCGTTCGAGGACGCGCGGCGAACCGGGGCGTCGCGGGCCGAGCACCGGGGCAACCTCATCGAGGTGCCGAACTACCTGCAGGCCCGGGACACGCTCGAGCGGGCCGGGGCTTTCGGCGTAATCTGATTGATAGGTTACCGCCCGCGCGGCTTCAGCGACCGGAGCCGCTCCTGAACGGCGCGCGGCAGCACCAGATCCGCTCCCGCCGGGGCGATGTCGAGCGCGCTTTCCACGTCTTTCACGAGGATGGCGATGGAATTGTCGGGCTCATGGCCCTCGCGGGCGAACTCGATGGTGTCGAACCCCGAGGCGAGCCAGTTCTGGCCCGAGGACGTCTCGATCACGGACAACAGCCGGTCCTCGTCGATGGACAAGGCGTCCGCCCATTCCAGGACCAGTCGCGTCATCGCCGTCGAAGATGCCGCCAGCAGGTTGTTCAGGACCTTGGCGGCCATGCCGGCGCCGTAGGGTCCCATGCGGTGAAAATGCCGGCCCATGACATCGAACAGCGGTTGCAGTCGATCCAGGTCGTCGGCGCTGCCGCCCAGCATGAACGACAGCCGGCCCTCCCAGGCGGCGATGGATGCTCCCGACATCGGCGCGTCCACCAGGGCGATCCGGGACGGAATGCGATCGCGCAACGCCAGCACGTACCGAGGCGAAAGCGTCGAGCACACGATCACCGTCTCCAGCGAGCGGGCCCGCTCGATGAAACCCTGGGTCCCGAACAGCACCTCGTCGGTCTGGGCCGTGTCCCGGACCACGGTGATCAGGATCCGCAGCCCTTCGCTGAACGTCTGCGGATCGTCGGACATCAAGTGCGCCGACTGGCCGTACTCCGAGGGTAGCCGGATATCGAATCCCTTCGCATCCATACCCGCCCGCACCAGCGCCTCGAGCATGGGTCGGCCCATTCTCCCGCAGCCGGCAACGCCGATACCCAGGGCTACCATCTCAATCGCCGGCGCTGAATGGCCAGGCCGGTCCCGGCGACATGGCCTGGCCGGCAGTGACTCCAGTGTTTCATCGGCTATGCTGTTCTTCTCTGCTGTCGACCGCGCCTAGAATACTCGAACATGAAACCGAATTGGCTGTCGCACGTCCAGGTCGCCGCCCAGCTTATCGGCGTGGTCCTGTCCTGCTATCCGATCGGTCTGGTTAACCGCGGCTCGGCATGGTGGCTGGTCCTCTGCCTGGCGGGAACCCTGTTCGGCCTCTGGGCACTGAATCACAACCGCATCGGCAATTTCCGCGTCTATCCCGAACCGCGCCCCGACACCGAGCTGATCACCACCGGCCCGTACCGCCTGGTCCGACACCCGATGTACACCGCCCTCTTCGTGATGATGCTCGGCATCGCCGGCTACAACGGACACGTTCTCAACGCCGCCGGGCTCGTCGTGGTAGCCATGGCCGTCGTTACCAAGGCAAACCGCGAAGAGCAATTTCTCGCCGGCCAGTTCGCTGAGTATGAAGACTACGCCGGCAATACGTCACGCTTCGTTCCTTTTGTATATTGAAGTCAGGCCATCGTAGGCTGGGGCACAAGCGTGGCCGTGGGTCGCAGTCCGGGTGCTGCCTCCCTGGCTAGCTGGGCATCAAGATCCATCTCGTTGAACCGCCGTCGGCGGCGCTCGTAGCACCAAGCGGGATTCCCTGCATCGGGCTTCCTGGCCGCTCTTGATGGCATCCTTTCCGCCCTCCGCAGCAATCGTTATCTCCTCGCTCTTGTTGTCGGGTTGAAATCCGACCTTCCTGTCTCCGTACGCTACCTACTGACTTCGAACGTCGAGGTCTCCTCTTCAACCCTCACCCCCACCCTCTCCCATTCATGGGAGAGGGCGTTCGGGGCTACATCGTCCGCCGGTACTGTCCCCCTACCTCGAACATGGCCTGGGTGATCTGCCCCAGCGCGCACCAGCGCACCGCGTGCATCAGCTCGGCGAAGACGTTCTCGTTCTTCATGGCCGCCTGCTTGATGCGCTCCAGCGCTTCTTTTCGTCTTCTCCGGATCCCAGCCCTGAAAATTCCTCAGTTTCTCGAGCTGGCTCTGCTTCTCCTCTTCGGTCGACCGTGACAACTCCACCGGTCCCAACTCCGGGGAATCTTCTTTGAGGAAAGTGTTGACCCTACGATCGGCAGCGAGCCATCGTGCTTCTTCTGCTCGTAGTATAAGGACTCGTCCTGGATCTTGCAGCGCCGGTAGCCGGTCTCCATCGCCCCCACCACCCCGCCGCGCGCGGACAGGCGCACGGACTCGCTGCTCGGGGTGGTGATCGCCTCATAGAAGGCGTTGGTGTGCAGGCTGTTGCAGTGGTCGTACTGCGCGATTCAGATTAGTTCATTGAGTATGCGCTATCCGCTGTTTGACCCAGTGAGAAACCATCGTTCAAAAACACGAGCTACCATCGCTTAACTCGGGCAAATTGCAGGCTGATCCGCGCGGTATGTCAAATACATACGACCCCCCTCTACATTGATCAACACTTACCCGCACGTTGTCACCATCGACGGACAATATTTTCGCTGTCTGGGTCGTACCACAGCTTCCATCGGCGCTACACGTCGTTAACACCTGAGTCAATGTGCCATCTTCGCCATTCTCACTCAGGACGCCACTCCATCGCCGCGTATTTTTCTGATTGTGATAGGTAACCTCAACCAGGCCACCTTGTACCACGGCGCATCCTGCCGGAAAGATCGTAATCGCATACGCTTCAGGAACCACAATGTCTGCAACATGATCGACCCAATTGCTATTTTGGGACTTGGCTGCAGCCACTAGGGGGAGGTTGAGGCCAAAATACTCCGTCTTAAGTGGTTCGCCTGATGTTTCGGCGTGGGCCGGCAATAAAACAGTGTCCACCACGGGCTTAACCCACGCTGTGGGCACCCCTGCAGCCAGACCGATCAACATTCTACGGCGGTACTCGGATCTCATTTTCTGCGTTCGCCTCCCATGTGTTTGGTTACTGAAGAGTATTACATGCGTATACAAATGCATAGCCACAAGAAACGTAACGTTTCCCAGAGGCTCCTCTGCCCCGGCAGTGAATTGTTCGAATATTGCGACCGACATCGTCTTCGGAAGATCGTCGAACTCACGCCACACGTAGTTCGGTAGCGAGCGGCCTTGGGTGACCAGCAGATCAAGAAAACGAGGATACGGCTCGTTAACAAGCTGGCAGAGCAGCGTCCATTGCGGTCGGCGGCGCTCGTAGCGCCAAGCGGGATTCCCTGCATCGGGCTTCCTGGCCGCTCTTGATGGCATCCTTTCCGCCCTCCGCAGCAATCGTTATCTCCTCGCTCTTGTTGTCGGGTTGAAATCCGACCTTCCTGTCTCCGTACGCTACCTACTGACTTCGAACGTCGAGGTCTCCTCTTCAACCCTCACCCCCACCCTCTCCCATTCATGGGAGAGGGCGTTCGGGGCTACATCGTCCGCCGGTACTGTCCCCCTACCTCGAACATGGCCTGGGTGATCTGCCCCAGCGCGCACCAGCGCACCGCGTGCATCAGCTCGGCGAAGACGTTCTCGTTCTTCATGGCCGCCTGCTTGATGCGCTCCAGCGCTTCCTTGGTTCTCTCAGGGTCCCTCGCCTGAAAATCCCTCAATCTCTTGAGCTGGCTCTGCTTCTCCCCTTCGGTAGACCGCGACAACTCCACCGGCCCCAGCTCCTGGGAGTCTTCCTTGAGAAAGGTGGAATTCTTAAAGTCATCTCACCGAAAGGCTGGGACGTCACCTTTGGCATGCCACTCAAAAGCGAGGATGGGCTGTCGTTTGTGCGGGCCATTGGCACGCAAAATATCGCAATCGGCCTGATCGCCATTTTCGCCGCGATTACAGGCATGCGTGGGGCGCTGGCTGCCGTCTTTGCGGCAATCGCTTTGATCGCCGCGTTGGATTTTTATATGGTAAATGCGGCCGCCGGCGTGGCGCATGCGCTGAAGCACGCCATTTTTGTATTGGTTATGACGGGCATCTCGGCTTGGGTAGTCTTCTCCTAAGGTTACGAATTTGGCTCCTGCCCACGACTATCTGCGCGATTGGATGGCCCGGCCCGCCGCCGGGGTACGCGTAATGGCACGCGACTTGGCAGGAGGTGGGCTGGCCGCTGCCACACTGATGGCAGCGCGCGATGCCAGAATTGCCCTGCCAGACAAGGCGATCCTGATCTGCCCATGGCTGCAAATCGCGCCCGATCACCCAGACCAGGCACACATCGAACTGCGCGATGCGATCCTCACTCGGCAAGGTCTGCGCGCCGCTGGAATGATGTATGCCGGAGCGTCAGGCATGCATGATTCCCGTGCCAGTCCGCTCCGCGGTGACTGGGCCGGCCCGCCGCCGCTGCTCGTTTTCGGCGGCAGCGACGATATCCTCGTCACGGATGCGCGCACACTCAAGTCGAGGTTGTCAGAAGTGATTTATGACGAACGCGAAGGGATGATGCACGATTGGCCGATTCTCTTCTTCTCGGAGAGTCGTGACGCGCAAGCCAGCATGGCCGTGTTTTCCAGCCCACGACCGAACGCCGCCGGACAGGCGATGGACTTAATCCCTCCGACTCCTGTTTCCAATTAGGCTCCATGGAAGGGAGCGCCTCAGAAACCGAAACCTGATTAGCGTCTTCGCTCAGCCGTCTGTCGCGTGAAATGAGACGCGAACAGCGCAGCCTTGGGCCAGGTTCCGAGGCGGAGCGTGATGATGGCGATGAACCGAGTGCAGTTCCAGGCGGGCGTGTCGATGGCGCAGTTTGTCCAGCGGTACAGCACCGAGGCGCGGCGGTCATCGAGCCGCGGCTTCGAAGGTGATGAGCGCCTTGAGTGTGGGCAGGCCGCCGGCGTCTGGGTCCATAAGAAAAATGCATGTCATCTATACATATCCGCCAAATACATAAGATTCGGAAGCGAGGTATAATTAATTTAGTGCATTTAGCGGGTCCGGTGGTCACCCCGATCCGGCCCGATGGCAGTAATTGACGAGGAGAAGCTCATGGCACGTCGAGCCGGTGGACGCCAGTCCCGGATCGCCCTTCGGTCCGCACCATTGTCCGAGGCGTTGAAGCCGGTCCACCCGGGCGAACGGGGCGGCCACTACAGGCCGCTGTCGGCGGAACAGGTATGCGACGTGGTCGACAATGCCTATCGAATTCTCGAGGAAGTCGGCTTCGCCCAGGCCACACCGCATTGCATCGAGGCTTGCACGCGATTCGGCGCCCTCGCCGGGCGTGACGGTCGCCTGCGCATGCCGCGCGAGGTCGTCCACAAGGCGATCGAGTCCAGCAATCGTGAACTTGTCCTGCATGCACAGGATCCCGCGTTCGACCGCGCAATCCACGGCAACCGGGTGCATTTCTCGACGGCCGGCGCCGCGGTCATGATCGTCGATCCCGTCACCCGCAGTTACCGCGAGTCGCGCGCGCAGGATCTCTACGACATGGCGCGCATCGCCGATACGCTCGAGCACATCCACTTGTTTCAACGCACCTGCGTATTGCGCGACGTGGTGGACAATTACGAGATGGACCTCAACACCACCTACAACGCCGTGCTGGGCACGAGCAAGCACGTGGGCGCCAGTTGGACCGAGGCGCGGCACCTGGAAAAAACGCTCGAAATGCTGCACGTCATCGCCGGGGGCGAAGAGCGGTGGCGGGCGCGTCCGTTCGTGAGCCAGTCGAACTGTTTCGTGGTGCCGCCGATGAAGTTCGCCGTGGAATCGCTCGAGTGCCTGCGGGTCGCGGTGGAGGGCGGCATGCCGGTCCTACTGCTGTCGGCGGGTCAGGCCGGTGCCACAGCGCCGCCGTGCCTGGCCGGCGCGGTCTCGCAGGCCTGGGCCGAGTGCCTTGGTGGCTTGGTCTACGTCAATGCCATCCAGCCGGGTGCGCCCGCCATCCTCGGTACCTGGCCGTTCGTGTCCGACCTGCGTACCGGCGCCATGAGTGGCGGCTCACCCGAACAGGGCGTGCTGTCCGCCGCCTGCGCACAGGTGGGCAACCACCTTGGACTTCCAACCGGCACCGCCTGCGGCATGGCAGACTCGAAGGTGCCGGACTTTCAGGCCGGCGCCGAACGCGCATCAACCGCGACGGCGGCGGCCCTGGCGGGTGCAAACATCATTTACGAATCCGCCGGCATGTACGCGAGCCTGCTTGCCACCTGCCCGGAAAGCCTGATCCTGGACAACGACGTGCTCGGCGCCTGCATGCGCATGGTCAAGGGGATCACGGTCGACGAGCAGACTCTGGGCCTGGAACTCATCAAGGACGTGTGCCTCAATGATCGCGGGCACTACCTGGGTTCTGACGAGACGCTCCGGGTGATGCAGACCGAGTACCTGTATCCCGGCCTGTTCAACCGCATGAGCCCAACCGACTGGGCCGACGCGGGTGCGCCGGATCCCCTCGACGAGGCCATTCGCAGGAAGGAGGAACTACTGCGCACGCACGTTCCGATGCACATCAGCGACGAAGTTGATCGAAAGGTGCGCGACCGGTTCCCCATATTCCTCAGCCGGGAGCAGACTGGCCGCGGCGCCTGATCGATGGTCGTGTTCCGCGCGCGCAAACCAAACCGCCAGCCGATGGAGTACAGCGCATGAAATCGCACGTTCGAGTAGCAATCATCGGTGGAGGCTCGCTGGGCGTCAGCCTGCTGTACCACCTCGGCAAGGAAGGCTGGACCGACTGCATGGTGATCGAGAAGGGCGAGCTGACCAGCGGATCGACTTGGCACGCCGCCGGTCTGGTAGGCAACTTCATCGGCAACCACACCGTCTCCCATATCCACAACTACTCGGTGAAACTGTACACGGAGATCCTGCCGCGGGAAACGGGCGAGGATTCCCCCTTCCATCAGTGCGGCAGCCTGCGCATCGGGTTCAGTAAGCTTGAGGAGGATTGGTTTCGGAACCTGGAGAGCCGTGCGAAAAACGTGCCGTGCGAGCTGCACCTCATTAGCAAGCGAGAAGCGCAGGACATCAATCCGCTGATGAACTTTGACAAGGCCCGCGTGATCGCCTACACCCCGAACGATGGGCACGTGGACCCGACGTCCATCGTGATGCCGCAGGCCCGGCTGGCACGCGAGAAAGGCGCGGTGATCAGCCGCAACAACCGTGTGCTCGAGATCAATGCCCTTTCGTCCGACGAATGGCAGATCGTCACTGAACAGGGCACCGTCACCGCCGAGCATGTCGTCAATGCCGCCGGCTGTTTCGCGCCGGCGGTCGGCGCGATGGCGGGCGCATTCGTGCCGCTGGTAAACCTGGAGCACCAGTACCTGGTCACGGACGCGCACCCCCAGATCGAGAAACTGGAGAAGGAACTGCCCGTCTGCCGCGACTCTTATAGTCATTCCTACATCCGGCAGGAAGGTAAGGGCTTCCTGGTCGGCCCCTACGAGACCTTCGGTTCGAAGCCCTGGGCGCTGGGCGGCGTGGACTGGTCCTTCGATCGCGAGCTGTTTCCCGGTGACGTCGGGCGCCTGGCGCCGTTTCTGGAACGCGTCATGGAGCTCACGCCGGCCTTCGCCGACGTCGGCATCCAGACGGTCGTCAACGGCCCGATCACGCACACCCCGGACGACAACGCGCTGGTGGGCCCGGTGGCCGGCCTGCGCAACTTCTGGAACCTGTGTGGCTCCAGCATCGGCATCGCCCAGGGTGGACTGGGCAAGTTCATGGCCCAGTGGATGGTGCATGGCCAGACGGAGCTCAACATGGCGCCGCTCGACACGCGCCGTTTCGGGCGCTGGGCGGATCGGGACTACCAGGTCGCCAAGGCGATCGAGTCGTACGAGGTCATGTACACCGCCATGGGCGCCAACGAAAACCGCGGTATTGGTCGCCTCAAGCGCACCAGTCCCCTGCATGCCATCCTCGCGGGCAAGGGCGCGGTGCACGGGGTGGTACAGGGCTACGAGAAGCCCTTGTGGTTCCGCACCGGGACCGTTCGCGAGGAGCCGCCCACGTGGCAACGCTCGGCGGCCCACGATGCGGTGGCGGAGGAGTGCCGCGCCGTGCAGGAAGGCGTTGGCGTGATCGACATCTCCGGTGCCGCCCGCTTCGAGGTGTGCGGCCCGGATGCCGCGGTGTATCTGGATCGCCTGTCCAGCAACCGGCTCCCCGCGCGCGACGGTCGCTTGGCACTGACGCTTTTCCATGGTCCGAACGGCGGCATCATGACCGAGCAGTCGATCACGCGCTTCGACGCGAACACGTACTTCCTGGTCGGACCGATCGCGTCGGAGAACCGTGATCTGCACTGGATGCAGCAGCATGCCGACCGATTCGATGTAACGATCGACAACCGCACGGATGCCTTGGGCGGCGTGCTCGTCACCGGTCCGAAATCGCGCGAACTTCTGCAGGAACTGACCCTGGACGATCTCTCGAACGAGGTTTTTCCATGGCTGACGAGCCGGACAATCACGTTCGACAGCGCGACCGTGCGTGCGATCCGGGTGTCCTACGCGGGCGAACTGGGGTTCGAATTGCACATGCCGACATGGCAATTGCCCTCCATCTACGAATCATTGCAGCGTGTGGGGGAAAAGCACGGCCTGCGGGACTTTGGCGGTTACGCCTTCAATTCCATGCGCATGGAAAAGATGTATCGCGCGTGGGGTCATGAATTCACCGAGGAGATCACGGGCGTGGAAGCGGGCATGCATCGATTCATCGATACCCGCCGCGACTTCATCGGTGTCGGGGAGGTGCGCAAGCGCCTCGAGAACGGTATCCGAATCCAGCTCGCCTACCTTGCGTTTGACGACGACATCCCCTGCGAGGTGTACGGCAACGAGGCCGTGTACCATGACGGCGAGCACGTCGGGTTGACCACGGGTGGCGCTTACGGACACCGCATCGGGCGCAGCCTTGCATTTGCATACCTCGATCCCTCGCTCGTGAAGCAGGATGTACCCGTCGAAGTGCTGACCAGCGCCGGAATTCGCATTGCGCACGTGGAAACGGACGCGCTCTACGACCCGGAAAACAAACGTTTGCGAATGTAGAACGATGCCGCGGAAGTCCCAATGAGCCAGGCCGATCTCCCGTCGGAGGCGGAGGTCGTCATCGTCGGCGGTGGCATTATCGGCTGCTCGATCGCCTACCACCTGACCCGGCGGCGTGTAAAGGACGTGGTCGTGCTGGAGCGCAGGCAGCTCACGTGCGGCACGACCTGGCACGCGGCCGGGCTGGTCAGCATGTTGTGGCCCACGCCGACACTGACGACGCTCGCGAAGTACTGCCACGAGCTGTATGCCTCGCTTGAGGCGGAGACCGGTCAGGCGACCGGCTACAAGCGGGTGGGCAGCCTCTCCATTGCCCGGACCGAGGCCTGGCGGGAGGAACTCCGCCGCACCGCGTCGATGGGGAAGGTGTTCGGCGTGGACACGGAATTCATCGACAACAAGCACCTGGAGGAGTTGTACCCCGGCATCAATACGGAGGGCATCCTCGGCTGTATGTACAACGAAAAGGACGGCCAGACCAACCCGATCGACACGACCATGGCGCTGGCCCGGGGCGCGCGCATGGAAGGGGCGCTGGTGCTGGAGCACACACCAGTCGAGGAGATCCGGATCGAGGGCGGCGCGGCCACCGGTGTGCGGACCGCGCGCGGCGACATCCGGGCGCGCAAAGTTGTGTTGACCGGCGGCCTGTGGTCGCGGGACATCGCCCGAACGCTCGGTATTCACCTGCCATTGTACGCCTGCGAACACTACTACGTGGTCACCGAGGGGATGCCCGGCCTCACACAGCGGCCGGTGATGCGCGACTTCCTCAAGGGCATCTACCTGAAGGAGGACGCTGGCAAGATGCTGGTCGGATGGTTCGAAAAGAATGCCCGAGGCTGCCCGATGTCGCGCATCGGCCCGGATTTCTGTTTTGACCAGTTCGAGACCGACATGGCACACATCGAGCCATACCTGGTCGGTGCCATGGAGACGTTCCCGGCGTTTGGCGAGGCCGGGATTGCCACTTTCTTCAACGGCCCGGAAAGCTTCACGCCCGACAATCTTCACCTGATGGGGCCAGCCCCCCAGGTCGAGAATTTCTGGGTGGCCTGCGGCATGAATTCCAAGGGCATCGCCGCGGCTGGTGGACTGGGCCGTATCCTGGCGGACTGGATGGTCGATGGCTATCCGTCCGGCGAAATCACCGAGACCGATGTGCGGCGTTTCAATGCCGTGCAGTGCTCGCAGCGCTATATCGAGGAACGCATCCCCGAGGCGCTCGGCCGCACCTACTCGAATCACTGGCCCTTTTACCAATACCAAAGCGCACGCAAGCAAATGATGTCGCCGGTGCATCACCTGCTCGAGCGACAGGGCGCTTGCTTCGGAGAGGTGAGCGGCTACGAGCGTGCGAACTGGTTTGCCCGCAACGGCGCCACGCCCGAGTATGTCTATAGCTACAAGCGTTCGAACTGGTTCGACTTCTCCGCAGCCGAACACATGGCGGTCCGGCAATCGGTCGGTATCTACGATCTGTCGTCGTTTGGCAAGTTCGCACTCACCGGTCCCGGCGCCGAAGCCACGTTGCAACGGCTAAGCTGCGCTGACGTTGCGGTGCAGCCGGGCGGGATCGTGTACACGCAGTGGCTCAATGAGCGCGGCGGTATCGAGGCAGACCTCACCATTGCGCGCATCGCGGCGGATCGCTTCCATGTGATCACCAGCGTCTCCTCGCACAACCGTGACTGGTGGCGACTCAAGCGGCACCTGTTGCCGGAGACCGAACTCGTGGACTTCACCACGGACACGGCCTGCCTGTGTGTGCAGGGACCCAACGCACGAGCGCTACTGCAGGCAGTCGTGGAAACCGATCTCGACAATGACGCCTTCCCGTTCGCCACCGGCCGCTATGCCGGGGTGGCCGGTGTCCGATCATGGATGCAGCGCCTATCCTACGTGGGCGAGCTCGGCTGGGAGCTGTTCGTGCCTGCCCGTGACGCGCCGGCCGTCCTGCTCGAATTGCAGAAGGCGGGGCGAGCATTCGACATCACCAACGTTGGCTTGCACGCCGTCAACAGCCTGCGGCTGGAGAAGGGGTTCCGACACTGGGGCCACGATATCTCCGCCGCGGACAACTTGGTGCAGGCCGGCCTGTCGTTCGTCGCCCGGCCGGATGCTTCCGCCTTCATCGGGCGCGAGGCATTCCTCGCCTCACGGAAGGCGGGTGCTCCGGACCGGCGCATGGTGCAATTCAGGCTGAACGATTCGGAACCGCTGCTCTACCACAACGAGCCAATCGTGATGAACGGCGACATCGTGGGCTATCTCACGTCCGGCATGTACGGCCACGCCCTTGGTTCGGCAATCGGCATGGGCTACGTCGAGGTGCCCGGAGTGACTCAGGCCATGCTTGACGAGGCCGACATCGAGATCGAAGTGGCGTTGGAGCGCTTTCCCGCACGGGCGTCGCTGAAAGGCTTGTACGACCCGGATCACCGGAACATGAGAAGCTGAGCGTATCCCATTCGACTCGCCTTCGCTCGGCAGACGCTATCAACACCAACACTCGAACATCCTGATCTGCTGGTCGCGAGGGCGGTGTTCAGGAATATCGCCAGGATGGTCGACGCCAAGCCGTTGATGGTCAAGGACACCGAGGTCTTGGGAGCAGCAGATAGTTCTCTTGGGCGGTCGTTTCGGTACCGCACTATCGCGGCTGAAGCCGCTCCTACATGCGTAGCTCGACGGCGTGCTGGTGCTACATCGTCCGCCGGTACTGTCCCCCCACCTCGAACATGGCCTGGGTGATCTGGCCCAGGGAACACCAGCGCACCGCGTGCATCAACTCCGCGAACACGTTCTCGTTATGCATGGCCGCCTGCTTGATGCGCTCCAGCGCTTCCTTCGTCTTCTCAGGATCCCTCGCCTGAAAATCCCGCAACCGCTTGAGCTGGCTCTGCTTCTCCTCTTCCGTCGACCGGGACAGCTCCACCGGCCCCAGCTCCTGGGAGTCCTCCTTGAGAAAGGTGTTGACCCCGACGATCGGCAGCGAGCCGTCGTGCTTCTTCTGCTCGTAGTACAAGGACTCGTCCTGGATCTTGCCGCGCTGGTAGCCGGTCTCCATCGCCCCCAGCACCCCGCCGCGCTCGGACAGGCGCTCGAACTCGCTCAAGACCGCCTCCTCCACCAGCTCCGTCAGCTCGTCGATGATGAACGAGCCCTGGTTCGGGTTCTCGTTCTTGGAAAGACCCCACTCCTTGTTAATAATGAGCTGGATCGCGACCGCCCGGCGCACCGACTCGCTGCTCGGGGTGGTGATGGCCTCATCGAAGGCATTGGTATGCAGGCTGTTGCACATGAAGCGACGCGCTGCTCTACCATGGTTCGCGCCAGTCCAACAGCGCATAGCATGTGTCTTCATTCGCAACAAAATACCACCCCACAAACTGATTGTCCCTTTGTACCTCCGCAACTCGACAACCATCTTCTCCCCAATCGAGAATGATATCGGTAGTACCATCTCGCCTTCGCTTCACGTCCGCTAACCTCACATGTCGGTAGTAACCGCTCTGCGCCGGCGCGAGCCGGATTGCCGCGGTGATATCGTCGACAGCCTCCTCATCGGCACCGAGCCTCCTCAACACCATCTTGCGGGAATTCAGCAGGCTCGTGGCCGATCCGCCCGCTGCCGACAGGACTTCCGATAAGTCCTCGACGGCCCCACAGACGAAGAGTCCGGAGTCTCGGGCCTTTACCCCTTTGGCGAGCAGCCAACCGGATCATATAATCATGCCTGTCAACCAGTCCAAAATGCCCTAGACAATGATCTACTCGGTTATCTGTACAAACACCAGCAACAATATACATTGGCAGTCGGAGTTGCTGGAATATAGTTGGAGCAAAGTTAAACAGCCTGGCGAGTTGATAAGATTGGTTTCGTGTGAAGCCGGAGACGATTTACCTGAACATCGATACGCCAAGGTTATACGCACACGGCCCACGAGCGTTCATCCCGAAAGCGGTGACAACTACCTGCCGTACAACCGCCTCTTTTCTTTTCGGGAATGGCTTGAGGAGTACCAACCGGACGGAACCATACTGATACTGGACCCCGATTGTGTATTCAGAAAACCTTTGAACTTAGAGGTCCAAGAGGGCCATCCCATGGGGCAGCGCTGGTTGGACTATGGGGTGAGTGACGCTTTTCGAGACGCCATTGTAAACATCAGTGACGTCGTGGTGAATGACCTCCAGCCTTTAACCTGGCCGGCCCTAATTCATTCCAACGACTTACGAAAAATAATTTCCAGATGGATAGCACTGACCGCCGGCATCAGAGACCAGATTGCCCGGTGGGAGAGCGACATGTTCGCCTTCGTAGTGGCATGCAAAGAGTTCGGTCTGGAGTTTGAGCTCCAAAACCATACTGCATGGACGCCCTGGCCCGATGCGAGGGTAAAAGAAGCCTCTATCGTTCACTATTGCCAGAAGATCGTAGACAATGAGGGACGACAAATATGGTGGAAACAAGCTTACCAACCGTGGGACCGATTGCAAGATACCACCTCTGCCAATCAGAACTATTGCAATGACCTGCTTGAGTTGGTTGACGAATTTGCCGCGATAAGACAATTTGAGGAAACGCTCGCCGACGAAGATACAATTTTTATTGCGATCGCTGCCTACTGTGAGCCGGAACTCGTAACTACAATAGAGAGCTGCTTGACTAACGCACGGAGACCCGATCGGCTTCGATTTGGAATCTGTCTTCAGTACGATGAATCGGATCCTCTTACAAGCTCCACCAGCCTCGATCAGTACTCGCAGGATATAAGGGTCAGATATGTAAAATATCCCTACACAGATTCCAGGGGTGGATGCTGGGCGAGAAACATCGCGCAACAACTATATGTTGATGAGCGCTACACATTGCAGATCGACGCGCACTCACAGATGCTCGAATCCTGGGATGTGATCCTGATCGAAATGCTGCACGAACTACCCAGCCAAAAGCCACTCATTACAGCATTTCCTCCTTTGTATTATTTTTCCGACGGAGCAAGAGTCTACGAATATATCGATGACTTATCTCAGGTAAACACCGCGCTCGCTAAACAGTGGAACCAGGACGGCAGCATACATCACCCACAAGCCATTATCGCCGAGAACAATAGCGCGTACCCAAGGCGCACACGGTTTCTTTCCGGAGCGTTTGTCTTTACCCTGGGCATATGGAATGAAGAGGTCAGGCAGGATCCAGAGCATTTTTACACGGGAGAAGAATTTGCACTTACGCTGCGCTCTTTCACGCATGGTTATGATCTCTTTGATCCCAGTCAAATTGTCGTCTGGCACCGCTTGCATCCCATGCCCAACCGAAAATTCTGGCACGACAATGATTCCAACGAAGTCCAACGACGCCACGACAATGCCCTGCGGCGGTTGAGATGGTTGTATGAGGGGGATCCTGAAAATCAGCTCGGTTGCTACGGTCTTGGACCGGTAAGAGGATTGGAGGATTTCAATGTATATTCGGGACTCGATTGCCGCACGTATGCAATTCACGATGACGCCAGGAACGGCGTGCCACCCAATCCGGTGACGCTGCCGCACTTTGAACGTGCCGAAATCATGCGCGAAGGCGGAGAAGCTCAACTGCTGGACATCAGGATTTACCGCAAGGGCCTGGACACTTTGGAACTGGCTTGCGAGCTAGACAATCCGATCCTGAAGCTGCTCTTTCAGTCACTCCTGGACAAAAGTTCGGATCCCGACAGCGTCATCTATCTGAACATTGGAGAGAACGGCGAGCAGGTCATTCGTTTTCGAAAGTCGGCGCTTGTTGCCATCGAAACGGATCCGCCCCTTCCTGAATCGTTTTTTGCCGGCCTCAATGAATCAACGGTTGCCTATTTATCCGCAGAGCACAACGCTGTTGAAGGCTTTCGTTTCACTGACGAGTGGAAGTACTGGATCTGGCACAACATATTTCAACGTGGCGTCTCCAGGGACGTTGTTTTCAAGGAATTGGTACTGAATGACTTCCCCTGGGAGTCGATTCGCGATGAATTGAATTACGAGCCCACGGTGCCGTTGGAACAACTCCGAAGCTTTTCCGAACAGGACAGGCCAAGTCAAGACAAACTGCTGATTCCGAACGTCAAAAGAGTTTCGGATCATAGGGTGGAAGCCTATTCCATTGACGATTTTCTAACCGAGAGAGAGTGCGCTGAACTCGTGGAACAAATTCGCAGCCGCCAGCAACCCTCCGCGACCGTCCTGGAGGACCGCACTCCGGAAGTACGCACTAACAAGAGCTGCTTCTTCAAGCGAGACGATCAGCAGTGCCCACTGTCCAATGAAGTGACTTTGCGGGTATCGAAATTGCTCGGGATCAACCCAAGTTATGCGGAACCCATCCAAGGACATATCTACACGCCGAATCAGGAATACAAGCCGCATGGGGACTATTTCAGCCCGGGAACCGACGAGTTCGACAAATACGCCAACGACGAACTCGGCGGCCAGCGAACCTGGTCGGTCTTACTCTATCTGAACGATGTCGAGGAAGGTGGTGCTACTGAGTTTTCCAGCATTGGCTTATCAATCAAACCGAAACGCGGGAAGGCGGTATTCTGGAATAATCTTCATCCCTCAGGGGCCCCCAACGGATCAACTCTGCATCACGGCAAGCCGCCAAAATCGAGGGAGAAATTCGTGCTCACTCAATGGTTTCGGTCTATTGGCTCTGGAGTGATGTTTCAACGCGACACACAGGAGTACATTCCTGCCTACACGCGGCAAGGTTTCGAGAAGCGCGTGATCCCGATTGACATCTTTCATGAACTGAAGTCGATTATCGACTCTACGCGTTCTGAGTCAATGACGAAGGAAAAAGGAAACCGGCTCGTAAACCCAGGCAGCGAGGCCCCTGCGGACATTCTGGAAATACCGGAACCACTGCGCGAATCCCTGTTCAATGAACTGGCACCAATTTGTGCACAGTGGTGTGGTAAGGAGCTGTTGCCTTCCGCGGTATATGGAATCAGGCGCTACCGGCGGGGCACCTCGTTGGAGGTGCACAGGGACAGGCCAAAAACACATATTATCAGCGCCATTCTAAACATCGCCCAATCGGTGGACGAGGACTGGCCGCTGGAAATTGAAGATCATGCCTATCGAACCCATCGGATTTCGATGGCCCCGGGGGATATGCTGCTCTATGAAGGGGGTCGACTTCCTCATGGCCGGCCTACCCCGTTGCGAGGCGACTATTACTGTAATGTATTCGTACACTTCCGGCCGATCGACTACATCGTACCCGATGCAATACCCTAACAGTCCAACCAATACAACGGATTTTCCCTTAAATAGCTCCTACCGTTGAATTGATCAGGGTCCAGCGCCTCCAGCGGTTCCGAGTAGCTTTCGGTGTGATAGTAAGAAGCCGTATCCGGGGCGCGGATATATCCGCGCAGGCGGGCGATATAGGAAGAGAACGTGGATAAATCCGTTCCGATAAATCGTCTGGCTCCTGCGCAAATCAACTGTTCTATGGGACCGATGTATTTCTCCGGAATCGCCGGCCCCGCATAATGTTGCGTGATGTCTTGCCAGAAAAACACAGTTTTGTTCGATCGAAGCGTATCTCGAAACCCTTCATCCATTTCGTCCGTTGCGATATAGGTCGGACAGTCGCTCTCCAGAAGATCTCTTACGTTATTCCAGATCACGTTGGCCCGGGTGCGGGTCTGCTTGTACTGAAAATCATTACGCCGGATATGAAGAGCGGTATATCCATAGAGGGTGAGACTTGAGACGAGTTCACTGGCCAGCTCAAAAATTTCCTGACGATACCGGATATGATGCTTGATCAACCGCCTCGTAAGCCTGGGGCCGCGATCGTCGACACCGATCAGCATTGTCGCCACCGGACCCAGGGAACGATGTTGTGAATTGCTGGGGAAATGGATGACCGGAGCAGCATTCATCTGTGGAGTAAATTCAATGAACTGCCGACCGTCGATGTAGCGTTCGGAAACTGAGTTTGTATCTGCGCTCGAAATGTCCGGATAACAAATCACCGTTTCATAGGGGTTCCAACCCTTTGGAACCACTGTATTGTCGAACAACCATTTCTGCCACCGCATCCAGATATCCGGTTGAGAGTCAAAGATGCCTTCAAACTGGAAGTCGGTGGGGATCGACAAATGTTCAGCAGACTCTGCTATGAACTCTTGCGTGGTCTGAACGGATATCGCCTGCCGTAATGCGGAAATATCAAATATCTCCCCGATGTCCGTCACACCCTCTTGCTTACCCAGGTGTTGCGGTCCATTGTTGATGAGATACCAGGGCTGCGGAGGTGGTAAAACCAGGGTGCGTCCCGTGATAGCGGCAATAACCGCCACATACTCCAAAACCAGCCGAATATTATTTAAGCCGCCCCGATCGACATCAAAACTGACATATCGATGTCGATTGAGTTGAGTAAACTGGTCTTTAATTAAAAAAGGATTCCAATAAACCAGTTCAGGAAGGATTCGTTCCGAGCCGGCCAATAACTAACCGAGCGCCAATCCAAGTGCCGCAACACCTCGAACACTCATCCAAAAGCTATCCTCCGGCCGTAGGCGGTTGCGTGGGAGACGTCGTGGGAGACGTCGTGGGAGACGTCGTGGGAGACGTCGTGGGAGACGTCGTGGGAGGCGCAGTCGTAGGCGCAGTCGTGGGCGAAGCCGTGGACATTTGCGCATGGGCGGGAAGTATGACGCTCGTGACGGCCGGGCGGCCCCACTTCCCGGGTATCTGGGCGCCCGCGGAAATAATTCCCCCGCCAACGAGGATGCGACGCATCGATTTTCTGCGACCGCTGACACCCGTGTTTTCGGGTTTCTTTCCCTTACTTTCTGAGCCGTCGTTGGACATTTTGAGGACTCTGATGATACACGTGATGGCCGACATTACAGCCAAGCAGCTCTAGATGCAACTATATCCTCCGAAAGGCACGATGGCCGGAACGACTCCCAGTGTCTCCAGGGCCGCTCCAGACGACCTGGATCAAAGGATTTGATAGCGACCCAGTTCAAAATCCCGGGCGTAAATCTCATTAACCTGGTCAAAAAGACCCCTGTCAAAAAACCTTTCCAAACTCTTCTCTTCAGGGGTTCGAATTGAGTCGGTGCTCAACCCATAGCGATCAAGCAGTCGATCAAACTCAGGTTTCAGACGTTCAAATTGCAGTATCTCCCGCACAATCCGCTTACCATCTTCCCCGCAGATATAGTGATGCTGGGGACGCAAATGTATCCACAAATTGCTTTCTCTTTTGTCCGCAGCGTTCAAGTAGGATTGCCAGTTGCTGTCAATATCCGACGGGATAGCCCGGATAAAATCCTCAAATGAATCAAAATGAATCAAGGTGGAGTTAGGCCGTTGTTTCAACTGACGTCGCCAAAGGAACTCCGAGATCAATCTGGAGTAGGGATTGCGCACCACTGCGAAAGAACCGAATTGTAAAAATTCCTCACCGGTAAAACTGAAAAACTCCGATATGGTGAGATGTTGGAATTCGTACCATCGCTCACCCACGTACTTCTCGCCGAGCCAGGAATCCAGGCCCCAATCCATATCTCCTATCGAGTGAAAAAAGGATTCGATTGCCGTTCCCGCGGTCTTGGGAATATGGATGTGGATCAATTCGGTCTCACGGTATACTGGCATTCTTCGAGCTCTTTCTTTTTCTGATCCCCATGATAAACAAAGCAGAACATCTTTGTCTTATGCCGGAATCGACTACGTTAGAGATGGCAATGATGGTGTTGACCCAGACACGCAGGAATCACGGCTGTTAAGCCTCTCTGCACCGATAATGTAGGCGAAAGGGACACTTATGATCACGCATGTGCAGCTCTTCGGTGAACGATGTTCCGGCACAAACTACGTAGCCGGTTTGATCACCAAGAACTTCGACGACATCGAGATGACGAAAGCCTACGGCGGGAAGCATTGGTTTATTAAAGATCATTATCCCAGATGCCGACCTAACCAATCAACGGATTACCAATGTATTCGGCCTCTGAGCGACAATGCGGATACGCTTTTTGTATGCTTATTCCGGAATCCTTTCGACTGGGTCCGCTCCATCAACGCCAGACCGTATCATGCGGGAGACCATTGGGGTCTGGCTTTGTCTGACTTTTTGCGTAAGCCCTGGCATTCATTCGAAAGAATCAGACTCAATCGCTATTGGCCGGACCGCCACGATAGCTACTGGTTCATCGAAGAGGCGCAAAACCTATTGCGTTTGAGATCGATGAAGATCCAGCACTTACTAAACCTTCGTGATCGAGTCGACAATGTATGCTACGTGAACTATGAGACAATCAGGGACGATAATGACTCTCTTCGCGCAATCGCCCATCGATATCAAATCCAATTAAAACACGTCACCGTCCTGGGCGAGCGAAAACACTTTGGCCGGGCGCACGAAGACGAGTACGCCGCTCCACAGTATGCTCCTATTTCTGAAGACGATTTGCGCTTCATTCTGGAGGAACTGGACTGGGGTGTTGAAGGCCGTATTGGCTATTCGGATCGGGACTATCTGGAGTAACTGTCCGGTTACTCAAGCGTTTTTTGATTCTTTTTGGTCATCGCCGGGCTGTCGTCGGATCTTGGCTGCCTTGCAACGACTTCCTCAATTTGTCGACATATTCCAACTGAGTCCTGCACTCCCTATAGTCATCTAAAGTGCAAAGCCCAGATAGGCTCTGAGTCGCCAATTTCTCAGAGAGATGGAAGCGGTTTTCAAATGACGTCTCCAACGCTTCCAGGTCGACCCAATCACATTCGATCACTTTCTTGATGTTTCTGAGCAATATTGTTTTGAGATGCGCCAAGTCCGTTTTCGATTCAAGTTCTGGCAAATCCTCGCATCGGGTATCGACCGTAGTTAACGTCGAATAGAACTCCATCAACATATAGCGCGTTGGAATGTTTGACCAGCTTGGCTCATTCAATAAGTAATCCAAGACCCTGCTCCTTTCCCGCTCACCATTTTTGCTGTTGAAGAATTGGTGATCCATAATCCTGTTCAGGGCGTCATAGTGCCCTCGAGAGAAGAAGTGCAGAACAAAAGGGTGTTGGTGGTAGTAAGCGGTGTCCGTTAGAAACAACTCGTGCCTGTCCTTTCTTTCCGTAACTACACCCGAGCTCAGACAACTTTTGAATTGACTAATATTATGCGAGTGGACACCCAGTCCGGTGGTGCACTGTCGAAAGACCATACTTTTTACATGGTCGGAGATATGTTTTTCTGCCTGTCCTGCGATTTCGAGCACCCGATCACCGCAGTATTCCTTTGACATCAAAATCAGCCATGGAAACTGAATTTGCCCTATATAGTCGGGAAAGCTGCTTAGGAAGTCTTGTATCGTGGAAAAGGGGCTTAAATAGAGAAACTCATCGAGATCGATAACAAGTATCCAATCCTCCTGAATCAGCGGAAGGAATTGGTTATAGCAACGAATCTGCCATCCCGGCGTAAATGTATCGAAATGGAATAGCTCAACGCCGGACCGATACCTGCTGTTACCGAAACACCGTTGGACCTCGTGGAAGTCGGAATCCGTACTGACATAATATATCCGATCGATTCCCAACCCCAAATGATACTCCAGCCATTCTTCCGAAAACGGCATCTCATTTCTTGCGATACATAATATGGCGGTTGTGCGAGTCAATGATTTGCTGTCTTGGTATATCGTTATCGCCAGAACGACAAGGACAACTCCCGGTTGACATCATAGCAACCTTTCGCGCAACACAGAAACGCCAGGTTCCCGCCTATGTTGAAACACCGCTTTTCTCAGAACATGTCTCATTGTTTTGCAAAATGAGATCAGTAGATACTGCGCCGATGAGTTTCAATTATAGGAACGAGTTCAATGTCATGCGGCCGCCTGACAATCATATTAACCGCTGGCTTTACCTCTATGTCATAGATTCCAGTCATGTAGGCTCGGCCCAGGAGGAGGCTCGTCAAGAGTCCACTCGACTCAACCAGGTATAATGGGGCTCGATTACGAAAGGCAAATTACAGAACCATGCCAGACTTGGTGATATCAACGCCCGAAGGTGTCCCGAACGCTGTATTGGAGCTGTGGGATCGTCATCTATTCAACACCGCCAATGCCGGCAGTGTAGCGATTAGACCCGTACCTCAGTCGCTACAAGTAAAGGACCTGCACGAAAAGATCTTGCGAGACCACCAAAAGTCATGGTTTCAGTTGGCCAGATACGGATACCAGTTGTTTGACGACGCGGACTACACTCAAACAGCAAGGGAAATTGCTCGCGAGTTCACGGATGACTCTCCCCGTGTCCTGGTAGATCCGCTGCTATGCTTTTTCGCCCCGCTATGGTATCGGGAACTTGACGACCCGATCTGTATCTTCTTCTACGGCGAACCATTGGAATGTGCAGTAAGACTGCAGGATCGATGGCGTTTTCCGCTGCACTTTGGGCTCGCGCTTTGGGAATATTATGTGGTCAGTGCTTTGAGTCACTTGCGACAACAGAAGTATTTGCTGTTTTCTCTCGCCCGATTCAGGAAGTCTCCCGACGCTTACATGACGGAAATACGCAAATGCTATCGGGAGTTGAAGGGGTTTTCGAGCCAACAGAAATATGACTTCGAATCTGCCCTTGATCGTGACTGGAGTGACCCGGTAGCAACGCCTGACCCACGCCGGCACCTGACGCAGCCACAGACACTTCTTTTCGACGCGCTGGAGGCCGGCAGCGTGGACGATATCCCTGGACTGGCGTTGTCCGAACAATCGGAAGATATTCTCTTCCACTATGGCAACCTTCGGGCAGGTTACGATCAGATAAGAGATACTCGAGATAAGTTGCAAAGGAAACTACAAAGTCGTGGCCAAGCCCGGGATTCATACGAAACTCACCGCAATGACTACAAGCTTGATGTGAGCGACCAAAACGTAGAGGTCGTGGTTCATATTGACGGGATGAGTCCACTAACGTTTCTATCCGAACCCGATAGCCCTCTCATTGAATTGTTGGAAACAACCCTCCAGAACCAGTCTCAAAACCCCGGAGAGTTGGTGTATTTGGAGTGTGCAGGTTCGGAAATGAGCTCGTTTTATTTCCGCGCCGGCGATTTGCTGGCGGTAGAGACTGGTCACAGTATCACTTAGCGGTTGCCTTCGTAATGGAGCAAATCTTCGTTCAGATTGCGTCGTACCGAGACGTAGACCTGCCCAATACGATAAAGAGCGCATTGGAAAATTCGGCATGTCCGGAGAGGATACGATTCGGGATTTGCTGGCAATACGACGATCACACGTATACGGATCTAGACGCCTTTGCAACTGACCCCAGATTTCGCATTGCGTCTTATTATTACGAAGACAGCGGCGGGTGCTGCTGGGCAAGAAACCAGACCAACCGGCTCTACGAGGGTGAGGACTACACGCTACAGATCGATGCGCATACACGTTTTTCTCCGAAATGGGATACCCGATACTTGAGAATGATTCGATCTGTCGACAGCAGCAAGCCCCTCTTGACCACCTATCCCGCACCTTTCGAGACCATCAATGGAAAGGACAACCTCACTAGAGACAGGGGCATTCAGCGGTTGAAGCTGAACCGGATAAGAAAAGACCTTACGACAGATTTGAGGACAGAGATTGTCGAAGCTGACGACCGTTGTGTACAGAGCCGGTTTATCGCCGCCGGGCAGATCTTCACGCTGGGCCGTTTTTGCGAGGAAGTTGAATATGATCCCCATCTATATTTCGCCGGAGAGGAAATCAATTTGGCAGCACGAGGTTTTACGCACGGTTATGATTTCTATTGTCCAAACAAAGACGTCATCTGGCACAGATACAAACACAAAATGAGAAATCACTGGGACGATCATAAAGCCGATTCGCATGAAATAGCCATCGACAGGCTTAAGACTCTGCTGGTAGGTGATCACAGATCACTAGGAAAATACGGTTTAGGTCAGGAACGGTCTCTGTCTGACTTTGAGCGATACGTAGATATTGACTTTAGCGAGAGAATCCGTAGAAAACCGACACCGATGCGATTCCGTAAGACAGTACATTTGGATGTATCGAAGATCGAGGACAGGGATGATTATGTGTATTGGATTTTTACGCTGAAGAATATCGATGAAAAAGAGATTTTTCGCCATGACATTCATGACAAGATGATTCTGAGTAAGGCTATGCAATCCATCGAAGTCGATGAGTACCTCGAAGATGAACCCGTTTCGTACATGATCTGGCCTTATGTCAAAAACCAGGGATACCTGGACCAGCACCATCGCGATCTATAATCCGCCTCCTCTCTGCTGTCGTCGAACGAATACCAGGCCCTTGGCCTTAAAGTGGGCTCCTCTGGCAACGCGGCGAGCGTATTTTGTGAGCAGATAATCGACGGCGAAGCCAATCTGATCGAGTTTTTCTTCCCAATACTCAGTAAATTGACAGTTTACGTGATGCCAGCCTTTCTCTCCCGGTCTGGCATGGGTCAATAGTATGTAGCTGCGAGCCGCCTTGAAGGTCTGTAGAAAATTGTCCACATACTTTTCTTCCACATGCTCCACGAACTCACAACACCAGACGAGATCATAGGTATCAGTCGTTGTGTAGGAACCCTCAGCAAAGTCATGCACATCATGATAATCCGTGAGCAAACTGTGTTCTTTAGCGAATTTGCTGCCATCTACCCCCCTGACCCTGCATCCATAGCGACTGAAAAACTCTATACAATGTCCTTCTGCACATCCGATATCCAGCACTGAACGGACGTTCAAGGCACTCATGGCCCACAACCAAAGATCTGGTGACCAG
>CAVSUY010000005.1:0-103668 GCA_963731035.1 uncultured Gammaproteobacteria bacterium | reverse complement strand
CCCCAGGCCGCACGCAAGTCTTTGGCCGGCATGCTGCTGGGCCAATTCAAGGACTTCATGGTGCTGGTGCTGCTGGCGGCGGCGGTGATATCGGGATTTATCGGCGAAGCGCAGGATACCATCGCCATTCTCGTGATCCTGTTGCTGAACGCAGCCATCGGGGCGATTCAGGAATTCCGGGCCGAGCGGGCGGTGGCGGCACTGCGGGAGATGGCGGCGCCCAATGCCCGGGTGCTGCGCGATGGAGTAATCGTCACCGTGGCCGCGGTAGAGCTGGTGCCCGGCGATATCGTCCTGCTGGAAGCCGGGGACATCGTGCCGGCTGACCTGCGATTGTTGGAAATCGCGGAGCTGGAAACGGATGAGTCGGCGCTGACCGGCGAATCTCTGCCGGTGGCGAAGCGAACGGATGCGCTGACGGACGCGGAGTTGCCTGTGGCCGACCGGGTGAACCTCGCCTACAAGAACACCATGGTCACGCGCGGGCGCGGGCGCTCCGTGGTGGTGGCGACCGGATCGCACACCGAGATCGGTCGAATCGCCGGGCTGCTCGGCGGCGCCGAAGAGGTCAAGACTCCGCTGCAGCAGCGTCTCGCCCGATTCGGCCGCCACCTGGCCCTGGCAATACTGGCGATCTGCGCAGTGGTGTTCGTCGCCGGTCTCCTCCAGGGGCAGCCGCCGCTCTTGATGCTCCTCACCGCCGTGAGCCTGGCGGTGGCGGCCATACCCGAGGCATTGCCGGCCGTGGTAACCATCTCCCTGGCGCTGGGCGCGCGCCAGCTGATTCGCCACAACGCCCTGGTCCGCAATCTGCCGGCAGTGGAGACATTGGGCTCGGTAACTTATATCTGTAGTGACAAGACCGGCACTCTCACCGAAAACCGCATGAACGTCGATCTGTTCATCGTCGACGGACAGCGGCGCACCACGATACCGGCGACCGGTGACAACGCCGCGTGGAAGGCCCTGGCCACGGCGATGGCATTGAACAACGACGTGGAAGAAAAGGACGGACGGCCCACGGGAGAGGCGACCGAGCTGGCGTTGTTCGAGGCGGCACGCGCAAATGGAATCGACAAGCACGAGCTCGAGCAGCGGTACCCCCGGCGTGGGGAAATTCCCTTCGACAGCCAACGCAAGCTCATGACCACGGTTCATGATTCCTCCAGCGGGCCGATCGCATACGTGAAAGGTGCTCCGGAAGCCCTGCTGCCCAAGTGCTTGGAAACAACGACCGAAAAAGGTCTACCGGCGCGGAATAATGAGGAGGCCCTGGCCCTGGCGGAGAAACTCGCCAGTGAAGGTTACCGGGTACTGGCATTCGCGCAGAAACCCCTGGACACCCTGCCGCACGCAGCGCGTGCGGATTTCCTCGAACGGGATTTGACCTTTCTCGGATTCGTGGCCCTCATCGATCCCCCTCGCGCGGAGGTTCCGGCGTCGGTGAAGGACTGCCTCACTGCCGGCATCACTCCGGTCATGATCACGGGAGATCACCCCGGCACGGCGCTGGCCATTGCCATACGCCTGGGGATCGCCTCCGACCGCGGCGCAGTCGTCACCGGCTCCGAGTTGGCCGCGATGTCGGACGATTCTCTCTCGGGCGCAGTGGAGTCCCTGCGGGTCTACGCCCGGGTCAGCCCGGAGCAGAAGCTCCAGATCATCAATGCACTGCAACGCAACGGCGAATTCGTGGCGATGACCGGCGATGGCGTCAATGACGCCCCGGCGTTAAAGAGCGCCGGAATCGGCGTCGCCATGGGCCTGAAAGGTACCGACGTCGCCCGCGGAGCCGCCGACATGGTGCTGCTGGACGACAACTTCGCCACCATCGTCAAGGCCGTGCGGGCCGGGAGGCGCATCTACGACAATATCCGCAAGTTCATCAAGTACACGATGACCTCCAACTCCGGTGAGATCTGGACCTTGTTCCTGGCGCCGTTCCTGGGTCTGCCCATTCCATTGCTGCCGATCCATATTCTGTGGATAAACCTGGTTACCGACGGCCTTCCCGGCCTGGCATTCTCCGCGGAACGCGCCGAGCCCCGGGTCATGGAACGGCCACCCCGGCCGCCCGGGGAAAGTATTTTCGCCCACGGCATGTGGCAGCACATCATCTGGGTGGGCCTGTTCATCGGCGGCATCTCGCTGGCGTCCCAGGCCTGGGCCGTATCGCGCGGCGTGGAGTACTGGCAGACCGTGGTTTTCACCGTTCTCACCATCTCCCAGCTATTCCATGCCCTGGCGGTTCGCAGCGAGCGTGAGTCGTTGCTCGGCATCGGCCTGTTCAGCAATCTCCCGATGCTGGGCGCGTTTGGACTCACGATGATTTTGCAGCTCGGCGTGATCTATGTCCCGGCGTTGAACAGCATCTTCCACACCCGACCCCTTCCGCCCTTCGATCTCGCGGTCTGCCTGGCACTGTCGTCCCTGACCCTGTTGGTCGTCGAAATCGAAAAGTGGCTCATTCGCCGCGGCTGGATCTATATTGAAGGACGTTAGGAAATCCGGCCTTCGCATCGCCCGCCTCGACATACGGTCGGCGCAATCGGATTTGACCTGCGTCGTGATTCACCCCAGGGTGCCTCCTACACGGCACTCCACGTGCGCCGGGTCGAAGACGGGTCCCGGCTGGCACAGACCGTGGTGGACGTTCCGTCGAGGATGCCTCTGTATGCTGCAGCATGGAACGCGAGGCCGATTGAACATCTAAATCCAACCGGCGATACCGGCTCACTGTTTGCCGCCCATCCAACCCTTGCGCCTGAAGTAATAGACCAGTCCCAACGCCACCAGCACCATGATTCCCCATGCGAACGGGTACCCGAAATACCACCGCAGTTCGGGCATGTTGAACGGCGATACCTTCGGGTCGAAATTCATCCCGTACACGCCGGCGATGAAACTCAGAGGGATGAATATCGTGGCAATGATAGTGAGCACCTTCATGATCTCGTTCATCTTGAAGGACAGGCTCGAGAGATAGAGCTCCGTCAAAGCCGCGCCGCGCTCCCGGTAGGTCTCGAGGATGTCCACGATCTGGATCACGTGGTCATGGCAGTCGCGCACGAACGGCTTCGTCTCTTCGCGTATGCGGGGCATGTCGTCGTACAGCTTGCGCAGCGCCTCCCGCAGCGGCCAGATGCCGTGGCGCAACACCTGCAATTCCCGCTTCACGGTATGGGTCAGTTCGACGATGTGTTCGCCGGGGTCTTCCACGATCGCATCCTCGACGCCGTTCAGGGCCTCGTTGAAGTGCTCCAGCACCGGGAAGTATCCGTCCACGATGCCGTCCAGCAGAGCGTAAGCAAGGAAGTCGGGATGCACATAACGGACTCGCCGCCCGTCGTCGCGAATGCGCCGGCGCACGGGCTCCAGGCAGTCGCCGGCCCGCTCCTGAAACGACACGACGTAGTTGTCCCCCAGAAACATGCTTACCTGCTCCATGTCGAGAACACCGTCTCGGATCTCGGCCATTCGAGCGACGACGAACACGTTGTTGTCGTATTCCTCTGCCTTGGGCCTGTGGTGGGTATTGAGAACGTCTTCCAGCGCCAGCGGATGAAGCTCGAAGATCGCCCCCAGCCTGTCCAGCAACCCCACGTCGCCCAGTCCGTCGACGTTGACCCAGACCACCGGAAACCGGCCGAGCAACGGCTTGATGTCCTCCGGCTGTTCCACGGTTTTCTCGGTGACATTCGTGTGGTCGTAGGCAAATACCGTGATCACCGGGTCCTTAGCGCCTTCCGGCTCGATGAGCGTGCCGGGCGACTCGGACGGGTATATGACCTTCTTCTTGCTGAACAGCCTGTGGCGCACGTGCATGATTCTTTCTTCTACGATCAAGGTTGACCCGTGTCGATCTCCCAATCGCCGGCCGGTTGAAGCGTGACTTCGACGGCATGATCGACTCCGTCGTCGAGAAATGGAATACGTCGTCCTTCGATCCGCTTCCCATCCTTGACAATGACCGGCTCACCGCAGCTTACGCCCGGAGGCTTGCTCACTTCCAGTCGATACCATGAAGAACCGCGGCGCAAGCGAGCTCGGTAGCCTTCCCATTCGGGGGGCAGGCACGGGGACACCTCCAGCTCGTTCCCCAACTGCTTCAATCCCAGCAAAACCTCTACGCCGGCGCGATAGAGCCACGCCGCGGCGCCGCTGTACCAGCTCCACCCGCCTCGGCCGGTGTGGGGCGGCACACTGTAGATGTCGCCGGACAACACGTAGGGTTCGACCCGGTAGCGTTGGACCCCGAGCGCGTCCTGGCAGCGCAGGATCGGGTTCAGCAGACGGAACAAGCTCATCGCCCGCTCGCCATCGCCGAGCCGGGCGGCCGCCCAGACCGCCCAGGTGGCGGCATGGGTGTATTGGGCCCCGTTCTCTCGGATGCCCGGTGGGTATCCTTTTATGTAACCCGGGTCCCCGGTTCCGCGGTCAAAAGGCGGGGCCAGCAGCAGCACCAGCCGATCATGGTCGCGCACCAGCTCCCGCCAAGCCGAGCTCATTGCCTCCCTGTCCCGCTCGGTCGGCTGCTCGGCGCTCAGTACCGCCCAGGCCTGGGCAATCAGGTCGATCCGGCACTCGTCGCTCGCGGCTGATCCAAGCGGAGTGCCGTCATCGTAGTAGGCACGCCGGTACCACTGCCCGTCCCAGGCTTCGTTTTCCGCGCGCTGACGCAGATCGTCGGCCAGTTCGCGGTACCCGGCCGCCAGCCTCGCATCCCCTCGCCTCTCGCATACGGGGGCGAAATCCCGACACACCCGGACCAGGAACCAGGCCAGCCAGACGCTCTCCCCCTGCCCGGTGGTGCTGATGCGATTGAACCCGTCATTCCAGTCGCCGCTGCCTATGACCGGGAGGCCGTGCGGACCCACCACCGCGGCGCGTTCCATGGCGCGGCAGCAATGCTCGTACAGCGAGCCGTGATCGTCGCCCGCGGAGAATTCCGCGTAGTGCTCGTTCTCGTCCCGTCGCAGCTCGGAGCCACTGAGGAAGGTCACCTGCTCATCCAGAATCGAGTAGTCCCCGGTGCAGTTTACGTAGTGGCTGGTCACAAAGGGAAGCCACAACAGGTCGTCCGAACAGCGCGTGCGCACGCCGCGCAATGGGGCTTCGTGCCACCAGTGAAGAACGTCGCCTTCCGTAAATTGCCGCCCCGCCGCCCGCAGGATGTGTTCGCGCGCCAGATTGGGCGCGGCCCAGGACAAGGCCATCACATCCTGCAGCTGGTCGCGAAAGCCGTAGGCGCCGCTGGACTGGTAGTATCCGGTGCGGCCCCACAGGCGCGACGCCATCACCTGGTAAGGCAGCCAATGGTTGAGCAGCAGGTCCATGGCGGGTTCCGGCGTTTCCACCTGCACGGCGCCCAGCAGGTGGTCCCACTGCGCGCGGCTCCGATCGAAGCTCGCCTGCGCCTTGTCCGGTTCCCGGAAGCGCCGGCACAAGGCGATGGCATCATCGCGGTCATTGCCTTGTCCCAGCACGAAGTGCACCGTCTCCGTTGTCCCGGCGGGTAAATCCAGGTGAACCTGGTACGCCGCACAAGGATCGTTCCCTCCGTGAGCCGCTCCGCTCATACCGATCCGATACAGTGCAGCCGGAGCGCCGGTGTCGCCGCCGCGGCCAAGGAACTCCACGCGGTCGGTTGTGAGCCCGTGCGGAGGCCGGCTCGCTCCCAGAAATGCGGTGTTGGAGTCAGCCATGCGGTCGAAAACGTTGCGTGCCAGCAACGCGCCGCTGTCCGGATCGAAGCCGCAGCGGATATGAGCTGCCGTCTCCGATCGCGACGTCCCCAGCACCCATTCGACGTAGAAGGTCACGGTGACGCGGCGGGTCCACGTTCCTTCGTTCGCCAATGTCAGGCAACACAGCTTCACCGGCGCGTCCCTGTCAACGTGAACGCGATACGTTTCCAGTAGGCCCGGGCTGTTGTGCCGGTACTCGCTGTAGCCCGTCGCGTGAACCACCTGGTACGGATTGTCGTCGGGGATCGGCTGTGGCGTCGCTGTCCAGACGCGGCCCGTCTCCTCGTCCCGTAGATAGACGACCTCGCCGCCATGGTCGCCCACCGGATCATTGGGCCACGGCGTCAGGCGCCGCTCACTGCTGTTGCCCGCCCAGGTGCAACTGCTGCCGGACTCGGTAAGCAGACAGCCGAAACTCGGGTTCGCGATGACGTTGGACCACGGAGCCGGGGTGCCTTTCCCCGGCTCCAGATGGATCAGGTAGGCGCCATCGTCCGCGGAGAAGCCGCCGATGCTGTTGTCATAGAGGAGATCCCCGCGCCGGAGCAGTGACGGTACGGGTAGCTCCTGCCACTCGGCGGATCGCACGGGGACAAATGGGGGCAGCACCGGCGACGCACCCGCGGTTGGGGCGAGCTGTTCGGCGAGGGACCCGGCGTTGGTATCCAGAACCAGACGGGCCGCCGCCAGCAGGCCGCTCCGAGCATCCGAGTCCAGTTCATTTCCCGGCACGATGAATACCGAGCCGGCCAGCCGCCGCTGGGTGCGGCCGCGGATATCCGCTATGAATCGCTCCAGACGGTCCCGCGTCGGCTGCGCGTATCCGGAGGACTCCTCGTCGATCAGCGCCAGATCGACGGCGATCTGGCGAGCGCATAGATAAGTGTGCAACTGCAGGAGCCGCTCTACCGTCCCGGTATCCTTGCCGTCGCGCACGCACATCAGCACCAGCGGCCGATCTCCGGAAATACCGCGCGACCACAGGATCGACTGCAGGGATGCTCCCCGTTCGAGGTCCCTTCGGGGGCGAGGCCTCGTCCGGGGCCCCAGCACCGAGGCCAACAGCTGATCCGCGAGCGTCACGTCGCCCGGGTCAATCCGGAGGTTGTAAAGCTCCTGCTCGGTCTGCATGCGGGCCTGCTCGAATATCCAGTCCACGCGCGCCATCGACCGATACGAGCGCAGCATCGACAGGATCCGCGGCCGGGATGCCCCGACCGCCGTCAGGAATGCCAGCTCCACCGCTCCCTTCGCCGGCACCACCAACTCCAAGGCATTACCGATAACGGCATCCAGCACCGCCCCCGTGGAGCCGCTGAAGCCGGCCAGGTCACCCCGCAGGACTTCGGGCCGGGCGGCGCGGCCGTATCGACCCAGGAACCGGGTGCGATCGGTTTCCCAGCCGTAAACGCAATCGAGCTCCGGCGGGACGACGATGGAGTGGGCGAGATACAGAGGCTTGTCCATGCTGCTCCGGGGACGGCGCCGGTACAGCAATGCGCGTTCACTCTCCACATATTCGCTCTCAACGAACAACCTGGCGAAGGCTGGATGCCGCAGAAACTCCCCCGGCGGTGCCAGTACCAGCTCGGCGTAGGCGGCGACGAGAATGCGCCGGGGTCGGCCGCTGTCATTGCGTATCGTCACCCTCCGGGCCTCGACATCATGTTGGGAAGACAGCGCAACATCCATCTGGCAGAACAGATCGAGAGCCCGCCGCTGGTACTGCACGACGTGGGGACCGGCGTAAACCGTACAGGAGCCGGGCTCCGCGCCCACGGGCTCGCGCCCGATGGAAAGCAGCGTTCCGGTATCCAGATCCTTGATATAGACCCATTGGCCGCCTTCGTCACGCACCGGGTCCGGCTGCCAGCGAGTCAGCGCGATACCGTCCCACTGGCTGCCCCCGCCGCCGGCCGCGCTGGCCACCGTGGTGTAGTGTCCGTTGGACAGCACGTTGAAGCGGGGCACATCGTCGCTGGCCACGGACACGGGCAAGACTTCCACTCTGGCACGCGGCGCGAAATGCCGTACCGATTCCCGCGCCTCCAGCGTTTTCAAGCCGGGAACCGCCTGCGGCAGCCGCTCGTGCAGCAGCATCGAAATCCGCGCCACCCGGCGGTCGGCGTGGAAACGACGCACCATTGGATCGCCATTCAGGAAGTTGTCAATGGCCAACAGAACCATGCCTTGGTGGTGACTCATGTAAGAGCGCACGACCCTGGCGCGTCGAGGCGCGGTCTTCTCGATTCGCCCGAAATCGACGGCCTCGTACAGGCCGTACAGCCCGAGACCCTGGACGGACTCGAGATCGATCAGATTTTGCACGACCGCCGCCGGATTGAAGGGCAGCGCCATGACGGACGAATACGGCGCTACCACCAGGCGGTCTCCCAGGTCACGCCGGAATCCAAGGCCTGGGACGCCGAATGCCCTGTATTGATAGTGCTGCTGATCGTCAAGTTGATAGTAGCCGGACTCCGAGATACCCCAGGGAATGTGCAGCCGGCCGGCAAATTCCCGGTGCATGGTGATCGCCGAGCGGCAGGCGCGGCGCATCAGGGTGTCCGGGGGTGTGCTCATGAAAAGGGACGGCATCAGATACTCGAACAGAGTGGCTCCCCAGGACATCAGCACGGTAGCGCCGCCGGAGCGGCGGAACGGCCTGCCCAGATGTAACCAGTGCCGGACGGGCGCGTCTCCTTTGGCGATGGCAACGAAACCCGTGAGCCGGGCTTCGGATGCCAGCAAATCATAATAGTGGGGGTCCGGGCTGCCAGTGGTGACGTTGTAGCCGATCCGGAACAGATGGCGGCTGTCGTCATAGAGGAATCGAAAGTCCATCTCCGAGACCCAGCGGTCGGACAGATCGACGAGATCTCGCAGCTCGATTGCCAGACGCCCGACAGACCCCGCCGCGACATGGAGGTCCGCGCGGAGCTTGTTTATCCACTGCACGGCTTGCCCGTGCCGTTTGTCCGTCGCCTCGGCACCCGGAGCCTGCTTCGCAAGGTCGTCCGCAAACACTATGGCTGCACGGTAGTGATCGGGCAGCCGCCGGAGGGGAACCTCAGCCTCCAGAAACTCGCGCAGCGTCCGCCAATGTTCCGCTACCGCCGAGTGCAATGGCGCCGAGTCATATAGTTCCGGGATTTCGTCGAAGGCGGGCAGCCACGGCTGCAGGGTCTCGAGCGAGCGCCGCACCTGGCGCAATTGCCTGCGCAGCTCGTCGAGCCAGGCTCGCAGCTGTCCCAACTCTTCGCGGCCCATGACCAGTCGCTGACTGTCGATCGCTGCCAGCAACAGATCCTTGAACTCAAGGGCATCGCGCTCCTGCAATCGCTTGATACATTTCCATTGTGCCGTGCCGTTCCGCGCCTCCAGCAGTCTGCTGCGCATCCGTCGCAGGTATGTCGTCAGCTCGTCGGCCTCGCCCTTGTGCTCGCGTGAGGCATGAGTAAGCGTGTCCGTCAGCACCAACACCGTGTCGGCGATGCCTTGCGTCGTCGCGGCGCGGCGCAGCGGCGCAGCGGCGATTTCCTGCATGCCCCGTGCCACGGCGATCAGGCTGGCGGCCAGGTTGCCGCTGTCCACCGTGGAAACGTACTCGGGCTGGAGTGGGTGCAGCTCGCGAGTCTCGTACCAGTTGAGCCAGTGGCCCCGGAACCGCTGGAGGCGCTCCAAGACTTCGTATGTGTTCCTCAGCCGTGCCGCCAGCGCCGCCGGGTCGATGTAACCAAGGTCGTAAGCGGCCAGGGCGGACGCCAACGCCATACCGATATTGGTCGGAGAGGTCCGGGCCGCCACCACGGCCAGCGGCTCCTCCTGAAAATTGTCGGGTGGCAGCCAGTGGTTATCCGGACCGATGAACTGCTCGAAGAATAGCCAGGTCCGACGGGAAATTCGGCGCAACCGATTACTGTCCGCCGGCGAGGCCGGTACCGGTTCATGAAGCGGCCGGTTGACCCACCACATGAGCTGCGGGGCCGTCAGCCAGACCAGCAGCAGCGGGCCGGCGGCAGCCAGGGCGGTTCGCCCGAACCCATAGAGGCCGGCGGACACCCCAATGGCCAGCGCCGGCGACACCCACATCTCCCGCCACACCACCGACAGGCTGTTCCCCGCTCCCAGCCGGCGATGGACGTGGGCGGCCGAAATCCATTCCAGCATCCGGCGCTTGGTGACAAACAGACGGAACAGCGTGCGTCCGATCGCGTCCAGCACCATGTAGCTTTCGTAAGGCAACAGCGCCAGCGACAATGCCCAGTGCTCAAGCCGGTCCCTCAGGGCGCGCGGCGCATCGCGTAGCCGTTGGGGCAGCGTCGTGGGGCGGGCCAGGCCCCGCCCCACGATGTCGAAGATCTCGGCGATCAGTGGCGCGCCCAGGAATGCGGCGAACACGATCGTCCACAAAGCGAGCTTGCCCCCGATCAGACCAAACCACGTCAGTACCAACAAGGCCAGCACCGCCGGAGGCTGCAGGCTGCGGCGAAGGTTGTCAATAATCTTCCACTGGTGAACCACGGACAACGGATTCCGGAACCACCGGCCGGTGCTCGAGGGCACCATCGGCGCCAACCAGGGAAGGAGCTGCCAGTCGCCGCGCACCCAGCGATGGAGGCGGCGCATGTACGCCAGCGCACCGGCGGGGTACTGCTCCAGCAGAACCACGTCCGAAAGCAGCGCCGTGCGAGCATGCACGCCCTCCAGCAGATCATGGCTCAACAGGGTGTTTTCCGGTATTCGATGCCGCAGCGTCTGCTCGAATGCCCGCCAGTCGTACAAACCCTTGCCGGCATAGCTGCCCTCTGCAAACAGATCGTGGTACACATCGGATGTCGCGTGGGTATACAGATCCAAAGTGGTATCGCCGGCGAAGATCTCAGTGAAACGTGTGCTCTGGGTGCTGTCGGGATCGATCGCCAGCCGAGGTTGAAGGATGCTGTAACCGCCTTTGATGTTGCCGTCCGCGTCTATCACGGCCCGGTTCAAGGGATGGCCAATAGTGGCCACCAACAGCCGCGCGGCCTCCGCGGGCAGGTGCGTGTCGGCGTCCAGGGTAATGACGAATTTAACCCCGGACAGCGCATTCCGGTCCCCGACCCAGGTGGCATAGGACGTGCCGTCCGCACCGGCCAGCAGGCGGTTGAACTCAGACAGCTTTCCCCGCTTGCGCTCCCATCCCATCCAGCAGCCCTCGGCCTCGTTCCAGAGCCGCTCGCGATGCAGCAACAGGAACGGCCCGCGTTCCGGATCCCGGCCGTAGCGGCGATTCAGGGCGCGGATACCCGACGCGGCCCGTTCAAGCAACTCGGTATCACCCGGAATCGACGCCTCGGGCGCATCCGTCCAGTCGCTGAGCACGGCATATACGAGTTGCTCGTCCTCGTTATTCAAGTAATTGATCTCGATGCGTTCCAGCGCATGGTCAATATCGTCCCGGCCGCCAAGCAGCACCGGCATAACCACGGCTGTTCGCAGCTCACAAGGGATACCCTTCTCGAAATTCATTCTCGGCAGCACGCGCGGCGACAACAGCCACATAACGAGCCCGTTGAGCATGGCGACGGCGAGTCCGGTTACCGGCACAGCGGCCAGAATCGTCACCGCCGCCACTTCCAGTGGCGGTTCCTGCTGCTGCAGGAGATGGACGGCGAGTCCGAACAGGGGTATCAAGACCATGGGGCCGAGCAATCCGAAATAGACCAGTGCCGGATGACCGAGAAGGCGACGGAAAAGGCGGCGGCGGGGGCTGAGACGGTATTCGAGTGCCTGCTCCAGCCGCGGGCGGCCCTCGCTGACCAGGTAGTACCCAACATGCCGTGTCCGGTGGTCCTGCGCGTCGGCCTCGCGACACAGCTCCACCGCATGCCCCGCCACCGCGATCTCGGTCCAGTGCGTCCCGCGGGCAAGTTCCTCGATGGCCCCACGGTAGCGATCGCGGGATTTGAAATCCATGCGAGCGTAGGCTTCGGCTGGGTCGCGGCACAGCACCCGGTCGACGCGGCTGAGGCGCTCAAAGGATTCGCGCCAGTCTTGGGCATCCAGCTGACGGAGGCTGGTGATATCGCCGGCTATCTCATCCGCCTGGATTTCGGACTCCACCGTCGCCGCCGATGGACTTACGGGTCGCGACGAATCCGCTGTCTCCATGCGCTCGGCGGCGTCCTTGACGAGATTGTCGATGATCGCCAGACGCAGCATCGTCGGAAGCGCCCACAATTCCCCGATGCTCAGCACCGTTGTGTCTTGATAGAGCTCGACCGCGTACTCCAGCCAATCGATGTCGAGAGGTTTGGCACCTTCCCGCAGCAGGGTCCGGGCCAGGTCCTGCACGCGTATCACGGGGGCCGATTCGTCCTCCCCCTCAACCAGAGGCAGCTGGCGCAAATAGGACGGCGGAAGATCTTTGCGAATTTCTTCCAACGTCTGATCGATGATGTGTCGGTTGTCCAGCAGCCACTCTTCCATGCGGGTGCCCGTTCTCCCTGTTCCAGTATCGGCGAGAATCCCGGCATAGATGCGGTCGAGGCACTGCTCCAGCGCCTTCAGGTCGAGGTCAGCGCGATGGTGGGCCGCAGTCGCGGTCCGGGTGTGCCGGTCTGCCAGGGAGGACAGCCGGTCCGCCGGCGTTTCGCCCTGGCGGCTGTTTTCAGCGTGGTCGTTCCGTGTTTCGGTCTTACTCTGGCGTGCGCCTTCCCGCGCCTTTCGAGTCATGGGGAAATGGATTGATCACAGATCAACTGGCGCAAATCCTGCGCTCCATCCACTCGTACGCCGGCGGCTGGGACTCGTTGCTATATCGGGCGGGGTGATCCTGGAGAATCAGGACGGGCCTGCGCGCCGACAGCACCACCGCCTGACAGACCGACCCGCTACTGCGAGCGGTGGAACCCGATGCGCCGTGTGCGGTGAGTGCGATCAGGTCGACGTCCTCCGCATCGGCGACGCGCTCAATGGTACTGACAACGTGGGGTGATAGCTCCAGGCGCGTCCGGATCGACAGGCGATTCGAAAATCGCTTTCTTATCTCTTCCAGGTACGCAGCGGCGGCCCTTCGGTTGCACTCCACGAACTTGTCGCGTAATTCCAACTCCTCGCTCGTCAAGGGTCGGGTTCTCGACATCTCCGGAAACGCCACCACCTGGAGAAGGATGATATCGGGTGTCTCGGTGTTGACCATGCCCGACACCAGGCTCACCGCCCAGGCGGCTCGCTGGGAACCGTCCAACGGCACCAGGATGGTTCGGTAGTGGTCATCGGCACGCGCCCCGGTTCCGGTCGGTCGTATGACCATGACCGAGGTATCGGGTGCCGCTATCACTTTCTGCACGGTGCCACCCAGCGGAAACGCTGACAGTCCGCCCCGCCCATAGGCGCACAGCACGACGATATCGATTCGCCGGTGGCGGATGAACTCCCTGATCTGATCCGGAGCCCGGCCTTCCATAACGTGGGACTCCACCTCGATGCCCTGGTCGGTAAGACGACCGGTAAGTGAATTCAGATAATCGAGAACCTGGATTTTGTAGAGCCGCCAGTCGAGGTCCTCCGGGCCGTGCTCCATGAGATTCTGCTGTCCATGAACGTCCAGGACCCGCAGCAGGAACAACCTGCCGTGGTACGCCCGCGCCAAGCGGGCGGCATGCAGCAGCGCATCTTCAGCGAGTTGAGATCCATCGAGGGGAACTAGAATACGGTCAAATGCCATGAACGGGCCCTCCAGACCTGCGGCGAGACTCCCGCCAGTCAACATAGCGCCCCTGGATGAGGGAGGTATTGACCTGCGTCAAAAATCGATGATCAACGGCGAGCCATACGCCCGTGCTGCGGCGCAGCATACGGGTCTCGAACCACTGGTTGTATTCGCGCGCTAATGGTGACCGAGTGACGGCTTGACGGCGGCGTGGATGGCGGCCGTCCCGAACGAGAGGTTTTGATAGCGCACTTCGACGAACCCGATTCGCTCCATCAATCCCTTGATCTGCTCCTGGGCGGGGAACCCGTGAATGGATTCCACCAGATAGTCAAAGACATCCGGAGCGCGGATGATACGCGCCCCGAGCCAGGGTACGGCGTAACGCGCGAAGGCATCGTGAAAAGGCTTGAGCAAGAACCACGGCCGCGACACTTCGAGGCACAAGAAACGGCCGCCGGGCTTCAGGACCCTGAGGACCTCTTCCAGCGTGGCACGGACGAACGTGACATTGCGCAGGCCGAACGACATCGTCACAACATCCATTGAGTCGTCTGGAAACGGGAGCGCCCTGGCCACCGCCGCAACCCACTGCAGGGAGGGATCCGAGCGCGATCTTCCGATCTTCATCATGGGCAGGCTCGGATCGAGAATAATGACCTGTCGATCGGGTGCGGCAAATGGAATGGCAGTCTCGCCGCACCCTCCCGCTACGTCCAGCATGCGCTGGCCGGGCTTCAGGTTCACCATGCGATTGAACACCCGGCGCCAATAGTGATGTATGCCCAGAGTCATGACGTCGCAGAGCCGGTCATAGCCGGGCGCGAGCCGGCGAAACGTCTCGCGCATCCGCCGGTCCCGTTCTTCCGGAGTTACCTCCTCGCGTCCGAAGGTGGTGGAATGTTCGAGATTGGGATCGACCGACACGGTTTCGATCAGGCCGGCTTGGCGACGGCCAGCCACATCACGACTACGATCGCAGTGAGCAACAACGGCAGCGCCACGGGCGTAAATCGCCGATGATAAATGTCGAGGAGGCGCCGTTCACCACCCTCGTATGGAACCTCGGCTCGGCGCGCTGCGAAGACGCCCGGCAGGGCACGGTGACTGAACCACAGGTCGGTGATTTCTATGGGCAGGATCACGAATACCACCACGGCGAGCTTGAGTCTGATCCAGTGATTCGCCATGGCCCCGCTTCCATACATGTGAAGCATGACCAGGCCGGTTGCGAGTACCGCCACAAATCCGAGGTGCTCGAGCCACAGGATTCGCAGGAATCCTTTGTACAGGTAGTGGGTCACCTGGCTCGGTTCGCCCGTCTCCCGGCGGGCCTGCATGAGAACGAGCCACACCCCTCCCGACGGTCCCAACCAGACCACCAGGGCCCCGAGATGCACCACCTTGATAATCGCGAACCAGCCTGTAGCATCCACCATGACGTCTCCCATGCCGCGCGTCCCAAGCGGCCCCGGCGACCTAGTTTCGAACTTCGCTCAGCCTACAGCCCGGCGTTTAGATGGTGCTGATCCAGGTCAAGACTTTGACCGGCGACGCTCGCCTCAGATTCGTTCCATGGTGGGAACGGAGGGCGAGCATCAGAAGCCACCACGGCGCCTGACACGCCAGGGGAGACAGTCGATCCCCCTATGGGCTTCAGGTGGAGCTGCCGCGCGGCGACGGCGACGTGGGGATCGATCTGCGTCTCCACATCGCCCACAGGAAGTCCTCGTCCGCGGGGGAGAGATCAAAGCGTTTGCAGGCTTCCTCTACGACAGCGTGGTCGGCGCCCTTCTGCGCATCGAGCCACCTGACAGCCTGCTCGAGCCTGTAGCCGTGAGATTTCAATGCTTCTCCGTCGAACAAACCAACTCGTCGGGCGCGGCCGCGGGCCACCGCCTCAGGCGGCAGTCTCCATGGAGTTGCTGTACTGACCGAGCTGTGCCGCGCCGTTGAGTCTCGCGCGCCCGCGGAACACATGCTGCGCCTGGGACACGTTTGCGGAGTCGCCCTTCCAGGCTTTCAACGCGGTCTCCTGCAGTGCACGGCCGTATGAAAAGCTGAGCTCCCACGGGCAGTGGGGCTGCTGGTTGATAGCGTTGAGGTTGGCCGTGGCTTCCTCGGGGCTTTGCCCGCCCGACAGGAAATTGATACTCGGTACCGCCGCCGGCACCGTGCGGCGGAGGATTCGCAGCGTCTGAATCGCGACTTCCTCGGGACCCGCCTGATGCGAATGCTCCTTCCCGGAAACAATCATGTTCGGCTTGAGCACCATGTGCTCCAGCGTCACGTGGTGACGATGCAGTGCATGGAAGACTTCGTGCTGCACGGCTTCGGTGACCTCCGCGCAGCGCTCGATGGAGTGATCACCGTCCATCAGCACCTCGGGCTCCACTATGGGCACAATGCCGCATTCCTGGCACACGGCGGCATAACGTGCCAGAACCTCGGCATTCGCCTCGATGGCGAGGCGACTCGGATTGGCGTCGGTGATGTTGTAGACACAACGCCACTTCGCGAACCGCGCACCCTGGCTCTTGTATCCCTGCAGCCGTTCCCCCAGCCCGTCCAGGCCCTTGGTGATCTCGTCGCCGGGCGCCCCTGCCAGAGGTCCCTTGCCTTTGTCCACCTTGATTCCGGTTACCACGCCCTGCTTCGCCGCCAGTTCCGGGAGCGGGGTGCCGTCGTCGGCCTTCTGGACGAGTGTTTCCTCGAACATGATCACTCCGCTGATATCCTCGCCGATACCCACGGTCGACAACAGCATGCTGCGGTAGCTGCGGCGGTGCTCCTCGGTGGATTCGACATCGATGGCCTTGAGACGCTTGGCCATGGTGGGGTTGCTTTCATCGGCGGCAAGGATGCCCTTGCCCTTCTGCACCAGGTCGTTAATGGTGGCCTGAAGCTCGTCTCTTGCGCTCATTGAGTTCCTCCATCAGGTGGCAAGCATGTAAATCCGGCTATTATAAACGCCGCACTTCCCGCAGGGCACGCAGGCACGGCCCTGCGGGAAGCTTGACGCAGGTCAACAAGACCGGGGGGCTCAGGGACTACCTTTCGGCGTTGTGATTACGGTCCCAGCTTTTCCCCATGATCGTCGCGGCGGCTTATCGCACGCGGAGCCGGCCGCCGCCCGGGTGGGCTTCCATCCTATTGCCCCGGGAGCCGCGCCATAAACCCGGGGCTGGCCATCGGCCTGGCCGGCAGCGCCGTGGGTCTCGCCTATGCCGTCGCCAACGGCATATGGGTCCTGCGCCAGCCGCGCGGTGAAGACGCCCTGCAGGCTCCGTACCGAGCGATACGCCAGGGGGCCGTGGCGTTCCTCAGGACTCAGTACCTGGCAATCCTGGGTGTCGGTCTGTTGCTCGCGCTCATACTCCTGCTGAGTCCCGGCTTCGGCTGGCTTACCGCCGCGGGCTTCATCGTTGGCGGAACCTGCTCCGCGGCAGCCGGCGCCGCCGGCATGCTCGTGTCGACCGCCGCCAACGTGAGAACCACGGCCGCCGCCCGCTTGGGTTTGCCGGCCGCACTGCGGGTCTCCGCGAGAGCGGGCGCGGTGACGGGCTTTCTGGTGGGCGCACTGGCGTTGGCAAGCGTATGCGGTTTCTACCTGCTGCTCCACTTTTGGAGCACGGCCCCTCAAGTGGATCTGCGCCCGATGATCGGACTGGGATTCGGCGCCTCGTTGATCAGTATATTCGCGCGGCTTGGAGGCGGTATCTTCACCAAGGCCGCGGACGTCGGGGCGGACCTCGTTGGCAAGATCGAGCAAGGCATTCCGGAGGATGACCCACGCAACCCGGCGACGATCGCCGACAATGTCGGGGACAACGTGGGCGACTGCGCGGGAATGGCCGCCGACCTGTTTGAGAGTTACGTCGTTACCATCATATCTTCCATGCTGGTCGCCGCGTGGGTGCTTCCGGGGTCCCCCCCGGCGAGTTTCTTTCCCCTGGCCATCGGCGGAGTCACTGTCTGTGCGTCGGCGATAGGAGTCGAGGCCGTCAGACTGCCGGCCAGCGGCCACGTCTTGACTGCCTTCCTGCGCGGCGTCCTGGCAACCGTCGCCGCGGCCGTGGTGGGCATCGTCGCAGTCGGTACCTGGCTGCTCGGGAACGAGCCGCTCGTCAACACCTGGGCGCTGCTCGGGGCGGGTCTGACGGGCATTGCGGTCGCCGTCGGGCTGGCCGCGATCACCGCCTACTACACAGGCGTGCGCTTTGGACCCGTGCATGGGGTGGCCCGGGCATCGTCGGCCGGACATGCCACCAACATCATTGCCGGCCTGGCGCTGGGCATGAAATCCAGCGCACTACCCGTGCTGATCGTTGCCACCGGCGTCGTGATCGCCTACGGCCTCGCGGACCTCTACGGACTCGCGATAGCCACCACCACCATGCTGGCGCTCACGCCGATGGTGGTTACGGTCGACGCTTTCGGGCCGGTGACCGACAACGCCGGCGGCATTGCGGAGATGGCGGGGATATCCGCCTCGGTCCGGGAAATCACGGACAAGCTGGACGCCGCCGGCAATACCACTAAAGCGGTCACCAAGGCCTTCGCCATCGGCTCGGCGGGCCTCGCGGCCCTGGTCCTGTTCGCCACCTACGAGGTGGAGCTGCACAAGCTCGGTTACCAACTGGAATTCACCCTGAACAGCCCGTACCTGCTCGCCGGACTCCTGATCGGCGGCATACTGCCTTCCCTGTTCAGCGGATTCGCTCTGGAAGCGGTCGGCAGGGCCGCAACGGAGATTGTCGACTACGTCCGTACCCAGTTCGACCAGTTCCCGGACATACTGGCGGGCCGGCGTCTGCCCGACTACGCCGCCACTGTTTCTTTATTGACTCGAACCTCGATCCGGGAAATGCTGCTGCCGGGCCTCATCCCCGTGGCGGCGCCGCTGGTCGTGGGAATGGCGTGGCCGTTCCTGGGACCGCCGGCAACCGCCGCCCAGGTCATCGGCGGATTGCTGATCGGTTCGATTGTCACCGGCCTGCTGCTCGCGATTAACATGTGCACCGGCGGGGCGGCGTGGGACAACGCCAAGAAATACATAGAGGCCGGACACGCGGGGGGCAAAGGCTCGGCGGCGCATATGGCCGCCATCACCGGTGATACGGTGGGCGACCCGTACAAAGACACGGCGGGACCTGCGATCAATCCCATGATAAAGATCCTCAACCTCGTGGCTCTGCTGATGGTGCCGTATCTCAGTTGAAAATCGATGCAGCTTGGCTGCCCACGCCGCGCACGGCCCGTGCCCGGTTTGCGCAGAACGAAGCCCAGGCATTATATTTAAACCCAAAATTGCAGCACCGGTTGAACATTGGTGCGGCTGACAATTCAGGAGAAACCCCATGACCGAACTTACGCTTTCAAGTGAAGAACGGGATGCACTGATCGTCCTGCTTGAAGGACACTTACCCGACATGAGCTACGAGATCGCCGATACCGACCGATCGACGTACCGGGATCAAATCAAGGCAAGGCGTGACTTACTGAAAAAGATTCTGGACGATCTCAAGAAATCGGAGCCGTAGACCCCGCCGGCGGCAGCGACATCCGGGGACGGCGGTGCCGGTGCACGGCCTCCGGGTCAGTGGGACATCAGGACGGGCACCGTCATGCTCTGCAGCAGATGGCGCGTGGCGCCGCCGAGGACCAGCTCCCTGTAGCGCGAGTGCCCGTAGGCGCCCATCACGATCAGGTCCACCTGTTTATCGGCGGCACGGGACAGCAAGGTATCTCCAACGCTTATGTCGTGCGCCTCGGTGAAGCCCGCCTCGACCTTGATGCCGTGGCGTGCCAGATGCAGTGATACATCGGCACCCGGCATGTCTCCATCCCCCGCCGCGCCGCCCGGCGGGTTGATGGACAGGACGTTCACCGTTTGCGCCTTCTCCAGCAACGGCATGGCATCGTGGATGGCACGCATTGACTCGCGGCTCCCATTCCATGCCACCATGATGTGGCGGCCAATGGGACCCGGCGCGCCGATATAAGGAATGACCAGCACCGGCCGGCCGGCGTCAAGGACCACCTCTTCCATGTCTCCCTCGCTCAGGGACAGCGGATCGCTGTCGTCCGCCTGGCCCATGATGAGTAGATCCACGTAACGGGCATGAAGAGACAAGGTCGGCGCTGTTTCGCCCTCCACCGAACGCCACTCCGAGGAGATGCCGGCCCGGTCAACGGCGGTCCCAAATGCCTGCTCCGCGTCCTGGGCGCGCGCCTGATCGGCCTTTTTCTGGGACTCGATCACCGCGGCGGGAATCTGGGCCTCGTAAAAAGCCGGTATGGCGGTCACGCTGGGCGTGACGTACAAGCCGGTCAAATGGGCGTCGTGCGCCGTGGCCAGTCGAATGGCCGCGTCGATCCGGGCGGTGTTGGCCTTACCGTTGTCGACATGCACCAAAAGGTCTTTCAGCGCCATGGATTTTTCCTCCTCTGTCTAGGCACGTGGTTTCGTTGCATCGCGGCGATGCAACCTTTTCAGTATTCTTGCCCGTCGGTTCGTGACGCATCTTGACATGGATCAAGAAACGAAAGGGGCCGGCCGCGTCGAAGTGCAAGGGCCACCGACCTCCTCGTCAGCGCGTTGACCTTGCATGTCAGGTGGACCCTTCAATCGCGGAATGATTCAGATCAACAGGGATCTCACACGGGTCAGGTATTGTCTATAAGCGTGAAAATCCACCGTTGTCCACGCATCGATACGATGCCCGGCGCTCCGTGAACACAGGCAATGGAACGAATTCCCCATCCAGCTCCGCCCGATACCCCGGGCCCCCGATCCGGTTCGCCGGCGAACGCCGATGATGAGCGAGTCCCCGTACAACGGACCGACCTTGCGAAGGGCCTGTCCGTGGCGGAGGCGGCAAAGCGCCTGCAGCAGTTCGGTCCGAACGCAATTGAAGAAAACCGGACCAGTCCGCTGCTCAAGTTCCTGTCCTTCTTCTGGGGGCCCATCCCATGGATGATCGAAGTCGCCGGCATCCTTTCCGCCACGGTCCAACGGTGGGAAGATTTTACCATTATCGCGGTGATGCTGCTGATCAACGCCGGTGTTGGCTTCTGGGAGGAATTCAAGGCGGACAACGCCATCGCCGCGCTGAAGGAAACCCTCGCCTTGAAGGCACACGTGCTGCGGGACGGGAAGTGGCGGGATATCGCCGCCCGTGAACTGGTGCCCGGCGACGTCGTCCTCCTGCGACTGGGCAACATCGTACCGGCCGACGTATCCCTTGCCGAAGGCGACTACCTGAGCGTCGATCAGTCGGCCCTGACCGGCGAGTCGCTCCCGGTGGATAAGAAGGTCGGCGATACCGCCTACGCCAGCTCCGTCGCGAAGATGGGGGGAATGAAGGCGGTGGTGACAACAACCGGCGCCCGGACCTACTTCGGCCGTACCGCCAGCTTGGTGGAGGTCGCCGGAACCCGCTCGCATTTCCAGAAAGCGGTCCTTGGGATCGGCAATTTCCTGATTCTCACAACCGTCGGGCTGATTGCGCTGATCCTCATCGTTGCCCTGTTTCGGCACCATGCGCTGGTTCAGACCATACTGTTCGCCCTGATCCTGACAGTCGCCGCGATCCCCGTTGCCCTGCCCGCCGTGCTGTCGATCACCATGGCGGTCGGCGCTTCCCGGTTGGCCGGCATGAAGGCGATCGTGTCCCGGCTCGTCTCGATCGAGGAGATGGCCGGTATGGATATCCTGTGCGCGGACAAGACGGGGACCCTCACCAAGAACGAGCTCGTCCTGGGCGAGCCGGTCGTCATCCAGGCCGAAAGCCCGTCTGAGATCGTGTTGGCCGCTGCACTGACCGCGGAAACCGAAAGCCCGGATGCGATAGACCAGGCGATCGTTCACGGCCTGCCGGAGGACGCCACCCTCGGTGGGTTCGAGATAGCCAAGCACATACCCTTCGATCCCGTGCGCAAGAGGGCCGAAGCGGAGGTCACCGGCGACGACGGGCGGCATTTCCGGGTCGCCAAGGGCGCCCCCCAGGCGATTTTCGAGCTTGGCGAATTCGATTCCGCGCTCAAAGACCAGGTCAACACGCACGCCGACGAGCTGGCCGCCAAGGGCTACCGCACGCTCGGCGTCGCCCGCGCGGACAATGATGGCAACTGGCGCTACCTCGGTCTCCTGCCGTTGTTCGACCCGCCCAGGGACGACTCTCTGGAAACCATTCGCCGCGCCAGGTCCATGGGGCTGGACATACGTATGGTTACCGGCGATCACGTCGCCATCGCGCGGGAGATCGCCGGCAAGCTGGAGCTCGGACGCAATATCGTGGCGGCGGACGAGGCTTTCGACGACCAGGACCGATATCGTGGACCGGCGATAGAGAACGTCAACGGCTTCGCCCAGGTCTTCCCCGAGCACAAGTTCGAGATCGTCAAGGAACTGCAGTCCCACAACCACATCGTCGGTATGACAGGCGACGGCGTCAACGACGCACCCGCACTGAAGCAGGCCGACGTCGGCATCGCGGTAAGCGGCGCCACCGACGCCGCTCGGGCCGCGGCGGATCTCGTCTTGACCGGCAAGGGGCTGTCCGTGATCGCCCGCGCCATCGAGGAGGCGCGGAAGATCTTTGAACGAATGACCAGCTACTCGGTCTTTCGCATCGCCGAGACCGTGCGTGTGCTGCTGTTCATGACGTCCTCGATCCTGGTCTTCGATTTCTATCCCGTGACCGCGGTGATGATCGTGCTGCTCGCTATCCTCAACGACTTCCCGATCATGATGATCGCCTACGACAACGCACCGGTGGCCGGCCGGCCCGTGCGTTGGGACATGCACCGCGTGCTGACCCTCAGCATCGTTCTGGGCATAATGGGCGTGATCTCGACGTTCGGCCTGTTCTGGATCGCCGAGGATTACCTGCATCTCCCCCGGGACGTCATCCAGACCGTGATCTTTCTGAAGCTCCTGGTCGCCGGCCACCTGACGATCTACCTGACCCGCAACGTCGGGGCCATCTGGGACCGGCCCTGGCCGAGTTGGAAGCTGGTGGTTACGACAGAGGCGACCCAGGTGATCGGCACTCTGGCTGCCGTCTATGGTTGGTCGGTCACGCCGATCGGCTGGGGCCACGCACTCGGCATTTGGGCATACGCCCTCTTCTGGTTTCTGATCAACAGCTTCGTCAAGATCCAGGTTTACAGGCTGCTCCGCAATCCGGCAGGAAACCAGGGGCGGCATATCGCCCGGATAGACGCCCGGTTGCACGACCATGGTCACCTGTCGTCACGATGATCATCCGTGCCGCGGCGAAAGATTCCCCTGATGCTGGACGGAACGGGTATGAATAGGGGAAGCTTCGTACGAGCTTGAGCCCTCCCTGTGCCCTGATGGTGCCGGAGGCAGAACAAGAATGGTAAGGGGCAGATGAAGATCACCAGGATACTGCGCATTTTAATTGCGTTGATTGTGCTCGCGGCGGCCGGCGCCGGCGCCTACTACTGGTGGCAGGGCCGCGCACCCGGCACTGCTGGGACCGGACTGACCCTGTACGGCAACGTCGACATCCGGGAGGTGCAGCTCGCCTTTCACGAAAGCGAGCACATCAACAGCATGCTGGTCCAGGAAGGCGACGTCGTGCACAAAGGCCAGCTCCTCGCGACCCTCGACCGGGAGCTATTGAGCGCCGCAGTGGACCAGGCCGAGGCACAGGTCGCTGCCCAGGAACAGGTCGTCAAGCGGATGGAAGCCGGATCCCGTCCCGAGGAGATCCGCCAGGCCCGCGCCCAGCTCGAGGCGGCGCAGGTCGAGGCCCGGGAGGCGAGAAAGAACTACCAACGGTTGCGCGACGTCGAGTCGAAGAAACTGGTGTCACCGCAGCAGGTCGACGACGCGCGCGGGAGGGCCGATACCGCGGCAGCCCAGGTGAACGTGGCGGACGAGGCCCTGGCGCTGGTAATCGCCGGACCGAGGAAGGAAGACGTCGAGAACGCACGCGCTACCCTCAGGGCACTACAGGCGCAGCTGGCGATTGCCCGCCAGCGACTCGCCGATACCGAGCTGCATGCTCCCGCGGACGGCGTTATCCGCAACCGTATCCTCGAGCCGGGAGACATTGCTTCCCCGGAACGCCCGGTATACACCCTCGCTCTGACCGATCCGATGTGGGTCCGCGCCTACGTTTCCGAGACGGATCTGGGCAAGGTGCGACCCGGCATGCCGGCGTCGATCTCCACCGACACCTATCCAGGAAAGGAATATCGCGGCTGGGTCGGGTATATCTCCCCCACCGCCGAATTCACTCCCAAGTCGGTCGAGACCGCAGAGCTGCGCACCAGTCTCGTCTACCAGGTGCGGGTGTACGTGTGCAACCCGCAGGGAGAACTGCGTCTCGGGATGCCCGCCACCGTGCATCTGGACGCCGCCGAATCGGAGACGACCCGCAACGGGGACTGCAGTGCTCAATGAGCCGCCCGGCGGCGGGACCTCCGTTGCCGACCGAGGGAGTGACAAAGCCCTGGTCCTGGAAGGAGTCGGCAAGAGCTTCACCGTCGACGCGCACCGTGTCGTGGCCCTTGACGGCATCTCCCTCGACGCACGCAAGGGCGTGGTGACCGGCCTTATCGGACCCGATGGCGCCGGCAAGACCACGCTCATGCGGCTGGCCACGGGCCTGTTGACGGTGGACGCGGGGCGTATCGAGGTGCTCGGCATCGACGTGGTCGCGGAGCCGCTTCGGGTGCAGGCGAGCGTCGGCTACATGCCGCAACGCTTCGGTCTGTACGAAGACCTGAGCGTGCGGGAGAACCTGGACCTCTACGCCGATCTGCAGGGCGTCCATCACGCGGACCGGCCGGAACGATACCGGGAGCTCATGCACATGACGGGGCTCGGGCCGTTCATGAGTCGGCTCGCGGGCAAATTGTCGGGGGGCATGAAACAGAAGCTGGGTCTCGCCTGCACGCTGGTGCGCGCACCCAGTCTGCTGCTCCTGGATGAGCCCACCGTGGGCGTCGACCCGGTATCGCGCCGCGAGTTGTGGTCCATTGTTTACCGTCTGGTGAAGGACGAAGCCATGAGCGTTCTACTCAGCACCGCCTATCTGGACGAGGCCGAACGCTGCGATGAAGTCGCCTTGATTCACGAAGGAAAGCTGCTCGGCAACGCCCCGCCCAGCGAGTTCAGCGCTACCATGCGCGGCCGCACGTTCACGGTGAGCACCGCGGCTGTCGGCAAGCGCGAACTGCAGGAACGGCTCAGCAGTGCGCCGGAGATCATCGATGCCGTGATCCAGGCCGACCACGTCCGAGTGGTGACGGCGGAGCCGGCCCGGCCCGACCCCGCTGCCCTTCTTCCCGGACTGAACGACGTAAAGATCGCGCCGGTACCGCCCCGGTTCGAGGATCGGTTCGTCGCCGAGCTGCGGGCCCGGCAGCAGCCCGAGTCCACGGCGGCAACCACCGAGGCGCCAACGCCGCGCGCCGACGGCGACGGTCCGGTGATTTCGGTCCATGATCTGGAGCGCCGCTTCGGTGACTTCATCGCCGTCAAACGGATCACGTTCGAGGTAGACCGCGGCGAGGTCTTCGGATTGCTGGGGGCGAACGGTGCCGGCAAGTCGACGACCTTCCGCATGCTCTGTGGTTTGCTGCCGGCAAGCGGCGGGCGGTTGACGGTGGGGGGCGTCGACCTGCGCACGGCTGCGGCGGCGGCCCGGGCCCGCATCGGCTACATGGCCCAGAAGTTCTCGTTGTATCAGAACCTCACGGTGTTGCAGAACCTTAGCTTTTTCAGCGGCGCTTACGGACTTGGGGGCGGGCGCCGGAGAAAACGCATACAGTGGGCCCTCGAGGAGTTCGATCTGTCCGACATCGCGGATACCGAAAGCGGCACCCTTTCCCTGGGCTACAAGCAGCGGCTCGCGCTCTCCTGCGCGCTCATGCACGAGCCCGATATCCTTTTTCTCGACGAACCTACTTCCGGGGTCGACCCTTTGGCACGGCGCGGGTTCTGGCATCGCATCAACCTGCTCGCGCAAAGCGGCGTGACCATTATGGTCACCACCCATTTCATGGAAGAGGCAGAATACTGCGACCGGCTCGCCATCATGTCCGCCGGCGAGATACTGGCCATCGGCACACCCGCCGACATCAAGTCCGGCAGGCGCCGCGAGGGAGAAGCCGAGCCATCCATGGAAGATGCCTTTATCGACCTCATCGAGTCCGCCGAAGCTAAAGCGACCGGGGCGGCGGCGTGAGCGGTCAAGCACAGTCCCAGGGGACCGGCGGCCGCCGTCGCGGCGCCGGATTCATGCGCCTTCGCGGGCTCGTACGTAAGGAATTCCTCCAGATTCTGCGGGATCCGAGCAGTATTGCCATCGCTTTCCTCATGCCCGTGGCGCTCCTGCTGCTGTTCGGTTTCGGGGTATCGCTGGACGCGCGCGACGTGCCGGTTGCCCTGGTTATCGAGCAGCCGAGCAGTGAGACGGCCGACTTCGCGTCGTCCTTCCACGACTCCGTGTATTTCGCGCCGGTCACGGTGCGCTCCATGCAGGAGGCGCAGAAAATGCTGAGCGCGGGAAAGGTGAACGCCATTGTCCATCTGCGCGCCGACTTCGCCGCCACCGGGAGCAACCCGGGCGGTGCGCCAATACAACTGATCGTCAACGGCGTCGATGCGAACACCGCACGCATTGTGGAAGGCTATGTGCAGGGGGCCTGGGCCGGCTGGTTGGAGCGCAGGACACAGGCGGCCGGCGGCGAGCTGAAGCTGCCGGTGGCCATGCAGCAGCGGATCTGGTTCAACGCCGAGGTACGGAGCCGCAACTTCCTGGTGCCCGGCCTCATCGCGGTCATCATGACCCTTATCGGCGCACTGCTCACCGCCATGGTCATGGCCCGGGAGTGGGAGCGCGGCACCATGGAGGCCCTGCTGGTCACGCCGGTGGCGATGCGCGAGATACTGCTGGGCAAGCTGATCCCCTACTTCGTACTTGGCATGGGCGGCATGTCGCTGTCGGTGGCCATGGCCGTATGGGTCTTCGGCGTGCCTCTGCGCGGTTCGCTGGCGGTGCTGTTCGGCGCCGCGGCGCTGTTCCTGGTCACCGCCTTGGGCATGGGCCTGCTGATCTCCATCGTGGCCAGGAACCAGTTCGTGGCCGGACAAGTGGCCATCATCGCCACGTTCCTTCCGGCCTTCATACTGTCCGGGTTCATCTTCGATATCGGCAGCATGCCGAACGTCATTCAGGCCATCACCCACCTCATCGCCGCGCGCTACCTGGTCACCATCCTGCAGACGGTATTCCTTGCCGGCGACCTGTGGGTGGTGATCCTGCCCAACGCCGCCGCCCTGGCAGTGATGGCGGTGGTGTTCCTCGGCCTGGCGCGCCACCGCGCGCGCAAGCGGTTGGAGTAGCGGTCATGTGGGCTGCCCGCATACTGACACTCACGCGAAAGGAGTTCCTTGCATTGTTGCGCGACAAGAAAAGCCGCCTGGTGCTGGTGGGACCGCCGCTGCTGCAGTTGCTGGTGTTCGGCTACGCCGCGACCTACGACCTCCACCACGTGCCCTACGCAGTGTATGCCCAGGACCGAAGTGCGCCCGCCCGGGAGCTGCTCAGCGCATTCGAAGGCTCACCCACTTTCCGTCGCGTGGCGCTGCTGAGCCACGAGTCACAGATTGCAGACATGATCAACGCCCGCAAGGCACTCATGGTCCTTCGAATCGGTCCCCACTTCAGTCGCAACCTGCTCCTGGGCGACGGCGGGGATCTCCAGGTCGTGATCGACGGGCGCGATTCCAATACCGCTCTCATAGCGCTGAACTACGCGAGGACAATTGTCCAGGACTTCAACATTCAGTGGGTGGCGGAGCACGGCGGCAGGGCGCCGCCGGCTCACCTAGAGATGCGCGCCTGGTTCAACCCCAACCTGGAGAGCCGATGGTTCATCGTGCCCGGCATGGTGGGCATGCTGACTCTGGTGGTGACCATGATGGTGACGGCGCTGTCAGTGGCACGGGAACGCGAGCAGGGGACTTTCGAGCAGCTCTTGGTCACCCCAATGCGCCCGGCCGAGATCCTTTTGGGCAAGGCCCTGCCTGGCTTCGTGATCGGGATGGTCGAAGCCACGGTGATCATGACCGCGGCGGTGTACTGGTTCCAGGTGCCGCTGGTGGGCAGCGTGGCGGCACTGTACGTCGGGATCGCCCTGTTCCTGCTGTCCGCCATCGGCGTGGGCCTCATGGTCTCCTCCCTCGCCCTCACCCAGCAGCAGGGGCTGCTGGGGGCATTCCTGTTCCTGGTGCCCGCCGTGATCCTGTCGGGATTCGCCACCCCCATCGGCAACATGCCGGACCTGGTGCAGGACCTGACGCTGCTCAACCCGCTGCGCTATTTCATGATCATCGTGCGGGGCGTATTCCTGGAGGGCAAGCCATTCGGGCAGCTCCTGCACCAGCTGTGGCCGATGGCCCTGATCGGGATAATAGCGCTGGTTATAGCCTCCTGGATGTTCCGGAGAAGGATGGCCTAACCACCTGTAGGGTAGAATGCCAACCTGCAATGGATACACCTCGAATCATCGATGCACGCGCAGGACTCGAAACTTTGTTCGACGCACTTCTCGGCCTGGGCTACGCTCTCATCGGACCCACGGTCCGCGACCGCTGTATAGTCTACGACGAGCTGAACACTGTCGATGACCTTCCGGCGGGTTGGACCGATGAGCAGGATGGCGGACACTATCGGCTGAAGGAACGGATGGATGGCGCGTTCTTCGGCTACGCAGTCGGTCCGCACTCTTTCAAGCAGTTCCTGCACGTGCCACGGCAGGAACTGTGGCGCGCCCACCGCAGCGGGGAAGGACTGGACATCGAGCCGGTGGAGACGGCGCCGGCGAAGTATGCGTTCATCGGCGTCAGGTCGTGCGAAATATACGCCATCGGGATTCAGGACCGCGTCATGATGGGCGGCGCGTATACCGATCCCCACTACGCGGCCCGCCGCCATGACAACTTCATCGTCGCGGTGAACTGCGGGCAGGCGGGCGGAACGTGTTTCTGTGTTTCGATGCGCACCGGCCCCGGGGTCGACCACGGCTTCGACCTGGCGCTGACCGAGTTGATCGGTGATGACGGCCATTTCCTGGTGGTCGAGTCCGGCAGTCAGCGCGGAACTGATGTACTAAATGAAATCCCGTCCCGCCCCGCCGAGGAGGGAGAGGTCGAACGGGCGCGGCAACTGGTCGCCGAAACCGGCGAACAGATGGGCCGGGAAATGCCGGTGGATGAGGTGCGGGACACGCTGATGCGCAATCTCGAGCATCCGCGCTGGGATGAGGTCGCCGAGCGCTGCCTGTCCTGCGGCAACTGCACCCTGGTATGCCCCACCTGCTTCTGTACCACGATTGTGGACAGCAGCGACCTGACGGGTGACCATGCGGGCCGGGCGCGCCATTGGGACTCCTGCTTCACGATGGATTTTTCCCACCTTCACGGGGGCAGTGTGCGGCAATCGACCAAGGCGCGCTACCGGCAGTGGCTGACCCACAAGCTCGCCACTTGGTATGACCAGTTCGGAAGCTCGGGATGCGTAGGCTGCGGCCGCTGCATCAGCTGGTGCCCGGTGGGCATCGACATCACCGAAGAGGTTCGCGCCATTGCGGCGAGTGAGGACGAGAAATGACAGAGCACACCCGCGACCGGGACAGGAAAGGCCTGGTGCACAGCATCGAGGAACATCCTTTCTTCGCCAACCTGTCCGACGAGTACTGCAACCTCCTCGGCGGCTGCGCTCGCAACCTGCGTTTCGAGGTGGGAGAATTCATACTGCGGGAAGGTGAGCCGGCGGACGAGTTCTGTCTGATTCGTGAGGGTCGCGCAGCGCTCGAGGTGCACATTCCGGGCCATCCCGAGCTGACCTTCCAGACACTGGGACCCGGGGAAGTCGTGGGTGTTTCCTGGCTGGTGTCGCCATACCGATGGAGCTATGACGCCCGCGCCCTCGAAAGGATACGAGCCATCGGCGTGGACGCGCGCTGCCTCCGCAACAAATGCGACAGCGATCATGACCTCGGCTATGACATGATGAATCGGTTCCTGCCGGTCCTGGTGCAAAGACTCCAGGCAACGCGGCTGCAGCTCCTGGACGTGTATGGCCAGAAGCATTGATCGCGGAGCCGTACCAGCGGCCATGTTCGATCCGATGGTGCCGCGCGTGGCGCGCGTCGAGAGCAGGCGCGGGGAGATACCTAACACCTGGACATTGGAACTGGAACGCGACGCCTCCGATTCCGGGTTCGCGCCAGGCCAGTTCAACATGCTTTACGTGATGGGCGTGGGAGAGGTGCCCATCAGCATGAGCGGCGACCCCGCCGGGAAGCGACTGGTTCACACCGTGCGCGCCGCGGGGGCCGTGTCCGAAGCCTTGGCCGGTCTCAAGCGGGGCGACTCCCTCGGTGTCCGTGGGCCGTTCGGCAGCGACTGGCCACTGGGGGCCGCGGCAGGCAAGGATGTCGTAGTGATGGCGGGCGGTCTGGGCCTGGCACCGCTGCGGCCCCTGCTCTATCGCCTGTTCGCAGAACCCAGGCGCTATGGCCGAATCAGTCTCGTGTATGGTTCGCGCAGCCCCGCCGACATACTGTACCACCGACAGTTGGATCGTTGGCGGGAGCAACGCCGCGCCGCTATAGAGATAACGGTCGACCATGCCGCGTCGGGCTGGAACGGCCACGTCGGAGTGGTCACATCGCTGCTGTCCCCCGGGCTGTTCGATGCCGGCAACTCGGTGGCGTTCCTGTGCGGTCCGGAGGTCATGATGCGATTCTCGGTCGGCAGCCTGATGGACCTGGGTATGTCTGCACAAAACATCTACGTATCCATGGAGCGCAACATGAAGTGCGCCATCGGGCATTGCGGGCATTGCCAGTTCGGCCCAGCGTTCGTGTGCCGGGACGGCCCGGTATTCCGTTACGACAGGGTCCAGAATATCTTCGGCATGCGGGAACTGTGACATGACGGCAAAGCGAAAACCGAAACTGGCTGTCTGGAAGTTCGCATCCTGCGACGGCTGTCAGCTTTCGCTGCTGGATCTCGAGGACGAGCTGCTCGAGGTTGCCGGCGCGGTGGATATTGCCTACTTTCTGGAAGCGAGCCGCGCAACACGCAAGGGGCCTTACGACCTGTCCCTCGTCGAAGGATCGGTCACCACGCCCCACGACGCCCAGCGCATTCGTGACGTGCGCCGGCAGTCCCGATATCTGGTGACCATAGGCGCATGTGCCACCTCGGGCGGCATCCAGGCGCTGCGCAACTTCAAGGACGTCAAGGAGTTCGCGGCACAGGTCTATGCCCATCCGGAGTACATCGACACGCTTGCCACCTCGACCCCCATTGCCGACCATGTGAAAGTGGACTTCGAGCTGCAAGGCTGTCCCATCAACAAGCACCAGCTGCTGGAGGTGATGGCGGCGTTTCTTGTCGGGCGGCGGCCGGCAATATCCAGTGAGTCGGTATGCATGGAATGCAAGCGAGCGGGAAACGTTTGCGTGCTGGTGGCCCACGGTACGCCCTGCCTGGGACCGGTCACCCACGCCGGCTGCGGGGCGTTGTGCCCCTCCTACGATCGTGGCTGCTACGGCTGCTACGGACCGAAGGAGACCCCCAATACCTCATCCATGAGCGGGCGGCTGCGCCAGCTCGGCATGGCGCCTCGGGACGTGCAGCGGGTCTATCGCACCTTCAATACCAATGCCAAGGCATTCCGGGCCGAGAGCAAGCGCCATGACTCGTAAGACCATCAAGGTCGACTATCTGGCCCGGGTCGAAGGGGAAGGTGCCCTCAAGATCGTGCTGCGTGATGGACGCGTTCACAGCGCGGAGCTGAACATCTTCGAGCCGCCGCGCTTCTTCGAAGCGTTTCTGCGCGGCCGTGCCTTCACCGAGGTTCCCGACATCACGGCCCGAATCTGCGGCATCTGTCCGGTCGCCTACCAGATGAGTGCCGTTCATGCCATGGAAGATGCCCTTGGGCTCACGGTCCCCGCCTCCATCCGGACGCTGAGACGACTTCTTTACTGCGGCGAATGGATGGAGAGCCACGCCTTGCACATCTACATGCTGCATGCGCCGGACTTCCTCGGTTATGAAGGTGCCGTGGAGATGGCCGGCGACCACGGCGACAGGGTGCGTCGCGGCCTGGCGCTGAAGAAGGCCGGCAACGCCATCGTGGCGCTGATCGGCGGCCGCGAAGTGCACCCGATCAACGTGCGTGTCGGAGGCTTTTACAAGTTGCCCGGCAAGCGGGACATGTTGCGGCTGCTCGAACAGCTCAAAGCCGCTCGGGATATCGCTCTGGAGACCGTGCAGTGGGTCGGCTCCTTCGACTTTCCGGATTGTGCGCGGGACTACGAGTACGTGGCGTTGCGTCCCGACCACGAGTATCCGTTCAACGAAGGGCCCATCGCGTCCAGCAAGGGACTGGATATCCCGGTGCGGCAATATGACGCGTACTTCGAGGAGACCCACATAGAGCGCTCCACCGCACTTCGCTCCCGCGTCAAGGAGCGGGGAGCCTATCTGTGCGGACCGATGGCCCGATACAACCTGAACTTCGATCGACTGTCGTCCGTATCGCGCGAGGCGGCGCGGGACGCGGGGCTCGGACCCGAGTGCCGGAATCCATATCAAAGCATCGTGGTGCGCGCCGTCGAGGTGCTGAACGCCTGCGATGAAGCCATTGGCATTATCGAGAACTACGAAGAGCCGGAAGCCCCTGCCGCCCACGCGCACGCCGCCGCCGGTATCGGTTTCGGCGCAACCGAGGCGCCGCGCGGGCTCCTCTATCACCGCTACCGGCTGGGACCCGACGGGACCGTCGCCGAGGCCCGGATCGTGCCGCCCACCTCGCAAAACCAGGCAAGCATCGAGGAAGACCTGCTCGACTTCGTTCCCCGCTGGATGGACCTTGCCGAAGACGAGCTGCAAAGGCGCTGCGAGCAGACGGTCCGCAACTACGACCCGTGTATCTCCTGCGCGACCCACTTCCTGCGCCTCGACCTGCAACGGGACTAATCCATGCGTCTGATAATCGGCCTCGGCAACCCGGAGCGCGGTGATGACGGAATCGGGCGAGTCCTGGCCCGCGACTTGCGGGGCCGGGTGCCGGGCGACGTAGAGGTGCGCGAGCATATCGGCGATGGTGCCACGGTGTTCGAATGGCTGGAGGAAGCCGATTCTGCCTGGCTGATCGACGGCGCGGTATCGGGCGCCGAGCCCGGCACCGTTCACCGTTTCGACGCCCACGACGGCCCTCTCCCGCAGCACCCGTTCGCCCTTTCGACTCACGGCCTGGGCCCGGCCGAGGCCATAGAGCTCGCCCGGGCGATGCGCTGTCTGCCGCGAAGATGCGTGGTCTACGCCATCGAGGGAGCAAGCTTCGAGAACAGTCACGCTGCAAGCGACGCCGTCAAGGCCGTCTCACGCAGCGTCTCGGCGCGCATCCTTGCCGAACTGGCAGAATAGAGCCGGTTGCTGACAAGGTACGGCAACATGGCTCCGGCCCCGGCGGCGTTGGCACGATTCGCCGCGCAACTGCTACGCCACCCTATACCCCTACCAGAAGCGCGGGCGCCCGGTATCCAGATGAACGAATCTGCTCTTGGGATAGTAGCCGACACCCCCCGCTTTCAGATCCAGCCCTGTTCTCCGGAGTTCCGCCAGCTGGATGCCCGGAATCCGGACATCTATGGCCTTACCCTCCATGTGCAGGCTGTGCTTGGCCACACCCTTGCTCTTGGCGCGCAGCATGGCGTTGGTCTTGGGAGAACGATATCCGGAGATCACATGGTAAGGCTCTTTGGTATTCAACTTGCGGCGCACCACTGCCAGGAGATCGAGCAACGCGGGATCCATGGCCTTTGTCTCGTCGGCGCGAAAGTCGCGCAGTACGAACGCGATATCCTCCAGCGCCACCGGGTCGTAGTCGCCCCGGGACCAGTAGCGGCACTTCAGGTTCTCGTTGGTGTGTAGATTGTGAAACGCCAGAGTGCGGTCCGAGTCCCGGTTGAGGACGACCGCAGGCGCCTCGCCCGCGACACATAGCCCGGCCGCCACGGCCAGGGTCTGTCCGAGGAAGCGCCGCCGGCCCGGCTGCGACCGGGCGAGCAGTGTATATCGCATGTATCTGTTACTCCGTCCTCGCTATTCAGGCGACTCGAGCAGGAAAAGCAGCCGCTTGTCCCGCCCCCACACATCGCTTCGAAAGTTTACAACTCCCCTATTATTTACCTACGCAGTCCAATAGATCAAGTATACGGCTATCGGACGGGTGAGGCGAATACGGTATTTGTTTTCACTCTCGAAGGTCCTGTCAACCCGTTCTATCGACCAAAACCGGGCTCACCTTGAGCAGGAGATAGGCAAGTGCGAAGGCCTTTTCGAGCCGCACGCAGCCGTGGCTGAAGCAGCGGCGGGAGCGAGAGAACAGACTTTTCACCGGGGTGTCATGGAGACAGACGTTGAACTGGTTCGGAATCACGAACTTGACGCGGCCCAAGGCATTGTCGGGTCCCGGTTCCTGTCGGAAATGATAAGGAAAGCCGCGCGATGAGACCCACTTCCAGTCTATGGACGCCGGATCCAGGGCCGGCCCGCCGGCGCCGGCGACAAGCGGGCAACCACCCCGCGTAAACCGTCCGAGGCCAGCGATTGCGTCACGACCGCGACGGGATCCACGTCCTCCGGCACGTCGATCGCGGAGTCCGGCAATTGGAACCTTGACGCCCGGCCGCGCCGCAGGTCGCGGGCAAGACCCAGCAAGGCATCGCTGAACAGCAAATCGAGATCGGCCTTGCGGGCCGCTCCATACTGCCCGTAGGGGTTGCGAGCAGCGTTTTGCAGCGTCCGCTGATGATAGAAGCCGGGCGTCAGCCCCAGCCCGGAATCGGCATCGAGAAGCGACAACCATTCGCGCGAACGCGAGTCGAACCCTTGCCCCCGGTTCCGCACCGGCAGGTAGTCTATGCTTGTTTCATAACCCGTTCTTCCGTGAAGGGATAAGGATTTCGGATGAAGAGACTGATCATCGCAACAGTTGTCATCGCGTGCGCGGCGGCAGCGGCCGTCTACCTGAGCCATCGCTCCCGCACGACCAATAACCTGGCGTCCGGGGTTCCCGCCGCCACCCTGTTCTACGTAGGCTCGGGCGGTGGTAGTCAATGGTGGGACAACCTGCGGAAACTGGGGGTCTCCAAACCGTCGGACAAACAAATGGCGGCGCTCCGGGAAGGGTTGAGTTCCTACGGCCCCGCGGGACGCATGATATATGGCCTCTACGCCACGTACAGCGAGCGCCTCGCGGCTAAGCGCCAACCCGTTCCCGGGCTGGGGGAGCGTCCCAGGATGGTGGCATACACTATCGGGCTCGCCCCCACCGTGCATCTGGTCCTGCGAGACCCGGCAGCTTTCCAGGCCTTTATCGACGAGGCCGAGAAGCGCGGCGAAGTCCAGCCCGAAGGCGGCAGTTACCAGAGCACCAGCTTTCGCAGCTACCCATTGGTGATCGACGGCAAGCCCGGCCGGGCCGCGCTGATCGTTGCCGTGCGGGACAAGCTGGGGGTGATCACCCTCGATGTCGAGGAATTCCGCGATCGGGTATTACCCCTCGCGTTGGGCCTCCAGGCACCCGACGATTCGCTGGCCGACAGCGGTATATTGGAGCGCGCCGCCGAGACTCATGATCTCAAGGGCGACACCGTGTCGTTCTTCAACCATCGGGCCGTCGTTAACGCTTTGACCGGCCCGGAGGACGACCTCGCCGCCCGCATGTTGAAGACCGCACTGGGTGACAGCGCCCCGGAGCTGGAGCCGCTTCGAACCCCGGCCTGCAGGACGGACATGGCGGCCATCGCGGACATCATGCCCATGACGGTGTTCGGATGGGCCGACGACACCGCCGCTGACGGTGCGCAGCACATGAAAGCGGTCACTGAGATCCACGATCCGCCGCTGGTGCAATCACTCCAACGCCTGCGAGGCCACCTGCCCGAGTTTCTGCAGCGGCCCGCCACCCGGCCGGTGTTGAGCATGGCTCTCGCCCTGGACATGTCCGCTCCGCCATCGGTGGTCACCGATCTGTGGCAGCGGTTTACGGACGCCTCTTTTCAGTGCCCGTGGCTGTTGGAAGCACAGCAACGCGCCCGGCGTTGGAATCCCGCAGCCGTCACCATGGGCACGATGATGCTGTCTTCGATCCGTGGGTTGAGTTTCAGTGTGTACGACCTCAAGGCACCGAAGGGCGGCGGGTTCGAGGTGCAGGCGGCTGACGCCCTGGCGACGATATCCACGCGCGATCCCCGTCCACTGATCGCCCTCGCCCAGACCTTCCTGCCGGCGCTGGCGAACGTTGAATTCCCTGGTGACGGCTCCCCGGTGGCGTTGCCCATACCCACGGGCACCGCGGATCCGCTGATGGCGTCGGTGACCGGAAGTCATATCGCCCTGTTCATGGGCGCACAATCGGGGGAGGCGGCGGCCACTTTGAAGAACGAAGGGCTGGATGCCAACGGGTTGTTCTTCATCGCCCTCGACTACCATAGACTGGCGCCGATACTGCTCGCTCAGGTGCAAAACGCGGCCTCCGTGGCCGCTGCCCAGGGTGCCGGCTCCGCGGCAACGGGCCCCGCAGCGATAGAGGAGTTCAAGGACGCGGTCCGGAGGATGGCGGACATCACCATGCCGGTATCCGAGACGGTGGACATCGAAGACCAGGGGCTGGTACTCGACGCCACGCTGGCACCCGCCGAGTAAGTGCCTTCGCCGCAGCTGCCCGGCTGCTGACGCATGCGCTGTGGTAGCCCCCCTGAATTCGCTCCAGCGGCGGCGCTCGGATGTCTGAAAGACCCGCGCACGGTATTATTCACTCTATGCGACAGAAGAAGACTCCTGCGGGACGATTGAACCTGCGCCACGTGGCGGTGGATACCTACCATGAGAACGTGGCCTACATGCACAGCGACTGCGAGGTGTACAGGGCCGAGGGATTCCAGGCCCTGTCCAAGATCAGGATCAGTGCCGATGACCACGATATCCTGGCGCTGCTCAACGTGGTTCGCGACAACAAGCTGGTGTCACCGGAGGAGCTGGGGCTGTGCGACCAGGCTTTCGAGCAACTGGGCCTGGAGGAAGGCACGCCGCTGTCCATCGAGCCTGCGGAGCCTCCCCGATCCATGAACTGCGTGCGGCGCAAGATCGCGGGTGAGCGGCTCACGCGCTCTGATTTCCAGGCGATTACCCGCGAAATCGCGGACAACCAATACACCAAGATGGAAATGGCCGCCTTCCTGGTGGCCACAGACCAGGGCGGACTGGACCGCGACGAGGTTCTCTACTACACGGAAGCCATGGCCGACACGGGTCACCGGCTCGACTGGCACGAGCCGCTGGTGGTAGACAAGCACTGCATCGGCGGGATTCCCGGCAACCGCACTTCGATGTTGGTGGTGCCCATCGTGGCCGCCCACGGGATGCTCATTCCCAAGACCTCCAGCCGCGCCATCACCTCCCCTGCCGGCACCGCCGACACCATGGAGGTCCTGGCCAGGGTGGAGCTGACGCCTCAGGAGCTGCACAAAATCGTACGCAGCGAGCGTGGCTGCCTGGCCTGGGGCGGCACTTCGCAGCTGGCGCCCGTGGACGATATCCTGATCTCGGTGGAGCGACCGCTAGGTATCGATGCAATGGGCCAAATGGTGGCGTCCATTCTCGCCAAGAAACTGGCGGCCGGCTCGACCCATCTGCTGGTGGATATCCCCGTGGGGCCGACGGCCAAGATCCGCCGGCAAAGCGCCGCGCTGCAGCTGCGCAAGCTGTTCGAGTACGTGGGCGACCGGATCGGAATCACCCTCGAGGTCATGGTCACCGACGGCCGCCAACCCGTCGGCTTCGGTATCGGCCCGGTGCTCGAATGCCGGGACGTGATGCAGGTGCTGGAAAACCATCCCGACGCTCCGGGGGACCTGCGCCAGAAAGCGCTGCACTTGGCGGGCCGGGTCCTGGAATTCGATCCCGACGTGCGCGGTGGACGAGGCTTTGCCATCGCCCGGGATATCCTCGAGTCCGGACGGGCCCTGGCAAAGATGAAGGCGATCATCGAGGCCCAAGGCGCCCGGGAAATGCCGGCGTTGGGGCCGCTTACGCACGAAGCGCTCGCCGACCGCAACGGCGTGGTAACCGCCATCGACAACTATCGCATGAACCGGATTGCCAGCCTGGCCGGCGCGCCCATGGATAAAGGCGCCGGTGTGGACCTGCTGAAGAAGGTCGGCGACACGGTTTCACGGGACGAGCCTTTGTACCGGCTGCACGCTGTGTTCCCGGCCGACTTCCAGTTCGCACGTGACGTCATCGAGAAGGACACGGGTTTTCGGATCGGGAAGTCGGAGGACATCGAAACGGATTTCACGGATGGCTGATCGGAAGCCGCTGCTGGTCCTGGGCTTTCCGGAGTACGCCGATCAGTCCACGAGACTGGCAGCGGCCCTGAACGGCCGCTGCGAGATCGTCGATATCCACCACTTTCCCGATGGCGAGAGCCGCGTTCAGCTGCCCGTGAACCTGCCGGCGCATGTCGTGTTATGCCGCAGCCTCAACCGCCCCAACGAAAAGCTGGTGGAACTCTTGTTGGCAGCACGCGCGGCCCGCGAGTTCGGTGCGCACAGGCTGACGCTGGTAGCCCCCTACTTGTGCTACATGCGCCAGGACAAGGCGTTCAATCCCGGCGAAGCGGTCAGCCAGGCAATCATCGGCGGTTGGCTGGCGGGCTTGTTCGAGCGCGTTATCACGGTGGATCCACACCTGCACCGCACCGCGACGCTGTCGCAGGCGCTGCCCGGTACCGAGGCCGTGACGCTGAGCGCCGCGCCGTTGATGGGCGAGTACCTGCGAACGCTTCCGGGGACGCCGTTTCTGATAGCCCCCGACGAAGAAGCACAACAATGGGTGGCCCGGATAGCGCAGCTGTCGGGCTCCCGGTTCGTGGTGGCGAGCAAGCAGCGAAACGACGACCGTGACGTCCACGTGGATCTGCCGGACGGCGACTGGCGGGGTCAGGCCGTGGTGGTGGTGGACGATATCGTCAGCACCGGCGAGACCATGGCTGCCGCCGTGAGGTTGGCCAAGGCCGGTGGCGCGGCGCAAGTACATTGTATGGCCACCCATGCACTGTTCTGCGGGGATGCCCTCGACCTGCTGAAGGCCGCGGGGGCGGACAACATCGTCAGCAGCGACAGCGTCTCTCATGTCACCAACGGGCTGCGTCTGGCATCGGTCCTCGCGGCCGCCATTTCGTGACGATCACCAAGTCTTTCAACTACAACACGACCAGACTGACCAACATATGAAGCTGCAATTCCTGGGAGCAACCCGAGAAGTAACCGGCTCATGCTATCTGCTGGAATGCGGCCGCGCCAAGGTATTGATAGAGTGCGGCATGTACCAGGGCAGCCGCGAGCACGAGCGCCACAATCGCGATGAATTCCGCTTCGACCCGACAGACATTGACGCGGTGGTGCTGACCCATGCACATATCGATCACTCCGGCCGCCTGCCGTTGTTGATCAAGCAGCGCTACTCCGGCGGCATCTACACACACTCCGCCACCGTGGATCTTTGCAAAGTCATGCTGGCCGACTCCGGTTATCTGCACGAGAAGGAAGCGGAGTGGGAGAACCGCCGGCGCGGGCCAGGGAAACGGAAAGTCGAACCTCTGTATACGCGTCTCGACGCCGAGCGGACACACGAGCATTTCGAATCCGTGCGTTACGGGGAAAGCCGGGAGGTTGCTGACGGTGTGAGCGTCACTTTTCGCGACGCCGGGCATATCCTGGGCTCTGCCATCGTCGAAGTACAGGCAACGGAAGGCCGGCATCGACGCACGATCGTCTTCAGCGGTGACCTGGGACACCGCGGGGCTCCGATATTGCGCGACCCGGAAGTTGTTGCGACCGCCGACCTGGTTGTAATGGAAAGCACCTACGGCGACCGGCTTCATCGGGCGTGGGACGATACCTGGCGTGAAATGGGCGAAATCCTATCCAGCGCACGCAGCGGAAGAGGCAATATCCTCGTCCCCGCCTTCACCGTGGGCCGCACCCAGGATCTACTCTACGTGTTCAACAGGCATTTCGACGATTGGGGCTTGGGGGATTGGCAGATCTTCCTGGACAGCCCCATGGCCATCAAGGCCACGGAGATCTACCAGCGCCACGCCAAGGTCTACGATCACCTCGCTAAGACTTTCGAGGCCCAACACGGTGGGCTGTTCGATCTGCCCAACCTGCACATGAGCGAGACCTCCCAGGACTCCATCGCCCTCAACAGCATCCGTTCCGGCGCCATCATCATCGCCGGCAGCGGTATGTGCACCGGGGGGCGCATCAAGCACCATCTCGAGCACAACATCTGGCGCAAGGAGACCCACGTGATGATCGTCGGCTTCCAGGCCCGCGGCACGACGGGGCGGGCGCTGGTGGACGGCGCCAGCCGCATCAGACTGTGGGGAGAGGAAGTCGATGTGGCCGCGAAGATCCATACCGTTGGAGGCTTGTCCGCCCACGCCGACCAGCGGGGGCTGCTCGACTGGTACGACCATTTCACGAACCGGCCGCCCGTTTGCCTGGTGCACGGCGAGCCCGAGTCCATGGATGCACTGGCCGCCAGGCTTGCCGGTGACTTTCACGCTGCGGTCACCTGCGCGGAGTTCGGTCAGATAGTCGAGCCGTAGGGTTGCACAGAATTCATTTCCATCGCAGCGGATCCGGCCATTGCGCCGGGCGCACGGGTTACCGAGTGGAAGTGTGAGTAATCGTTTCGAAGCCGGACACCACATCGAGCAGCTCGGAGGTGATCACGGCTTGTCGCGCCCTGCGGTAGGACATGGTGACCTCATCGAGGCGCTCCGCAAGGCTTCGGTCTGCGGCCTGCATAGCCACCAGTCGACTGCCATGCTCGGCGGCCTGGGAATCGGCGCAGGCACGGGAGATCGAGACAAAGAAGTACTGGCGCAGCAGGTGACGCAACAGAGTGTGCCGGGGCAGGCTGAAGCCCGGAATGCCGCGCGACGGCCAGGGATCTTCCTCGAGGTAGCGGAAGCGACGCAAATCAACGGGCAGCAGCTGCAGCGAAGCAGGCCTGGAGGCGGCGTTTCGTCGCGGCGTGCGATTGTAGAATAGCATCACCGGCGCGACGGTCCCCTGCTCGCGCCACTCGTCAATCTTGAGGAGGAGCTGAAGCACGGTGGTGCTGATGCGCGAAGCAGAACCGGGCACCATGAAATCCGCCTCGACCGACAGGCCCTCGCGTTCCAGGCCGCCGGCAGCCTTGGCGCCCACCGCCAGCACCCTGCACCGCTCCCTCGGTGTTCCCGAGGCCGCGACATGATCCACGGCATGGCTCACCACCTCTTCGTTGAATCGCCCGCACAAGCCGTGATCGGATCCAAATACGACAAGACCTAGGCTCGACGGCTTGGCACGCCGTGAGGAACCCGGGCCGAACGCGCCCCCGCTGCCGCGCAACGCAGCGTGCAACCCCAGCTCGACCGTACGGAAGTAGTCGGCAAGCGCGTGGGCTGCCTGCTCGTACTGGCGGATGCTCGCCGCGGACAAGGCCTTCATGGTCTTGACGATACCGCGCAGATCTGTCAAGTCGGACAATTGCTTGTGCAGGCGCTCCAGGGATTCCATCCACTCACGCTCCAGTTGAAGATCGGAATTCGCGAGCGATGGTCTCGATTTGCTCGAGGATGCGGTCCCATTCGCTGTCGTCCAAGGCCTCGCCATCGTCAAGTCGCAGGCACAGTTCGGGAAATGCTTTGACAATGTGTTCCCGAAGCGCCTCCTCGGCGTCCCTGGTGCTATCGACCGGCGTGTCGTCCAGCAGACCGGCATTGACCGCTTTCAGAACCATCGCCTGCTCGCTGGTTCGCAGCGGCCGGTGCTCGCCCTGTCTCAATATTTCGCGCACCCGCCGGCCGCGCTCGAGGGTGGCACGGGTATCTTTGTCCAGGCGCGCGCTGAACCGCGCGAAGGTTTCCAGCTCCTCGAACTGCGAATAGGCGAGGCGAAGATCCGCTGCCACGCTGCGTAGTGAAGGGTATTGGGTCTTGCCACCGACGCGGGATACCGATTTACCGACGTCGATGGCCGGCAACCAGCCCTTGCGAAACAACACCGGCGACAGATAGATCTGGCCATCGGTGATTGAGATCAGGTTGGTGGGGATATACGCCGAGATGTCCTGGGCCTGGGTCTCGACCACCGGCAGCGCCGTCAAGGACCCGCCTCCATGCCTGTCGTTGAGGTGGGTGGCGCGCTCAAGCAGACGTGAATGAATGTAGAAGATATCTCCGGGATAGGCTTCGCGGCCGGGAGGACGCCGCAGCAGCAGGGAAAGCTCCCGGTACGCCCGCGCGTGGCGGGTGAGGTCGTCGTACACGATCAGAACGTCGCGTCCCTGCTCCATGAAGTACTCCGCCATGGAGGTCGCGGCATAGGGCGTGACGAAGCGCAGCCCGGGGGGGGCGTCGTCAGCGCCCACCACGACGATGGTGTGGGCCATGGCCCCGTGGCGGCGAAGCGAATCCACGACCCGGGCGACCGCGGTGCCGCGCTGGCCGAGCGCGCAATAAACACACACGACCCCCTTGTCCCGCTGGTTGATGATGGTGTCCACCGCCACGGAGGTCTTACCGGTTTGACGGTCGCCGAGGATCAGCTCGCGCTGGCCGCGTCCGATGGGTATCAGCGCGTCGATGGCCTTGATGCCCGTTTCCAGCGGCACCGTCACCGGCAAGCGGTCGATGACCGCGGGCGCCGGTCTCTCCACGGGCAGGCGCATGGCGGTCTCCAGCCGCGGCCCCTGATCCAGGATCCTGCCGGTGGCGTCGATGACCCGGCCGATGAGGGCTTCCCCGACCGGCGCATCGGCCTCGCGCCCGGTCGCGGTAACCTGGACACCGGCATTCAGGGCATCGCTGTCGCCGAGCAGTATCACCCCCACCTCCCCTGGCTCGAGGTTCACGGCAACGCCCAACAGGCCACCGGGAAACTCGATCAGCTCTTCAGAGGTGACGTCGGGCAGCCCGTTGACACGCGCGATACCGCCGCCGATATATGACAGCCGCCCCGCCTGCCGCAGTCTGGGCCGCGGCTTCGCGCGTTGCACAACGCCCTCCAGGCGCTGGAACGTGTCATCCAGAACGCCCTTGAGCATCGAACCTTCTCGATCAGGTCTGTTGGACAGCATTGTCGATAGCGGTGTCCATGCTTTCCCCGATCTGGGCCAGGTAGTCCGTCAAAGTCCACTCCAGGGCGTGGCCGTCGTCCCCCAGTCGGATTCCACACAACAGGTCCGGCAGGACCTTGAACTCGATCCTCCGGTCTTTGCCCAGGTGCCCCCGCAGCGCCCGGGTGACGCGCTCGCGCTGCGCTTCTTCGAGCTCGAAGGCAGTGCTGATCTGCAGGGCACCCCGTGATTCCATGAAGGTGAGACGGGTGTCTTCATCCATCTCCGGAAGAAGGCGCATGAAGCGCTCTATAACCCGGTCCTCGAGCGAGGCATCCGCCAGGTCGGCGAGGACCTTGCGCGCAATCGTCGTCACCACCGCTTCGGTTTGCCGGCGCAAGCCTTCCAGAAATTCACGCTTTTCCCGGGCGGCCTGCTGCTGCCAGTGGCGCTTCGACGCCTGGACCTCCTCGCGGGCCTGTTCGAGAAGCTGCTGCTTCTCCTCCCCCGCTTCCTGTTTGTAGCGTTCCAGCAGCGAACTGCGTGTGCTTTCGAGGTGCTCGGTCTTGTGTCGATATGCGTCGATCTGCTCCCTGGCCTCGATCTCGCGTTGTTCGCCAGTGTTGAGCCGGTCGGCGATGCGCCGTTCGCGCTTTTCCATGGCGTCGATCACGGGCCGGTATAGGAAGTGCTGCAGCAAGTAGACCAGCACCAGAAAGTTGACGATCTGGGCGGAAACGGTGATCCAGTCGATTTGCATAGGTCAGCCCCCGGCTCCGGCGACGACCAAATTCCAGAACGGATTCGCGAACAGAAGAATCATGGTAACCACGAAACAGTAAATCGCTGTGGATTCGATCATGGCCAGTCCCACGAACAAAGTGCGGGTAATGGTGGCGGTCTCGTCGGGCTGCTGGGCGATCGCGCTCAGCGCCTGGGCCACGGCCCGCCCCTCGCCCAGCGCCGGTCCTATCGATCCGATCGCTATGGTCAGGCCGGCGGTGAATACCGAGATCATGCCAATGAGTGAAATGCTGTTCATGCGCTACCTCCGAATCGATTAGTCTTCCGGACCGCCGGGCCCGGTTTCAGTGCCTTCCTGACCTGCCGTCACTGACGCGGCGGATGCGATGTATACCATCGCCAGGATGGCGAATATGTAAGCCTGGATGATGCCGGTCAGCAGCCCCAGCACCTGCATCACGACCGGGAAGAAATACGGCGTGATGCTGAGCAGTATGGCGACGATCACGGTGCCGCTCATGATGTTTCCGTACAGGCGCACTGCGAGCGCGAGGATGCGGGACACCTCGCCGATGATATTGAAGGGCAGCATCAAGGCGGTGGGCTGCACGTAGTGTTTGAAATATCGCGACGGCCCCTGGTACACAATGCCGTACAGGGGGACCGCGACGAACACGCATATCGCCAGGGCGGTAGTGGTGGACAGCGACCCCGTGGGTGCCATGTAGCCCGGCACGATGTTGAGCAGGTTGGCGGTCGCGATGAACAGGAACAAGGTGCCAATGAACGGCAAGTAGCGTCCGGGCTCCTGGTGGCTCACGCCGCGTATCTGGTCGCGGATGCCGGCCACCAGCACTTCCAGCAGATTCTGCCAGCGAGACAGATCCGTTCCGGTGCTCAGCCGGCGGGTAATCAACCAGGACACCAACGTCAGCAGCGCCATGATCAGCCAGGTGAGCGCGATCGTGAGGTTGAGCTGGAACACTCCCCACTCCCAGAACACGACGCTGTCGGGACTGATGGTCACGCGTTACCCCGCGAAACGGAGGGAGCCGGATCCTGCCCGCGCCGGCGAACGACAACCAGCACCACGAAACGAATCAGGATGAAGCCCGCCAGCGCTGCCAGCAGGTATGTCCAGCTGCGGCTGACGGAAATCACCAGATAGAACCCGGCCGCCACCAGCAAGAGGCGCAGCAACGCTCCAGCCAGGAGGGGCAGGCCTCGCTTCTCCTTGTGTACCAGGCTCTGAACGTTAGCCCACAGGAACGCCAGCCACACCAACGCCAGGGCCCCGCCGACCAGGAACATAAACGTCAACCAGAGAATGTCACTCACGATGACTCTCCTGCTTGATCCAATACCACGCGTTCAGACAGCCTATAAGGATACCGATAACCAGGAAGGTGAGCGTCCAGGATACCTGCCCGGCCGGATGGTGCGCATCCAACCACACACCGATGCCGATGCCGACCAGTGTGGGGATCGCCACCGCCCACCCGACGAGGCCGAACATGCCCAGCCCGAACCATACCGGACGTCTTTTCTCGCTCCGCCCACGGAGCTTTCGCCGTGCTTTGCGGCCGACTTCGTCCGCCAGCGGAATCTGATAGCCTGCCCGATCTTCATTGGCGTTGTTTTCAACCATGCATAACGTCCTGCAGCTCTTTGAACTTGCGCAGAGTTCCCGCCTCCAAGCGCGACAAGGCCGTACGGGCCTTGCGCTCGTGCTCGTCGAGCTGCACAAAGGCTGTCGTCACCAGCTCCTGCAGGCGCTCGAGGCTGTCCCCGCATACCCCGCCGTAGGCGGAGACCATCACCGTGCGGGCGTACTTGACCAGAATGCCCTCGTCGACCGCGACGAACCGCTCACCCATCGGTTCCAGGAAGTAAGCGAGCACACCGGGCACTAGCGGTGCCACGAAGTCCCGGTGGCGAGGCAACAGGCAGAAATAACCGTCGGGCGCTTCGGCGATCAGCTTGACGACGGGCTCGTCCACCAACACCTCGGTGGACAGCAGCACTTTCAGATGCATGGTGTTCGGTGCCGTCGCTATCATTGGGACATCTCCTTTCTAGCTTCCTCGATGGAACCGATCATGTACAAGGCGCGCTCCGGTATATCGGAAAACTCTCCGTCGAGAATCCTGTCGCAGCCGGAAACCGTGGCCTCCAGCGGAACGATCCTGCCGTCATGCCCGGTGAACTGCTCGGTGGTGACGAAGGGCTGGGTCAGGAACCTTTCCAGGCGCCGCGCCTTGTCCACGGTCTCCCGGTCCTCGCGTGACAGCTCCTCGATGCCCAGCATGGAGATAATATCCTTCAGCTCTTCGTACTCGGCCAGTGTGCTTCGCACCGCCTGCGCGGTCCGGTAGTGGCGCTCGCCGACGACGTCGGGATTCAGCATCTTGGAATCCGTCTGCAGCGGGTCGATCGCCGGATACAGCCCCTGACTCGCGCGCTTGCGCGATAAAACGATGAATGCCGACAGGTGCGCGAATATGTGGGTAGCTGCCGGGTCCGTGAGGTCGTCGGCGGGCACATACACGGCTTGCACGGACGTCACGTTCCCGTTGCGGGAACTGCCGATGCGCTCCTCGAGCTCGGCGAGCTCGCTCGCCAGGGTCGGCTGGTAGCCGACGCGGGAAGGGATCCGCCCCATCAGCCCGGACACCTCCATTCCCGACTGGACGAAGCGGAACACGTTGTCGATCAGGAAAAGGACATCGCGTCCCAGTTCGTCTCGGAAATATTCAGCAATCGTCGCCGCCGCGTGGCCGACTCGAAAACGCGCGCCCGGCGGCTCGTTCATCTGGCCGAAGATCAGCACCGCCTTGCCGAGGACTCCGGATTCCGACATGGAGCGGTACAACTCCTCGGCCTCGCGCAGGCGCTCCCCTATGCCGCAGAACAGGCTTACGCCGCCGTAGTGCTGGGCCATGTTATTGATGAGCTCGTTGATCAACACCGTCTTGCCCACACCCGCCCCGCCGAACATTCCGGCCTTGCCGCCACGCTCCAGCGGCGCGAGCAGGTCTATGGCCTTTATCCCGGTTTCGAAAATTTCCGCACTCGTCACCCGATCCGCCAGCGACAAGGCCGGGCGGTGTATGGGCCAGCGAAGGTCCTCTTCGATTTCGCCCTTGCCGTCGATCGATTGCCCGAACACGTTCAACATCCGACCTAGCAGGCCCTCGCCCACCGGGATCTCCAGGTCGGCACCGGTATTGCGCACGGGATCACCGCGGCCCAGGCCGCGCGTCGAGTTCAGGGCGATGCATCGTGCGGTCCCGGCATCCAGGTGGGTCTGCACCTCCAGTACCACCCGTTCGTCGTCCCCGGCCAGTAGCTGGCGATTGCGCTCGGGCAGCGGTGGCGGGAACTGGGCATCCACCACGTTGCCGCGCACCGCCACGACGCGGCCGGATTGGTGCGCCGCCATTCGCTCGACGCCACGGTCGGACTCCAGTGGGTGAGCAGCCCGGTTGGGCTCGTTCATGGCGTCAAATTCTGCCAAATCATGCGCATGCGAAGGGGGTTATCCTGCCTTCCGTTGATTTGAATCAACGTTTCGGCTGACATTTTCGACAACGGCGTTCGACTTCGACATCGGGCAACTCCGGCACAGTCCTGGCTCTCAACTGCGTTTAAGCAGTTTTGTCAAAGACTGCAGGGAACGCGTGTTGATCACGTCGCCCGCCTCCAGCCATCCCCGGCAGGCCTGGTCGACGCCGAAGCGCATGGTGTCGAGGTTTGCCGTGCTGTGCGCATCGGTGGATATGGCAACCTTGAGGCCCAGGGATTTCGCCGTCCTGCATGCGTCATCGTTCAGATCCAGCCGTTCCGGACTGGCATTCACCTCCAGAAAGCACCCGCGCTCCTTCGCCCCCTCCATGACCCGCTCTATGTCGATGTCGTAAGCGTCACGCTTGTTGATCAGCCGGCCGGTAGGATGCGCGAAGACGTTGAAGTGACGGTTGTCCATGGCTCGCAGCACACGCTCAGTCTGGTTTTTTCGGGACAGCTTGAACCCCGAATGGATGGCGCAGACGGTGAGATCCAGCTCCTTCAACACTCGGTCCGGCAGATCCAGCGACCCGTCGTCCAGAATATCCAGCTCGATGCCCTTCAGCACGACGATGTCTCCGAGCTTATCGTTCAGTCGGTCTATCGCTTCGATCTGCTTTCGCAGGCGCTTCTCGTCCATGCCGTTGGCCACGGTTACATGCCGTGAATGGTCGGTGATGGCAATGTACTCGTAACCCTTCTTCCGCGCGGCCCTGACCATGTTCTCCAGCTTTTCCCGGCCGTCCGTCTCCGTGGTGTGCATATGCAGGTCGCCGTGGATGTCCTCGACGGTGACCAGCTCCGGCAAGCGATTCCTGCGGGCCGCCTGGAACTCTCCGCGGTCCTCGCGCAGTTCGGGGGGAATATAGGCCAACCCGAAGTACCCGTAGATCTCCTCTTCGGTTCTGCCGGCAATCCGCTTGTCCCCTTTGAAGACGCCATACTCGTTGATCTTCAGCTTCTTCTTCTGGGCGATCGTGCGCAGGGCAATGTTGTGGGACTTCGACCCCGTGAAATAATGCAATGCCGACCCGTAGCTCACCTCGGGCACCACTCTCAGATCAACCTGGATCCCGGACTTCAGGTGAACGGTGCTGCGTGTCGTGCCGTGCGAAACGATTTCATCAACGTCGTCGTATTGTGTGAAACGCTGTATGACATTGGAGTCCTTTTTCGCGGTTGCGAGTATGTCCAGGTCGCCGACAGTTTCCCGACGACGCCGATAGCTGCCGGCGATAATCAGCCGTTTCACCCCCCTGGAACTCGACAGGTATTTCATCAACGGCTCGGCGATGCCCTCCGCCTCGGCCAACAGCGTGCGCTGTGCCTGGCCGCTCCAGGCCTCCACGCGCCTCAGTATGGTTTCTTCGGTCTTCCTGCCGAAGCCGGGCAGGTCGCGGATACGACCGGTTCGGGCGGCGCGCTTCAAGTCTTCGAAGCTTCTGACTTTGAGTTCCGTATACAGCGCCTTCACCCGCTTCGGCCCGAGTCCTTCGATCTTCATGATGTCGCTGAGCTCGCCGGGCACGCGCGTGACGACTTCCTCCAGCAGAGGCAGCCGACCGGTCTTTACGATGGTCCGGATCTTGCCGGCGATGTCTTCTCCGATACCGGGCAGCTCCGCCAGATCTTCATCCTGGGCCACCCTGTCCGCCATGCTGCGGGATTGGGCGCGTACCGTTTGCGCGGCATTTCGGTAGGCGCGCACACGGAACGGATTGGCGCCGTCAATCTCGAGAAGATCCGCCAAACGGTTGAACAGACCCGCTATTTCGACGTTGCTTACAGCCATATCGTTTGAAGACTACTCATGCATGCCGGAAGAACGGGGAATTGAACACGACACCGCGCCCGGCAGCATGATCTGCGTCAACTGGGCAGTGGCGCAGCCTGGATTTCCTTGCGCCTGGTTCCCCTCTCTTTTTCTCTTTTTTTTTTTTTTTTTTTTTTTTTTTTTTTTTTTTTTTTTTTTTTTTTTTTTTTTGTGTATTTTTTTTTGCTCGTCGTATTGATATTTCTTTTTTTTGATGGTTTTCGTTTTCCAAATCTATCTTCGAGCAGGGTGGCAATTGTTGGGTAATATATATAGTTGAGGAGATGGAGAAAAGAGGAAAATTAACGTCATCGTCGAAGGTGAAGAGATATACTTTGAAAGAATCGGCGACGATATAGAGGCGGCTGGCGACTCGGTGCATAGCATAGATGAAGTAGAGGTATTCAACGAGATTGGCGGCGAATGGCACCCATGGATTGCGCAATCGATGAGGCTTGTTCATAGGCTTTATCTGCTGCTGCGATCGCGGCCCACGTCATTGTGCGGCGATATTTCGTCGTAAATGGTTTCGACGGCGCCCTTGCAATGCTGGGCATCATCACGGGATTCTATGTCAGTATGAATCGACCCAGTGGTAATCAGGAACACCTGCTTGGGCGCGGCCATCGCGCTGGCCGTGAGCGGGTTGAGCAGCGCCTACATCATTGAAACAGCAGAGCGACGCCACGAACTCCGGGCGCTGGAGGGGGCGATGATCGCCGACCTCGAGGACTCGGTGTATGGACAAGCGCGGCACCTGATCCCCGCCGTCATCGCCCTGGTGAACAGACTCGCATCGCTTGTGATATCGCTCCTGATCATCCTTCCGTTCTGGCTCTCCGCGCTAGTGCCGACGTTCCCCTTCTGCCTTTGGAACATCGATCGTGGTGGCAATGGCAGTGATCTAACTGCTCGGTGTCTTCCTCGGGAAGATCAGCGAAACGTTCTGGCTGTTGGCGGGGGTTCAGACGCTGTTGATCGCAGTCACCACCTGCGGAATCATCTACCTGTTTACGAGATAAGGATCCGGCGCACATCCAATTCGGTGAAACCTCGCGACTTCGACCCTTTATCCGTCAGCACACCAGAATCAGTGGACAGTTCAGATGACCTAGATAGTCGCACAGAGAAGTGTACCGAAGCAGCCAGTTGTCGCGTTGCATAACGAGCACCGAGCTGTTCTATTCTTGCAGCACCCGCAGCAGCCCGGCCAGGTATACTACCAACAACCCGTTGTAAACGACGTCTGAGTGATACAGCGACAATATAACCTCCACTTCCCGCCGCAGTCCGGCTTGTTGTTCCGAGACGCCAAACTGGAGTACCTGAAGAGTCGCCCCGCTAGAGTCTGCGGCCAGTTCTGACGCCGTCCTCAAAACTCCCGACGACATTTCAGATCCATCGAAGCAAGCGGTTATCGTCTCCCTTTCCCACCGCGGCGGCGAAGGCATGAACACCACTCCAAGACTGTCAGGACCAGCACGTCGACCTGCAGGGCGCCGAGCAGCTCGCGCTCCATGACCCCCACCGATGCGGAAACTCCAGCGGACCCCTCGGTGCTCAGTTAGGCCGCCAGGGCTCGCTCGGCTCGCCTGGCGACCACGCGCAGCTCCTGTTGCACGCGTGCCGACTCGAAACGCTCGCTGCGCTGCGAGGTCAACCGGAATTCATACCGAATGCCAGTTCCGACAGCCGAAGAGATCACTGTCTTCCACGAAGACACCCTCCAGTTCCGCGTCCAGTCGCCGGGCCAGACGAATGAGACGGTCGAGCTCGCGGTGTCGATGTCGCCGGAATCGAGAGTGACGACAATACGGCGGCGTTGCTTTGCGTCGTCCGAGTTCACGATCCCGCTTCGCCCTCACCGCGGACCCGGGCGCTGAAAGCCCGCATCCGTTCCGAGTACTCGATCAACCTGTCTTCGACCCTGCCGTTGATACTGTCTTCCGGGAAACGACCTTGCGCGTCCCTCTCCCCCGCCGCTATACCGGTCAGCAGCTCGATACCCTGATCGACATCCCGCACCGGGTGCACTGCGAATTGCCCCGATACCACGGCATCGACCATCATCGCGCAGCATCAGGTGTTTGACATTGGACTCCGGAATCAGAACGCCCTGGTAGCCGCTGAGTCCGCGTGCCAGGCAGCAATCGAAGAATCCTTCGATCTTATCGTTGACGCCGCCTATGGGCTGGATCTCGCCGTACTGGTTGACCGATCCGGTCACCGCCAGGGATGGCGTATCGGCGCCTGCGCCAGGTCCGACAGCAGCGCGTACAGTTCCGCCGACGAAGCACTGTCGCCCTCGACGCCGCTGTAGGATAGCTCGTATACCAGGCTGGCGGACTATGTAGAGGCCGGTCCAGCGCGTAGCGCGCCCCCAGGAAGTGCGACAGGATCAGCACGCCCTTAGAGTGTATGAGCCCGCCCAGTTCCACTTCCCGTTCGATGTCCAGCACCTGGCCCTTGCCGAGACTGCTGCGGGCGGTGATGCGCGCCTTTCTGCCGAAGCTGAAGCCCCCCAGGCTGATCACCGACAGGCCATTTATCTGTCCGACATGCTCGTCATCGGTCTGGATCAGGATCGTGCCGCGCCGTATCTCCTCCTGTATGCGTTCCCGCAGGCGGTCCGAACGATATATTCTGGTGTCGATCGCGCGCTGCACATCCGCGGCTGTTACCGTGGCGTCCTCCTGCCGCTGCCGCGACCAATAGGCGCTCTCGTGCTACAGATCGATGACGGCGCGCATGTGCGTTGACAGCTTCTCGTTGTCCTCCGCCAACCTGGCACTATGCTCGATCACTCGCGCCACCCCCTCGCAGTCCACTTCCAGCAGCCCGTGGCGGTGTACCAGGGTGTCGATCAGTCGGGCGTATTGCTTCTGGCTTTCGCCGTCGCGGTTCATGCGGTCGTTGAAGTCCACCTGCACCTTGAACAGGTCCTCTAATTCGGAATCGTAGGCCGACAACAGGTAGTAAATGACGGCCTCGCCCATGAGCACGACTTTCACTTCCAGAGGTATGGACTCGGGCTCCAGGGTGGCGGTGGAGATCAAGCCCAGGTTCTCCCCCAGCGATTCCAGGTGCAGCCGGCCGGCCTTGAGAGCGCGCTTGAGGGATTCCCACGCAAAGGGCTGGGTGAGCACCTTCACGGCGTCCACCAGCAGATAGCCGCCGTTGGCACGGTGCAGAGTACCGGCGCGGATCATAGTGAAATCGGTGACCAGGGCGCCCTGCTGGGCCTGGTGCTCCACACGGCCCATCAGGCTGTGGTAGGTCGGGTGATCCTCGTAGACAACCGGCGCGCCGCCATTCGGCTCGCGGGGCGTCAGCACATTCACGCGGTAACGGTTGGTCCAGGGCATCTCGTCGCTTTCCCGTAGATAGGAGAGTGCGGGGAACGAGAGCTGCTGCTTGTCGTGAGGCAGAAATCTTTGAAAATTCTTGATGATGTCTTCACGGACGCGATCGAGGTAGGTCAAAACGTTCGCGAGTTCATCGTACTTCTCCGGCAGCGGACCCAGCGCCTGGGAGACGACGGCAGCGGCGATTTCCCGGTTCAAGGCGTCGAGCTTCTCGCTGCTTTCCTTTTGCCAGGAGGGAGCCTGTCGAAACGTCTTGCGCATCTCCTCCTGAAGCTCAGCGATGTCATCCTGGATTTTCTTCTGGTCCTCCTCGGAGAGCTTATCGAATTCTTCCTGCCCCAGGGTTCGCCCGTTACGCACCGGAGCCATGGTGATACCAACCGGGGTGCGGATCAGCGCCACGCTCTTGGCCTGTGCCTTCTCCTGCAGCTCGCCGAGCGCCTTCTGGTGCTGCTCGCTCAAGCCTTCCTGGATGGTTTCCGCGCGGGTGCGGTATTCCTCGCTCTCGAAGGCCGCCGGGATCGCGCCGCTCAACTCGCGATGAGACCGCTCATGTCGGCTGCCAGCTCGGTGCCCCTGCCGGCCGGCAGCTCCAGGGTGCGAGGCTTGCGGTAGTCGTCGAAGTTGTAGACGTAGCACCATTCCGAGGGGACTTTTTCCTTTCCGGCCTGCTCCTCGGCGTACTGGCGAATGAGCGACAGTTTGCCGACACCAGAAGGTCCGAGCGCGAACAGGTTATAGCCCTCGCTGCGCATGCCCATGCCGAAAGTCAGGGCATCCACGGCCCGCTCCTGACCCAGTATCTCCGCAATTTCCCGGAGGTCCGCCGTGGTTGCGAAACCGAGCTGCTCCGGATCGCAGCGCCGCCGGAGATCGGTCGGGCTCAGAGCACGGTTTTTCGGCATCGATTTCCCCGATGGGACGCGCGGCGCCTAGCGGGACTTCACCTTGATCCTTCGCACCTGCTTTTCAGCGCCGGCAACACGCGGTATGTTGATCTCCAGCACACCCTTGGAGAACTCCGCGCTGACACGCTTCTTATCCGCGTCATCGGGCAAACGGAAGGCCCGCCTGAAAGCCCCGTAGCTTCGTTCCACCAGGTAGAAGTTGCGGTCCTTCTCCTCGTGCTCATTGTGCTTTTCGCCCGATACAACCAGGACATCGCCCTCCACCGCAACTTCAACGTCACCGGCATCCATTCCGGGCAGCTCGATCGATAACTCGTAGCCGGCCCTGGATTCCGATGCATCCGCGCTCGGCGGCTGCCGGTCGCCGCGCAGCTGACGAAAGCCCTGGGCGAGGCGCTCGAAAACATGCTCGACCTCCGTCCGCAGACTGCTCAAGGGATGAAATCCTTCGTCGGTCTCCACGGGTACTTTTCTGGATTTCTTCGCCACTGTCGGTCTCTCGCTGTTTCGAATCGTGCGACATATATATGTCAGCTGGATTCGACGGGCATTGACCGAGATCAACGGGAGGCCCGGTGACCTCCCCCCGAGTGCTCCACTCCACCCTCCGGGCGGACCTACGATTCCGTCGTCCTCACCGTGTGCCCATGGTTCAGCGGACCATGTCCCGAGCCATAGCCCGGGGCGCGCCGTATAGCCTCCTGCACGTAGTCGATGGCGCGTTTAACCGCACTGTGCAGCCCGAGGCCCTGGGCGACGCCCGTGGCGATGGCCGAAGCGAGCGTGCAACCGGTCCCATGGGTGCTGGCGGTATCGATTCTCGGGTGCTCGAACATCTCGCCGCCACGGTGCGTCAACAGCAGATCGATCACCGTATCGCCTTCCATGTGGCCGCCCTTGAGAAGCACCGCCCCCGCGCCCAGTTCCATGATCCGTTCCGCCGCCCGTCGTCCGTCGTCCGCTACTCCGATCGCCATGTCCGCCAGGACTCCCGCCTCGGGAACATTCGGCGTAACGATCGTGGATAGCGGCAGCAAGCGGCGTCGCAGTATCTCCACCGCGTCCTCCGACAGCAGGCGGGCGCCGCCCTTCGCCACCATGACCGGATCCGTGACGACCGGGATATCGACGGCGAGGCTTTCGATGACATCGCACACGACGGCGATAACCGCCTTGTCGTGCAGCATGCCCAGTTTGATGACGTCGGCCCCGATGTCCCCCAGCACCACTTCCATCTGTTTTCGTATGAATCGTGGCTCGACGGTCACGACCTCGTACACGTCGCGCGTATCCTGCGCGGTCAGCGCGGTGATCGCCGTCGCCGCGTAGCCCCCCAGTGCGGTGACGGTCTTGATATCGGCCTGGATACCGGCGCCGCCGCCGGAATCGGAACCCGCGACGATCAGAACCCGACCCTTCATGATCTCTCGTTCGAAATCGGCATTTCAGCTATTGCACAGTGCGAAGCCGCCAGTATCTACGCCACGCGCCGCAATGCAATGCGTGATTTCAAAGCAACGGCTCTCGGCTGCGATCGTGCATGAGGGACAACGCCGCCACGGACAACAACGACAGGCCGGCCAGATAGTATCCGGGCGCCAGCGGCGTGCCGGTCCTGGCGATCAACCAGGTCGCCATCATAGGCGCGGTTCCGCCGACCAGCCCAAGCCCGATGTTGAAGGCCAGACTGTAGCCGGTGAGCCGGTCCTCCGTGGGGAACATTTCCGCGAACATGGCGGGCGCCGTGCCCACCGGCAGGGCAATCAGAACCGCGAACAGGATCTGGCCGCCCAGCAGCGCGCCTGCCGCCCCGCTCGCCAGCGCGGCGAACACCGGCCACGCCGCCAGGGCCATCGCGGCAAAGGCAGCCATCAACAGGTGTTTCCGGCGTACCCAGCGATCGGAAACGAGCCCGGCGAGCGGGATCAGCGGCAGCATCAGGGCCGTAGCCAGGGCATTGATGCGCAGGGCTTCGGCGAGATCCACGCCGCTTACCGTATTGGCGTAGGTCGGCAGATACACCAATGGAATGTAAAAGAATACGCCGTAGCCCGACGCGAAGAGGACAGCCAGGACGGTTTGCTTCAGGTTGCGCGTCAAGACCTCCCGCAGTGGATTGTCATCGAGGTGGTCCCTGGCATGCTCGGTAAAGATCCGCGTATCCGGGAGATTGCGCCGCATGTAGAGAGCGAACGCCGCCAGCAGTATCCCGAGCAGGAACGGCACCCGCCATCCCCACGCTTGCAGTACCGCGGTCGGGAGCAGGGTTGCCATGGCGGCGGCGGTACCGGAGCCCAACAGCGTTCCGCTGAGGCTTCCGAAGTTGGCCCAGCTCCCTGACAGTCCCCTTCTGCCCGGCGGCGCCGTCTCCACCATATAGGTCACCGAGCTGCTGAACTCGCCGCCGACGGACAACCCCTGCACGAGCCGGATGACGATCAGCAGCGCCGGCGCCCACGGGCCAATCCGGTCATAGGTGGGCAGCAGGCCCAGGCAGAAGGTCGGCGCCCCCATCATGATGACCGATAGAAACAGGGCCTTGCTCCTGCCCAGCCGGTCGCCGATGTACCCGAACAGGACGGCTCCCAGGGGACGCATCACGAAACCCGCCGCGAAGACCCCGTAGGTCTGCAGCAGGGAGGTGAGCACGTCGCCGGACGGGAAGAAATGTCGCGCGATGATCGGAGCGAAGTATCCGAACAGGGCAAAGTCGTACCACTCCATGACGTTGCCGATGATCCCGGCGGTGAGCGTGGACAGGGAGTGGCGGAGGCGGCGCTTGGACATGATCGGTTCCTGAATCCGGGGGTGAACCCCCGGTCATCGTTCTTTGTTCTGTTGCGGCGGACGGCACCGTCCAGGCCGACCGCGGACACGATCTTGCTCTCCCGCGGCAACGTGGCTAAGCTGGAGAGCGCTCCCTTTCGGCGCCCCACGGGGTTGCCGCTCGGGGGTGAGGGCGATTACCTTGAAGCTTTCCAGCGGTCTTGTCCAGCGGGCCCGGGCGCTCGAGCTGTCCGGTCATCCCATCGGCCGACCCCATCGTTGTTGACTATGAGAACCATTCTCATTAAGATCTCTGGATATTTCAGGATCGTCCGGCTTCCGGGCGCCATCAGTCAACTTTGTCGGCGAGGTCGAATCAGTATGCGTGTTATCAGTGCGAGTGCAGCTTTGCTGCTGGCCCTTTCCGTTCCGGGGCTCTCCACGGCCCGGGCGGACGATGGAGCATACGTGCTCACCATCAAGGATCACCGCTTCGAGCCTGCCGAATTGACGGTCCCCGTGGACAAGCGCGTACAGTTGACCATCGACAACCAGGACGCCACCCCCGAGGAGTTCGAAAGCCACGACCTGCGCGTGGAGAAAGCTGATCGCCGGCCATACCAAGGGTACGATATGGGTTGGGCCGCTGCCGGCCGGCGAGTACAAGTTCGTCGGCGAGTTCCACGAGGATACCGCCCAGGGCAAGTTGATCGCAAAGTGAGGTCCCCATGCTCGGTTCTGCGCTGATCGTCTTTCGCGAGGTCCTGGAGGCCGCGCTGATTATTGCCATCGTGCTTGGCGCCAGCCGCGGCGTGGCCGGGCGCGGGCGCTGGGTCAGCGGAGGTATTCTCGCCGGTGTGCTCGGCGCCATGGTGGTGGCGGCGTTCGCCGGTGCTATCGCCGGCGCCGTCCAGGGTCGCGGCCAGGAACTGCTCAACGCCGGCACACTGCTGGCAGCCGTGGCCATGCTGGCCTGGCACAATGTCTGGATGAGCGTCCACGGGCGCCAGGTGGCGGCGCAGATGAAGACCATCGGCCACGACGTGAGCGTGGGCGCCAAACCCCTGTCCGCCCTTGCCCTGGTTACCTTGTTCGCAGTGCTGCGCGAAGGTTCGGAAACCGCCCTGTTCCTGTTCAGCCTGTCCGCCAGCGGGGCGGGCGGCAACGCTTTGCTGGTGGGCGGACTGCTGGGCATGGCGGCCGGCGCCGGCGTGGGTTTCGTTCTGTACCGCGGGCTCCTGGCGATTCCCATCGGCCGTTTCTTCAGCGTAACGGGCTGGATGGTACTGCTGCTGGCGGCCGGGCTCGCGGCCAACGCGGCCGGCTACCTGAACCAGGCCGGTCTGGTGCCGTCCCTCGCACGCCAGGTTTGGGACAGCGGCTGGTTGCTGCAGCAGGACAGCTGGCTGGGCACCCTGCTGCATATACTCATCGGCTACAACGACCGTCCGATGGGTATCCAAGTGATGTTCTACGTAGCGACCCTGGCGGGCATCTACGGCCTGATGTGGCTGTTCGGCAACGGCCGCTCACGCGCCAGCTCACCACAGCGGGCGACCTGAACCGGCCCCGGGGCGGCGAGTCGCAGATCACGGAAGCCCGCAGGTTGAGGTAGCGATTTCAACGGCGATCCCATCGGCAAACCGGTTGCCGCGATCGCGGCTGAAGCCGCTCCTACATGCCACGGGTCTGCACCGTGCTGGGGCTACCGATCGCAGGAGCGGCTTCAGCCGCGATTCCTTGCATCCTCAGCCCAACCAGCCATCCCCCAGCACCGCGTTCGCCCCGGTCACCACGTCCAGCAGCTCCGTGGTGATCTCCTCCTGCCGGAGGTTCTGCTCCTGGCGGGTCAGGGCTTCGACCTTGGTGTCTATGCCTTCCCCGGCCGATTCCATCACCCTCAATCGAATGGCATTCTCCGTCGCCATCGATTCCGTCACCGCGCGACTGATCTCCGCGAACAGGTATTCCCTGGCCAGGTACTCGATCAGCACCGTCGGGGGCAGCTGGTGCAGGGGCAGCGGACCTTCGTCCGCACCCCGCAGCAGGGCCGGGTCCAGGGGGAGAATACGGCGCTGCTCAATCTCGTAGGAGCCGCTTCCCGCGTAACGCCCGAACAGGATATCCGCGCCGGTGACGTCGACCAGATAGTCCGCCACCCTGCGGGTAACACTGATCACCCCATCGACGTGGGTGGCCATGGGCAGCGACCAATCCACCGCCACTCCTCGTTCCTCCATCAGGGTGCGCGCCCGGCGTCCGATCACGCCCAGCGTGCGCCCCGGCGCCGCGAGCTTTTCGACCCGCTCCACCAGTCGGTCGTTGAAACCGCCGACAAAGCCGTGCTCCGAGGCCACCACGATCAAGGCATCGCCGCCGACAGGGGCCATCCCGGGATCTTCCAGGTGACGATCCAGCTCCAGCAATACGGCCGCCCGGGCAATCGTCCTGTCGATGATTTCGACATAACGCTGAATGCCGACCAGCGCGTCCTGGGCCTGCTGCAGTCGGGTCGCAGCCAGTCCTCGCATCATCCGAACGAGGTCCCGCAGCTCGCCGAGGCTGGAGATCCGGGCCTGCAATTGGGCGTGATGCTCCAAGCTAGCCCTCCCCCTCCAGCACCCCGTCTTTCACAGCGCCCGCCGCATCACTGCCGGCATCCGCGCTCCCGGGATTGAGCTCGCTACCGTCTTCGTCCTGCTCATCGTGTCGAGAATCGCCCAACGACGCGACGAGCCCGTCGATGGCATCGAGCAGCTCCTGCCGATCGTCATCATCCAAGTCCCCGGATTCCTCGATTCGCCCCAGGGCATGGGCACAACGATCGTTCATCCACTCGCCCAGCTGCTGTTTGAAAGCAGTCATGGAATCCAGGGCGACGTCATCGAGACGGCCCGATGTCGCCGCCAACAGCAGCACGACCTCCAGCGACAACGGCAGGGGCGCGGACTGTGGCTGAGCCAGGATCGCCCGGATTCTCCGGCCATGCTCAATGGTCTTGCGGGTACGCTCATCCACCATGCCGCCGAAGCGGCTGAAGACTTCGAGCTCGAGGAACTGGGCGTATTCCAGCCGCAGAGTCTCTGCAAGCCTCTTGACTGCCGGCGCCTGGGTCTTGCCGCCGACGCGCGACACGCTCAAACCGACGTTCACGGCCGGCTTCTGCCCTTCGTAGAACAACTTGGGCTCGCAGTAGATCTGGCCATCGGTGATGGAAATCAGGTTGGTGGGAATGTAGGCGCTGAGGTTGCCCGCCTGGGTCTCGGCGATCGGCAGGGCGGTCAGGGAGCCGCCCCCGAGCTCCGCGGAAAGCCTGGTGGAACGCTCCAGCAGCCGGGAGTGAATGTAAAAGATATCGCCGGGATATGCCTCGCGCCCCGGCGGCTTGCGCAGGAGCAGCGACAGCTGTCGATACAAGATCGCGTGCTTGGTCAGGTCGTCCAGAACCAGCAGTGCGTCCCGGCCACGGTCCCGGAAGTACTCCGCCATGGTGCAGGCCGCGTACGGCGTGATCCACTGGGCGCCCGGCAGGGCGTCCGCCGCGCTGATCACGAAGATGGTCCGGTCGAACGGGCCGTGCGCCCGCACCGTATCGATGACCTGGGTGATGGTGGAAGCTTTCTGACCGATCGCCGCGTAGACGCACACCACATTGCTGCGCAGCTGGTTGAGAATCGTATCCACGGCGATGGCGGTCTTGCCGGTCTTTCGGTCTCCGATGATCAGCTCGCGCTGGCCGCGCCCCAGCGGCGTCATGGCATCGATTACCGTCAGCCCCGTCAGCAGGGGCCGGGTGACCAGGTCGCGGTCCACGATGCCGGGAGCGGGACGTTCTATGGGATTCATGCGTTCGGGCGTAATGTCCGGACCATCGTCGAGAGGCACCCCCACCGGGTCCACCACCCGGCCCAGCAGCGCTTCCCCCACCGGCACCTCGATGATGTGTCCGGTGCCCGTCACCCGGGTACCTGCGCCGACGGTTTCTCCCCCGCTGATGAGCACGCAGCCTATACGCGACTCCGACACGTCGAAAACGATACCGAGCGAGCCGTCATCGAACGAAAGCAACTCGTCGAGCCGTGCGCCGGGCAGGCCGATAACGTTGGCGACGCCGTCCGCCACGTGCTCGACCGTGCCGACGTAGCAAAAGCGCGGCTCCAGAGGCATGTCCCGAACCCGTGCCCGGGCACCGTGAAGCCAGTCACCCAGCTCCTGCTCGAAGCCTTTCATGTGGCGCTTACCCGATCGCGGGCTGCCTCAAGCTGATCGGCCCAGCTGAACTCGATCGCCGCGTGTGGCAGCTCGAGGATTGCGCCGGCGATCAAGTCCGCATCCGTCTTGAACTCAATGGACGCCGAGGTCGCAAGCAGCTCGTGCAGCCGTTTGCTCCACTTCTGCCGGGCGGCCTCGTCGAGCGGCACCGCCGTCGTGACCGTCATCACGGTATCGTGTACGGCGAGATCGACCTCGAGCTGGCGTTTTTCCCGCTCCGAAAGATGCTCCAGCCGCTGGCCGATCCGCTCCAGAAGGAGCTTGCCGTACGTTTGCGGACTGGCATCCGCCAGGAGATGCGCCGCCATGCCGGCGGCCAGATCCGCCACCTCCCCACGCAGCGCTTCGAGGACGCTGCGGCGCTCGTCCACAATCCGGTCGCGGGCATCCGCGACCATCTTCTCGGCCTCCTCGCGCGCCTGCTTCACCGTCCTCTCCCGCTCCTGGGCGAGCTCGTCGTGCATCTTCGCGCCCAGCTGGCTCCGTTCCTCGGTGAGCTCGCGGCGGGCCTGCTCGTAGCGATGCTTCTCTTCCTCGACTTCCTTGCGCGCCTGTTCCAGCTTACCGGACGCCGCGGCGGCCAGCTCCTTACGCCGGGCAACGACATCCTTGACCGGCCGAAACAGGAAACGCCGAAGCAGCCATATCAGAACCAGGAAGTTCACCACCTGCAGCGACAGCGTCCACCAGTCAACGTGCATAACGGGGCGATCAGCTGATGAATGGATTGGCGTAAAGCAGCAGGAGCGCAATGACCAGGCAGTAGATGGCCATCGTCTCCACCATGGCCAGGCCCACGAAAAGGGTCCGCGACAAAGTGCCGGCGGCTTCGGGCTGGCGGGCGATCGCATCCATGGCGGCGGCGATGGCGCGCCCCTCGGCGAGGGCTGGGCCGATGGCGCCGAAGGAAACGGCGACTACGGCGGCGACTACACTCCACATCTCGAGAGTCATTGAAGAATTCTCCTGTTTATTACTCTGTGTCGACGGCGCCGATTGCCGCGCCGATGAAAACCGTGGCCAGGATGGTGAAAATGAACGCCTGGATGATGCCGATCATCAGGCCCAGCAACATGAACGGAACCGGAACCAGCAATCCCGCCAGCAGCACCACGATGCCGATGACCAGCTCGTGGCTCATGATGTTGCCGAACAGGCGCACCATCAGGGAAAAGGTGCGAGTGATCTCGGAAAGTATGTTCAACGGCAGCATCAGCACGTTGGGACGCAGGTAGCGGCGCAGGTAGTGGCCAATCCCGTGGGAACGGATGCCGAAGAAGTGCACCGAGAAGAACACCACCAGAGCCAGTGCCGCGGGTGTCTCGATATGCGCCGTCGGAGACTTGAGACCGGGCACGACCGCCAGCACGTTGGCGATGGCCAGGAATATGAACAAGGTGCCGAGCAGCGCCAGGTAGGGCCAGGCGTTCCGGTCGAGTACGCCCGCGATCTGGCGCTCGATGGTCTCCACCACGATCTCCAGCATCTCCTGATACGGCCCGGCGTTGACGGTCGCCCGGCGCGTGCCGGCGTAGCACACCACGGTCAGCGCAACCATCAATCCCCAGGTCGTGACCACCGCGTCGCTGACCGGCACCGGGCCGACGTGGAACAACACCGTCGTAGTGAGAGGACTGGAATCCATCGCCTACACCGTTCCGAGAATTCGAACCATTGCGAAGCGCACGGCGATGAAACCTGCGAGCGCGGCCAACAATGGCAGAGCCCCCTGTTGGGCGATCCACCAGAAGACGGCGACTGCTAAAGCCAGGCGGGCGACGGTATGCAGCATGAATACCGTGGGTGAAGCGGCGGCTACCTGCCGTTGAACGTTGCGGTGAAGAAGGTAAAAGTAGACGCCGCCCAGGGCCAGGCCGGCCAGCGCGCTGACGATGGTCACCATGGCATTCACTCGCGGTTCATCCGTTGCCACGCCAGCAATCCACCCACGCACACGCCCACGAAGATCCCCGCCGCGGTCATGGTGATGCCCGTGTCCAGGATTCCATCGAGCCAACGGCCCGCGACCAGGCCGATCAGGGTCGGAATAATGATCAACCAGCCGAGCGCACCGAACATCGCCAGGTTCCGCCACACCGAGCGTTCGCCTCTAGTTTCCCATTCACGGCGCTCCCACTGGCGGCGACGCACGGCTCCCACCAGCCTCCGCTTGCCATTGTTGGGTTCGGTCCTGTTCATCCCGCGTCGCCCTCTACCGAGGGATTGTAGGGATTGCGCCGCGCCGACGTCGCGGGATGGCCGGCATCCAGGTAGCGCTGAAGCTGGCGGACCATGGCGACGTGCAGCCGCGCCGCGGACATCCACTCTTCCTCCTCTTCCCGGGCCTCCTCCCGAAATCGCTCAAGGATCGCCCGGTCCAGGCGCTCGAGCGTATCCTCCCCCACAGCCTGCCGGGTGGCCACATCAACGGTGTCACCGCTGACGCTCAGGACACCGCCCCGTACGGCCGCGTGGTGCTCGGCGCCGGTGCTATCGCGCCAGCTCAGTACGGATATCTCCAACGCCGTGATGAACTCAGCGTGACCCGGCTCGATTCCGAAGTCGCCGGTCGCGTCCTCGCCCCGGACGTACCGCACATTATCCTCGTCTACGACGATCGACACCGGTGTAGTAATCACCAGCCTCATGACGGCGCCGTGCCGTGCTTCTCGGCCTCCCGGGCATCGCCCAGGGCGCCGGTCATGTAGAAGGACTCCTCGGCCCAGTCATCCGTGTGCCCGTCCAGAATGGCGCGGCACCCGGCCAGCGTGTCCTCAGTGTTCACGGATACTCCCGGCTGGCCGGTGAACTGGGAAGTCACTTCGAAGGGCTGAGTCAGGAAGCGGATGAGGCGCCGGGCGCGGCGCACGGAGCGACGGTCCGCGGTGCTCAGCTCCTCGACCCCGAACAATGAAATGATTTCCTGCAGCTCCCGATAGCGCTCGATGAGCCTGCGAACGCGCTCCGCGGTCTCGTAGTGCTCGGCCCCCACGACCAGCGGATCCAGCAGCACCGAGCTGGAGGATAGGGGGTCAATGGCGGGATACAGGCCCTGGCTGGCCATCTCCCGGCTGAGCACGATGGAGGCGTCCAGGTGAGTGAAAGTCTCGGCCACCGCCGGATCGGTAAAGTCGTCGGCCGGTACGTACACCGCCTGGATCGAAGTCACCGAGGCATCTCTGACAGACGTGATGCGCTCCTCCAACTCGGCGATCTCCGTCGCCAGGGTGGGCTGATAGCCGACCCGCGACGGCAGCCGCCCGAGCAGCCCCGATACTTCGCTGCCCGCTTGTATGAAACGGAACACATTGTCTATCAGCAGCAGCACGTTCTGATGCTTCTGGTCGCGAAAGTACTCGGCCACGCTCAGGGCCGTCATACCGGCTCGCCAGCGGGCGCCCGGCGGCTCGTTCATCTGGCCGAATACAAGCGTCGTATCCTTCAGCACACCAGAGCGCTTCAGCTCCAGCAAGAGCTCGTGTCCCTCGCGTGACCGCTCCCCGATGCCGGCGAAGACCGACACCCCCTGGTAGGACTTCACGGTGGTGCGGATCAGCTCCATGAGCAGGACAGTCTTGCCCACGCCGGCACCGCCGAACATGCCGGCCTTGCCGCCGCGCACGAGGGGCACCAACAGGTCGATCACCTTGATGCCGGTTTCGAATATCTCCCGGGAGCTGCCCTGGCGCTTGAGTGTGGGCGCCCGGCGGTGAATCGCCGCACGCGGGACGTCTTCCGCGAAAGGAAGACCATGATCGATGGGATCACCCACGACGTCGATCAGGCGGCCGAGAATATCCGGCCCGACGGGGATGCTGATCGGAGCGCCCAGGTCGCGTACCGGCACGCCGCAGCCCAGGCCCGAGGTGTCCTGCATGGCGACTGCGCGAACGGTCTGGTGATCGAGATGGGCCTGGACTTCGAGGATCAGCTTATGGGGTCCATCCCATTCCACGGCCAGTGCCGTGTTAACCAGGGGCAACTCCCGTGACGGAAACCGGACGTCCACCACGGAGCCGCTGACCCGCACCGTGCCTCCGGCGGCCGGCTCCCGACCGGCGGGCACATCGGCCGGGGCTGCGTCGGTAATCGTTTTCATATTCCGACACGTTAACGTTATCGGGTGCCGGTGGGTATTGATCCATATCAACCCCGTGGCTGGCAAGCCGCGCCTCGTCCGACGCCTGCCCGCCGCGCGTCGACCTGCGGGCTGGCTCCGCCAGGTCGTGGTCAATGGGGCGGGGCTACCGGTTGGGTACTTGATTCAGATCAGCATGAAATCGAACGCGGCAGGTTAATTTTTGTCTTATTGGTTCTATAGCGCTATCACCACACAGTCGATCTCGACCGGAGATCCGGAGGACAGCAAGATGTCACAATGGCAAGAGCAAATCGCCGAATTCCAGCGTACCTGGGTAAATCAACAGCAGAAAGTAATGACCGACTGGCTGGCGTCCCTGCAAAGTCCAGGCGCCGAGGCGTCGCCGGCCAACTGGCGCAAGGCGGCGGACGTCATGGAGAAGCAGGTGACCACCGCACTGGACACCCAGAAGCGGTCGTTGATGGCTTTCGCCGAAAACATCGAGGGCGTCGAGGGCGCACCGGAAGCCTTTGCCCAGGCGGTGAGCCAGCTCGAGGAAGGCCTCGAGATGTGGAGCGACCTGCAGCGCAGGCTTTGGAAAGTCTGGTTCGACATGTTGCGAGCCACGGCACCGGTACCACAGAACCCCGGCGAAGCGATGCTGGAGAACTGGCAGGACATGGTGCGTCAGTCCATGTCGATTCAGGAGCAATGGCTCTCGAACTGGACGACCTCGACAGCGGGGTCGGGCGCAAAGACGGGAAGTAGATCACCGAACAAGTCCGCGTCCAGCCAATCGTCCAAGGCCGCAGCAGGTAGCGCACGCAAGACCAAACAGACCAAAAGCTAAGCCGCGCACCGGTTCAGGCAGCGGGTCGGCATGAGCCGCCGGCACGGGGCCGTTCGGCGGCCGTTGTGATTCCCAAATTCATTCTGCAAGCAGGAGTCGTTTCATGGATCTCGGCGGCAAGGTAGTCGTGGTGACCGGCGCGGGCCGGGGACTGGGACGAAAGACGGCCCGCATGGTCGCAGCGAAAGGTGCCCGGCTGGCCTTGGTGGACATGGCCGAGGACGATGTAGCGGAAACGCAGCGGCTGTGCACCGACGCCGGACACGATGCGCGGTATTACCTCGCAGACGTCTCGGATGAGTCGCCGGTCGAGACCTTGTTCGAGAAGGTGACTGCGGATTTCGGGCGGCTCGATGCGGTAATCAACAACGCCGGCATCACCCGCGACGGACTGCTGGTGAAAGCCAAGGAGGGCAGGGTGACAGGAAAGATGTCCTTGGAAGACTGGAACTCGGTAATCAATGTCGATCTGCGCGGTGTTTTCCTCTGTGCCCGCGAAGCCGCAGTCAGGATGATCGAAGGCGGGAATGGCGGCGTGATCATAAACATCTCGAGCATATCGCGAGCCGGGAACATAGGGCAGACCAACTACTCAGCCGCCAAGGCCGGAGTTGCCGCGATGACCGTAACCTGGGCCAACGAGTTGAGTCGCCATGGGATACGTGTGGCCGCGATCGCACCCGGGTTCAGCGACACGAAGATGGTGGCGAACATACCGGAAAAGATACTGGACAGGATCGTCGCCAGGATTCCCCTGCGAAGACTCGCCAAACCCGAGGAAATCGGCCATACGGCCGTCTATATTCTGGAGAACGAGTATTTCAACGGCCGGGTGCTCGAGGTGGACGGAGGCCTGCGCATCTGAATAGAGATTCGACCATGAGCAGCATCGTTGAGAAAACCGACACCGTGAAAGACGCTTCCAGGGACCGCGGCCCACGCCCGGCCGCCCCGCCGGCGAGGCCGACGGCTCCGGCGCCCCGTTTGGAAGCCGGCAAGCGCGCCGCCGCGCCGCCCGTGGACCAGGACGACGATGTTACCGAAGGCAGCCGGCGGAACCTGGACCGCCTCGCCCATGCCTGGCTCGGTCATGCTACGGGGGGTATATCGCCCGCCTCCATCATGGGAGCCTACGCGGACTGGGCGTGGCACCTCGCCACCTCGCCGGGCAAGCAGGGACAACTCGTAGAGAAAGCCTGGCGCAAGGCGATGCGGCTTGCGGCATTTCTGCCCCGGGCGCCGCGCAGCGATGCCTGCGAGCCGTGTATCGAGCCCCTGCCCCACGATCACCGTTTCAAGGCCGACGAATGGAGACAATGGCCGTTCAACGTATTTCAGCAGTCGTTCCTCCTCACCCAGCAGTGGCTGCATAATGCCACCAGCAACATGGAAGGCGTGAGCGAGCATCATGGCCAGGTGGTTAATTTCACCTCACGGCAGATGCTGGACATGCTCTCGCCGAGCAACGTGCCGTTCTTGAATCCCGAAGTCATCAAACGGACCCTCGATACGGGCGGTATGAACTTCGTACTCGGCTTCATCAACTGGTTGGAGGACGTCCAGCGCTACGTCTACAAGAAGCCTCCGGTGGGCGCCGAGGAGTTCACGCCCGGCAGGAAGGTGGCGGTCACCCCCGGCAAGGTCGTGTATCGCGATCAGCTCATGGAGCTGATCCAGTACGCGCCGTCCACCAGCAAGGTCCGGGCGGAACCCGTGCTTTTCATTCCAGCCTGGATCATGAAGTACTACATTCTCGACCTGTCCCCTGAAAACTCCCTGGTACGCTGGCTGGTGAATCAGGGTTACACGGTGTTCATGGTCTCCTGGAAGAACCCGGGCGAGGAAGAGAGGGACTTCGGCATGGACGACTACCGCAAATCGGGCGTGTTGGCGGCGCTGGATGCGATCAATGCGATCGTTCCGGGGCGCAAAGTGCACGGGGTGGGGTACTGTCTCGGCGGCACGCTGCTGTCGATCGCGACGGCGGCCATGAGCCGGGACGGAGACGACCGGCTGGCGAGCCTGACGCTGTTTGCGAGCCTGACGGATTTCTCCGAGGCCGGCGAGTTGGAGCTATTCATCGACGAAAGCCAGGTCGATTTCCTCGAGGACCAGATGTGGCAGCAGGGATATCTCGATTCATCGCAGATGAAGAGCACATTCCAGTTCCTGCGCTCAAACGACCTCGTGTGGTCATACATCGTCCACGATTACCTGATAGGCGAACGCTACCCCATGATCGACCTGATGGCCTGGAGCACCGACGGCACGCGACTGCCCTATCGCATGCACTCCGAGTACCTGCGCCGGATGTACCTCCGCAACGAATTGGCCCAGGATAGTTACGAGGTCGACGGCGCTCCCATCTCCCTGCGCGATATACATCTGCCTCTGTTCGCCGTGGGCACCCGAACGGACCACATAGCCCCGTGGAAGTCCGTTTACAAGATCCACGGCCTGACGGAGAGCGACATCACGTTCGTGCTGACCAGCGGCGGGCACAACGCCGGCGTTGTCAGCGAGCCCGGCCACCAAGGCCGCGTCTACCAGATCGCCGACAAGGCGTCGGACGCACCCTACGTCGGACCCGACACTTGGCATGCCGAAGTCGAAGAACGAAAGGGCTCGTGGTGGCCGGAATGGGACGCCTGGCTCAGGGAACATTCCGACGGCGAGATACAACCGCCGCAGATGGGCGCGCCGGACAAGGGATACAAACCTCTGTATGATGCACCCGGCCATTACGTTCTACGGAGATAGGTTTTAAGAACCACTGACCCGTCTCCGATTACACAATTCGCAAGAGGAGATACGAGGGCATGGGTTCCGGAACGGCCGGTGACATCATCAAAAAGGTAAAGGCGGCGCTGGAGCGGGACACCCGGGTCAATCTGCACCGCTCCCAGGTGACGGTGGCCGTCGAGAACGACGGCGTGGTGACGCTGACGGGTGAGACGGAAAGCATCGCCGAGAAGCGGGCCGCCGTCGCTTGTGCTTCTCAGGCGCTGGCGGGGTGCGCAACGCATTCCGTCGTCGACCGTCTGCACGTCAAGCCGGTGGCCCGACGAGAGAACCTTGAACTGAAGCGAGAGGTGGAATCCGCCTTGAGCGGCGAGCCGGTGTTTCGGGATTACACCCTCATTACTGTCGTCGGCGGGCGAAGCGAGACGGTTCACGACGCGGGTACGGACAAGCGCATGATCACGGTCACGATTCAAGATGGTGTCGTCACCCTGTCGGGCCGCGTCGGCAGCATTTCCCATAAGCGGCTCGCCGAAGTGGCGATGTGGTGGACGGACGGCTGCCGGTTCGTGGACAACCAGCTCGATGTAGTACCCCCGGAAGAGGACACGGACGACGACATCACCGACGTCGTACGCATGGTACTGGAGAAGGATCCCCTGGTGCACGCCGATCAGATTTCCATTGCCACGACAGACGGCGTCGTCATCCTGCTGGGCTCGGTGGCCAGCAAGGAAGAGAAGAAGCTCGCCATCATGGACGCGTGGCACGTACCCGGTGTCACCGACATCGAAGACCGGATCGAGACCCGGGACTGAGGTTCCCTGCAGTTTCCCTCCTCGGGGAATAGGGAACCCCTGCCTGAGCTGAATACGTCTCGAGCAACAGGGATCGGCCTGGACGGCGGTGTCATAAAACCCTATTGTCGCGATTTCCGGTCAGCTGCTGTCTCGATAAGAACAATCCCGATGTCCCTCAAAGCAAACAACGTGGCGCATGCCGAGTCCAACGGGCGGGCCTATCTGCTGCTCACGATGACCACGTTGTGTTGGGGCGCCAACGCCGTGTTCGGGCGCCTGGCGGTGGACGAGATCTCCCCCATGCTGCTGGTATCGCTTCGCTGGCTGGGCTCGGTGCTGCTGCTGATGCTGTTCGCGCACCGCAACGTCTACCGCGACTGGCCGACGCTGCGCCGCCACCTTCCCTTTCTCGCCGCGATGGGCGTACTCGGCTTCACCACCTTCAATGCCCTGTTCTATGTCGCCGCCCATTTCACCACGGCGGTGAACATGGGAATTATCCAGGGCTCGATACCCGTCTTCGTGCTGATCGGCGCGTTTATCGCCTACCGCACCCCCGTGACGCGCCTGCAGATGGCCGGGGTGGGCCTGACCATGATGGGTGTAGTGATCGTGGGAACCGGCGGGAGCCTGACCCGGCTCGCGGGCCTGACCATCAACCACGGCGACCTGCTGATGGTGATCGCGTGCGCCTTGTACGCCGGGTACGCCGTCGGCCTGCGCCGGCGGCCCGCGGTCTCGGCCCTCGGCCTATTCACCGTAATCGCCGGTTCCGCCTTCCTGGCCTCGATTCCGCTCACCGCCGCCGAGCTGGCGCTGGGAGATTTCCAGTGGCCCACCACCACCGGCTGGATCATCGTCGGCCTGGTTACCCTGTTCCCCTCATTCCTCGCCCAGATCTTCTTCATCGAGGGCGTCGCCCTGATCGGGCCGGGCCGGGCGGGAATCTTCATCAACCTGGTCCCGATTTTTGCGTCCATCCTGGCGGTGCTCGTCCTTGGCGAACCCTTCGAGGGCTACCACGCCGCCGCACTGGCTCTGGTGCTGGCTGGAATCTGGCTCGCCGAGCGGACCCGCCGGGCCCCGGCCGCGGCAGAATCCTGACTTGGCCGGCCATTCCAGGGCCGCCGCGGACAGGCGGTGACATGATTCCGCCGCACGCGTGATAATCCGGTACAGCGCAACATTTGAATTGGAGCCCCGTGCCCACTGCCTATATCACCCACCCCGCGTGTGCGAATCACCGCATGCCAGAGGGTCACCCCGAGGAACCGGCGCGCATGCACGCCATCGAGAATCGTCTCATCTCGCAGCGACTGCTGGACCTCATGGCCGTCTACGAAGCACCCGAGGCGAACCGGGCGCAGATCGAGAGGGTCCACGACCATGACTACATCGAGTCCCTGATCGACCTGTCTCCCCGCGAAGGTCTTACGCATATCGATCCGGACACCTACATGAGCCCCGGAACCTTGTCGGCGGCGAAGCACGCAGCGGGCGCCGCGGTGCTGGCCGTGGACCTCGTCATGCGGGGGGATGCGCAGAACGCCTTCTGCAACGTCAGGCCGCCGGGTCATCACGCGGAGCGGGCCAGGGCGCTGGGCTTCTGCTTCATCAACAACGCCGCCGTGGCGGCGGCCCACGCCATAGCCAGCCACGATATCGAGCGGGTGGCCATACTCGATTTCGACGTGCACTATGGCAATGGCACACGGGACATCTTTCTCCATGACGAGCGCGTCATGCTGTGCTCGATCTACGAGCGCGACCTGTACCCTTTCGCGGACGTGCCGCCGGTGGAGAACCACCACATCAATTCGGCTTTGCCGGGCCTCGGCTTTGCGCGCTGCATGCGCGACGCCGTACGCGACGCCTGGATACCGGCGCTGGATAGTTTCGCGCCCCAGTTGTATATCGTGTCAGCCGGCTTCGATGCCCACCGCGAGGACGAACTCAGCCGCGGCGATATGACGGAAGCGGACTACAAATGGATCACCATGCAGATCATGGCCCTGGCCGACCGGCACGCTCGAGGCCGGATCGTTTCCACGCTTGAAGGCGGCTACGCGCTCGATGCCCTGGCCCGCTCCGTGGCGGAGCACGTCCGCTGCCTGATGGGTGTGTAGCACGGGCCGGGTTTCTCAACCCTTTGCGAGGCTGCATTGCGACCGGTCAAAGAGAAACAACCAGCTCGATGCACATCACCGCAGCCAGCAGGAGGATGCCGGTCAGGATAAGAACCATGTTCCAGCGGCGTCCCCTTGGAAGTTCCACACCAAGGGATCGCACGTAGCCGAATACTCCGAATGCCATGAGGCATACTCCCAGTATCGACAGCACCCAGATCACTGCGATACAGGCGCGGCCTGGGGCTTGAACAGCAGAAACCAGAGCAGCGTCAGCAGCTCGAGTATCAGAAGACCCAGGAAGGCAACGCGGTAGCCTTCGATCGAGAACGCGGCGCCGCGGGACCAATACTGAATCACCACACCGATCCCCCACTGAAAGAGAAACGCGCCCATGAAAACGAGCACGTTCACGGCGGCGTTGACCCGGCCCGAGATCTGCTTGGGAAATCTCTGTGAGAAGGCGGCGTAATACAGGATGGTGCCGGAACCGAAGAAGCCGAAGGCCATCCAGCAAGCCCAGGCGGGAGCTTCGCCTTGCATCAGTATCATCACTATGAGCGGGATCGATGCCGCCACCACGCACGAGGTTGCGATAACGAAGGCGGATATGCCCTTGCCGCTCAAGGTGGACGCCAGGCTCCCCAACAGCACGAACCCCGTGATCATGGCACCGGTCATCGCCGCCAGGATGTTTGCGGCATCGGCCCGGGAATACCCGGCGACGTCCTGCAGCCAGGTGCCGGCCCATAGGCTGGTGACCGACAGGAATGTCGCTTGGGAGACCGTCGTCAGCGGTGCCACCCGGAGGAAAAGAGGACTCTTGAATACAGTGCCGAAGCCGTGGAGATCGGTGTGCTCATGCACCTCGGCGTGGATGTTGCGGTCCGGGACAATCAGGAACATGAACACCGCCACCGCGATGCAGGCGACGCCCAGCAGCTGGAAGACGCCCTGCCAGCCGAGCAGCGGCAAGCTCATTTCCACTGGCCGGGTCGCGGTCAGGGCGCCCAGGCCGCCGGCCGCCATCTGCAAACCGTTGATCCTTGGCAGGCGGTCGGTTGGGAACCAGTCCACGTAGGCCTTGAAGGCGGCCATCAAGCAGGCGGATACCCCGAAGCCGATCAGGGCCCGCCCGACGATCAAACCGGTCACGCTGCCGGACAAGGAGAACACGAACGCCCCCAGCGCGGCCACCAACAACAGTGCAGACTCGACGCGGCGCGACCCGTACCTGTCCAGCAGGTACCCGAGGGGGAGCTGGAAAGCCGCGAAGGCAAGGAAGTAAGTGCTGGTCAGCAGGCCGAGCACGGAGCTGTCCAGGCCCAGGTCCGCCCGCAGGTCGCCGGCGATGACGGCATTCACGACGCGAAAGACGTAGGACAGGAAATACCCCAATGCGAACGGGAGATATATTCTGAAGACGAGGGTGGAGAGCGGAGGACTGGCTCGGGGCATCGCCGAATAATTCACAAAACAGTGGGGATTTGCAACTCGGATCACCTTCCGCCGTGCGGGCACCGTTGTGGTAAGGTTGCAATTCCGTATCGTGAACGATTCCGCAGCGAGGCACGCCATGACAATGCAGGCCCGGCTCGAGAAGAAGTTGAGCGGCTCTCTCAGCCCCATGCATCTCGAGGTCATCAACGAAAGCTACATGCACAACGTGCCGGAAGGTTCGGAATCGCACTTCAAAGTAGTCGTTGTAGCCAAGGCCTTTGAAGACCAGCCGCGTGTCAACCGCCACCGGATGGTGAACGAGGCCGTGGCCGAAGAGCTCGAGGCCGGCATTCACGCGTTCTCTGTGAACGCCATGACTCCGTCGGAATGGTTCGACAAAGGCGGGGAATCCATCAAGTCGCCCCCCTGCCTGGGCGGCTCCAAGGCCGACAAGGCCGACTGAGAACAAGGTCTTATCGCGGCTGAAGCCGCTCCTACAGTCCGGAGTTCACAGCGGTGGGTGCCCGCGGATTGTGGGAGCGGCTTCAGCCGCGATCGCCGTCACAAAACTGCGGTGTTCGTCTACGCCCGCAATAAATTCCAAAGCATATGCAGTCCCAGCAGCGCCACGAACACGGCGAAGACCCGCCGCAGCGTCGTCTCCGACAGGTAATGCGCGAGGCGCGCGCCCAGGGGCGCGGCGGCGGTGCTGGCCACCACGATGCCGGCGAAGGCCGGCAACGCCACATAACCGAAGGTCCACGGCGGCAGGCCGGCCCGGCCCCATCCGGCGACGATGTAACCGATTGCGCCGCCCGCGGCAATGGGCAGGCCGATGGCCGCCGAGGTACCGATGGCGCGCTTCACCGGCACGCTGCACCAGGTCATGAACGGTACGGACAATGATCCACCGCCGATGCCGAACAGCGCCGAAGCGACGCCGATGACCAGACCGGCGATATTCATGCCGACCAAGCCGGGAAGCTGCCTGTGTGCGTCGGTAGTCGTGGTGCCGCGTGCGAACTGTGCCGAGACCGCGAACATGAACACTACGAACATCCATTGCAAGGTGCGGCTGGCGAGATGATCGGCGATGGCCGCACCCAGCCAAGTGCCTGCAACGATAGCCACCGCGATCCGCCGGAATATGGCCAGGTCCAGGGTGCCGCGCCGATAGTGCGCGCCGGCCGAGGAAATGGCGGTAAACACGATGGTCGCCAGCGAAGTCCCTAGCGCCAGCTGCATGACGCTTTGCTGCGCGACGCCCTGGCGGTCGAACATGATCACCAGTACCGGCACGATAATGGCGCCGCCGCCGATGCCCAGCAGGCCGGCCATTACACCGGCCAATCCGCCCATGATCAACAGTTCGATAGTGTCCAAGGTCCAGTCGGCTCCGTCGGAGAGTGGATAAGGTCATGAAGCATCCTTTCCCATGAGTGCAGGGAATCTTCAGTCAGTGGGTGCTTCCGGCAGGGCGATCAGATCGGTGACACCGAAATCCCGGCCCAGCTGCGACAGGGCGGCGGTGACCTGGCCACGGTGATGCGTCTGATGGTTGAACAGGTGCGTGACCGCGACCCACAGCGGACAAGTTCGCGGTACCGGGTTGCTGACGCTCGTGTAGTGCAGCTGCCCCGCCAGCTCCGTCTCGGTCAAGCCGGTGCACCAGTCCAGGACCAGTCGATCGGTCTCGGCGCGGGCGCCCCTCAGCTCGTCGAAATCGGCGAACAGTTCCTGGTCCAGCCCGGTGACTTCGAAAGGCTCGCCCAGGAAGCGACCGAGCCACACGCGGTCCGCCAGGAGCAGGTGGTTCAAGGTCCCGTGGATCGAGCCGAAAAACAGGCCTCGGTCCGACTTTCTTTCGCTGTCCGAAAGGCTGCCGCAGACGTCGTACAGCTTTTCGTTCATCCATTGATTGTATCGGGCCATGGTAATCGCCTGCTCCGGTCTCATTTTCTTGCCTCGCTTCGATGGGTATGCCTATCTCCCGCGGATGGGGCCACATCCGGGGTGGGACCCGGCCTGCGGCGGCCGGCATCTCCTGCAGATGGGTACCCGTGTACACTACAATAACGCGTCGAGAACGGCCATTCATCTCGAAGGGGGGCACAATGACCAATCGGGGACCCGTGGTCCTGATTACCGAAGAAGCAATCCGCAACCGGGTGGTCGATTTCGCGGCGCAGATCTCCCGTGACTACGCCGGCAAGGGCGAACTGGTCCTGGTGGGCGTGCTCAAAGGCGCGTTCATCCTGCTGGCGGACCTTTCCCGGAAACTCACCATCCCCCACCGCGTCGAATTCATCGCCTTGTCCAGCTACGGACAGACCAGCGTTTCCACGGGAGCGGTCCGCCTGATCATGGACATGCGCGGGGACATCGAGGGCAAGCACGTTCTGATCGTGGAGGATATCGTCGATACAGGTCACACCCTTCACTACCTCATGTCGCTGCTCAAGACCCGACGGCCCGCGTCCTTGCGAACCTGCGCGCTCGTGCGCAAGAGCGAACGCGCCGAGGTCGAGGTGGGAATCGATTACCTGGGATTCGAAATACCCGACGTGTGGGTGGTCGGCTACGGGTTGGACTATGCCGAGCAGTACCGCACGCTGCCCTACATCGGCACGCTGCGGCCGGACACCGGGTAGGCGCGTGGGTCGGCGGCTTCTTGCTCCCGGCAATCTGCCGCACTTCCCACTTCCCTGTGGGTCGCGATTTATGCCAACAGGGCAGTTGCGGGCCCGACCGGCGCCGTCGTCGGCATAAATGCCGACCTACGTCTTCAGCAAGCGGTCCAGCTCCAGGATCGTATCTTTCCAGCCGGGCTTGTGTTCGCAGATCTCCTCGCTGCTCAGGCCGTCTAATTCGTGGGGAAACACCAGCCACCTGTCAGTTTCGTGGACATAGAAATCCGGGGTCAGGCTGGTTTGGTTGTTGCCGGGTTTGTAGTACACGGTGGCAATGCGGATGTCGTGGGGCAGGTTCTTACGGGACTTCAGGGCCAGGGTATCGAGCACCGCCTGCAGGCTGTTGCCACTGTCGAACACGTCGTCCACCAACAGCAATGAATCCTCGGCGTTCATCCGCCGGATCAGGTAGCTCAGCCCGTGCACGAGCACCGTCTTGTTCCGCTCCCCGATCCCGGTGTAGGAGGACGTCCGGATTGAGATGTGGTCCGTAGGCACTCCGTAGTATTCCAGCAACTCCTGGACCACGATGCCCACGGGGCTGCCACCACGCCATACGCCCGCTATGAAGTTGGGCTGAAAATCACTCTTCAGTATGCGTGCGCCGAGCCTGACGGAATCCTCCAGCAACTCCTGGGCGCCGATGTATTTCTTGTCCATGGTGGTCTCCGAGCCAAGGCCGGTCCGCAGCGGACTAGACGGCCGTTTGTGCCGACCCCGCGCCCGCCGGCATCTGGTACATCTTGTCCAGCAGGGAGTCCGGATCGGTATCGATCATGAGGAAAGAGCGGTGCGCATTCGACACGAATTCTTCCGCCACCGTGTGATCCAGGAAATCCGTCAAGGCATCGTAGAAACCGCCGGCATTGAGTAATCCGCACGGCTTGCTGTGGATCCCGAGTTGGTTCCAGGTGAGTACCTCGAAGAACTCCTCCAGGGTGCCCAGTCCGCCTGGCAGAGCGATGAAGCCGTCCGACAGACTGCCCATCAGGGCCTTGCGCTCGTGCATGCCGCCGACGACGTGCAGCTCGGTAAGGCTCTTGTGGGACCTTTCCCTGGTCATAAGGCGTTCGGGAATGACACCTGCTACCTCGCCGCCACGCTCCAGCACCGCATCCGCCAGCGTGCCCATGACGCCGACACTCGCCGCGCCGTACACCAGACCGATGCCGCGGCGCACGAGCACTTCAGCCAGACTCCTGGCGGCGTCGGCATAGACGGGATTTCGACCGGGACTCGAGCCGCAGAAGACGCATATTCGCTGCATGGCGCCTGTTTACCACAAGCGCGACCATCGCGCACCCGGCGGACGCGCGAACCATGGATAGCGTGGATGACGAGCCCGGGGGCGACGACTGGCAGGGATGGACCTCGCCATTGGCACGGTGCGCGCATTCACGGCACAATGTTCCGAGTTCCCCGGGTACACAACACTTGCATATAGAAGTATTGAGAGAATTGTTCGATGCCGCGGTGGCCGCCGCCTCTCCGGGGTCGTGCCTGCCGCCACACCTGCCCGATCCACCGGCCGGCCGTACCGTGGTGGTGGGAGCCGGCAAGGCCGCCGCCAGTATGGCGAAGGCCGTGGAGGAACACTGGAACGGTCCGCTTGACGGCCTGGTGGTGACCCGCTACGGCCACGGCCTCCCCCTGGACAGGATCGAGGTGGTGGAGGCCGGCCATCCCATGCCCGACTCCGCCGGCCAGGATGCCGCGTCGCGCATCCTCGACCAGGTCTCGGCGCTGGGCACGGAAGACCTCGTGCTGTGCCTGATCTCCGGAGGCGGCTCGGCCCTGCTCAGCCTGCCGGCGCGCGGAGTCACCCTCGCCGACAAGCAGGCGGCGACCCGCTCGCTATTGCGCTCGGGCGCCACCATCAGGGAGATCAACTGCGTTCGCAAGCACTTGTCGGCCATCAAAGGAGGACGCCTGGCGGCTGCCTGCGCGCCCGCGAGGGTCGTGACATTGATGATCTCCGACGTACCCGGGGACGATCCGTCCAGCATCGCTTCGGGTCCGACAGTACCGGATCCCACCACCCGTGCCGACGCCCTGGCGGTGCTGCGCAAGTACGGAATCGCCGGGCCCGGGGCCGTATTCGACTACCTCACCAACGCCGCCGACGAGACCCCCAAGCCCGGCGACGCATGCTTTGCCAATACGAGCCATGAAATAGTCGCCCGGCCGCAGGACGCGCTCGAAGCGGCGGCGCGGGCGGCGGTGCGTCATGGCTATGAGCCTGTAATCCTCGGGGACCTGGAGGGCGAGGCCCGTGATGTGGCGCTGGTGCACGCCGGTATCGCACGGCAGATCGTCAGGTACGGCCAGCCCAGCCCGGCACCGTGCGTCCTGCTTTCAGGAGGCGAAACCACGGTCACGGTGCGCGGCAACGGGCGCGGCGGACGCAACGCCGAGTTCTCCCTGGCCCTGGCCATGGCGCTCGAAGGTCTGGCGGGGGTTTACGCGCTCGCGGCCGATACCGACGGCATCGACGGGACCGAGGACAACGCCGGCTGCTGGGTGGAGCCGGAGACCTTGGACAAAGCCGCGGGTGCAGGTGTGGACGCCAAGGCCTGCCTCGCCGACAACGATGCCTATGGTTTCTTCCAGGCGGTCAATGGCCTGGTGATGAGCGGGCCTACGCGGACCAATGTGAATGACTTCCGGGCGATTCTGATCAACCGCGACTGAAGTCGCTTCTACGATCCGCGGCCTGGCACCACGATAAGCCCGGGATTGTGGGAGCGACTTCAGTCGCGATCATCGACAACTCACCCGTGATGCTCCGCACCGATGCCCTGGAACATCGCCTGCAGATCCACCGTGGACTCCTTGCCTATCCGATAGAAGTGCTCGTCGAGCCATTGCGATGCGGTGTCGCGGCCGACGTCATGCAGGTGCTTAAGAAACGTCCACTCCGCGTTGAGCTTCGAGGTGGCGCCGAGGGGATTGAGTTTCTCCGGGTTCTGAATAATATGCACGTGCAGCTTCCGGTAATCGCCGTCATCCAGCTTTCCGTCGTCCACCAGCCGCCGGACGAAATCGATGGCTCGCAACTCCCGCAGCAGGCTGGAGTTGAACGTGATCTCGTTGATCCGGTTCATGATCTCCTGGACCGTGGTGGGGGTGCCCTTGCGCTCGACGGGATTGATCTGAACGATCACGATATCCGCGGAGTGCGTGGCCCGGTTGAACGGGAACAACGAGGGATTGCCCATGTAGCCGCCGTCCCAGTATGGGACACCATCCACCTCGACGGCTTTGAATATCATCGGCAGGCAGGCCGAGGCCATGACCATGTCAAGGGTCAGCTCCCTGTGATCGAATACTTTCACGCGGCCGGTCTCCACGTTGGTGGCGGAGATGAACAGCTTCAGGCTGTCGCAGCGCCGCACACAGTCGAAGTCCACCTTGGACTCGACGATATCCCGTAACGGGTTGTAATCCAGAGGATTGAAGAAATACGGCGACGTCATCCTCGACATCATTTCCGACCACCAGAAGCCCGGCGAGTAGTCCAGGCTCCAGTTGCCCATGAAGATATCCAGCGGTGCCCGGTGAATCGGACTCCAGTTGACGACGTCGCTGACGGCCCGCCACAGGTCATGCAGGCACTGCCGGGCGGCATCGATACCGCCGCGGGTCATGCCGTCCGCCAGCGCCACCGCATTGAGTGCACCGGCGCTGGTGCCGCTCACCGCCTCGATGTGCAGCCGGCCGTCCTCGAGCAGGCGATCCAGCACACCCCAGGTAAACGCGCCGTGGGCCCCGCCGCCCTGCAGCGCAAGGTTCACCGTCTTCCCGGTCATGGAAGGATCGGACTCCGGGCGAGCCGGACTACTGCGCCGTCCAACCGCCGTCTATGACCATCGAGGCGCCGGTGATGGACCCCGCGCTATCGCGGCACAGGTAGCAGACCAACTCCGCCACCTCCTCGATGGTGACGAACTTCCTGGTGGGCTGCCCTCCCAGCATCACTTTGTCGATTACTTCCTGCTCGCTGATACCCCGGGCCTTGGCGGTATCTGGAATCTGCTTGGCCACCAGGGGCGTCCACACGTAGCCGGGGCAGATGGCATTAACGGTAACGCCGAACTCGGCGGCTTCCAGCGCTACCGCCTTGGTCATTCCCACTATGCCATGCTTGGCGGCCGCGTATGCCGACTTGTATGGCGAGGCAATGAGACCGTGCGTCGACGCAGTGTTGACGATCCGGCCCCACCCCCGCTGCTTCATGCCGGGCAGCGCGGCCTTTATGGTGTGAAAAGCGGAAGACAGATTGGTCGCGATGATCGCGTCCCACTTGTCTTCCGGGAAGTCTTCGATCGGGGACACGAACTGGATGCCGGCGTTGTTCACCAGCACATCGACCTGCCCCAGGCTGATCTCGCCGAACTGAACCAGCTCACGGATTTCCTGAGGCTTGGTCATGTCCGCCTGCCTGTACAACAGCTTCGTGCCGTGCTCCTTTTCCAGCTTCTCCCGCTCGGCTTCGACTTGTTTCGCGGGCTCGATTCCATTCATCAGCACGTTCATGCCCAGGCCGGCAAAGGCCGTCGCGATTCCGAGGCCGATGCCGCTCGACGAACCGGTTACTATCGCATTCTTACCTTTGAGCATTTCTGTTACCTGTTTCCCAAGGTAAATAGTTCAAATTTCCCGTACCGCCAACGGCTCGCGATGCCGGTCGATCCAGTAGCCCCACGCCACCAGCAGCCAGATGGCCTCCGCGCTCCAGGCCACCGCCGCTACGCTGGGCGGCGGCGGTCCCAGCATGTTTGCGAGATTGACGACCACCAGGAACGCGATCAGACCCCAGAATGCGTACCGTCCAATCCGGTCTCGGGCTCTCGTGGTCTTCAGATAAAGATACATACCGGCCACGAGCATTGTAGTTTCGACGATGAACGTCGCCGCCGGAGAGTTCCAGAGCCCGAGCCCGAGACGCAAATCGCCGTTCACCGTTACGGGCATGTCCGGGCGATGAGCGATGACGTCCAGCACCCAGTGGCTGACCACCACCGCCGCGAGCACCAGCGCGGCGCGCATCCGACCGCGGCGCACGAACAAGTAGATACCCGCGAACAGCAGCCCCCAGAGCACCAGCATGACCAGGCTGTGGGAGTAAGGATAGCTCACGAAGTCGAGCGGCGTCACCACCGTCACTCCCGGTCTGATCTCCACCTTCTCGATTCCCAGAAGTACGAAGGTGGGCCACAGCAGATCGGCGAATTGGGCCGCCAGGAACAGCGTCCCAAGCGACACCGCCGGTGCCGCCCGCTTGGCGCCGAGTCCAACTGCAAAATGTCCGATGAACATTGAGACCTCTGTTGTTGGTGACCGGTTCCACGCCCCTCGCGCAGGAATACTATCGCCGACGAGAAGGGACGTCCAACACCTGACGGTCGGCCGGTGGGGGTCCATTCTCGACACTGCCAATTCAATCGACCGATTGCACTCATTCGCGTGCCCAGGAAAGCACCCGGCCGGCCGGGCAGAGTACTTTTCCGCAAACCGACAAATCCTTTATACTTCGATTGGGGACTCAGGAGCCATGACGGAAAGACAAACGAATCTACCACACGAGCCCGGCCACGATCTGCACTTGGAACACCAGGACCCAACCCTTCGCGTCCTGCACAGGATCATAAGGCTTGCGGTCAAGGTTCTCGCTGTTCTGATGGTCCTGGTCATCGTGTGGGGTATCGGCGATGTGGTTTATGTCCTTTACCAGCGCGTCACGGAGCCCCCTTACCTGCTTCTTCAAATCAGCGACATTCTGAAGACATTCGGCGCGTTTCTAGCGGTTCTGATCGCCATCGAGATCTTCATCAACATCACCATGTATTTACATTCCGACGTGATACCCGTGCGGCTCGTGGTTGCCACGGCTCTAATGGCGATATCGCGAAAGGTGATTATCTTTGATTTCGATGAGTTGTCGCCAGCATATATATACAGCACGGCCGCTGTCGTGCTGGCTCTCGGTGTAACCTACTGGCTTCTCCTCAGACGGAACTAGCCTGCACCGATTAGGTGCGAAGTAGTGGCATTGCCCTCTCTGCGCTTGTCACAGGCGCGCGTAGTGACGGTCCCTCCGGAACTCGAAGCTGGCAGATGTCCGGTCACGCGGCACCAAATCGAACATTCAACAGGGCGCGCGATGCCGGGATCCCGGCTGCTCAAACGGCTGTAGTCCGGACACCCGCTCTGCAGACTTTTCTTACAGGAGATACAAACCATGAAGTACGACACATTTGGAAACACCGGACTCTTCGTCTCCAGGCTCTGCATGGGCGCCATGACTTTCGGCGGCAAGGGTTTCTGGGAGACGATCGGCCGGCTGGACCAGGACGAGGCAACCCAGCTGGTGCATCGCTGCCTGGATGCGGGCATCAACTTCTTCGATACCGCCAACGTGTATTCGTTCGGTGATTCGGAGCGCATGCTGGGTGAAGCATTAAAGGGCAGGCGAGACCAGACAGTGCTGGCCACCAAGGTGCGCGGCCAGATGGCTGAAGGACCGAATGACGTTGGTCTATCGCGGAAGCACATCTTCGAGCAGGTCAATGGCAGCCTGAAGCGGCTGCAGACCGACTATATCGACCTGTACCAGATCCACGGCTACGACCCCGTCACTCCCTTCGATGAAACCCTGCGCGCCCTCGACGACCTGGTCCGCGAGGGGAAAGTGCGCTACATCGGCGCCAGCAACCTTGCGGCCTGGCACCTGATGAAGGCGCTGGGCATTTCCGAACGCCGCGGCCTGTCCCGGTTCGAGTCGCTGCAGGCCTACTACACCATCGCCGGCCGCGATCTGGAACGCGAGCTGGCGCCCCTGCTGCGGGACCAGCGGCTTGGCCTGATGGTGTGGAGTCCCTTGGCGGGAGGCCTTTTAAGCGGTAAGTTCACCCGTGAAGGCGGCGGCCCCGAAGGCGCCCGCCGCGCCGGCTTCGACTTCCCGCCCGTCGACAAGGAGCGCGCCTTCAACGTCATCGACGTCATGCAGCCGATCGCCAGGGAGCACGGCGTGTCCGTCGCCAACATCGCCCTGGCATGGCTGCTGCACCAGGACGTGGTGACCACCGTGATCATCGGCGCCAAGAACATGGAGCAGCTCAACGACAACCTCAAGTCCGTGGATATCAAGCTCAGCGACCAGGAGCTGCAAAGCCTGGACGAGGTCAGCGCCCTGCCGCCGGAATACCCGCAGTGGATGATTGCCAGACAAAGCCGAGGCCGGAGCCCTGGAGAACCCTCCACCTTCAGCCGAAGCCGATAAGGTCGGCCTGACGAAGGGAAGGTCGCGGATTCGAGTCCTCGCGGCCAGAGTGAAACCGTCCATGGCCCCGACGCAGCCTGCGCAGCCGGGCGAGGGCCTCCACACTACGGATAGTCCTGGCGCGTAGGACGAATCAAGAGGTCCGAGATGTGCACGTGGGGCGGTTGGCTGACGACGTAGTAGATGGCGTCCGCGACATCAGCCCCAGTCAGCAACGGGCCGAACTTTTCCTTGACACCCGCGATCATCTCGTCGCTGTAACCGGCCACCGCCTGAAAGCCGCTCAACACGAATCCCGGCTCGACCAGGGTAACGCGCACACCCTTGCTTCCCACCTCGCGGCGCAGCGATTCGGTCAGCGAGTGCACCGCCGCCTTGGAAGCCCCGTATACCGCGCTGAACGGTGATATGTGCCGTCCGACGACCGACCCGATCACGACGATGTCGGCAGGCGATTCGGGAAAGCCGTCCTGCTGCGCCGCGACCAGTCTTCGGGCCGCGCTTTTCATCAGGGCCAGGGCTCCGCTCACGTTGGTTCGCAGGACGTCCTTGAACTGCTCGAGGTCTACATCCGTGACAGGCCCCCCCAGGCCGCGGCCGGCGTTGACTACAACGACATCCGGCTTGCGGCCGAACCGGTCATCGGCCGCCGTAAAGAGCTTTTCCACTATTGCTTCCTCCGCCGCATCGCCGGCGATGCCGCAGAAAGCCTGGCCGATCTCCTTCTCCAGAGCGGAGAGCTTGGAGCGGGCGCGGGCGTTGCCGACCACGCCGAAGCCGGCGCCGGCAAACTTTCTCGCCGTAGCTTCACCGATGCCGGATGTGGCCCCGGTTACTACGGCGATACGTGTATACGTGTCAGACACTGTGGACATGAAATACCTACCTACGTTTGTCCGGGTGGATCCGCGACGCGCTTGAAGGTCGAATTTCTGTTGCGCCAAACGCGGTTATCGGCATGGAAAAGTGCCGCGATCATCCACGTGCAGATCCGTTTCGGATTTGAGTCGGGCACGGAGAAGCACCCGTGGACAATGATTGTGAGTACGGATACAATGCTGAACGCGCTCGCCGCTCGTGCATCGATCCGCCTACCCGATCGCACACGCGCCCTATGCAACAACTGATCGAGAGCGTACCACGAAGTCTCTCGATTCGCGAGCACACCCCTCATTGCCGGGCGTGTCGTCGCGATAGCGCATCAGCCGGACGAGCAGGGATTGGCCTCGAAACGGTCTCACCGGCAGCGGAGTATTGCAGGGGCCCGCGGCGCATATCAACCACCTGCGTATACGGCGTCATGCCGCTTTGAAGCGCCGTTATCCTCGTTGCTCCAACGATGCGTACTCTCTTGGCTCCGGGCCGTTATAGATGGTCAGCGGTCTTATGAGTATATTGCCGGCCAGCTGCTCCAGCACTTGTGCTGTCCAGCCCGGCACGCGCCCCACGGCGAACAGTGGAACGAACAGGCTCCGCGGGATGCCATGCAGGTGGTAGACAACCCCGGAGTAGAAGTCGACGTTCACGTTCACGCCGTGACGGGAGTAGGGCTTCATGGCCTCCACTACCGCTTCCAGGATCCGGTACCACTTCGGCTCCCCCATTTCCTTCGATAGCAGCTTCACACCCTCGCGCATGTGCCGGGCACGTGGATCCTCGGTGCGATACACGCGGTGACCGAAGCCCGTCACCGGTTCGCGCGAAGCCCGCTTACGGCGAACGTACTCCGCCGCGTTTCCCGGCTCCCCGATCTCTTCGGCCATCCGCATAACGTCCTCGGCTGCGCCGCCGTGTGCCGGGCCGGAGAGCGCGGCGACCGCTGCGGTGATCGCCGCATGCAGCGTTGCGTTGGTGCCGGTCACCACACGTGCAGTGAACGAGGAGGCGTTCGATCCGTGCTCGGCGTGGAGAACCAGATCCTTATCGAGCAGTCGTCCGGCATTCTCGCTGGGGCGGCTGCCGGTAAGCATATAGAGCAGGTTCTCGGCATGGCCGAGTGCCATATCGGGAGCAACAGGCTCGCGACCATTGCGGATATGCTCGTGTGCAGCGACGATCATCGGCACCTGCGAGGTCAGACGAATACCCTTGCGCACCGTGGCCTCGCGGGAGGTGTCCGCAGCTTCCGGATCGTACGCAGCCAGAGCCGAGACCGCAGTGCGCAGTACATCCATGGGATGTGCCCCCCGGATTCGACGAATGATCTCCAGGATGTCTTCCGGCAGGGCACGCGCACTCTTGAGTGAATCGTCGAACGCGCTCAACTGTCCGCGCGTAGGCAGATCGCCATGTAACAGAAGGTAAGCGGTCTCCTCGAAGGTCGAATGCTCGGCGAGGTCATGAATCGAATATCCGCGGTAGCGCAACTCACCGCGGCGGCCGTCTATGTCGGAGATTCCCGAGCGGTCGAAATAAACATCTTTCAACCCACGGTGAATCTTGACGCTCTGCTCATCAGACATCTTCGCACCCTCTTTTTCAGTATCAACTGGTTTGTTTAAAGGCACACAATCCCATTTTCGGATAGTATCGCCTTAGTTCATTGCTGGACGCGCGAAAGCGAATGGCGGATCGATGAAAGGAAGTCAAGTGAGGCTCTGCCGCCGGCATCAAGCCATGGCGACTTGGATATCCATTGGGTCTCCGGGCCAGAGACAAGGGCACCGCCAGGACATCGGCGCCGGCAGAATTCGGTTCGGTAGCCAGTCGCATCCGCCACCGGGAATGCACACGCCACGCAAACAGGGAAAGAACGCGGCCGCGGCCGCTCCCCCGGACCATCGCAGTTCGCTGACTCCGAACCAGGTATTCGTATGGGGGAGACGATGATATCGATTGAAGAGATCCGGACAGACATCTCGTCGCGGCCCGCACGGGTGGTCCTCCCGGAGAGTTTCGATGAGCGAATCCTGCGGGCGGCCGAACGTCTTGCCGAGGGCGGGACGATACGATCGATCCTGATCGGTGCGCGGACGGAGCTGAAACGCGCCGCGGCCGCCATCGGGGTACGCTTGGACAACATCGATGTCGTCGATCCTGATGAAGGCGATCTTCTGGACAGATATGCCCGGTCCTACGCACAAGACCGTCCCCGCACCAATCTGAGTATGGCTCGACGTTTGCTCAAGCGGCCTCTGTATTTCGGTGCCATGATGGTCAAGCTCGGCGATGCCGACGCAATGCTGGGGGGCGCAGCCAATCCCACGCGCCGGGTCATCGAGGCAGGTCTGCTTACCGTAGGCCTCGCCGAAGGGATCACGACCCCGTCGAGCTTTTTCCTGATGCTCGTGCCCGGCTTCGGAAAGCGGGAGGCTGCGCGACTGATATTCGCGGACTGTGCCGTAAACATCGATCCGAGCGCCCAGGACCTGGCAGCCATCGCCCTGGCATCGGCCGACACCGCCCGCAGGCTGCTCGACGAGGAACCTCGCGTCGCCTTGCTGTCCTTCTCCACGCACGGCAGCTCGCGCCATCCCCTCGTCGACAAGGTAAAGGGAGCCCTGGAGATAGCTCGGGCCCGGGCTCCGGGCCTCGCCATCGACGGGGACCTCCAGGCCGACGCGGCGTTGATGTCGGAGATTGCCGCTCGCAAGGTGTCTCGTGAAAGTCCGGTCGCAGGTCGTGCCAACGTATTGGTCTTTCCGGACCTCAACGCCGGCAACATCGCCTACAAGCTCCTCCAGCACCTCGGCGGAGCCACCGCCCTGGGCCCCGTGCTTCAGGGTTTCGCCCGGCCATTGGCCGATGTATCGCGGGGGGCCGATGTCCCGGATATCATCTCTACCGCACGCATCGCGCTGGCCATGGCGCAAGATTCCGGGAGTTACTCCGGCCGCCCCTTGTGACGATCTCCGGGAGAGCGCGCCTACACCTTGCCCTTCCAAGGCACCAGCGCGCGCTCGAGATAACGCATGAACAGATCGAAGGCATAGGCGATCGCACCTATAACGACGATGCCAACGATTACGACGTCGGTGACCAGGAAATCCGCGGCCTGCTGTATCATCGCACCGAGACCACGCTGCGCCGCGACCAACTCGGCCGCAACCAGCGTAGTCCAGCCGAAGCCGATGCCGATGCGCATTCCGGTCAGAATCTCGGGCATCGCCCCCTTGACGATCACGTGCCAGATGACCTGCCACCGGCTCGCCCCCATGGAGTAAGCGGCATGGATCTGCTCGATGGATACCGAGCGCACACCGGCGCGGGTGTTGAGCACCATCGGCGCGAAGATGGCGAGAAAGATGACGCCGATCTTATTGAGCTCGCCGATGCCGAACCAGATGATCATGAGCGGCAGATAAGCGAGCGGCGGTATCGGCCGGTAGAACTCGATCATCGGATCGAAGATTCCTCGCACCACACGGTTGACGCCCATCAATATGCCGATAGGAATCGCGGTCACGCAAGACAGGAAAAACGCCGAGAAGACCCGCACGAAACTCGCCCAAGTGTGCTGCCACAGCGTGGCGCCGCCGAAGCCCTCGGTAGCGACGTCGATGAGACGATGGAAAATGAGAATGGGTGACGGCAGAAAAAGGGGGCGGATCAGGCCGAAGACCGCGGTGGCCAGATACCAGAGCACCAGCAGCACTACGGTGCTGACCACGCTGATCGCCACGCTGCGGCCCTGCCCCGGTGCTCCGTAGGCGTCACCGGGCTTAGCCGGGCCTTTGGCAAACAACGCACCCAGAAAGCCGAGCCGTGAACCGCTACGCGTGCCGGCGCTGCCGTTGGCCATTGTCTCCCCCTGCGGAACGTTCGTCGCCGTAGATGATGCCGAGCACGGCCTCGCGCATCTTGATGAATTCCGTACTCGACTTGACGGCGCGCGCGTCGCGGCATTCGAAGAAGCGCTGCTGAAAATCGAGATTGTAGCTGTGGGTAATGCGTCCGGGGCGCGGCGACATGACGATTAGCCGGGTCGCCATGAACAAGGCTTCCTCCACGCTGTGGGTAATGAAGAAGACCATCTTCGCCGTCTCACGCCACACATCCAGCACCAGCTCCTGCATGGATTCGCGTGTAAGCGCATCGAGCGCCCCGAGCGGCTCATCCATCAGCAACATCGCCGGGTCGCTGGTGAGAGCGCGCGCCATGCCGACCCGCTGCTGCATGCCACCGGAAAGCTGATAGATCGGATGACGGTCGAATCCCTCCAGGCCGACGAGCGCCAGATTCTTTGCGGCAACCTCTCGGCGCTCGGCTTTAACCACTCCCTGCAGCTTCAAACCGAACTCGACGTTATGGAGCACGTCGAGCCAGGGCATCAAGGCATGCTTCTGGAACACCACCCCGCGGTCGGCGCCGGGGCCAGTGATCATGCGGTCATCGAGCAACACGCTACCGCGGCTCGGAGCAATAAAGCCCGCCATCAGATTGAGTAAGGTGGTCTTGCCGCAGCCCGACGCACCCAGGGCCACCACAAATTCCCGGTCCTCGATAGCCAGATTTATACCCTCGAGGGCACGAACCTCCTCACCGGGGCGCCGTCCCGGATAAATTACTGCAGCATCTTTGACCCGCAGCGTGGTCATCGCTTGCCTGGCGAGATGATGGGCGCGAAGGAGACGGGGCCCGACCCGTAGTGCGGACCGGGCCCCGGTATGAACGCTCTACTTCAACTTCATGGCCATTTCGACGTATTCCGGCGTGACAAACTTGCTGTAGTCAGGCTGCACGGCCGGGATCTTCTTCTGGTCCTTCAGGAATTCCGATGTGAGGCGAAGAGCACGTGCGGCACCGCTGTCCTGGCCGCCACCAAGCCACTTGTCTGAAGCCTCCTCCTGAAGGGTCGGGAAGCTGTACGCCGCCATTGCCGCGGGTACGTCCTTGGGATCGCCGCCGGTCAATTTCGCTACCGACTTGACCATGGGCGAATCCGGCGTCCAGGCGGATGGGTCTTTGCGATAGTTATCGTCCTCGTCGGCGATGATCTTCACGAACTTCGCCATGAAGTCCTTGTGCGCCTCGCCCCACTTGCGGTCCACAAGGACGCCGTCGAAGGTGCACTTGCCCCACTTGCAGAGCTGACCCGAGCTGATCAGGACCTTGCCGGTCGCCTTGATGCGGGAAAGCGCGGGATCCCAAACGAATGCGCCGTCGATGTCGCCACGCTCCCAGGCGGCGGCGATGGCCTGCGGCTGCATGTTCAGGACCGTTACCTCGTCGGGCTTGATCCCGAACTGCTCCAACGCGAACAGCAGCTGGTAGTGGCTGGTGGATACAAACGGCGTAGCCAGCTTTTTGCCCCTCAGATCCTGCGGAGCGTTGATGCCTGAACCGTTGCGCACGACGAGCTCTTCGGCCGAGGCGATGTCCTCGAGAATCCAGAAGAGCTGCGCATCGATACCGCGGCTCAAGCCCGCCGCGATGGGGCTCGAGCCCGCGACCGCAATCTGCAGGTCACCCGAGGCCATGGCGTTGATCACCTGCGACCCCGAGTCGAAGCGGCTCCACTTGATGGTGTAGCCGGTTTCCTTCTCGAACGTGCCCGCTCCGATGGCGGCCTTCCAGGGATTGAGCATCAACTGATGGGCAATGGTCACCTCTTCCGCCCGACTCACACCAATGCTGAAGAATATCAGCGCAATTGGCAGGACGAGAACGCGACCAATGAAAACGACGGACTTATTCATAACAATATCCTCCTCACAGTGGTATACCGCGCTGCCGGGGTGTCGAAAGAATCTCGTCAGGCACCACGCGCGCGTTTGACATCGGCGGCCTGCATGTCAGCGGCCTGCGGTGGATACACCTTCAGCACGTCACGCAGTATACCGCAGATTTCATCGATGTGGCTTCTGTCCGCTACCAGAGGCGGTGCGATAATGCCCGCGTCACCCGTGGTCTTGATATGCAAGCCGGCCTCGAACAAGCGCTTTTGCACTTCGAGCCCGCGCTGGCCCGGCCGATCTCCCGGGGCAAGATCGAAACCGGCGATCATGCCGTAGCCCCGTATATCCGTAATGACCGGGAGATCGCTCAGGGCAAATACGGCTTCGAGAAAGTATGCCGACATGTCGGCGGCGCGGTCGAACAGCTTCTCCTTCTCGTAGATATTGAGCGTCGCCAGTGCCGCGGCGCACGCCGCGGGATGCGCCGAGTAGGTGTAACCGTGAAAGAGCTCGATCGAATCCTCAGTTGCGGCGCGCGTGATGGTGTCATAGATCTTCCTGCTCGCCGCCACCGCCCCCATCGGCACCGCACCGTTTGTCAGTGCCTTGGCCATCGCAATCATGTCAGGCGTCACGCCGAAGCTCTGCGCGCCGAACGCCCTGCCCGTGCGGCCGAAGCCGCAGATCACTTCATCGAACACCAGAAGAATACCGTTGGCGTCGGAAATTTCGCGCAAGCGTTGCAGATAGCCCTTCGGGGGCACCAGGATGCCGGTGGAGCCGGCGATAGGCTCGACGAAGCAGGCGGCAATTGTATCCGCGCCGTAAAGATCGACGATGCGCTGCAGGTCCTCCGCCAGCTCGGCGCCCGTATCCGGCTGGCCCTTGCTGAAGCGGTTTTCCGGCAGCCAGGTGTGACGCATATGCACCACGCCCGTCAGACCCGCGCCGAAGGCGTCGCGATTCTTCATCAAGCCGCTCAAGGAGGTGCCACCGATATTGACTCCGTGATAGGCGCGTTCGCGTGACACGAAGCGCATACGCTGGCCCTCTCCGCGTGCCCGGTGATAGGCGAGCGCTATCTTGAGCGCCGTATCCACGGCCTCGGAGCCGGAGTTGCCGAAAAAGACGTAATCGAGATTCCCCGGGGTGAGCGCGGCAATGCGGCCCGCAAGCTCGAAAGAAAGCGGCTGCCCGGTTTGGAACGGCGCGCAGTAATCGAGCTCCGAAAGTTGCCTCGCGACAGCGTCGGTGATATCCCGGCGTCCGTGTCCTGCCGCGCAGCAAAACAGCCCAGACGATCCATCGATGATCATCTTACCTTGCCGACTCCAGTAGTAGAGGCCCTCGGCACGCACGAAAAGGCGCGGATGCGCCTTGAAGTCGCGATTCGCGGTGAACGGCATCCAGTGGTATTCGAAAGACCCGTCAGCAGGAGTCATACAGGCTTTCCGGAATCTGAACGTGGCATTGCAATTTATGATAAAGTGCTTGTGCTGGGTGCGGTAGAGCCAGTTTCCCACCCCGGATTAGACCAGTAGATGCGGGCTCAATTCCTCCACTTGTCTCTCGACAGCCATGCCAGCCTGCAGAGCCAGATTCGCGAAATGCTGGTTTCGGCCATACTCGACGGTTATATCCCGGCCGGCGATGTCCTGCCCTCGTGCCGCAAGCTGGCGGTGCAGCTCGGTGTGGCGCGCAACACGGTTGTGCTGGCCTACCAGCAGCTCGTCGAGGAAGGCTATCTGATTGCCCGCGAACGCAGCGGCTACTATGTAAACGAAGACATCCTTGCCGGCCGAGTTGATCGAGAGCAGCACGCTGCCGTCCATCCCACCGCAGAACTCGACTGGGGGTTTCGACTCAAGCTCAAGCCTTCCACGCAGCGCAACATCGTTAAGCCCCGCGACTGGCAAAGATATCCTTATCCGTTTATTTATGGACAGTTCGATCCGGCGCTTTTTCCCGTCACCGACTGGCGTGAATGCGCCCGCGAGGCGCTCAGTATCGGGGCGATTCGAGAATGGGCACGAGACAGCGTCGACCGTGACGATCCGTTGCTCATCGAGCAGATACGCGCGCGCGTCCTCCCGCGACGAGGTGTGTGGGCCTCGCCCGAGGAGATACTGGTCACGGTGGGGGCGCAGCAGGCGCTCTATATCATCGCGAGCCTGCTCATCGACGCGAACACGGTTGTTGCGGTGGAAGACCCGGGCTACCCTGACGCGCGCAACATTCTCGCCAGTCGACGCTGCGCGCTCGTCCCCTTGCCGCTCGATGGCCGGGGCCTGATCGTCGACGAGCGCCTGCACGCATGCGAATACGTCTACGTCACCCCGAGCCATCAATCACCGACGACCGTGACCATGCCACTCGCCCGCCGCCGGCAGCTGCTGGCACGTGCGGCCGATGCAGACTTCGTGGTCATCGAGGACGACTACGAAAGCGAAACCAACTACGTTGGCGAGTCGACGCTGGCGCTGAAGGGCCTCGATGTCGCCGGGCGGGTCATCTACGTGGGCAGCCTCTCCAAGACCCTCGCGCCCGGTTTGCGCCTGGGTTATCTGGTGGCGACACCCGAGCTCGTGCGCGAGGCACGTGCGCTGCGCCGGCTGATGCTCCGCCATCCACCCGCCAACAATCAGCGTGCGGTGGCGCTGTTTCTCGCGCGCGGGCATCACGACTCGATGGTGCGTCGACTGAGCCATGCCTATAAGGACCGCTGGCAGGCCATGGGCGACGCGCTCTCGCGCCATCTGCCCGATTCGGCACGCGTGCCCACCTTCGGCGGCACGTCCTTCTGGGTCAAAGGTCCCGGGAACCTCGATGCGCGCGAGCTGCAGCGCCGGGCGCTCGAGCATGGCATCCTCCTCGAAGCAGGTGAGGTGCACTTCATGGCCGAACAGCCGCCGCTGAACTACTTCCGTCTGGGGTTCTCCTCCATACCAGTCGACCGTATCGAGCCCGGGGTGCGAAGGCTGGCCGCGCTCGTGCACGAGTTGACGGAAGAGAGCAACTTGCGCACTGGCGCAGGTGAAAGCTCGTGACTGGCCCTACCCCTGCCGGCTGGCCGGAGCCTAGATTAGCAACCATCGGCGAGCCGCCGACCGATATCCGCAAGAGTTCGACTGCAACGGAGGAACCCAAATGATGGCACGCATGACCCCAAGTGAAGCTTTCGTCGAAACCCTCGCCGCGCACGGCGTCAAGGATGTGTTTGGCATAGTAGGGTCCGCCTACATGGATGCGCTCGATCTCTTTCCGGCGGCCGGCATCCGTTTCATTCCGACCGTCCACGAGCAGGGCGCGGCACACATGGCGGACGGCTACGCACGCGTGAGCGGCCGCCAGGGGGTGTGCATCGGCCAGAACGGACCCGGCATCACCAACTTCGTTACGGCGATCGCCGCCGCCTATTGGGCCCACAGTCCGGTTCTCGCGGTCACGCCGGAGACCGGTTCCAGCACCATCGGCCTTGGCGGCTTCCAGGAAACCGAGCAGATGCCCATCTTTTCCAAGATCACCAAGTACCAGGGCCACGTCACCGGTCCCGGCCGCATGGCCGAGTTCACCGGCCGTTGCCTGGACATGGCGCTGGCCGAGCGCGGGCCCACGCAGCTCAATATCCCACGGGATTTTTTCTATGGCGAGATTGACACAATCATCCCCGAGCCGCGCAAGGTCGAGCGCGGAGCTGGGGGCGAACGCAGTCTCGGCGAAGCGGTGGAGCTGCTCGCAAATGCCCGGTTCCCGGTGATCGTCTCCGGGGGTGGCGTCATCATGGCCGACGGCATGGCGCAGTGCATCGCCCTCGCCGAGCACCTTGACGCGCCGGTCGTCAACAGCTACCTGCATAACGACTCTTTCCCGGCAAAGCATCCCTTGTGGTGCGGGCCACTCGGCTATCAGGGCTCGAAGGCGGGCATGAAGCTGATCCAGCAGGCGGACGTGGTGCTGGCGCTCGGCACGCGTCTGGGCCCATTCGGGACGCTGCCCCAGTACGGCATCGACTACTGGCCGAAGGACGCGAAGATCGTCCAGATTGACGCCGACCACAAGATGCTCGGCTTGGTGAAGCGAATCGCAGTCGGCATCTGGGGAGATGCCAGGACATCTTCATCGGCCATCCTCGAGCGCCTGCAAGGCAAGCAGCTCGCATGCCAGCGCAACAAGGACGAACGCCTGGCAGAGATCAAGCGTCAGAAGGAGGCCTGGGAATCGGAGCTCGACGGCTGGACCCAGGAGAACGACGAATGGAGCCGGCAAGTGAGCCGGGAAGACGCCGGACTGATGCACCCTCGACAGGTGCTGCGCGAGATGGAAAAGGTGATGCCGGATGATGCCATGGTCTCGACCGATATCGGCAACATCTGCTCGGTATCGAACAGCTATTTGCGCTTCAACCAGCCCAACAGCTTCTTCGCCGCGATGAGCTTCGGCAACTGCGGCTACGCATTCCCGACAATTGTCGGGGCCAAGGTCGCCTCGCCCGATCGGCCCGCCATCGCGTACGTCGGCGACGGCGCCTGGGCCATGAGCATGGGCGAAGTCCTGACCTGCGTGCGCGAGCGCATCCCCGTCACTTCGGTGGTGTTCAACAACAGGCAGTGGGGCGCGGAAAAGAAGAACCAGGTGGACTTCTATGCCCGGCGCTTCGAAGGGGTGAACCTGGAGAACCCGAGCTTCGCGCAGATCGGCATTGCCATGGGTGCCCAGGGCGTCACCGTGAACACGCTCGAGGACGTGGGGCCGGCACTGCGCAAGGCCTGCGAAGATCAGAGCGCCGGCAAGACCACGGTACTCGAGGTCATGTGCACGCGCGAGCTCGGGGATCCGTTCCGGCGCGATGCGCTCAAGAAGCCGGTGCGCCTGCTCGACAAGTACAAAGCCTACACGGTCAGCTGACTACGCGGCTTCGATGAGCCGAGGCCGCCGCGTCGGTCTGTATCAGGTCGGCGGCCTTCTCCGCGATCATCACCACGGGAGCGTGGGTATTGCCGGAAGTGATGGTTGGCATGATCGAGCAGTCCACTACCCGCAGCGCCTCGATGCCACGCACGCGCAGTCGCTCATCGACCACGGCCATCGCATCCGATCCCATCTTGCACGTTCCGGCCGGGTGGAAGATGGTGACGCCGGTTGCACGCGCAAACTCGAGCAGCTCGTCATCCGAGTGCACGTCCGCGCCCGGAAGATACTCGTCGACAATGTAGCGCTGTAGCGCCGGAGACTCCGCGATCCGGCGTGCGACTCGGAGCGCTGCGACCGCGGTTCCGCGGTCGAGCTCGGTCGAAAGGTAGCTTGGCTCGATCGCCGGCGGCATGAGCGGATCGCGCACCGCGATCATGACCCGCCCGCGGCTCTCCGGCCTGAGCTGACACACCGACGTGGTGAAGCCCGGGAACTCGTGAAGCGGCGCGCCCGGCAGGTCGGAGGAAAGCGCGCCGAAGTGGAGCTGGATGTCCGGCGTCGTCGGTGCGGTGCCCGTGCGCGCGAATGCGCCCGCCTGATTGATCCCGATCGCGAGCGGACCGCCGCGAAAAAGAATGTACTTTACGCCCATCCCGAGCTTGCGCCACAGACTGCGCATATCGTCGTTGGTAGTGATCGCTTTCGTGCAGCGATGGATCAGCCGGATCTGCAGATGATCCTGGAGGTTCCGGCCGACACCGGGAAGATGATGCACCGGCGTTATCCCTCGCCCTTGCAGGGAACCGGCGTCGCCCACGCCGGAGAGCTGCAGGAGTTGCGGGGACTGGATCGCGCCCGCGCACAGTATGACTTCGCGCCGCGCCTGCGCTTCGCTATCCTTTCCGTGCTGGCGGTAGGTGACACCCCGGGCCCGGGTTCCCGCGAACAGGATTCCGGTAGCAAGCGCGTTCGTCTCGATCCTGAGGTTCGGCCGTTTGCGCGCGGGCCTGAGATGGGCCACAGCAGTGCTGCAGCGCCTGCCGCGCCAGGTGGTGAGCTGGTAATAACCCGCGCCCTCCTGAACGGGGCCGTTGAAATCGCTGTTGCGTGCAATGCCCGCCTGCTCGCAGGCGGCGATGAACGCCTCGGCGAGCTCGTGGGGCTCGCCGATGTCCGAGACGCCGAGTTCCCCCTCGGCACCGTGCAGCTCGCTCCCGCCACGTTGATTGCGCTCCGCCCTGATGAAATAAGGCAACACATCCCTCCAGCCCCATCCGCGATTTCCGAGCTGCTCCCAGTGATCAAAGTCCTGCGCCTGTCCACGTATATAGATGAGGCCGTTGATTGCGCTCGATCCCCCCAGCACCTTGCCGCGCGGCCAGTAGATCCTGCGATTGTTCATGCCCGGGTCGGCCTCGGTATAGAAGCACCAGTTGTATTTCGGGTTGAACATGGTCTTGGCGTAGCCGATGGGGATGTGGATCCAGGGGTAGGTGTCCGGCGGACCCGCTTCGAGCAAGAGTACGCTCTGTCGACCGTTTGCGCTCAGGCGGTTCGCCAGCACGCAGCCGGCCGAGCCGGCGCCCACGATGATGTAGTCAAAAATCGATGCGGCCATAAACCTTGTCGTTGTCGAAATACGCTGCTGCGATCACTGCGGACCGCGACGGCTACGATCGGCGGCGCGACGCCAACCAGTAGACTCAATGGCGCCGGACTCACCGCTGCCGCAGGCGATACCGGTTTCGGTCGCGATGGGTACGCGCTTGTCAACAATGGGCATCTATCCTTTCGGAGCGGCCACCGTTTCATCGAAACAAACAGACATTTCACCTGTGGAGCGTTCCGCAGGAACCGTGTCAGACAGATGTGAGCTTCTTTTCCCAGAACAAGGCTGGACCGGTCCCCGCATCGAGATGATAACCGCCGAACCCCATCGCCCGGTACGCGGCCTGCGCCACCGTGTTGCCTTCCAGCACTTCCAGCGTCAACTTACAGCAGCCCAGCTCCCGCGCAACCGCTTCCGCCTTCTCCAGCAGACGCCGGGACAGCCCCTTGCCGCGATGCGGAGCTGCCACCACCACATCGTGAATGTTGAGCAGGGGCCTGCAGGCAAACGTCGAGAAGGCTTCGAACGAAACCACCAGCCCGGCGGGCTCGCCGTCCACCATCGCAATGAAGACGTGTGAATTGTCGCGCTTGCACAGCTCGGCCGCCAGGTTCTCGCGCGCGTACGCTGAAAGGCCCTTGCCGCCGCCCATGGGGTCGTTGGCGTATTCGTCCATGAGGCGCACCAGCGCCTGCGCATGGTCCGGAAGCGAAAGATCGGCTTCGATGACTTCGATCATATCCTCAGCCCTCGTGGTACAGGTCCGTAAAAACGAAACCGTCGCGGGTTACCGTCTCGCCCACCTCGATGCCTACCGGGTCACCGAACATCGGCCCATCGAAGGCGAAGCTGTGAAACTCACCGTTCTCGCCGCAGGGATCGATGCCCGCGGGAATGTCGTCCAGAAATGACGCATTGTATTCGCGGCCCGCGAAGTCCGCAGAAAGCTGGTTCGGATCGACGCAGGTAATCCTGGCCCGCAGGCCGCTTTCCACCATCTCCCGCGCAAGCTCGCCGGTCGGCAGTCCCCAGATCGGAAAGATCGGGGTGATACCGGTCCCGCGTAGCTTGTCCTCCCGGTACTTCCTGATGTCCTCCAGGAACAGGTCCCCGAACGCGATGCACTCGACACCGTCCTGCACGGCCCGGCCGACGAATTCGTCCATGATGGCTTCATACTCGGCGTTGCTGCACGGATTGGGGATGGGAATGAATTCTATCGGCAGCCCCAGGCTCTGCGCCTGCCGCCGCACCAGCTCCAATCTCACCGCGTGCATGGCGACGCGCTCGTGCTCGTCGTTGACGGTCGAGAACAGCCCGGCCACCTCGACATCGGGCTGCCGGCGCAGGACGTGCAGGGACCAGGCGCTGTCTTTTCCGCTGCTCCAGGACAGCAGGGTCTTCTTCATCATCTAGTCTTCCGGTTTGTGGCACACCGCCTCGATATTGTGGCCATCCGGGCCTATCACGAAAGCCGCATAGTAGCTCGGATGGTAGTGCTCGCGGATGCCGGGCGGGCCATTGTCCGAAGCACCGGCCGCCAGCGCCGCCTGGTAGAAAGCGCGGACCTGCGCGCGATCCTCCGCGATGAAAGCGATATGCATCGGCAACGGCTTCTCCTCGTGCTGCCCCAGCCAAAGCGAGGGCTTGTCGAGCTTGCCGAGGCCGACGGCGTCGCCAAATTCCATGACGACTCCGATGCCCATCGGCGCCAGTGCATCGCAAAAGAACTTCCTGCTGGCGTCAAGATCGCTGACCGGTATGCCGATGTGGTCGAATATCATCTCGTCTGTCCGCTATCCGGGAGCTCCACGGTCCTGCTGCGCCGCCCCGGCGCCGGCAATCCGGCGCGCGACACGGGCAACGATCGATACGATTATAACGACACAGTGAAGCAGATACAGGACCAGCTATTCGACGATTTCCCACTGCGGATTCCAGGCCACCTCCCACAGATGCCCATCGGGATCCTGGAAACAGCCGGCGTAACCGCCCCAGAACATGTCCGCGGCCGGTCTCACGATCGCCGCGCCCGCGCGCCGGGCCTGCGACATGACCTCGTCCACCTCGGCCCGGCTGGCGACATTGTGGCCGATAGTGAGCTCGGTCGCCGACGGCGCACCCGGAGACAGGCCGGCGTCGCGGGCGATGCTGGTGCGCGGCCACAGCGCCAGCTTCAATCCGTTCTGAAGAGTCGAAGAATGCGACGGCGCCATACTCGAACTCGGTGCCGACGATGCCCTCGGTGGGTAAACCCAATCCGTCGCGGTAGAAGCAGACCGCCCGCGCGAGGTCGTCGACGCCGAGGGTGATCAAGGTGATTCGCGGCTTCATCGGCGCATTATAGAGCCCTTCCGGAGTCACTCCGTTGCTGCTCGCCGGCCTCACCGGCCCGGACGTCGCGACGGCGAGGCTGGCATTCCAGCGTCCTTCCCTTACAATGACCCATCCTGTCACCGGATATAAGTGCAAATAACGTCAGGTTTCCGGCCGGTCTTGCGACGCCTCATCCTCGTTCTTCTGCTGGTCTGCGGCGCCTGGAGCCAGGTGCACGCGGACACTTACACCTTCTCATCTCCTCCCCGCCTCGGTGCAGCCGCGAGCCGGGCCCTGTTCGCGCCGCTGATGGAGGTGCTGACCAAGGGCACGGGTGAATCGTTCGTCTATGTTCACCCGGATAGCTGGTTCTCCTACCAGAGCGATGTCCGCAAGGGACGGTTCGCACTGCTGCTGGACGATGCCCACATGGCCGCCTGGCGCATTGCCTCGCGCGGCGATGTCCCGCTGGTCCGGGCACGGCAGAGAATCCGCTTCGTCCTGGTTGCCGTGCGCGACGGCAGGATATACAGCAAGGAGGATCTCATCGGCCAGCCGGTATGCGCCTACCCGCCGCCCGACCTGGGCACGGTGAGCCTGCTGCGAAAGTTCAACGGACCCTTCCAGGTCCCGAGAATCGTGGCGACCGCAGAGCCCATCGACCGCGTCCGGCGTCTGCTGGTCGGCGACTGCGCCGGCGCCGTGCTGCCCCGCCGCTTCTACACCGAATCCGAAGACCTGCGCCTGGTCGCCCACCAGTTGGAGATCATCACCCAGACCGACCCATACCCCGGCATCACCCTCACCGCGGCCGCCGCCCTGCCGCCGTCGTTGCGCAAAGCGATCCGGGACGTGCTGCTGTCACGCTCCGGGGAACGAGCCACCACCGAGCTGCGGGCCCGGCTGGCAGGCGGCGACACTTTCGTAGCGGCAACAAAAGATCAGTACAACGGCATCGAACGCCTGCTGAGAAGCTATCCCGGCTTCGGGGAGTGAAGCCGGGCACGAGCGGGACTCATTGGCGTGCTGGAGATAGGCGGGATGATGCCGACCTGCAGGGTGTGTCATCCCCGACCATGCACAGGCGGCACCGACTTCGATAAACACTGACCTCTAAGCCGACAATCCACTAAACAAAAGGATGGGCGTTGGGGCATGAACCGGGGAGGGGTTTGTGCGGGCGTCTGGAGGCAGGGATGCCGGAGGCGAGCCTACAGGACGTACTTGCGGCGTCCCGCGCAAATCCCTCCCCGGTTCATGCCGGGCACTCCCGTCAATCATCTGCACCCCTCCATGACGCGGCGACTTCCTTCAATCGCGACTGAAGTCGCTCCTACAATCCGGGGGTTTGGGATAGTCGGACCAATCAAATCAAGCACTTAGCGTCGCTGCTTTCCTCTCCTTTCCGGTCACCGTGACCAAAACGTGACCACTCCAAGGCCGAAACCGCCTCCCTGACGTGCTCCGGCGCCAGATGCGCGTAACGCAACGCGGGGACAGAGAGCATGAAAAACCCCTCTGTCCCCGCGGGGCCGATGTCGATTTGCGTAAACGTTATGGTCGGTACCCGAAAATCTGAAAAAGGCGAGAGACGTAAACTACTACTCGCTCAAACCGTATTTATCGCCGGAGATGATGTTGACCTTGCTCATCTTGCCGACTTTGGCTGGATGGTATGTGTTCTTCTTTGTCTCATAGTAGTAATTGCCATCGGCATCCGTATAGAACATTCCGCAGTACATATTGTTCGGCCCCGTCCACTTTTCCGCGTCCTTTACGTTGGAATACGATTCGCATAGTTCACCGTTCGAGTTGATGCTGTATTCCGCCTTGCACGCTGCGACCAACCACTTCCCCATGCCTTTGCCTGAGAAGTGCCGCCAGAACCATACAGCTCCGCCTACATTCCCTAGCTCTGCTTACTCGAAAATGTGTGGCCCACCAGAGCGGACCTGAGGTCCGTACCGGAAACCGGCTTCAGTTCACTCTTGTCCGGGACAGTTGCGCATCCCGCCAGGCTCAACTGAATTATGCCGAGCAATATCGCTAATCTTATAGTCTTCATGTGAAACCCCTCCCCTATCATGATCTAAGACGTTGTGTACCCTACGGTTGCGGTTGATGGGATTTATCCCCCCGGAACAACCACTCAGCGAGGATGCTTCAGCCGGCGCCCGCTCGATACCCCCAAATGGGGGTTGACAATGTGCGAGGGCGGACAGACACAAAGGCTGTTTCGAGGCAAGGGGGTCTAATCCGCATGGATACCACGGGACAGACCGACGTGGTCAGGCGCATGCTGCTCGAGGCCGCACACGTGAACGGGCGAAGCTATGGAATCGTTCTAACCAGAAGCTCTCGCACGAGTTCCGCCTGGCGGGAAGTCCCGGTCTTGTCGAAAATCCGCTTCAAGGTCGACCGCGCCGTGCCAGGCTTGAGGTTGGCGGATTTGCAGTACGTCTCCAATGTCTCGCCATTGGCCATCGCCGCCGCCAAGCGCGCCTCGGCGGGCGTGAGGTCATACAGCGGCGCGATCTGATGGGTCGAGACCGTGGCTTGTTCTGGGTCGGCAATGCAAACGAGCATCCCGGCTTGCTTCACCTCGAAAACTTCCTGCTCGATCTCGATAGCGGCACAACGGTGATGCTGAAAGGTCTCTTACCAGATGGCCGCGAGATGCGCACTGGCTCTTGCGCCGCACGCGTATTCCCTGACAATAGTTTCTTGAGCCTCTGCCATGGCACGTTCGAGGGTCTTCCTTTCCGTGTGCCGACCGGCGCACAGCGCCCCGTTGACCAAGCAAAGGCCATCCTGTTCTCTCAATATCTTTCGGGCTGCTTCGTTGGCGAGGATTGCTCTGCAGTCCGAATCCAGAAACAGTATGCCAATCTTCAATTGGTCCATCGCATCCAGCAGATCCTGATTTGTCTGTAGCCTGATGATGCAGGCTCAGCATAATATCAACCGAGCGTCTTATGTGAGAGACAATGGTCGCGGAAAACGTCGATTTCCGACTTATCGAAATGACCTTGCCTCGGTGTGCGTTGAGGGGCAATCCATCCGTTGTACCCGCGCACGCTCACTGATTTGCCTCCCACGTAGTAGCGATAGCCACTCGCTTTGCACACCCAGTCGTAATACTCGTCGCGGTCCATCTGTCGTTCCGTTATGTGCTGGTAGTCCCAACACACCTCCAGGTGCGGATTCTGGACCAAGTGAGCTACTCTGGGATCACGTCGAACGTAGTGCTGGAGATAGTCGCAGGCCCCCTCGGTGGGAATGTTGTGCGTATAGAAAAGCGGTGTGCTGCGGTGCTGGTTATCTTCGATGAAAAGTGCCGCGCCACCGGCCTTGATGAACCGACATGTATCTCCCAGCACGCTTGACCAGAGACGGGCGTCTACGCTGGCATCATATATGCGGCCGAGGAGATCAGAGTACTCGGTAGCGTCAAACATCCGTTCCATGACCTTTCGAACCGATGTGTTCGGTCGTCACGACTTGTCATTCCTCAATGCGGTACTCTTCATCCGACCGAGTCGTTCGGCGGCCGACGGACCCTGGAGATGAGCGCCACCAGTTCGGCCTGACGGCCGGTGCCGGTCTTACCAAGGATCTCTTTTATCTGCCGCCTCACCGTTTGCAAGGCGACGGACCTCATTTCGGCGATCTCGGCGGCACTCCAGCCGCAGGCGAGACCCTCGGCGACTTCGGCCTCCGCCTCGGTCAGTCCGAAAAGAGACTGGAGTCCCGAGGCAAATTCACCGCTCCGCTCATGGGGATCGTCGAGAAAGACCATGGCGGCAGGCGTTTCCCCGGGCCGAATGCGGCAAGCGGACGCGGTCGACGGTCCTACGGGTACGACCGTGGTGAAATACGGACGTTTGCCTGAGGGCCGAGGTATCGCCAGCGTCTGGGCGCCCATTTGGGGACGGCCTTGGGCGGTTGCTATCGCGTCGCGAATCGCGAGGCTGACACGACGGGACGCCTCGCGATCCGAGACCACGAGCTCGCGGGTTCGGCATCGAAGGCCGTCGCAATTGTTCAGTATTCGCTGCGCCTGCGCATTCGCGAAGAGAATGCCACCCCTTTCATCCAACAACACAACGCCTGCCGACAGACCATCCAACGCCTCCACCAGCGCATTGACCACATATTCCAGGCCCGCCAGCTTCCTTCGAACCCGGGCCGCCCTTCGCAGGTGCGGCATCAGATGCTGCACGAACTGGCGTTCGGTATCGGAATATTCTTCCTGACCGTGCCCACGGAACGCAGCCATGTATGTTGAGCAACCCGCGCTGTTCTCAATCATCAGTCCGAAAGCGTGGCGGATATCCTGCGGGCGGAGAAAGTCGTTGTAGAATTCGCTGGCGAGGAAGGCCGATTCTCCGATTAACTCCGGCCCGGTCATAACATCGCCTGCCGAGTAGCGTTCGAAGAACGGCGGAAGCCAGACGTCATTCTGGTAGTAGTGCTCGGAATACGGAGCTACATACTCCGGATCGAGGCCTCCGGAAGCAGAGTCGATCATCCCGGTCTTCGGCTCATAGACCCAAAAGTTGAATCCGTGGGCGCCAATTGAGTACGCCAGGGATGTCAGCGCACCAACCCATTGACCGGAGTCGAGCGCCGAGTCGTTGATTGAATCGATGAGCCCCACGAGCTCCTCGTTGCTAGTTCGCCGAGCGCTTGTCACGCTCTCCCCCCGATGCTCATATTTCAGGTCAGCCGACTGAATATTTTGTGCTCGTCAACCCCCTCCATGTCTGTGCGCTTCCGCACAATTTCCAACCCTCCTTTGAATGATCGAGGCGTGCTTGATGGCCTTGGGATCGGCGCCCTGAACGAGCTGATCGTAAGCTCCCTTGGATACGCTGAGTACCTCAAAAGGATCGAATATGCCTATCCCAACCGAATCATCCAAATCATCGGACAGTTCAGAAACCAGCTTTGAAAATGACTTCGCCTCAACAAGGCTGACCAGGTCGTGAACAATCTCTTCACATTCGGGTCCGATCTCGCTGTACTTAGATAGCTTCCCTGGCATGCACGTGGAAATCATGGTCGTGCGGAGCGATATATGTCACTCAGGGACGTAGTTCAAGCTTGCTGAGGAGCCCTTGGATAGACCCCTCATCCAAGGGTTTTACGCTTGCCTTTAGTCTTTACCTGAAAGAAGGGGTAAATCGGTTTGCCGGACTGTTGGGATCGGGTGACGAAGTCATCGTGGTAGTCGCAGTAGACTCGATCAATGGTGTTGCCGGACAGAATGGATAAACATTCATATGCCGCGGCACGGAACTGAGCCTGATAGCGCGCAATAGTGTCTCTGCCGGAGGTTTCTGTCGGTCTTACCTGACCCAACGTCTGACCGTTATTCGCTGCCGCTTTACTAACAGCGCCTTTCTCACCTATTTCCCCGGGGCACACTAACCTGCCCAACTATCCAACAACACCTCTGCCCGTTGCAGAACCGTGTGCGCCGCCGCATCCTGAAACGGATAGGGAGGATAACCCCCATATCGTGCAGCTGAAAGGTGCTGGTAGGGGATGCTGGTGGAAAGGATTGCGTCTTGTAAGAGCTGAACTGGCAGCGAATCGGCTGCCGAGCCCGCTTTCCGGGTGTAGCACGATCTGGGCATCCCGACGATTTACCGATTGAAGGGCGACGCGGGGTGGGCGCAGCCTCCCTGGCTGGTGGTCATCAAGTTCCATTCCGCTTGGCGGGCGAAGGCAGGACGCGGATGGGGTCGCGGGCTGCTAGCATTCGGCCCGAATTTCGAGATGAGCCAGGATATGTTTCACGACCGGGAGGTCTTCAATACAGGCGACCACCTTAGCGGGCCCGCCCGCTCAAGTTGGGCCGTCCGCTGAGACATGGAACCATATCTGCAACGCTGTCTCAAAGCAAGACTCGAAGATTCGAATGTGAACAATATCTCCCTCACCGTCAAAGGCTTGCAGCTTCTCTCTCCCACTGACGCTGGTTCGCATGCCCGAATCAGGCCCATATCAGGCGAGCAGAATGGAAGCTTACGCATGAACCAGGGAGGAGTTTGAGCGGGCGTCTGG
>CAVSUY010000004.1:0-88456 GCA_963731035.1 uncultured Gammaproteobacteria bacterium | reverse complement strand
AGGGCATCGAGCTGATCGCCGCACGTTACCCGTGCCTCCTTTGCATGGATTCGCCGGACTTGTCCGTGAACAGAGTCAGATTGGGACGGATCCGATGATTTTCTGTCGAGGACGTTGGACTCGAACCGGGCGCCCTATTGCCGCGGTTCGTCGCGCGCTGACCCGCCCTGCGGGCGGTTGCCGATGCTATCGGGCAGCAGGCCCCCTTCCCTCACCTCGATACCCGGGCGGTTGCTGTAGGTGGTGGTTATCCGCGTCACCTTTCGAACCATGCTTTGGCTGATCAGGAACACGGTGACCCCCGTTGCGGCCTGCACCGTATAGGCGTGCGGGTGCAGCTGGGAGATGGGAATCCGGGCCCGTTTCGTACCCCCGACGACGCTCACGCTCCTTCCGTCGAAAGTCTCGAGCTCGATCGTCCCCTCGACAAGGCAAACGGAGATATCCTCCTGCGATCCGCGCTTCACGAATACCGTTCCCGCGGGTCGCTTCAGCAGGGTGAGCCCGCGCGCGATGAACTGCCGCTGCAGGTCATTCAACTGGTTGAACGGCGCAAACGTCCCCAGCAGCCAGTACGGCACCGGGTCACCCGATTGGAAATCCACGCTCCGTGGTTTCCCTTCGTCCATCCAGGGCGTTGCCGCTTCATCTGCCGAAAGCCTCTTGATTTCCGGGTTGGCCGCACCGGCCATCAAGAACTCCGGGCTGCTTCGCATCTCCGCCGCGATCCTGGTCCGGGCCATCTCCGTCACCATTCTTGCAAATACCGGGTTGCGCCGGTCCTTCTGGGAAAAGGGAGCCATCAAGTCCAGCACCTCCAGTACCTTGCCGGTCTCGACCTCGCCCACCCCGTAGCGCCGGCTCAGGTCTTCGCCGCTTCCCGCCGGCGCGTAGAGCACCGGGCAATAACGTGGATACGTGGGTTGGGACGGTTCCCTGGCACTCAGCACCATCTCCATCCCCTGGAACAGGCTTCTGGCTCTGTTTCGTTTTTGAAAACTGGACAGCGTAGCCTTGTCGTCCTCGTTGGTCTTGAATATCTCCCGAAGCGCGTGTTCGCTGAACAGCAGGGATGCGCTTCGCCAGGGACGGTCTGCAACGTCCATGGTGACCAATCCGATTGCAGCCTCTTCGAGATCGCCCGATCGATACCGGCGCATCAAGGCATCGATATGCTCCGACAGGGCATTGGTGAGCTCCGGCTCGGCTTGGAACCGGCCGTCCGTCTGATAACGCCCGAGCTCGCGCCCGGCTCTGAGTACATAGAACCCTTCGATTCCCGGGAGCTGTGCCGGACCGGGTCCGCTGCGACTTTCGGAAGTTATCGGGCTCACCTTAAATCCTGTGCGTGCGCATCTTCTCTATCAATGCATCGTGTCGCAGCTTGAGGCGCTCGGCAGCGTCCGCCACCACGCCCCCGGCATCTTCCAGTGCCTGCCTGATTAAGAAACGCTCCATATCCGCGAGGTAGCGCTCGAGGTCCACCCCCTCCGCACGGGAGTCCGGGAGGGGCGGCGCCGAACCGGACTCGTCGGCGACGCCGGCGCGAGGCCGGTATTCCGGCGGCAGATCATCGATATCGACCTCCCGGCCGGGATAGCGGACCGACAGCTCCCTTACAAAGCCGCTGAGCTCCCTGAGATTCCCCGGCCAACCATATTGCGCCAGTATTCCCATCGCGGTTGCGCTGAACCTCACCCGGTCTGCTTCGGTCTGGTGCAGGCTGCGCTGCACCTCCTCGATCAGTACGGGGAGGTCCTCGATACGCTCCTGCAATGCCGGCATGCGAATGGGAAACACGGCCAGGCACTTGTACAGATCCTCCCGGAACCTGCCTTCGGCCACGAGCCTGTCCAGATCATGGCGCGTGGTGGCGACAATTCGAACGTTCACCTGCCGCATCCTGCCGCCGCTCCTGGACTCCAGCGTCCGCTCCTGCAATACCCGCAGCAGCCTCAGCTGAATCGACATATCCATGGCTGCGATCTCTTCGAGGAACAGCGTGCCGCCATCCGCGATCTCAAACCGACCAACCCGGTTCGCTACGTCGGCGCCCCCGGTCCTTGTCGTATCACCGAACAACTCGTCTTCAAGCTGCTCCGGCGGCATGGTGTTGCAGCGCACGGACACGAACGGCTCGAGACGCCGGGGTGACTGGAAATGAATACTTCGGGCGGCAATTTCCTTGCCGGCGCCATCTGCGCCCGTAATCAACACCGTGGAATCGCTGGCCGCGACCAGGATGATGTCGTTTACAACGCTATGAATTGCCGGACTGCCGCCGGACAGTCCACGAAACAGCCAGTCCGGCCCCCCGCGGTCCTCGTCGCCCGCGGTCTGAAGGTGCGCGGTGTCCCCCTCAGGGGATACGGATTCACGAAGGATACGACGGAGCCGGTCAGTGACGGGATTGGTCGCCGGCCGGTCCTCCCGGGATCTCTGGTCGCCGGCCGATGCCGGTTCACTTTCCTGGTCGATGAAACAGACGGGAACGTCGGGATAGGACTCGGCCAGCTCCTGCCGGATTCGGGAACGCTCCCACCCGTTCCAGCGGCCCACCAGCACCGCCTGGACGGGATTGCCCCCCATCAGGTCACGGTTGTTGTTGAGCCACTCCACGGACCCCAGGGCGAACACTTCGTCATGCTCGCGAAACGCCTGTGCCAGGCGCTCGCGCAGCAGAGCCACGCGTTCACTGTCATCATCGACAATCACCAGGTATGTGGGAATTACCAGGATATTCGGGGAATGCACTGCTCCTCCCGGCCCGTCGTTACGCTGCATGCAGGCGATGGTCGATAAACAGGGTGCTTCGGCGGCGCGTCGTGCACAATTAAAACACAGATCCCGCCGGCAGTGGGTCAGATCGCGGCAGCCCGGCGCTCGTCCGCGCCGACGGTTCAGGCTCAAATGACGCCGTCACCGGGCGAAAACGGCCATCCTGTCCGCGCCAAAGGTGTGTCCGGTTCTGAGCTGGCTTAAGCAGCTGCCCCCACGGTCCGCGCCATTATCAAACAAGACCGAGGTCATGTACACCATCCACTTCCAACACAACGCCCGGACAGCGCCCCGCCGGCCGCGCTCGTGCTCCCGGCACGTTCGGACAGCAAGATCCTCACCGCTCACCCCTAACACCCCCCTTCAGGGAACTCGGCTTTCCCCTCCCTTCATCAGCTCGCCGTCCCTCCGGACAAATCCCGGTCCCGAAAGCCCCTTTCGCCTGCCGGGAAGGTGGGCTATTCTTAATTGTCCGTCACAGGAGCCGGTTTACCTAGAATCGTTAAATAGACTTAACTCAGGGGAGGGTTCTTTCCTCTCTGGCAGTTGTTTTGCCGGAATGAGAGGGTGCTGATAGATAGCAGAATGCCCGTTCGCAAGAGGTGAACATGGCCAAGACCCGTAAGAAAAGGGCGTCACCCGGGTCGCCCGCAGGACTGGAAAAATGCCCGACCGGCATTCCCGGGCTGGATCAGATTACCAACGGCGGCTTGCCGAAAGGCCGCACGACCCTGGTATGCGGCTCCTCCGGCTCGGGCAAGACGCTGTTGGGCATGGAGTTTCTGGTCAAGGGGGGGGTCGAAACCGGTGAGCCCGGCGTGTTCATCGCCTTCGAGGAGAGTGCCGGCGAGCTTGCCGGCAACGTCGCCTCCCTGGGTATAGACGTGCAGGCTTTGATCGACGACGGGCAACTGGTCCTCGAACATGTGCGCATCGATCGCAGCGAAATGGAGGAGACCGGTGAGTACGACCTGGAGGCGCTCTTCATTCGTCTCGGTTATGCCATCGACTCCATCGGCGCCAAACGGGTGGTGCTGGATACCATCGAGGTGCTGTTTGGTGCTCTCACCAACACCGGCATCCTGCGGGCCGAGCTGCGGCGACTGTTCCAGTGGCTCAAGGATAAGGGCGTTACTTCCATTGTTACCGGCGAACGCGGCGAGGGCCAGCTTACCCGTCATGGTTTGGAGGAGTATGTTTCCGACTGTGTGATCCTGCTCGACCAGCGGGTTGCAAACCAGATCGCCACCCGTCGCCTGCGCATCGTCAAGTATCGCGGCTCCGCCCACGGCAGCAATGAGTACCCTTTCCTGCTCGACGAGCAGGGGTTCACGGTGACTCCCGTCACTGGGATCAGTCAGCAATACGCTGTGTCCGGCGATTTTGTCTCCACCGGCGTGGCTAGTCTGGATGACATACTCGGGGGGAAAGGTTGCTACCGGGGCAGCACGCTATTGGTCTCCGGCACAGCGGGCACCGGCAAGAGCAGCATCGCGGCCCACTTCGCCGATGCCGCCGGCCGCCGCGGGGAACGCTGCATCTATTTTGCCTTCGAGGAATCCCCGAAGCAGATCATGCGCAACATGCGCTCCATCGGCATTGATCTGCAACCGTGGCGGAAGAAGGGGCTGCTCGATTTGCAGGCAATGCGGCCCTCCTCCTATGGGCTGGAGAAGCTGCTGGCGATCATCGAGCGAACGGTCGAGCAGTTCCAGCCCCGGATGGTGGTGCTCGATCCGATCTCCAGCCTCGAATTGTCGGGCACTTTTGAGGAAGCCAGGATCGCAGTGATGCGTCTGGTGGATTTTCTCAAATCCCGTCAGGTCACCACCCTGTTCAACAGCCTTACCAATAGTGGCGATCCGTTGGAGCAGAGCGAGGTAGGCATCTCCTCCCTGGTCGATACCTGGCTGCTGCTGCGTAATATGGAACAGAACGGCGAGCGTACCCGCCTTCTCTACATTCTCAAATCGCGCGGCATGGCCCACTCCAATCATGTGCGCGAGTTCATCCTCAGCGATCACGGCGTGGAGTTGATGGAGGTGTATATGGGGCCGAACGGGATCCTTACCGGCACCGCGCGGGCCGTGCAGGAGATGCAGGACATTGCCGCCGAACTATCCCGCGATCAAAAAGCCAGACACGCGCGCCTGATTATCGATCACAAACGCAAGGCAATGGAGGCGCGGGTCGCCGAGCTCAGGGCTGGGTTCGAGATCGAACTCAGGGAGATGGAGACACTCATCGCCGAGGAAGCGGGGAGCGCGAAGAGCCTGCTCACCGGGCGTGCCAAGGCAGGGCGGCAGGGTGAAGGCGCTTCCGGCAAGGCAAAACAAAGGACAAAGCGATGAGGTCAAGCGACAAACCTGTTGCACCCGGGCGCAAGGGCCGAGTCCAGGGTAGCCAGTCCGCCGAATGGGAGTTGCGACTCTACGTGGCCGGGCAGACCCCCCGCTCCATCACGGCCCTGGACAATCTCAAACGGTTTTGCGAGGAGCATCTCGCGGGGCGCTACCGGATCGAGGTGATCGACCTGTTGGAGCAACCCCAACTCTCCCGCGATGACGAAATCTTTGCGCTGCCGACGCTGGTGCGCAAGCTGCCCGAGCCGATGCGCAAGATCATCGGCGATCTTTCCGATACCGAAAAGGTTCTGGTCGGCCTGCAGTTGCGGTCGGGACGCTGATGCGGCCGGGAACTTGCCCCATGTCGGTCAGGAGTGTCCATGGCTGAAAGAAGGCCCAAAGACGTGCTTGGCGAGGAGAATCGGCAGCTCCGTAGCCGGATCGAGGGACTGGAAACGGTGCTGCACGCCATCCGTAGTGGCGAGGTCGATGCGCTGGTTCTGTCGAAACCGGAGGGTGAGCAGGTTCTTCCCCTGCAGGGCGCGCTGGAGCCTTACCGTGTCATGGTCGAGGCCATGGGCGAGGGGGCGGTTTCCCTGTCAGGAGACAGCTCCATACTCTACTGCAATGCCCACTTCGCCGAACTGGTCCGAATGCCCCGTGAGCAGATTGTCGGCTTGCCGCTCCATGGCATGTTCGCCGAACCGGACAGGAAAAAGCTCGGCAAGATGATCTCCCAGGGACTGAAAAAGCCCATGCGTGGAGAGCTGACGCTGTTGGCAAGCGACGGCATGCGGATACCGGTCCAGCTCTCCATGTGCCCCCTGCCGGAGAGCGATGGCAAAGCGGTCTCCGTCGTGGTGACCGACCTGAGCGAGGTGCACGCCGCCGCGGATGCCCTGACACAGCTGGCACTGATCGTCGAATCCTCCGACGATGCCATCGTTTCGACCACGCTCGACGGATTGATAAAAACCTGGAACGGCGCAGCCGAGGAACTATACGGCTATACCGCCGACGAGGTGATCGGGCGGGCTATCCAGGATGTGATCGTTCCACCCGACCTCTTTGATGAGGTGAACCGGGAATTTCAGGCCATCCGGCAAAGTAAGCGCACAATTTACGCGGACACCGTTCGGCGGCGCAATGACGGTACGCGCGTCGATGTGTCAGTTAAATCGTCGCCTATTTTTAATGCCATCGGGCGCGTTATCGGCGCATCGATCAACTCGCGGGACATCACGGAACACAAGTGGATGGAAGAAGAGCGGAACCGGGCAACCTATCTGCTTGGCGAGCGCCACAAGGAAGTCAGTTGCTTGCATGCCATCTCCACCATAGTCTCGGACAGCGAATTATCCATTGAGCAGCGCCTGCAGCGCGCTGTGGGAAAGATTCCGTCCGGCTTTCAGTACCCCGAGGTGACATGCGCCCGCATTACACTGGCGGGCATTCAATACAGCAGCGCCGATTTCAAGGAGACAGCATGGCGGCTTGCCTGTGACATTGATGAGGACGGTGGAGAGAGTGGCAGCCTGGAGGTCTTCTACACGGAGGAGCGGCCGGCCAGCGATGAGGGGCCATTCTTGCGAGAGGAGAGGAATCTGATCAATTCGATTGGTCGGACTCTAGGAGATTTCCTCCGGCTCGAGCATACCTTGTCACAATTGATTCGATTTCGCGACCTGGTGGATGCATCCAACGATGCGGTGTTCCTGATCGAGCCTGGTTCTGCCCGCTTCGTGGATGTCAACAGGTAGGCATGTACCCCTTGGGATACAGCCGCGACGAAGTCCTTCGTCTGCACGTCTTTGATGTGGACACCGTGGCGCCGAGTGAGTCGGCATGGGACGCGTCTGTGAAGGAGCTGCAAAAGGCCGGCTCTTGGGTTCAGGAAGGGGAGCATAGGCGAAAGGATGGCAGCACCTTTCCGGTAGAGGCCAGTGTACGGTATGTATCCCGAGATGAGGGCGACTACATCATCGCGATAGTCCGCGACATCACGGAGCGCAAGCAGGCGGAACAAGCGCTCCGGGCATCTAAAGACCTGCTTCTCGCCGTCGTGGAGAACGCGCCTATTCGGGTGTTCTGGAAGGATGTGAATTTGCGTTATCTCGGCTGTAACAGTGCCTTTGCGCATGATGCGGGAATATCCCGCCCGGAGGAGTTGATCGGCAAGGATGATTTCCAGATGGGCTGGACGGAGCAGGCAGAAGTCTACCGTGCCGATGACCAGGCGGTGGTCGACTCCGGCATATCAAGAATCGGCTACGAGGAACGACAGACTACGCCTGACGGAGGCACGAAGTGGTTGCGCACGTCCAAGGTGCCTTTGCGCACTTATAGTCAGATAATTGGTGTGCTGGGCCTCTATGAGGATATCACCGATCAAAAGCTGGCCGATGATGCACTGAAACGGGCCAACCGCGCGCTCGGGACATTGTCGGACGTGAACCTGGCGCTGGTGCGGGCCGCGGGCGAGGATGAGCTGCTGAAGGAGGTTGCGAACGTCATCGTGCGAAATAACAACTACCGTCTGGCTATGGTCAGCTATGCCGACGACAATCCGGAGAAGAGCATTACGACCAAGGCATGGTCCAGTCCGGATGATAACTATTCCCTGCCGGAAGATATCAGTTGGGCTGATACCGAACAGGGACAACTACCGCTCGCAAAGGCTATTCGCAGCGGTGTCACACAGGTTTGCCATGATATTTCCAGTGAGCCGGGGTTTGCCCCCTGGAAAAAGGCCGCGCTGACAAGTGGCTACGTCTCAAACGTTGCGCTTCCTCTCATGCATATAGGCAAAGCCTTCGGCGGTTTGGCTATTTATTCCATCGAGTCTGCTGCATTCGACAGCAAAGAGGTTCGATTGCTGGAGGAGCTGGCCGGCAGTCTGACCTATGGCATCGGCGCACTGCGCAACCGCGTCGAACACGAGCAGGATGCATTACGCCTGCGGGAGAGCCTGGAACAATCCATCCAGACCATCGCGGATACCGTGGCGGCGCGCGATCCCTATACCGCCGGTCATCAACGCCGCGTCGGCGATCTGGCAACTGCCATCGCGCGAAAGATGGGGTTGACGGAAGATCAGATCGACGGCATCCATCTCGCCGCCATTATTCACGACTTCGGAAAAATCCATATTCCGGCAGAAATCCTCGTCAAGCCGGGCAAGCTCAACGAAATAGAGTACATGCTGGTCAAGACCCATCCGCAGGCCGGGTACGACATATTGAAGGATGTGAAGTTTCCCTGGCCGATTGCGGAGATCATTCGGCAGCATCACGAAAGGCTGGATGGCTCGGGCTACCCGCAAGGTCTCAAGGGCAATGATATCCTGCTCGAGGCGAAAATTATTGCCGTAGCCGACGTGGTAGAGGCGATGTCCTCTCACCGCCCCTATCGTCCGGGGCTGGGTATTGAGTCAGCATTGAAGGAAATCGAGTGTCGCCGGGGGGAACTATACGACCCGGAGGCAGTTGCCGCTTGCCTCGAGCTTTTCCGTGAAGAGGGTTATACACTGCCGGCTTGATCCTGGTTTGTGTCCGCGGTAACCACAAACAGAGGCGGGTCATAAATCAAGGAGCAACATATCGGGAAGATCGAGTGGAACGTCGGGACAAGTACGGCAGATCGTACTGTCCCAGCGAACGAACTGACTTACGCTACCAATATAACAGGAGGTCTGAATTGAATCGATTGGATCAGATGAATAAGCAATAAAAGCCCGTCACCCTATCCCTCGGCTCATCAATATAACCTGCTATGCCGTACGACAAGGCACATTGAAAATCATGAATCAGGACGACCCGCTCACCGATCGCCCCTCCGCGGAAGGCCCTGCGCTTCCGCCCACCGTGCCGCGGCGCGGCATGGCACACGCGACGGAGCCGCACATCCTGTATCCGGCCATTGCCGTACTTGCGCTGGCCGCGATCTGGGGGGTCACCTTGAGTCTCATCAAGGGCGAACGCGCTGTGGCCGAGCGCACCGCAGAGGCATCCAGCGCCCAGCTGGCGGAAACCTATGAAGCCCAGGTGGTGCGGGCGCTGCGCGAAATCGATCAGACACTGAAGATCGTCAAACATGGTTATAACGTCTGGGGCTCGCGGGCGGCGCTGTCGAAGCTGAGAGAAAGGGATCTATTGCCGCCCCCGTTGTTGTTCGAGATCAACATTACAAACAGCAAGGGAACCGTCGTCGCCAGCACCCATCCATCGGCGATGACCAATGTCGCCGACCGGGATTTATTTCAGAGCCAACGCGAAGCCGATGTTCTCGCTATCAGTCTCCCACACCACGAGCCGGCGTCCGGCCCGTGGCTTCTGGACTTCAGCCGCCGCCTCGATACGCCCGATGGTGGCTTTGCCGGCATCGTGATGCTCTCGGTCGATGCATCCTATTTCGTCAGCAGCTATGAAACGTCCCAATTGGGCACGCACGGCATGCTCGGGCTCGTCGGCGCCGACGGCATATTTCGCATCAGGCGCAGTGGCGACAGCGTGGCGGCCGGCGACCAGGCGAAAGACGCTGCCCTGTGGATGCAATCGGACGATGCGACGAAAAAGGTGCAATCGGACGATGAGACTGAAAAGAAGTCCCGGGTATTAGACTGCCCCTGGGACGGTGTGCGACGTTATATCACTGTGCGCCAGCTCTATGGATTTCCCCTGGCCGTGGTCGTGGGCTTGTCGGTGGACGAACAACTGGCCGGCGTGCGTCGTGCCCGCCGCACATACCTGTGGCGCGCCTCCGCCGTCAGCCTGCTGGTGATCGTAGTCCTCACCGTGCTGGGTCGCATGAGCCGGCAACTGGCGTTGACCCGGGCTCGCATCGTAGAGGAACGGCTTGCCCACGCCGAGCGTGACAAATACCTGGCCTACCACGACAGCCTCACGAAACTGCCGAATCGCAGCCTGTTCAGCGCCCTTCTCGGTCAGAGCATACATCAGGCGCATCGCTACAACCGGGAACTGGCGGTGCTGTTTCTCGATCTCGATCATTTCAAGCATATCAACGATACCCTGGGACACGAGGCCGGTGACCAGGTACTACAGGAACTCGCAGATCGAGTGACGGCGTCTCTGCGCGACAGCGACACGGTCGCCCGGGTGGGCGGCGACGAGTTTGTGATTCTGCTGCCGGAATTGGACCAGGATAAATACGCCGCGACCGTGGCCCAGAAAATCCTTACTGCGGTGGGACATCCCTTCCTCCTCAAGGGTGATGAATTCCGCGTCACGGCGAGTATCGGCATCAGCGCCTACCCGCAGGACGGCCTGGACGAACAGACTTTGATCAAGAACGCCGATACCGCCATGTACCACGCGAAGGAAGAAGGTAAGAACAACTACCAATTCTATTCCGAGAAGCTGAACGCGGAGTCACTCGAACGGCTTACCCTGGAGACCGGGCTGCGGCACGCACTGGAACACCACGAGTTCGAGCTTCACTATCAGACCAAGCAGGATATCCTCAGCGGGCGGATCACGGGCATGGAGGCGCTGCTGCGCTGGCAACATCCCGACCTGGGTACATTGGCACCGATGCAATTCATCCCGGTTGCCGAGGACGCCGGCTTAATCGTGCCCATCGGCAAGTGGGTGCTCAGGACGGCCTGTATGCAGAACGTGGCCTGGCAGCGGCAGGGGCTGCCCCATTTGAGCATGTCCGTCAATATGACCGCGCGCCAGTTCTACGATCAACACCTGCTGCGGGACTTGGCGGCAATCCTGGCGGACACGGGCATGGATGCGCATCTGCTGGAGCTGGAGATCTCCGAAACACTACTGATGCGCGATGTGGAAAGGAACCTGCGGATATTGACCGAACTCAAGGACATGGGCGTACGGATCGCCATTGACGACTTCGGCATCGGCTATTCCTCCCTGACCACACTGAAGAAATTCCCCCTCGATACCATCAAGATCGACCGCACCTACATCCGTGACGTCCCCGAGGTCGCCGAAAATAAGGATCTGGCCGACGCCATTATCGCCATGGGCCGGACGCTGAGCTTGACCGTGGTGGCCCAAGGGGTGGAGACCGAAAAGCAGGCGGAATACCTGCGCCGGAACGCCTGCACCGAGTTCCAGGGTTTCTATATCAGCAAACCCGTCCCGGCGGAGCAGATTGCGGACCTGCTGCGGGCGCAGGCGGGGATGGGCGAGGGCGCCACGCCAGGCACCGACTGAGAAGGAACCGGGTTTCCGGTCGAAGGGAAAGGCGCCGGCTAATTCGTGCGCACCACTTTCACGCTGTCATCCGCCAGACTATCGTCGATATAGCCGATCGCGTCGGGATGCTCGGCGATGTACTTCTTGACCTGGCTGCCGTCCGCAACTTCCGGCGGCGGCTGGCCCCGGCCGGTGAAAATGATCTTGGACCAGTACGCCTTGACCTGCGCAGCCGACCAACCGGAGAACTCGCGGTAGAACTCGTCACGTCTCCGCGAACCTTCGACCTGGTCGACGGCCACTGCCGGCCGGCCATCGGGAAATTCATGCACCTTGCCCAGAAAAATGTCCACGATGTCGGGCTTGCTGAGGGTGGTCACCGGGTTCTTGGCCGAAACGACCGCAACCATGCCGGCCACCGCCCCGTTGACCGGCAGGCTCAGTGCCAGGCCAATGAGCGTCAATCCAATGCGGTTCATCATTCGCATGGGCAGGATCAGAACACGAAATCGACCGACACGCTGATCACGTTGACCGTGCCGCCCGTTTGAAATCCCGGCTGGACGTTGGCCAATACGCCGGACGAGCCCGCGCCGATGCGGGTGTGATCATATTGCAGTTTGAGGGCGGCGTTGCGCAGGACATCCCAGCGCGCGCCGATGGACAAGGTGTTCTGAACCGGTTTCGTGCTCAAGAGCGTATTGAGGGCGCCATTGAGACCGGCGGCAGTGCCCACCAGAGAAGGAGGGACGGCGGACAGGTTCAAACCGGGGTCGGAGAGATTATCCGCCGTCGCCCGGGCATAGGAGAGGTAGGGCGTGAACTTCCCAAGCCGATAGCCGCCGCTCAGGTACCAGCCGGTTCCCTCACCAACGACGGAATGGGTGACTAAATGGGTCGCTTCGCCCATCACGAACCACTGGCCGGGATCATAGCGTGCGCCCAGTGTGGTGACGGATATGGCTTCGTTGTCGACATCGTATTTATTTGCAAGGGCAATGCCGTCCGGCCCAAACTGCCTGTAGGCATCGAAAATCGGGTTCAAGCCATCCAGTGTCAGGTGACTTGATTCGTAGCCGATGTGCAGCGTGGTGGCGTGATATTCGCCCGTATAGGCCAGGCCCCACGATTGCCTTGCTTTGATATCGCCTTTGTCGTTTCGTAAGCGGTTGTCGCTTTTGCCGTAGTGGGCCTGCAGAAAATTCGTGACGTCGCCGATGCGCATCCGGTAGCTGGCGTCAAGACCGTCGCTGGTGGTAAGCGGCGCCAGGCGATAGACCTCCAGTGGCGGACGCACCCATGGGAATGTGTAAGCTACTTTACGGGTATCGGAGACCAGGAACGTCGGTAGTACCGTGCGACCGGCGCGCACACTGAAACCCGGCGTGACCTGATACTTCACATTCGCCCACTCCACGTGGGGCCGGTAGGTGTCGTCGTAATTCTGCTCCGATATGACTTGTACAACGGCCGAGAGCTGTGAACTGAAATCGGCCGTGACCTGCCCGCCGATCAGGCTGTCGACGCCGGCGCTCCAGGTGTGGGTGTAGCCGGCGCCGTTGGGCTTAAAAACGCTGGAGGTGAAGTCCGCCTGTTTTTCGCTGGAGTGGACCAGACCCACGGTACCGAAACCGCTGAATGACAACACCGGGGCCGCCGGCTCCGCGGCATGAGCGCTGGCCGCGGACAGTGCCATGGCCAGCATGGCGATACAGGTCAGTGTGTAGGACGGCCGTGCAGTCATGCGTGCTCCTGGCTCGAAGGGGGCGCCACGGCCTGTAAAACCGCGCCGTAACCAACGATGGAAGTATCCCGAATGTCCATATATGCCCTCTGTGCGGTAGCGCACATGAGAATGGCCAGTATAGGAAGCCTGGAGCCTGGCAGGGGATTCGGCTTTCCCCTCCCTTCGTCAGCTCGCCATTCCTCCGCCAAGATCCCAGTCCCAAAAGCACCCGTTGCCATCTTTCGCCTGCCGGGCAGGTGGGTTATTCTTCGTGGCCGCGACCCCCTCAGTGGGACTCGAGTCGAAGGTTCCCCAGCTTGGCGATCGGGGTGTGCGAGAACTCCACGTCGGACATGGACTCCACCGTCCGCCTGGGGGCGATAAACGAGACTTCACCGGTCCACCGGTCCATCGAATACACCACCAATGGCTCGGTGCCCACTACAATGTCATAGCGGAAGGTCCAGGCAAGGGCGAGCGAAAGGATTATGGACGCCACTATGATTCCGAAAGCCGCTTTCATAGAATCCACCTCGAATGGAATACCAGGCGGATACTAAGGATTGCCACCGGATGGGGCAACGAACACTGCAAGATCGTTCTCAGCTCCAGGCCGTATACATTTGACCATCGCCGAATTCCGGTTTCCGACTAGGCGCCTACCGCGCAAGCAGTCACAATCGCGGGTTCGGCAAGAAACCGGCAGGTTGCTGAGTGCGATGAATGCAAACGTCGAACGACGAATAGAAAGCCTGTCGTCACAGCCCGCTCACGCGCGGCTGCTGGCGGCCAGCCTGAGGGGCATCGAGAAGGAGAGCCTGCGCGTCACCCCCGATGGCCACGTCGCGCAGACGCCCCATCCCGCCGCTCTGGGGTCGGCGCTGTGCCACCCGTGGATCACCACTGACTATTCCGAAGCGCTGCTCGAATTCATAACCCCGCCGTACCCCGCTGTTCAGGCCGTGCTCGACTGCCTGCACGACATTCACTGCTATACATATCACAACATCGACGGGGAGTTGCTGTGGGCGACCAGCATGCCCTGTATCGTGGGTGGTGACGCCAGCATTCCGATCGCGGAATACGGTTCCTCGAACGTGGGGCGGATGAAACATGTCTACCGTCGCGGCCTGGATTGGCGCTACGGCAGGGCCATGCAGGCAATCTCCGGCATACATTTCAACTATTCATTCGCCGACGAGTTTCTCGCCGCGCTGCGGGACGTGGATGGCGACCCCCGGGATGACCGGACATTCCGATCCGACGCCTACTTCGCGCTGACGCGCAATTTCCAGCGCTACGGCTGGATCGTGCCTTATCTCTTCGGCGCCTCCCCCGCCATCTGCAAATCCTTCACCCATGGCGAGAACCTCGACTTCCAGGAGTTCCGAAGCAACACCTTCTACGAGCCGTGGGGGACGTCGCTTCGCATGAGCGACATCGGTTACAAGAACAAGGCGCAGGCTGCACTGGGCATCTCTTATAACAGCCTGGACGAGTACGTCGACAGCCTGCGGCGCGCCATCACCACGTCCGACCCGGAGTACGAGCGTATCGGCACCCGCGTGAACGGGGAATGGAGGCAGCTCAATACCAACGTGCTGCAAATCGAGAACGAGTACTACAGCTTCGTGCGGCCGAAAGCCGTGGCCCGCTCCGGCGAGAAACCGACCACCGCCCTGCGCCGGGCCGGGGTCGAGTACGTGGAGATTCGGGCGCTCGACCTGAATCCATTTCAACCACTGGGGATAGACGACGAGCAGCTCCTGTTCATGGAGACACTGATGTTGTTCTGTCTGCTTCGGGATAGCCCCCCCATTGATGCCCACGAACGAGGCAGGATAAACCGGAATCAGGGACTGGTGGCCCGCCGGGGCCGCGACCCGTCGCTGCAACTCGTCCGCGCAGACGGCCGGGAAATCCTGCTGAGCCGATGGCTCGAAGAATTGTTCGAATCATTTCACGGGCCGGCAACCCTTTTGGATGATGCGCACCGCGCATCGCGGTACCGGGAAAATCTTGACGCCCTCCGCCCCCGCATCGAGGCGCCGGAACAGACTCCCTCCGCAAGGATGCTGAAGGAGATGCAGGAACGCGAAGAGGAATTCGTGCAATTCGCTTTACGAATTTCAAAAGAACGCCAGGAGTATTTTCTCTCCCGGGACCTGCCCACCGAGACCCGCCGGCGATTCATGAAAGCGGCCCGCGACTCCCTCGCCGAGCAGAAACGTCTCGAGGGCTCCGACCCGCTGCCTTTCGAGGCCTACCTGGAAGCCTATTTCCGCGACGGATAGCGCCCGGTCGCTGTCGCGTTCGCTTTGGCCACCGCGGCCCTGGGGTTCGGGGTAGCTGTTTGCCTGGTGACGGCGGGCGTCTGACCGGTGTCCGGGTTCCCCATTCGGATCGTTCCGGGCCCGGTTCGGTGGCTGCCGTTTGAAGTCAGGCACCTCTAGCGCGTAATATCGGGCTACCCGCCTTCGGCGCTGCGAGCGCCCCTGTTTGCATGGGACAAGCCCGGTGCCCTGACAAGGGCCGGGTTGTTATTGACCTTAGAAATCACGATTTTTCCGTTTGGCCGCTGAGACAACCACACACCAACAAGACGCTCAGCTGAGGGGCTGGGGCTCCCGGCGCCTTTTTGTGATAGCCACGATGATCGGCCTGCTGGCCGGTGTCGCGGCATGGGCGTTCCGGCTCCTGATCGGGCTGATCCACAACTTCGCGTTTTTCGGGCATTTCTCCCTGCTCTACGACGCCAACGTGCACACCGGACCTTCGAACTGGGGCTGGCTGGTCATTTTTGTGCCCGTGATCGGCGGGATTGTGGTGATCTGGCTCATCGAGAACTTCGCACCCGAAGCAAAGGGCCACGGTGTTCCCGAAGTCATGGAGGCGATCTACTACCGCCGGGGCCGGATCCGCGGGGTCGTGAGCGTCATCAAGGCCATCGCTTCCGCCATAACCATCGGTACCGGCGGCTCCCTCGGCCGCGAGGGCCCGATCGTGCAGATCAGTGCAGCGTTCAGTTCGGTGTTCGCGCAGTGGATCAAGCTGCCAATGAGCCAGCGCAACCTGCTGATCGCCTGCGGCGCCAGTGGCGGTATCGCCGCCACGTTCAACGCGCCGCTCGGGGGCATCCTGTTCTCGATCGAGCTGCTGCTGCTTTCGGTCAACAGCAGGACGCTAATGCCGGTCATCATTTCCTCCGTCATCGCGGCCAATGTCGGCCGCTATCTGATAGGGCCTGACCCGGCGTTTCACATACCCGCTGCGGCATTGGCAGCGGAGACCGGCAACCCCCTGGTCCTCGCGGTCTATTTTCCGTTCGGGGCCGTGGTGGGGCTGCTGGCGCTGGTGTTCATCAAGAGCGTCTACTGGAGCGAGGAGTGGTTTGATCACCTGCCCTTGGGACGATTCGGACCCTACAAGCGGCACATGCTCGGCATGCTGGTGTTGGGGCTCCTCTTCTACGGCCTGCACGAGTGGACGGGGCACTACTACGTGCAGGGCGTGGGCTACGCCACCATCCAGGACATCGTCTCCGGTACTCTGTCTTCACCCTGGATACTCTTGGTGCTTCTGGGCGGCAAGCTTCTGGCGACGATGCTCACCATTGGCTCGGGAGGATCCGGCGGCGTGTTTTCGCCTTCCCTGTACCTGGGCGCGACGGTGGGGGGCGTGTTTGGATATGCCTTATCGGCGCTGTTCCCCGAGCTTGGCGTAGACCCCGTCACGCTGGCACTGGTAGGTATGGCGTCGATGGTCGCCGCCACCACCAGCGCCCCGATGACGGCGGCAATCATGACTTACGAGCTGACGCTCGATTACGTGGTGGTGCTGCCCATCATGGTCGGCGTGGCGGTGGCCTATTCGGTGCGGCACTACTTTCTCAAGGGCGACATTTACACCCTCAAGCTCATGCGCCGCGGCCGGAACGTGCCGCAGGGTCTGTTCGCCGATATGAACTCGCAGATCATGATCAACGACATCATGGACCGGGCGGTCGAGTTCGTGCACAAGGAAGACATGATCACCGGCGGCGACAACACCTGCTGCGTGGTGGACGAAAACAACCAGGTGATCGGCATCATCAACCCCATCAGCTACCGCAAGGGCATCCAGTTCCGGGCCCAGGATGCGATGCTCACGGAGTTCATCCCCCTGCGCTCCGGCCTGACCCTGCGCCAGGCGTTTCACGAGATCGACCGCCACGAACGGGTCATGGCGGTAGTGAGTATCGACGGCTCCCTGGACGCCGAGCAGATCCTCGGCGTGTTGAATCCCTTCAACCTGACGCGGGTCATGGCAAACGCTTCGCAAATGCACGAGACGCAATCCCAATGAGCGCCGCCGGCCGGCTCGCGCACGACCGTGGACACGACTGAGCCGGGCGGCATCGACGAGGAGCTGGAACGCGGCTACAACGTGCGGGCGGCAAGGGACGACTACGACCAGGTGGTCAAGAACTGGATGGATCGCAGCGGGGAATTCCGGGCCCGCGCCGACGGAATCCTGGACGTAGCCTACGGAACCGCACAGCGCCAGCGATTGGATATCTTTACGGCCGGGGACCAGGCCCCCACGCTCGTCTATCTTCATGGCGGCTACTGGCAGCGGGGCGACAAATCCGCCTACAGTTTTCTGGCCGAGCCCTTCGTCACCCGCGGGGTGAGCTTCGTGGTAATGGGGTACACCTTGTGTCCCCAGACCACCGTCTCCGGCATCACCGAGGAGGTCCGACGCGGCTTCGCCTGGCTGTATCGCAGCGCCGATCGCTACGGCCTGTGCCCGGAACGCCTCAATGTGACCGGGCACTCCGCGGGCGGGCACCTGACCGCGATGATGCTGGCGACGAATTGGAATGCGTACGAGAGCGGCCTGCCGGCGGATCTGGTCAAGGCAGGCGTTCCAATCAGCGGCGTGTATGACCTGGAACCGCTCAGGCATACGTCGATCAACGACGCCGCCCGCATCGATGCCGACGCGGCCCGGCAGTGCAGTCCCTTGCTTCTCCAGCCTCGGCCCGGGACACCGGTGCTGGCCGTGGTCGGCGGCGCTGAAACGGTCGCCTTCCATGAGCAGACCAACGCCCTCGTGGAGCGGTGGTCGGCGGCCGGCGCCCGGGCGGAGCGCTACGTGGAGCCCGACGTGGATCATTTCGACGTGGTGGAGCGGCTGGCGGATCCGGGGAGTGTGTTGTTTCGGAAGACGTTCGGGTGGTTGGTGTAGGGCCCGGCACGAAGTCGAGCAAGCCAGTGCCTCGACTGTTCGATCGAGGATGAATTCGCTCCTACAATCCGGGGTTTCTAGGCGGACGCTTCCACGGCGTGGTGGAGGCCGGCTTCCTGGGCGCGGCCTTCGGCCAGGACGAATTCCTTGAACGCCTGGGCCGCCGGGGAAAGGCGCTTGTTTACGCGTTGGGCGATGTACCACTTGCGCAGAATGGGGAAGGTTTCCACCGGCACCTCCGCCAGCCTGTCGACGCTCAACTCCAGCTCCACGGTGTGGCGGGAAACGATGGCGATGCCCAGGCCCGCTTCCACCACCTGCTTGATGGCTTCGTTGCTGGTCATCTCGGTCCGGCTGACCGGCTCGATGCCCTTCTCCCGGAACACCCTCTCGATGGCATTGCGCGTCCCTGAACCGGGCTCGCGCATGATCAGGCGCTGCTCGGCGAGGTCCTCCAGGGTGATACGCCCGCAGCGCAGCAGGGGGTGGTCCGGCGCGGATATGGCCACCAGGGGATTGCTCATGAACGGCGTGGCATCCAGCTCCAGGTCGTCCGGGGGCTGACCCATGAGGACCATGTCCGGCTCGTTGGCTTCCAGGCGCTGCAAGAGGGTTTCCCTGTTGGTCACCTCGAGATTGATGGTCACGTTCTGGTGGAGCTGACAGAACCTGGCGATCAAGCGTGCGGCAAAGTAGTTGACCGTGGACGCGATTGCCACCCGGACCCGTCCGGCGTCGACGCCCTTCAACGCGTCCATCTCCTCGGCGGCGTGCTTCAGCTGAGCCAGTATCCGCTTCACGTGGGCGTGGAACGTTTCGCCGGCATGGGTCAGATACACCTTTTTTCCCAGCACCTCGAAGAGCGGCAGGTCCACCGCCCGCTCGAGCTGCTTGATCTGCATGGATACCGCCGGCTGGGTCAGGTGGAGATCGTCCGCGGCCTTGGTATAGCTCAGGTGGCGGGCCACCGAGTCAAAGACCTTCAATTGGCGGATTGTCACATGCATGGTCGTATTCAGGACAAGCGTTCCCTGTCGAGGCAATAATAATGGCATATTCCGGCTTATAGAACCGTTCGGAACTGTTTTTTGCACAACGCCGCCGATCACCGGCAAGATCGTTCAAGGATATAGAATGTCCGTTCAATACCCCGTCATCGCGGTCACCGGCTCGTCGGGCGCCGGGACCAGCACCGTGCGCACCGCTTTTGAGCACATCTTCTATCGCGAGCATATCAATGCCTGCATCGTGGAGGGGGACAGCTTTCACCGCTACGGCCGCGATGAGATGCACCAGCGAATCGAGGTCGCGTTGGCGGAAGGAAGCAACCTCAGCCACTTCGGGCCCGAAGCAAACCACTTCGACAAGATCGCCGAGCTGTTTCAGCAATACGGCGAATCCGGAACGGGCATGCGCCGCTTCTACCTGCACGACGACCGGCAAGCTGCTGAATACGGAGCTGAATCCGGCACTTTCACCCCGTGGAAGTCCATTCCCGAGCACACGGACCTGCTTTTTTACGAAGGACTACACGGCGCCGTGAAGCACGAGGACGTCAACGCCGCAAAGCACGTCGACCTGCTGATCGGGGTGGTGCCGATCGTCAATCTCGAGTGGATCCAGAAGATTCACCGTGATACCAGCACGCGCGGCTATGAGCACGCGGACGTCCGGGACAACATCCTGCGGCGCATGCACGACTACGTGCATTACATCGTGCCTCAGTTCTCCCGGACCGATATCAATTTCCAGCGGGTACCCACTGTGGACACCTCGAATCCTTTCATCGCCCGCGACATCCCCACGGCCGACGAGAGTTTCGTGGTGATCCGCTTCCGGGATCCGGACAAGTTCGGCATTGACTTTCCCTACCTCCTGGCCATGCTGCACGGCTCCTTCATGTCCCGCCGCAACACCATCGTGGTGCCCGGCGGCAAAATCGGCCTGGCCATGGAGACCATGTTCACGCCCATCATCGATCGGCTGATGACCAGGCGCCGGGAGCTGATGGAGAAGTGACTCAAGCGGCGGCGGGGCTGTTGGGATGCTGCCTGTCTGACCAAAGCCTCTCCCCAACCCATGCCTATGCAGTGGCACCCTCGGATAAGCACTGATGCAACCAGATCCAACCCCACCGAACGAAGGGATGGGCGTAAAGGCATGAACCCCTGCCAACAATCCACACGCCCCTACCACGCAGCGACTCCCTCGTTTCCATCAAACCTCTGGATTGCCGAGGCGGACTGCGCCGCCTCGCAAGGACGGCGGGTCCCGGTCGGTGTCAAGGCTTGGCGGCAAGCCTGAGCTTCTGAACGCGGCTCATCCGCTTGATCACGTGCTCGCGCTGCGCGGCTCGGCTCTGGTCGGCGCAGCGCTCTTTGTACATCAGTGACACCGGAGTGCGCCCGCGCGTGTACTTGGCGCCCTTTCCAGCGTTGTGCTCCGCCAACCGCTTGTCGGTGTCTTTGGCGACACCCGTGTACAAACTCCCGTCCGCGCACCTCAGCATGTACACGAACCAGGACACGGCCTACGGATGCTCAGGCGGTCTGCCGCTGCTTGTCGAAAGCCCGGATGACCTCTTCCGCGATGATGCCGAGCCCCGCTTCCACATCGGCGGGATTCTGCGAATAGGTCACGCGAATGCACTCGTAGCGGTGCCGCCAGTCGGCCTCTATGCCGGGAAAGAAATGCTGTCCGGCGATGACCAGTACGCCGCGGTCCTTGAGCCGCTGGTAAAGCTCCTGGCTGGTGATGGGCAGCTCCGGGAACCACAGCCACAGGAAGATCGCGCCCTCGGGCTTGTGGATGTAGCAGGGGTAGCCCTGCATGGCGTACTGTATCCATTGAATCGCCTGCTGCACGCGCTGCTGGTAGTACGGGCGTATGACTTCATTGCTCAAGGAGATGATTTCCCGGCTCTTGACCAGGTCCGCGACGAGGCCGGGGCCGAAGCTGCCCGGGGCCAGGCTCATAATCGCGGCCATGCTCGACAGGGCGCGGACGATCTCCCGGTTGGCAACTATGATCCCGGTGCGCACGCCGGGGAGCCCCAGCTTGGACAGGCTGAGGCAGAGAATCGTGTTGTCGTCCCACATCGGTGTCGCCGACGAGAAGATGATGTTCGGGAACGGCGCGCCGTAGGCATCGTCGACGATCAAGGGCACGTCATGCCCGGCCGCCAGGCCGGCAAGCTTGGCGACCTCGTCGTCGGTCAGGACGTTGCCCGTGGGGTTGGTCGGTCGGGACATGCAGATCGCACCGATCGAGTCATCGACCCGGATATCGTCGAAGTTCACCCGGTACTTGAAAAATCCGTCTTCCAGGGTATCGATGGTCGGACGGTGGGAATCGAAGATGGGGTCCTGGATACCGGTGTCCGCGTAGCCGATGTACTCCGGAGTGATGGGCAGCAGTATCTTGCCGTGGCTGCCGTCACTGCGCCGGCCGGCAAACATGTTGAACAGGGCGAAGAATGCCGACTGGCTGCCATTGGTGACGAGAATATTCTCGGGGCCCGTGTTCCAGCCGAATTCTCCGCGGAACAGGTCGGCCAGCGCCTCGATGAGCTCCGCGTTTCCCTGGGGGCCGTCGTAGACGCCGATCATCCTTTCGAACTGGTCACCGTTGTCCAGCATGCGCTGCATGGACCGGCGAAAACGGGCCTCCACCGCGGGTATCCGCGCCGGGTTGCCCCCACCGAGCATTCGAAAGGACCGCCCGGAGGACACTGCCTCTCCCAGGTCATCCATGAGGCTTACGATGCCGGTTTGCGCCGACAACTTGGCTCCGAACTCTGACAACTTCATGAAGTCACCGCGGTACGTTCAAACTGTCCTTGAAGAATAACCCTGGCGCGAGCCGCTGACAAATGGAATGCCCGGCCGACATGCCCGTTGGGCAGGGACCGGCAGGATTCAGGTCGACGCCAGCTCCCGCCACAGCGCGACCAGAGCGGGAGCGCCGTACAGGGAGCCGCCAAGCAGGAAGATCACGAACGAGACGCGAGAGCTACGCCTGCGGAGTCGGAAGAACACGGCCTGCTCGACCGCCCGGGCCAGCCAGAACAAGGTGATCAGCGCAAGCAGCCGGCTGCCCAGCTGCGAAGAGGTGAGATCATCGGCGAGAGCCAGGGACAGATAGGCGAAAATCGCGAGCACGAACGCCACGCTCAGATTAAGGATCTGGACCATTCCACGATTTACGAAGGTGAGGCTGCGCAGGTCCTGGCGCCAGTTGAACCGCCGCCAGAATGTCAGGTGAAAGACCGCGGTGATCGCGCTGAGAACCCCGCCGGCCATGACCAGATCCGACTTGACGGGCACAATCCACGCCGCAACCGTCTGCATCCACATCGATGGCTCCATGCGATCCCCTATCGTTTCATCTCTTGCATCAGCGACTTGATCGACAACATCGGCCGCCATGGTGACGCATACGGAGAACGCTTCGCTTCACGACAGATCCCCCGCAGCCGGTTGCACAGCACCGAACACCGCCGGCGCGCGGCAACGAATCAGGAGCTGCGGCTACCGGTCTCCGGCCACGGACTGAACGGAAAGGGCAACCGCTCGCTATTGAAAGTCATGAACTGGAGTATTTCATAGACATAGCTGCTCAGACCTTGACCCAGCTCAAGGACCTGCCTGTTCCGGTCACCGCTGATCAGGACGCACAGAAACTGAAAGACCACGACGAAAAAAATCACGATCTTCGCGACCTGATAGATGACAGCGAACAGAAGCATGAACAGCGCCCGTCTCCAGATGGCCCGGTTATCGGTAGCTTTGCTTGATTTATCGTTCATGAACACAACCCCGTCGAAACTGCTGATTCAACTTCGGGCCAAGGGTAACTGATGCGCGGAGCCTTGTCGTTGTGAGTTATCAACATGAGCGCTCCGGACCTGCCGCTGCGAGCAATGATACGGGTGCCCAAATGCCTGTGTTTGCATGCGTATCCATGGCAACCTTTGTCAGGAAAGATTGTTCAACAACTTCTCCAGTGTTTCCCTGGCCTGCCGGCGATCGGCGCGCGGGATGTCGGCGAATACCGCGTCCAGGGCATCCTGATCCCTGGCCAATATGGTTTCGAACAGGGCGCGGCCCTCTTGCTCGAGCGCGATCAATGGGGAGCGCTTGTGGTGCGGATTGTCCATTGCCGTCACCAGGCCTTTCTCCATCAACGCGTTGACGGTCACCTGGACGTGCTGGCGTGAAACCCGGTAGCGCCTGGCGATGTCCGGTACGGACAGCCTCTTGTCCGGATAGACCAATTCCATGACCGCGCGGTCCGTAGAGGTAACGTCCAGATCCTCCAGATATCCGGCCGCCACCTGTCCCATGACCCGGAACAATCTGCGTATCAGCCAAGTGATCCGGTAGGCGTCACCGTCGATCTTATCAGGGAAATCCGACATATACATATTGACAACCGTATTGTCGTAACTTGCAAGTAACCAGTCAAATTGCCGTTGCCGGCGGAAGTAGAGGTGCCGGTCGCAGACGCGGCGACGACAACTTATCTGACAAGCGCGGGATCGTGTTAGTTCGTCGCGGGAGACAAGCGACCGGCACGGTCGCGTTTTCTGTGGTTCTCGCGGCGGCAGTGGTCAATCATCGGGCTCGAGACGTTTGCCCAGGGCTATCGACTCGTCCCGGACATAGCCCATGGCCTCGTAAAACGCGATGATCTCCTGGTTCGTCTCGCGGATCAGAAGGTTGATCTTGGGGCAGCCCCTTTTTGTCAGCAGCGTCTCGACCCGCTCGGCAAGCGCCCTCCCCAGCCCCCTTCCCTGCAGACCCGGGGCAACGGCAAGATAGTTGATCCAACCCCGGTGACCCTCGTAGCCCGCCATAGCCGTCGCGACTACGGCGCCTTCCAACTCCCCCACCAGGAACAGCTCGGGATCCACGTTCAGTTTTCTGTTGATGTCCTTGTAAGGATCGTTCCAGGGGACCACCAGGTTGCATTCCCGCCACAATCCGACGACCGCTTCGGTATCGGCCCTGTCAAATGGCCTGATGTCCATGGCCGGGCGCCCGCTCATCTACCACCGGCGACATCCACGAACGCCCCTGTCGTATAGGACGCATCCTCGGACAGCAGCCACAAAATGGCCTTGGCGACCTCTTCGGGGTAGCCGCCACGGCGCATGGGAACGGCCGCCTTGACCCGGTCCACGCGGTCCGGGTCGCCTCCGCTGGCATGGATCTCCGTATAGATCACTCCAGGCCGAACGGCATTTACCCGTATTCCCTCCCCGGCGACTTCCTTGGCGAGGCCGATGGTGAGAGTGTCCACGGCGCCCTTGGCGGCGGCGTAATCGACATACTCGTTGGGCGAGCCGAGCCGAGAAGCGGCTGACGAGACGTTTACGATGGCGCCGCCCCCGCCGCCGTGTCCGGTCGACATGCGGCGCACCGCCTCCCGAGCGCAGAGAAAGCTTCCGAAGACGTTGACGGCGAACACGCGGCCCAGACGGGCGGCGTCCATGTTCTCGAGACGGCTCTGTGTTTCCAATATGCCGGCATTGTTGACCAGAGCAGTCACCGTCCCCAACTCGGCGTCGACGCGCTCGAACAGGGCGATGACCTCCGCTTCGCGGGCGACGTCGGCCGCGACGGCGATGGCGGATCCGCCGGCCGTGGAAATCTCCTCCACCAGGGCGGCGGCCGCTGCTTCGTTACGGAGATAGTTGACGCACACGGCATAGCCCGCAGCGGCCCCGAGCCGCGCGGTCGCGGCGCCGATACCGCGGCTGGCGCCGGTAACGATCATGACCTGTTTCATTGAAATCCAGTATGCTTGGCGGGCCTTTTCGGGCCTTGATCGCCGATCGGCGCCCGCATTAAAGTGGCTGGTGTGGCATCACTTGGCCGCAAATATTCTAACGGTTTTCGGACAGAGACACATGCGCATAGTGGTAGCGGGCAGTGGCGGAACGGGGGGTTATTTCGGCGCCAAGTTGGCCAGGTCGGGCGAAGACGTGACCTTCCTGGCCCGCGGCGCGCACCTCGAGGCAATCCAGAACAGGGGCCTGACGATCCGATCAGCCGTGGAAGGAGAATGGCATGTGCGGCCCCTGGCCGTTGATTCTCTGACCGGCCAGCCAACGGCCGACCTCGTCCTGTTCTGTGTCAAGTCCTTCGATACCGAGAGCGTGGCCGACCTGGTCCGTCCGGTGGTAGGCCCCGATACCGTGGTCCTCTCCATTCAGAACGGCGTCGACAACGAGGAGAAGATCGGCGGGATTCTGGGCCCGGACCACGTGCTGGGGGGCACAGCCTACGTCTTCTCCAATATCGAGTCCCCGGGCGTCATCGCCCATCATCAGTTCGGACGCATCATCCTGGGAGAAACGAAGGGAGGTCTATCGGAACGCGGCGAGAGGATCGCGGCAGCCTGCCGCGGGGCGGGCATCGAAACCGAAGCCGACCCCGACATTCACGGCACGCTGTGGCGAAAGTATGTCTTTCTGGTAGCCCTGTCCGGTACCACCGCCATCACGCGGCTGCCGGTGAAGTTCATTCGCGACCTGCCCGAAACGCGCGAGCTGTGGCGCCGGCAGATCGAGGAAATGCTCGCTCTCGCATTGGCCGAAAACGCAGGTCTGGGTGAAGACATGATGGCATCCTGCACCAGTCTGCTGGAATCGCTCGCACCCACCAACTACTCCTCGTTGTACCAGGACCTCGCGGCGGGCAAGCGTATGGAACTGGACGCCCTGCATGGACATGCGACCCGGCTCGGGACGCACCACGGCGTTCCCACGCCGACCCTATTCGCAGTTTATGCGGCGCTCGTCCCCTACCTCAACGGACGGCCCGATACCGCGGGCTGAGAAACCCTCAGGCCGCCAGCGGCATCCTCAGCCGCTCCGCGCTGCCGCCCGTGCACCGGGGCGACTGTTTATGATTGCAACACCGGTAGCGGTCAGAGCTATTCCGAGAATCTGCACCAGGGTGAGGACTTCGCCGAACATCAGGTAGCCGAGGACAGCCGTACCTACCGGAACCAGATAGAACAGGCTCGCGGTCTTCGATGCCGCCCCATGGCGTATCAGGTACCACAGCAGACTCATCGCCCCCAGAGACAGGACGATACACAGCCATCCGAGGGCGAATATGAAGTCCGGCCGCCACTGCACGTCTCCCTGCTCGAACAGGTGCGCGTAGACGAAGCTGAACACCAGCGCCGCCGCGAACTGGATCAGCGTTCCCGAGCGAATGTCCACGGCCGGCACAAAGCGCTTCTGGTAGAGCTGGCCACCCACCAGCGCCAGCAACGCGATGACGTTGGCAACCAGCCCGTTGACGGGCAGACGACCGATCTCGAACGTCTTGAACAACACCAGAACCAGGCCGCCCAAACCCAGAAGGAAACCGACCCATTGTCGACGACTCAGCGACTCGCCCAGAAGCGGCCCCACGAGCACCGCCACCAGCAGTGGTTGCACACCGATGATCAAGGCCGAGATACCAGAATCGACGCCGACGTCTATGGCGCTGAAAACGCCGCCGAGATACAGGCTGTGAAGCAACAACCCGGTGACGGCGATATGCGCCCACACCGCCGGTTTGCGCGGAAAAGCGGGCCGCGTAACCAGCGCAATAGCCGCGAGCATCGCGGTAACTATCGCGAAGCGGATCCAGAGAAATGTAATGGGCTCGCTGTACGGCAGACCATACTTGGCACCGATGAAGCCCGTAGACCACAAGAGAACGAAGACTGCCGGCGCCCACTTTGCAATGAGAGTATCTGGCATACGCCTGTTTTACGGATTGAGTGCGCTGCTTGAATGCGGAAGGCCCGGATTATAGACGTTCTGACCCGCCGTCTGATCCCGTACCGTGGACAGTACAGTTAGAATAAGGTGTTCATGTCTCCCATTCTCGAGCATCCGCGCCCCAAGTGAAGGACTCGCAACGCCATGACCTGGTGGTGCTGGGCGCCGGCGTCGTGGGCATCGCAACCGCCTATTGGGCATCCCGGGCGGGGATGTCAGTGGCGGTGATCGACCGCCACTGCGGCGCGGCGCTGCAGACCAGCTTCGCCAACGGCGGCCAGCTGTCCATCAGCTACGCCGAGCCCTGGGCGAACCCGAGAATGCCGGCGAAGATAGCAAAGTGGCTGTTCAGGGCCGACTCGCCACTGGTCTTCCGGCCACGGCTCGACTGGCAGCAGTGGCGATGGATCATGGCATTCGCCAATCAGTGCCGGCCTGCCGCCAGCGAGCGGAATCTCGCCCGGATCGTCGAGCTCGCCCTGCACAGCCGCGACAGACTGCACGCGATCCTGGACGCGGAGCACATCGACTTCGTCCACCGGCGGTGCGGGATCCTCCGCTTCTATCGCAGTCGGCGGGAACTCGACGACGTACGGCGTGCCGCGGACATGATTCGCAGCAACGGGTGCCGCTGCGAGGTAATCGACGTCGACCGTATCCTGGAAATCGAGCCCGCGTTCAAGGAACAGGCCGGCCGGCTCGCCGGCGCGGTGTACACGCCCGATGACGAGAGCGGCGACGCACATCGCTTCACCCGCCAGCTGGCACGGATCTGCAGCCAACGAGGCGTCGATTTACTCTACGATACCGCGGCCACCGCGCTGCTGACGGACAAGCGGGATCGCGTGCGGGCGGTGGAGGTCCGCGGTCCCGACGGCTACGACGAAGTCGAGGCCCGCCATTTCGTGGTGTGCCTGGGCGTGGACAGCGCGCCGTTTCTGCGACCCTACGGGGTCGATCTGAACCTCTATCCCGTCAAGGGATACTCGGTTTCCATACCGGTGGATGCATCAGCTACCGTACCAGCAACTGCCCTGATCGACGACGCCAACAAACTGGTATACAGCCATCTGGGCGACCACCTGCGGGTGGCGGGAACCGGCGAGCTGGCAGGCTACCGGCGGGCTCTGGATTACCATCGCTGCCGGGCCATCGTCGCCAAGGCGGCAGAACTTTTCCCGGCCGCCGGGGATTTCGCCCGGGCCCATTTCTGGACCGACCTGAGACCCGCGACGCCGTCGAACGTACCCTGCATCGGCGGGTCCAACTACCGCAATCTCTGGCTGAATACCGGACACGGCACCCTGGGCTGGACCCTTTCGGCGGGCAGCGGCGACCGTGTCGTAGCGCGGATACTCGGTGCCCGTGACGTATAAGTCGTTGAACCGCCGCGCTTTGCTGGACCGCGTATCATGGGCGTTGCAGAATAAGCTGCCCGTGACCGATTACCAGGGACCGATTACCAGGGACCGGTTACCAGGGACCGGCGGTCCGGCGGACAGAGCGGGCACCGATGCGCGGTTTTCGGACCAGAAAAGGAGTTGACAAGTTTTTTGACTGATTTCCCTTCGGACTGCTGCGGTATATGAACCATCCCAAGTCACTTCAAGCGGGCACCCGGATCGACGACTACGAGATCAGGGAGACCCTTTGGATGACCAATTCCGGGTTCATCTACCGCGCGAACAAGTTGGACCGCGATCGCACTGTCCTCATCCAGGAGTATCTCCCCTCCGTTCTCGCCACACGCCACTGGTCCGGAATCCATGCCATGCCCCTGGAGGGCCTGGCCGAGGAATTCGACCAGGGTCTGACCCGGTTTCTGCGCGAGGCGCGAATCCTCGCCCAGATCAACGATCCCTACGTCTGCCGCGTGTACGAATACACCGAGACCAACGCCACCGCCTATATGGTGCTGGACTACGAGCCGGGCCAGACTCTGAAGGAACATCTGGCGGCCACCAAGGCGCCCCTCGGCGAGGACGAAATCCGCAAGCTACTGGTGCCGCTATTGAAGGGGTTGCGGATCGCTCACGCCGCGGACCTCCTGCACCGAGACATCCACCCGGCCAATATCTACCTGCGGGACGTCGGCCCGCCGGTGCTGATCGGGTTCGGCAGCCCCTTGAGCGCGCCCAGGGACGACAGCGATCAGCATATCGAAAGCCGGGTCGCACCCGGTTACAGTCCGGTTGAGCAATACCAAAGCGATGGTGTGCTTGGTCCCTGGTCCGACCTTTACGCGCTGGGAGCCACCATGTACCGGTGCCTGTCTGGCGTCACGCCGGTGGATGCCACCCGCCGGGTCACCGACATCGCCCAGGACAAGGAGGACCCGATGGTGCCCGCAATGGAGCTCGGGAGCGGGAATTACAGCGCTGCGCTGCTCAGCGCCATCGACTGGATGCTGGAGCCGATGGCCGCCGACCGCCCGGAATCCGCCGGGGCGGTGCTGAGACCGCTGAGCGAGGAGCATCCCTCCTCGCGGACCACGCCGCCGGCGGAACGAAACGCCCAAACCCCGAAGCACGGTCCGAGGCAAGCGCGTAAGACCCCCGCTGCCGCGACGGCACACGGCGGGACCGTCTACCGCGATCACAGCAAGGTCCAGCCGCCGCGCAGGGCGCCCGAAGCCGCAGCCGAGACAGCCCTGCCGCCGGCACCACAGCAGGTGGTGGATGCCTATCGGACGCGGAAGAAGATGAAGAGCCTCAACAGCGGCTGGGGCTGGCCCGTGGTGATGATACTTGCCGGGTTGTCGCTGGTGGCGGTCTTCGTTCTTTACAAACCCACGCCGTCCGGGGAGACGGCGGTCGGCAGTACCCCGGCGGATACGGCAAGCCAGGCCACCGCCCCCTCCGGCGCGGATGATCCGCCGCCGGACCTGCCCGAGAAAGTCGACTTCGGCCACGCCAGGGACGACGAGCGCGCCGCCAACTACCGGACCCTGGAACACCAGACGGAGAAGATTCAACAGGCGCTCGCGGCCGCCGAACGCGCCGAGCAACAAGGCCACCTTGTTTCGCCCCCGGGCGACAACGCCCTGGAGCACTACCGGGCCGTCTTGACCCTGGACCCCACCCAGGCCGACGCCAAGCTCGGTATCGCCGACCTGCAGCGCAAGCTGGTGAAGTCGGCGGAGGATGCCTTCGCCACCCAGGATGTGGAACAGGCCAAGCGGCTGCTGAACCAGGCCGCGCAAGTGCGTGAGGAAACCGAGCGTGGGCTCGCTCTGCGACAGAAGATCGACGAGTACACGACCGAAAAGGCGCGCCAGGAACGACTTGCTCGGGAGGAGCAGGAACGCCGCGAGCAGGAGCGCCAGCGGGCGGAGCAGGAGCGCCGGCAACAGGTCCAGGCGCTGTTGAAACAGGCGAATGCGGCGCTCGACGACGGTCGTCTCACGCAGCCGCCCGGAGACAACGCCCTGGCATATCTCCAGCAGGCGCTCAAACTGGAGCCGGACAACCCGCAGGCTCAACAGGGCATCGACCGGATAGGACATCACTACCTTGACCTGGCGTCCGATGCCCTGGCCAAGGACGAGCTGGACAAGGCGGACGGCCTCCTGAACACCGCGGCTGCGATACTGCCTAACAACGATTCCATCCCGCTGCTGCAAAAGCAGCTCGACACGCGGCGGACCGTTGCTAAACAGCAAGCCCTGGAGAGGCGGCAGGAGGAAAGCCGGAAAGCGGCCCGGGCCGAGGTCCAAAACCAGGCCCCGCAAACGGCCTCACAGGAACCCAGTGCGCCGACGGCGCCTCAAACGATGGAAGAAGGCGTCACGGCGTATTACGCCGGCGAGTACGATACCGCCTTTCGTCTGCTGAATCCCCTGGCGGAGCAAGGAGAGCCGAGAGCCAAGCTGCGGGTAGCGATCATGTACTACCACGGGCGGGGCGTCGATAAGGACGTGAACCTCGCCGAGACGTTGATCCACGAGGCCCTGCCGCAGATACAGGCGAAGGCGAATCAGGGGGTCGCCTGGGCCCAGGCGGATCTCGGTTCCCTGTACTCGGACGGTATCGTGCTTGCGGAGAACCACGAGGAGGCCGTACGCTTGTACAGGCTCGCCGCGAAGCAGGGCTACGCCGGGGCCCAGACCAATCTGGGCGTGATGTACGCCAACGGACAAGGGGTCCCGCGCAGCCGCGAGGATGCCATCATGTGGTTCCGGCGTGCCGCGGCCCAGGGCGACCGTATAGCGCAGAAGAACCTGCAAACGCTCGGTGTCCAGTAGGCGGCCGCCTGGCGGCGATTGACCGATGCACCCGGCAACCCCACATAGATGACTACAGTCGGATCATCATTCACCGAATTCCAACGTTGAAAGGCTTATCCCCATGCAATTGAAAGACTCCTCCCTGCTACGCGATTCCTGCTACATCAACGGCAAGTGGACCGGCGCCGACAACGGCCAGGCGTTCGATGTGACCAACCCCGCTACCGGTGAGGTCATCACCCAGGTCCCCAGCTGCGGCGCCGGCGAAACGCGGCGTGCCATCGAGGCGGCCGACGCCGCCTGGGGCGGGTGGCGCGCCCGCACGGCCAAAGAGCGCTCGGTCATAATGAAACGCTGGTACGACCTCATGATGGAAAATCAGGAGGACCTGGCCCAGCTCATGACCGCCGAGCAGGGCAAGCCGCTGGCCGAGTCCCGCGGTGAGATCGCCTACGCCGCCGCGTTCGTCGAATGGTTCGCGGAGGAGGCCAAGCGGGTCTATGGAGACACGATTCCCCATCCCCTCCCCGGCCGGCGCATCGTGGTTCTCAAGCAGCCCGTCGGCGTCGTTGCCGCCATCACCCCGTGGAATTTCCCTGCCGCCATGATCACCCGCAAGGTGGCGCCCGCCCTCGCCGTAGGCTGCACCACCGTCATAAAGCCGGCGGAAGATACGCCGCTGTCGGCGTTTGCCCTGGCGGAGCTGGCGGAACGCGCCGGCGTACCGGCCGGCGTACTGAATGTCCTCACCGGCGAGGCGCGGGCCATAGGCCGGGAGATGACCGCCAACCCCATCGTCAGGAAGGTGAGCTTCACCGGCTCCACGGAGGTCGGCAAGCTCCTCATGGAGCAGTCCGCATCCACCGTCAAGAAGGTGTCCATGGAGCTCGGCGGCAATGCGCCCTTCATCGTCTTCGACGATGCGGATCTCGAGGCGGCCGTGGCGGGTGCCATGGCATCGAAGTTCCGCAACATGGGCCAGACCTGTGTATGCGCGAACCGCATCCTGGTGCAGGAGGGTATCTATGACGCCTTCGCCGACAAGCTTGCCGAAGCCGTCGGCAAGCTCAGGGTCGGCGTCGGCACGGAGGAAGGCGTGCAACAGGGACCGTTGATCAACGACGCCGCCATGGCGAAGGTGGAGACCCACGTCAGCGACGCCCTGGGCAAGGGCGCCAGCGTCATGGTGGGGGGCCAGCGCCACGAACTGGGCCGCACCTTCTATCAACCCACGGTGCTGCGCGACGTCACGCGTGAGATGGTGCTCAACGGCGAGGAGACTTTCGGACCGGTGGCCCCGCTGTTGCCGTTCCGCACCGAGGAAGAAGCCGTGGCTATCGCCAATGATACCCAGTATGGCCTGGCCTCTTACTTCTTCACGCGCGACAACGCCCGCGTGTGGCGAGTGGCGGAAGCGCTGGAGTACGGCATCGTGGCCATCAACGAGGGAATATTCTCGAACGAGGTGGCCCCGTTCGGCGGCATCAAGGAATCCGGCATCGGCCGCGAGGGCTCCAAGTACGGCACCGACGAATACCTCGAGATCAAGTACTTGTGCGTAGGCGGGATAAGCTGATGCCCGACGTCCACGCCCCGCTGCGGGCCAACAGTCGCTCATGAAGGAGCATTACTACCTCGATAACGCTTCGACCACCTGGCCGAAGCCGGAGCCGGTGTACCGGTTCATGGACGAGTTCTTCCGCCGGTGGGGCGTCAACCCGGGGCGGTCCGGGCACGAGATGGCGCTGGAAGCGGAAAAGATGACGGTCGAAACCCGGAGGCTGCTCGCCGCGTTCTTCGGTTATTCGGGAGACTTCGAGCGGGTCGTGTTCACGCAGAACGCCACGGATTCCCTGAACATCGCCCTGCATGGACTGTTGCGGCGCGGGGACCACGTGGTGACGACGCGGACCGAGCACAACTCGGTGCTGCGTCCGCTGTATGCCCTGGAACAACGGGGTCTCGTGGAGACCACCTACGTGGCGCACGACGATCGTGGATATGTCGACCCTGATCGCATCGGCGAAGCCGTCGGGCCCGATACGCGCCTGGTGGTGATCAACCATGCGTCCAACGTGTTGGGCAGCCTCCAGAATCTGTCCGCTATCGGCCGGGCCGTCGCCCAGACGGACGCTCTACTGGTGGTGGACAGCTGCCAGAGCGCCGGGGTGGTGCCGATTCACTGTGACGATATGCACATCGACGTGTTGACCTTTACCGGCCACAAAGGCCTGTACGGGCCCATGGGTATTGGCGGCATGGTCGTGGCGGAGCATGTCGACGTGGAACCGCTGCGGTTCGGCGGCACGGGTGTCGACTCCAACAACCCTGAACAGGCGGCGGATTACCCGCACCATCTCGAAGCAGGTACTCTGAACGTTCCGGGTATCGCGGGGCTGAACGCGGCCCAGAAATGGATGGCGGCCCGGGGCCGAGAGCTCTCAGGAAGGACGGATCTGGGTCACCGGGACGCCTGCCTGGCGGCGCTGGAGATGATACACGAGCGCGAGATTTCCCTGGTCCGGAAGCTGGAGGACGCTTGCCGGAACACACCGAACGTTACGGTGTATGGTCCTCACGGAGATCAGCCACGTGTCGCCACGCTGTCCATCGGATTCGACAACGTGCCTTCGAACAAGGCCGGCGACATCCTGGACGCCGACTACCACCTGTGTGTGCGGCCCGGCCTGCACTGCGCGCCGTTGATACACCGCGACGCCCACACCGTCGAGCACGAGGGACTGGTGCGATTCTCGCTCGGCTGTTTCAACGACGAGGAGGACATCGACCAGGCGATCAAAGCCGTCAAGGAAATCGCCGAGTCGTTCTGAGCCCGTCCGGGTCGCGGCGCCATCCTGAAAGCCACGCGGGGATGAAACCGCAAAGGAAGTGAGGCACATCGCCGGGAGCGAGATGCCACCGACCTACACCAGGGATTCGGGTGGGTAGTCCTCGATATCAAAGTCCGCTTTCGGGAACTCCGGCGCCATCTGCTTGAAGGCGTCCAGCACGATCTGGCTGACCACCAGGTTGCGGAACCATCTCGTTTCGGCGGGGATGACATACCAGGGCGCGTCGTCGGTGGAACACCGCGACAGCATGATCTCGTATGCCTCCATGTAATCGTGCCATCGCTGGCGTTCCTTGAGATCGTCCGGATTGAATTTCCAGTGCTTGTCGGGGTGGCTGAGTCGGCGCCGAAGCCGCTCCAGCTGGTACTCCTTGGAAATATGCAGCATGAATTTGAGAATCCGAGTGCCACGATCGACCAGCGTCCGCTCGAAGTCGTTGATATGCCCGTAGCGGCTCTCGATCAGCGGCATGGGCGCCAGGCCGTGAACCCGCACCACCAGTACGTCTTCGTAGTGTGATCGGTTGAAGATACCGATGTGGCCGGCACCCGGTGCGTGGTGATGGACGCGCCACAGGAAATCATGCGACAGCTCCTCGGCGGTCGGAGCCTTGAACCCCGTTACCGTGCACCCTTGCGGGTTCAGGTCCCCGGCAACTTTTCTCAAGGTACTGTCCTTGCCGCCGGTATCCATCGCCTGCAGGACGATCAGCAGGGACTGCTTTCGTCTCGGCGAACAAGCGTTCCTGATATCCCTTGAGCTTGCGAATGTTTGTGTGAAAGTGTTTCTTCCCGGCGATCTTGTCGATCCCCTGATCGTCGCTGGTGCGGAATTCCGCCAAAGCCACTTCCTGGTCCGGCTTGACGCGGTAACGTTCGTAGTCGACCTTGGCGTGAGACATTGGCGCGAATCTCCCGTGGTAGTTGCCGGTGCGCCCGGCTGACGAGTACGCGGTGGTTTGATTATCGGCGCGACTCGTTTTCGCGCATGATCCTGCAAACCTCCATCGAATCGGACTCGTCCGATCCGGCGAGCGCCTCGATGACACCGAGCCGGTCGGCCTCGGGACGGTTCTGGCTCATCTTCGACTTGGAATGCAGCGTTACCTCGGTCATCGCGAAGCAGACGATTCCCGAGAGCATCTTCTCCGGATATTCCGGTACCCAGGCATCGGGCCCATCACCTTCGAATCTTTGCGCAAGCCGTTCGACAATCGAACGGGCATCCTCGCCCGTGACTTCCTGAAGGCGGCCGCAGGCATGAACGGCCTCGTAGTTCCAGGTGGGAACGCCCGGCGACCGGTACCAGGTCGGCGAAATATAGCTGTGCGCGCCCCGGAACACCGCCAAAGCCGGGGCGCCTTGTCGAACATGCCCAGCCTGCTCGTTGGGACGCGCCACATGTCCCTCCAGGATCGTGGTGCCGTTTTCTTCACGGGACAGGAACGGTATGTGACTGGCGACCGGCAGGCCATCCGCGCCCGTTGTCACCAGCAGACCAAAGGAGTACGTATCGAGCAGCTGCCCGGTTCTGCGGATGTCACGCTGGATGAAGTGCTTCGGAATGTACATGTTCAATGATTGCCTACGGACAGCCATGGAGTCCGGCCGGCGGCGGCGAACGGCCCTGCCACACGCCGCTTTATCATGGACTGCACCGGCACCAAGAGATCGTCCGGCCCCGGCAGGAGCCCCAGCGCAAGCGAAGCGGCAGGAATTGCGACAATGGCCTGGGTGTCGAGCATGACCCGGACTATAACCCGAATATCCCTGAGTGCGGCAACCCGAAGCCGTGGACAACGCCGGGCTCCGGGATGGCCTTGATGTCCACGGGGCCGCTTGCCGGTTCGCGCGGAGCGATCCCGTGTCCGCCCCCGATCGCGACTGCAGCCGCTGCCGCAAGCCGGAACCCGGCGTTGGGAGGGCCTGCCCCGTATTGGCTATACTTGGGCCAGTTTCGAATCAATCCGGTTGAACGGGTGCAGCGCCTCCATGATTCCATTGCACGACGACGACGCCACCCGGCATTCGCCTGCGCAACCCCGTCTCCGGCGTGGGCCTGTGAGTTTCTGGTCACCGCCCGGTGCGGTTATCATACCCGCTCATCCCTTTTCATAACCACAATAGCCAGGGCCCATGCGCGCATCACAGTTCTATATACCGACTCTGAAGGAAACTCCTGCCGATGCTGAAATCGTCAGCCATAGACTCATGCTCAGGGCTGGAATGATCCGAAAGGTGGCGGCAGGCATCTACAGCTGGCTGCCATTGGGCTGGCGCACGCTCAGCAAGGTGGAAAACATCATCCGCGAGGAGATGAACCGGGTCGGGTCGCTGGAGATCCTGATGCCCAGCGTCCAGCCCGCAGAGCTGTGGCAGGAATCCGGGCGCTGGCAGGAGTACGGCCCCGAACTGCTGCGCTTCCGGGACCGCCACGAGAGAGACTTCTGCCTGGGGCCCACCCACGAGGAAGTCATCACCTCGATGGTGCGCAACGAGATCAAGAGTTACCGGCAGCTTCCCGCGAATTTCTACCAGGTGCAGTGGAAGTTTCGGGACGAGGTCCGGCCGAGATTCGGCGTGATGCGCAGCCGGGAATTCCTGATGAAGGATGCTTACTCCTTCCACGACAGCGAGGCGTCCCTCCAGGACACCTACGAACGAATGTATGCCGCCTACGAACGCGTATTTCAACGCTGCGGCCTCGCATTCAGTGCCGTAGCGGCGGACTCCGGCGCCATCGGCGGCAGCACATCACACGAATTCCACGTCCTCGCCGATTCCGGTGAAGACGCGATCGCCGTATGCGAAAAGTACGACTACGCGGTGAATGTCGAGCTGGCGCGAACGCTGCCCCCGGAGGGCCGCCGCCCCGCTCCGAACGCCGATATGGCGGAGGTCGACACGCCCGGGCAGCACACCATCGACGATCTGGCGCGATTTCTCGACATAGCGCCTTCACAGACCGTCAAGACCCTGGTAGTCAAGGGTGCCGACGGGCCGGTCGCCCTGGTTCTGCGAGGTGACCACGAGCTGAATCCCGTCAAAGCCGAAGGCCTGCCCGAAGTCGCCGCGCCGCTCGAGTTTCTCGATGACACGGAATTCGAGCGTGTTGTGGGGTGCGAACCGGGTTCCGTCGGCCCCGTGGGCCTGAAAATCCCGCTGGTCGCGGACTACGCGGCGGCGCACCTGGCGGATTTCGTGTGCGGCGCCAACGGGAACGACAAGCATCTCACCGGGGTGAACTGGGTCCGCGACCTTCCGGAACCCGCAGCGGTGGACCTGCGAAAAGTCGTCGCGGGGGATCCCTGCCCGCGCGACGGGGCCGCCGAGGATCCGGAAGGTCGCCTCGTCATCAAACGGGGCATAGAGGTGGGGCACGTGTTCCAGCTCGGGACCAAGTACAGCAAGTCGATGAACGCAACCTGCCTGGACGAGAACGGCAAGTCCGTGGTTATGCCGATGGGGTGCTATGGCATTGGGGTCACCCGCGTGGTGGCGGCAGCCATCGAGCAGGGCCATGACGAAAACGGAATCATATGGCCGGATGCCATCGCGCCTTTCGAGGTGGTGATCGTCCCAATCGGCTATCACCAGTCGCAGCGGGTGGCCGAGAGCGCGGACAGTCTCTATCGGCAGCTGCAGGAAGCCGGCCTGGACATCCTGCTGTACGATCGCGACGAGCGGCCCGGGGTGCTGTTTGCCGAAGCCGATCTGATCGGGGTTCCACACCGGATCGTGGTCGGCGAGCGCGGCATCCAGGAGGGCGTCGTGGAATACAAGCACCGTGCCGGCAAAGAGGTGCAGAAGCTGCCGCCGGAAGAGCTCATGGACAAGCTCGCCGGCGTCGCATTCGGTCGCTGATCGGTCGTGAAACCGACCGTTAAATGGGTCGTCGCCTTGTGTCTGCTGGGCATGCAGGCGGTGCCGCTCGCGGGAGAGCGGGACGTGGATCCGAATATCGTCAGTGCTCTACGCCAGGCGGTGGAGGACCATTCCAGCTTCGACAACAGCGTCGACGCGCTGATATGGCTCGCTGACATGTCGGAACGGCTCAAGCCATCGATATCCGATCCTTTCTATCGCGTATCGCTGCTGAAATCGATCCATGACGAGGCCACGCGCACCGGCTTGTCCCCTTCCCTGGTGCTGGCGGTGATTGAGGTGGAAAGCGGATTCGACCGTTTCGCGGTTTCGAACTCCGGCGCGCGCGGCTTGATGCAGGTCATGCCTTTCTGGAAGAAGGAGATAGGCCACCCCCAGGACGACCTGTTCTACCCACCGACCAACCTTCGCTACGGCTGCACTATACTTCACTATTACCTGAAGACGACCCACAACAAGCTGGCGCCCGCGTTGGCGCGGTACAATGGCAGCGCCGATTTCGGCACCGACTATGCATCCAGGGTGCTTTCCGCATACCGGGTGCAGTGGCGCCAACGGCAGGCGTCGAACACGAACCGTTAGTAACCCTGGCGTAAACCTAGCAGGCTGTTGAAAAACAGCCTGCTAGTGTGAGACAGGGATGTCTCGCCGCGAATCAAGCACTGTAAGTGCTTGATTCGGCGTAGCCGAGTGCGGACAGGCGCCGCGCCCGGCGCGTTGAAAAAGGCCAGGATGGCGTTTTTCAACATCCTGCTAGGGCACGATATGGAAATCGTCCGTCCGGGGCGGCTCTTCGACGTCCGACTCCTCGACCCGGTCCACCCGGGCGGAACTAGGACCCTTCTGCAACCAGCTTCTGAAGGCGTCGAGAGCGTCCGGCGTGCCGCAGGCCACGGATTCCACGGAGCCATCGTCACAGTTTCGCACCCAGCCGTGCAGTCCCAGGTGCCGGGCCTGGTCGCGAGCGGTGCCACGGTACCATACGCCTTGCACACGACCGAACACATGGTAATGTCTGCAGATTTTCATCGATTGGTTTTCACTGTTGGAAAATTCGGAAACGCAATACGAAACCGCTTTGCCGCAGTGTCACAGTCATTGTACTCGAGGATGACTGTCTAATCATGAAACTGTATCTCGCCGTCCCGCAGCAGTTGCGGCAGACGAACACCGAAACCGTTACGCGCCCGGCACAGACGCGCGAGTGGATCGCCCGGCTGCCGCTCCTCAACACCCGAGAGAGCCTTCGGCAGGTTCACAGCGCCTTGCACGGCATCAACAGAATCGAATTGAAGGTCACCCAGCGCCTCAAGCTTCTGGACATGTACCGCTCTCCCCTCCGCGTCATCAGAGGCCAGGTTCAGACCCAACTGGCAAAAGGCGCGGTTCCGCTTTCCGACAACGACCTGCTGTCAGCGGAACTCTTCCGCGACTGCTGCGTGGAGATGGCATATGGATACAAAGCCACGATTCTGGAAATCGCCCAGTCGAGGAAGCGGCGGCAGCTGGACGAAATGCGCCTCAGCATGGGCCGGGCGCTGTTCTATCTGGAGCAGACGGTGTTCGCCTGCGCCCTCTATCGTCAGGCGCCCCCGGAGGGTATCTGGCAGGAAACGCACACCATTTATTGCTATGCAAGGCAGCTGGGAATTGTCGAAGACCCGATCAAGGACCCGATAGCGAAGGCGCGAACCACGACCAGCATCTCCCTGACTTATCGTCGCGTCCTGTTGTTTGGACTATCCGATCCGTTCCACCAATCCATTCCGTTAATGACTCGTGTGCTGGAATTCCTGAGGCGGCATGCCCAAAATGCCCAGCTCAGACCCTACTCGCGACCGCCCACCGAACGCTGTCAGTTCGTCATCGATCCACAGTCCGACCGCCCCGCGCGGGCGTACCTCAAACAGACCGAGGAGAAGCCTCCCAAAGACGCGCTGCTGCTGGACACCGTGAACCTCACCCGGCACGCCCACGACCAGCTGAAACGACTGGCCTCAGCCGAGCAGGTCGACGTCGACCTGGACGACGAGTTCCAGGACGACCTTGGAAGGAAGCTGCTGGAAGAGGTGGTATACGCCTGGGGCCTGACCCCGCGCCGAGCGGAAGAGCGAACGGAGAGCGCCGACGGAGGACAACCGGTGGAGATCATGACCGGCATGGCGGCGGCGAACTACTGCATCAATGGCGAGAAGGAGTTCGGGCTTTCCTCCACCGATCATGCAGATCACAGCGCAACAGCGGGCACCTTCCAGCTGCACCAGCTACGGCGCCGGCAATCTTCGACCGAAAAGCTGGAATGCCTGGTGTTGGATCGGGGAGAGTCAGGCTTGTGTCTCGGCGCGTCCTATGACAAGACAGTCGTCGGCAGTCTCAGGGTCGGCGAAGTCGTAGCCGTGCGCGAGAAGAATGGACCGTGGGCCGCGGGGCTCATCCGATGGATGCGCTGTGTCGAAGATACGATACAGTTCGGTGTAAAGTTGCTGAACTACAAACTTCGTCCGGTCGCGGTGAAACCGGTATCCACCGAGCGGGAGGAACCATTCAAGGAGGCGCTGGCGTTTTACCCCGAAGATGATCCACACCTTCAGCTCATCTCTCCACCGGGCCTGTACCGGTATCAGAGAAACCTTTTCGTCGATGACGGCGAGACCCTGTTGATGACGAGGAGCCACAGACTGATCGAACGCAGCCAGTTGGCGGAGTGGTTTGAATGCGAGACGTTGAACCTGTGACGCAAGGCATACGGCTTCGCTCGCGCATAGCGCGTCAATGCGGTCGTGGTGGCGAAACCATGTCGCGGGACAGATCCGCGGACTTCAACAGAAGAAAGGCCCCTTAAACGGGGCCTTTGTCCTACCTCGATCCGTGCGTCACTAATCAGGGATTGTCGGCGATGTACTGGATGTCGGAAACTTCCGGTACACCCAGGGTCCAGGCGCCGCGGGTCTTTGCGTGCGTGACCGCATTCGCAACCAGCTCGGGCGTCAGGTTACGATCAATCTCGAACTCCTGTCCCGGATAGATGAGATCGGCATCGCCGATCTTGGCAATATTCTTGCGGTAAATCAGTGGCCACTTGTAGGGATCTCCGTAGATCTGGGACTTCGCGGAGATGCACCACAGGCAATCGCCGGCGACCACCGTATACATGTCGTTCTCCATCATCTTCTTCTCGGCCGGTTGCTCTTCTTTCTGCGGAGCCATGGCCATCTCTTCCTTGCCCCCGGGTTTCTTGGCAAGGATACAGCCGGTCGACATGACGGACGCCAGGATTCCGACCCCCAGCAACTTTACGGCGCTTCTTAGTGACGTCATTATGTTCCTCCCATGGGACAGAATTTGATATTTGACTAATTATAGCGCATGTTTATCGTCGCTACAGGCCAAATTATCACCTCGTTTTTGGGGTGTCAACAAACCGGTTGTGGCGAAATAATGGGACTCGAATGTCGGTCACGCTTTACCATAATCCTCGATGCTCCAAGTCGAGGCAGACTTTGCAAATCCTCCGTGAACACGATGTGGATGTGCAGATCGTCGACTATCTTTCAACACCTCCGTGTGCGGCCGAGTTGATGCGGATAATCGATCTCCTCGGCGTCGAGCCACGCCAGGCGATGCGAACGGAAGAACCAGTGTACAAAGAGAACGGACTCGACGACGAGTCCCTCAGTCGCGAGCAGTTGGTCGAAGCCATGGTCCGGAACCCGATCCTGATCCAGCGTCCCATCGTGGTGGCGGGGAAACGCGCCCGGATCGGGAGGCCGCCCGAAGCGGTGCTCGAGATACTCTGATATGGACGAGATCCTGGTGCTGTACTACAGCCGCCACGGGGCGGTTCGACGCATGGCCAACCTCGTGGCCAGGGGCGTGGAGTCCACCGGCGAGGTCCAGGCCCGGTTGCGCACCGTGCCACGGGTGTCGGCCGTCGTGGAATCGTCCGAGGACCCGGTTCCGGCTTCCGGCGACCCGTATGCCGAGCACCGGGATCTGTACGAATGCATCGGACTGGCATTGGGAAGCCCAACGCGGTTCGGCAACATGGCAGCGGCAATGAAGTACTTTCTGGACTCCACTGCGGGACTGTGGCTGTCGGGGGTATTGAGCGGCAAGCCCGCCGCCGTGTTCACGTCCACCGGTTCACTGCACGGGGGACAGGAGTCGACCTTGCTTTCAATGATGCTGCCGCTGCTGCACCACGGTATGCTCCTGGTGGGGCTGCCGTACACTGAATCCGGCCTCTACCGAACCCGCAGCGGCGGCACACCTTACGGTGCCAGCCACGTTGCCGGCCTCCACAATGAGCTCCCGATCAGCGACGAAGAAGCGGAATTGTGCATCGCCCTCGGCCGCCGGCTGGCCGACGCGGCTTTGAAGCTTCGCCGCGGTGTCGAATAACGCGCGCAATCCACGTGTACCGCCCTGCGTCCCTACGTCGGCGCCGTGTCCCCGCCGTCGGCTTCCAGGGCCCGAAGAAAAGGAACGGTGATTCTCCTTTTCCTCGCCAGGGATTCCGAATCGATTCGGTCCAGCAGCCTGAAAAGCGAGGCGGGAGTGCGCTCATAGCGCCGGAGCACGAACCGGACCACGTCATCGGACAGGTATATTCCCCGGTGTCCCGCACGCAGGCGAAGTGCTTCCTCGAGTTCCCATTCTCCCAGCGGCGCCAGGCGGTACACCAGGCCGCTCTGCACCCGGCTGCGCAGGTCCGCCAGTCCCCAGTCAATCCCCGAGGGCGGCAGACGAGAACTCAGCACGAGCGAACCCTCCCGGTTGCGGGAACTCTCATAGAGGCGGAACAGCGCCTCCCCCTCCGCGGGTGAGAGATTCTCTCCTATGTCGTCGATACAAACCAAACCGTCCCCGGGCAGGTCCAGCCATTCCGCCGTCCCGGGCCTTGCAGCCGCACGTGAGCTGTAGGCGGCGGGGCGTCCACGCGCACCGGCCTCCTTCAGCGCGGCGTACAACAGATGGGACTTGCCCGTCCCCGAGGGACCATGAATGCACAACAGGACCGGGCGGGCCCATGCGGCCTCCCGGATTGCGGCGACCGCCTCGCGATTGGGACCGGCATGAAAATTCTCGAAGCAGGCAAAGTCGGACAGGCCGACCTTGAGTGCCAGTTGCCTGCTCACTTCTCCTGCCCCACCGTGTCGACAGCTACGCCATCCCGTCGAAACGCGCAAACCCATACGTAGTGAGCACCGCTCATGACCGACGTGATTGTGACGAGCGCTATCAAGCCTGGTATGACGAAGGCGACCTGGTTTCCCACGGCCAGCTTGATCAGCACAGCGGCGATCAGGCAGATCTGAAAGACGGTATTGAGCTTACTTATCCGGCTGGGATTCATCTTCACGCCGCCCTCGAGGATCACCAGCAGCAGGTAGCCACCCACTATGACGATGTCCCGGAACACCACGACCACCAGCAGCCAGAACGGGATATGGTTCATGACCGTCAACACGACGAAACAGCTCACCAACAGTACCTTGTCGGCCACCGGGTCGAGTATCGCGCCCAGGCGCGTCTGATAGCGAAAGCGCTTGGCGATGTATCCATCAAGCCCATCCGAGATACCCGCCAGAACGAACAGCAGAAGCGCACCGGGGAACATCTCGTACTTGAGGAGCATGATCAGCACGGGAGCAGCCGCAATGCGCAGCACGGTCAGCAGATTCGGGATATAAGAAACGACGACCAAGGGGCTAGCGTGTTCCAGCGAGCGGGTTGCTGTCGAGATTGGGCCAAGCATACCGTAGATGTTCCGGGAGCGGCAAAGGCCCCGGTGGAGGATGCGGACGGCGGGGCCGCAGTCCGGACGAGGAATACTGGACGAACGGCGTGTTCGACAGGCTGTCGTTCCTTCACATTTCATCCGGAATCCGGGTACCCTACGCGGTAATCGAGGCTACGCACTGTCTGCGATTCAGGTAGAATTCCGGCCGCGCTCCGTAATATTTTTGACCATGCCGTCCCTCGAACCTCCACTGAGCTACCGCAACGCGGGCGTCGACATCGATGCCGGCGACGCCTTGGTTGAAGCCATCAAGCCCATCGCAGGCCGAACGCGCCGCGAGGGCGTGCTGGATGGCTTGGGCGGCTTCGGCGCCCTGTTCGAGGTCCCGCCGGGATTCCGCCATCCCGTGCTCGTTTCCGGCACGGACGGTGTCGGCACCAAGCTCAAGCTCGCGGTCGAGATGAACCGGCACAATACCATCGGCATCGATCTGGTGGCCATGTGCGTCAACGACGTGCTGGTTCAAGGGGCCGAGCCGCTGTTTTTCCTGGACTACTTCGCCACCGGCAGGTTGTCGCAGGCTGTGGCTGTAGCGGTCATCGAGGGCATCGGGGCTGGCTGCGAACTCGCCGGGGCGGCGCTGATCGGCGGCGAGACCGCGGAGATGCCGGGGATGTACTCCGACGGAGAATACGATCTGGCCGGTTTCTGTGTCGGCGCGGTGGAGAAGGACGCGGTGATTGACGGATCCACGGTGCGTCCAGGGGACGTCGTGGTCGGACTCGCTTCCTCCGGCCCCCACTCCAACGGCTATTCCCTGATCCGCAAGGTTATTGAAACGGCAGGGCTTGATCTGAGCGCGCCTTTCGGTGACGAAACCGTGGGGGACCACCTTCTGCGGCCGACCCATATTTACGTGAAACCGGTCCTGGAGTTGATTCGGTCGGTTAAGGTGAAAGCGATTGCGCATATCACCGGCGGCGGCATTGCGGCGAATCTCTCCCGGGTGATGCCGCCGTGCGCCGGTGTGACATTGAGCAGGTCGGCATGGCGGCAGCCGGCCATCTTCGACTGGATCCGGGAACACGGCCGCATCGATGAAAGCGAGATGCTTCGCACGTTCAACTGTGGCCTTGGCATGGTGCTCGTCGTTTCCGAGCCGGACTCTAAGCAGACCCTGGCGCATTTCAATTCCAGGGGGATAGAGGCATGGGAAATCGGCCGTGCCCACGCACCTGACGGTGAGGTGGTGCGTATTCATGACTGACCTGCCCATCGTCGTACTGGTCTCCGGAAACGGCAGCAACCTGCAGGTGCTGATCGACCACGCCAAGGCTGGAACGCTGCCCATCGTTATTCGCGCCGTGGTCAGCAACGAACCGGATGCCTATGGTCTCGTTCGAGCCGGCAATGCCGGCATCCCGTCCCATGTTGTGGACCATCGCAGCTTCGACACCCCGCGGGAATTCTGCCGGGCCCTGGCGGAGCGCGTCGATCACTACGACCCCGGGCTGGTGGTGCTGGCGGGGTTCATGCGCATACTCCAACCCGAGTTCGTCGCGCACTACAGAAATCGCCTGGTTAACCTGCACCCGTCTCTGTTGCCCAAGTACCCCGGGCTGCATACTCATCGGCGGGCGCTGGAGCACGGCGACCGTGTACACGGCGCCAGCGTGCACTTCGTGACCGATAAGCTGGACGCCGGGCCAGTGGTCATTCAGGGCCGGGTGGACGTCGAGGCGTCCGATACCCCGGAGACCCTGCAGCGGAAGGTGCAGGCTGTGGAGCATCGCATCCTGCCGACGGCGGTGCTGTGGATCGCCCAACAACGCCTGTCGGTTCACAATGGACAGGTCTTGCTGGACGGCAGAGTGGATCCGGAGCAGGGACTGTCTCCGGGTCGGGATCCGGTGTCGGGTGCGAAGACGGTGACGGTATGAAATCCAAGGTACGCCTGGCCCTGACCATCCTGCTCGCCACCGGCGCGGCCCTGGCCGCCAGGCCCGATCTCGCTCAGCTGCCAGATTCCGCGAAACTGACCTACGACGTCAGACTCTACGATACCGAGCTCGGTTTTCTTGTTGTCAGCATCAGCCGGCAGGGAGACATGTACCACGTGCGCTCGGACACGCGCGCCGAGGGCTTGGCGGCGATACTGCTGGGAGGGTCCTTGCATGAAGAGTGCGATTTCTCGGTATCCGACAGTATGGAGATCAAGCCGCGGCGCTACAGCATAGAGAAAGACGGGCGTGACGCCTACACTCATTCCGCCGACTTTTTGTGGAACGAGATGAAAGTTCGATACAAGGACGGCAACGTGCTGGACATTCCGCTGACCGGCTACGTCATTGACAACTGCACCGTACCCTTTGCCTTTGCGGCCGCCGACAGGATTTCCCTCAAGGACTATCCGTCCATCCATATTCTCGGGGGAGAAGTGATGCGGCACTTCGAAGACATAAAGGTGAGCCACGAGACGATCAAGGTTCCGGCCGGCGAGTTTGACACCGTGCGGATCGATCAGCAGCGGGCCGACTCTCCCGACAAGACGCTGTCGATCTGGGTGGCCCCGGACAAGCAGAATATCGCCGTCAAGATCGTGGAACGACGCAAGTTCCGTGTTACCACCATGGAGTTGACGGCCAGCGACGGCGTGTAGGGCAATGGAACGCAGCCCCTTTGGTACCCACGCATGTTTGGAACCGGGAAGGGCGAACATGCGGCGTCACGCGCTGTCCCCCACCCCAGTCCCCTCCCCCGCGTGCGGGGAGAGGGTGATCTGTCGCCACATCATCCTGCGGGAGTGAGGGACCTCCGCCCGATCGCGGCTGAAGCCGCTCCTACAATCCGGGGATCAGCGTACTGCCAAACCCGGGATTGTAGGAGCGGCTTCAGCCGCGATCCACAATCCGCGATCCAGGAATGAGGCTCCCACAATCCGGGGATCAGCGTACTGCCAAACCCGGGATTGTAGGAGCGGCTTCAGCCGCGATCCACAATCCGCGATCCAGGAATCAGGCTCCCACAATCCGGGGATCAGCGTACTGCCAAACCCGGGATTGTAGGAGCGGCTTCAGCCGCGATCCACAATCCGCGATCCACGAATGAGGCGCCTGCCCTGGCCGGGCCTACTCGGGCTCGGTTTGCGCGTTGCGGTCGCTGGCGTTCCTGGCGGGACGCACGTCGAATGACAACTCGTCGTCAACCACGCTGATGCCTACCTCTCCGCCGCCCGCCAGCTTCCCGAAGAGCAGCTCGTCGGCCAGAGCGCGCTTGATCTTCTCGCGGATAAGCCTGGCCATGGGACGTGCGCCCATCGCCGGATCGTGCCCGTGGCGCGCCAACCAGCGGCGGGCATCCTCGTCCACATCCAGGGACACGTTCTTGTCGGCGAGCTGGGCCTCGACCTCCAGAACGAACTTGTCCACCACGCTGCGTACCGTCTCCTCATCCAGGGACTTGAACGGGATGATGGCGTCGAGGCGGTTGCGGAACTCCGGCGAAAAAAGGTTCGTAATCTCTTCCAGGTCATCCTTGCTGTGGTCCTGCGACTTGAAGCCCATGACATTGCGCGCCATCCGCTGCGCACCCGCGTTGGTAGTCATGACGATGATCACGTTGCGGAAGTCGGCTTTGCGGCCATTGTTGTCCGTCAAGGTGCCATAGTCGAGCACCTGCAGCAGGAGGTTGAATACGTCCTGGTGCGCCTTTTCTATCTCGTCGAGAAGCAGCACCGAGTGCGGGTGCTTGATAATGGCGTCGGTCATCAACCCGCCCTGGTCGAAGCCGACGTAGCCCGGAGGGGCGCCTATCAGCCGGGAAACCGTGTGCCGCTCCATGTACTCGGACATGTCGAAGCGGATCAGCTCGATTCCCATGGTCTGGGCAAGCTGGCGCGTCACCTCGGTCTTGCCGACGCCGGTCGGGCCGGAGAACAGAAACGAGGCAATGGGCCGGTCGCTGTTGCCAAGACCCGACCTCGACATCTTTATGGCCGAAGCCAGCGCCGAGATCGCGTCGTCCTGGCCGAAGACCACCAGCTTGAGGTCGCGCTCGAGTGTCCGCAACGCATCCTTATCCCGCGCGGAGACGCTCTTCGGGGGGATGCGGGCGATCTTGGCGACGATATTCTCTATATCCCCCACACCGATCGTCTTCTTGCGCTTGCTCGGGCTCAACAACTGCATGCTGGCGCCGGCCTCATCGATGACATCGATAGCCTTGTCCGGCAGGAACCGGTCGGTGATATAGCGTGCCGATAGCTCCGCGGCGCTGCGCAGCGCCTGGCGCGTGTAACGAATGTCGTGATGCTCCTCGAAGCGGGACTTGAGGCCGTTCAGAATCTCTACGGTTTCCTCGATGCTGGGCTCCACTACGTCGATCTTCTGGAACCGGCGCGACAGCGCCCGGTCTTTCTCGAAGATCCCTCGGTATTCCTGGTAGGTCGTAGACCCGATGCACTTCAACTCACCGGAAGCCAGCACCGGCTTGAGCAGGTTCGACGCGTCCATGGCCCCGCCGGAGGCGGCGCCGGCGCCGATGATGGTGTGAATCTCGTCGATGAACAGAATCGCGCCGTCCTTTTTGGCGAGCTGCGCCAGGACCGCCTTGAGACGCTGCTCGAAATCGCCGCGATACTTGGTCCCCGCCAGAAGCGCGCCCATGTCCAGAGCGTAAACATTGCTGTGGGCCAACACCTCGGGCACGTCCCCATCGACGATCTTCTTGGCCAAACCTTCGGCGATAGCGGTCTTGCCGACCCCGGCCTCGCCGACATACAAGGGATTGTTCTTGCGCCGACGGCTGAGAATCTGGATGGTGCGGTCGAGCTCGTTGTTGCGCCCAATCAGCGGGTCGATGCGGCCGGCTCGCGCCTGCGCATTGAGATCCACCGCGAACGCTTCCAGCGGACTCTGCTGCTGATTCTCCTGATCCGTCTCGACCTGCTCGTCGGGGGCGGGAAGCTCCGACATGCCGTCGCTGACTTTCGAGATGCCGTGGGCGATGTAGTTCACCACGTCGAAGCGGGTGATGTCCTGCTTGTGCAGGAAGTACACGGCATGAGAATCCTTCTCGGCAAAAATCGCCACCAGCACGTTTTCCCCGGAGACCTCCTTCTTGCCGGAGCTTTGCACGTGCAGAACCGCGCGTTGTATGACCCGTTGGAAGCCCAGGCTGGGCTGGGTGTCGTCGTCGGAATCCTCGGCAATGCTCGGGACCTGCATCGACAGAAACTCTCCGAGCTCCTGTCGCAGGACTTCTATATTGCCCCCGCAGGCCCGCAGCACCTGGTTGGCGGCGCTATTGTCCAGCAGCGCCATGAGCAGGTGCTCCACGGTGATGAGCTCGTGTCGTTCGTCGCGGGCGAGCTGGATCGCGGAGTTCAGTGTTTGTTCAAGTTCGTCGGACAGCATCTGGGTCTATTCGGGCTCCATCGTGCATTGCAGAGGATGTTGATTTTCCTGGGCGAAGTCCATGACCTGCCGCACCTTGGTCTCGGCGATTTCGTGCGTGAACACTCCGCAGACGCCGACACCCTTCTGGTGCACGTGAAGCATGATCCGGACTGCCTGCTCCCTCGGCTTACTGAACACTCGCTCCAGCACCACCACCACGAACTCCATCGGAGTGTAATCGTCGTTCAACAGCAGGACCTTGTAAAGGCTCGGCTTCTTCAGTTTGGGCCGGGCCTCTTCAGCGACCTGCCCATTGTCGGTGTAAAGGTCTTTCCTGGTGCTCATCGCTGCGAAATCGACGGTCTGCCTGCGTACAAAACCTAGTCTAACCCCTTCGCCAAGCCGAACGAAACAGGCGCCCCCGCCTCCCACGACCGCCGATCGGCCCGGGGTTGGAGCAGCCGGGCAATCGCCGTCCGCCCTCGGGAGACCCCTTAAGTGTGCGGCGATTTTCAGAAAATTCAAGCCTGGGTCCACCGTATGGCGAACGAATTATCCGGGCCGGATTCTTGACCCCGCCCAAAAATGCAAGCAACATGTCATGTTGAGCCGGGCTACACCGGCAGTAATTGACTTACCAATGATACAACCAAAGTGAGGACTGACGTATGAGGGGAACCGTCAAGTGGTTTAATGCGGCGAAGGGATTTGGTTTTATCTCCCCCAGCGACGGCGGCGATGACGTGTTTGCGCACTATTCCGCCATCGAGATGGAGGGTTACAAGACCTTAACCGAAGGCCAGGAAGTAGAGTACGAGCTGGAACAGGGTCCGAAGGGGCCCAAAGCGGCCCATATCAAGGGAGCCTGAGTCGTAGCGAGGGGATTCGACCCGCTCCAAAACAAAACCCGGTGTTGCACCGGGTTTTGTTTTGTTCAGAGCGAAGAGTAAGGCATAGCAGACTCTCGGCAGGAGGCTCCCTGCTCTGCAGCCGATGAACCCGGGGTGGACCGGCTCTATCGATCCGGTCCCGCCGCGGCGGGATCAACCGGCCGCGGCGATGTGTCCTGCGCTCTCTGCCGGCGTCTTCTCGTCCTCGAACTGCTCCTCTTCCGTCGATCCGGTCATCGCGGTCAGCGCGGAGCCCGCTCCGGTGGCCGCCGTGGTAACGGCGTCGAAGTATCCGGCCCCGACCTCGCGTTGGTGCTTGGCCGCCGTGTAACCGCGATCTTCCGACCCGAACTCGTTCTCCTGCAGTTCCACGTACGCGGTCATGCCGGCATCCCGGTACTTGTCCGCGAGATCGAATACCGAGTAGTTCAGGGCGTGCCAACCGGCCAGGGTGATGAACTGGAACTTGTATCCCATGGCCCCGAGCTCGCGCTGGAACTTGGCGATGGTGGCGTCGTCCAGGTTCTTCTTCCAGTTGAACGACGGTGAACAGTTGTACGCCAGCAGCTTGGCTGGAAACTGATTCTGGATCGCCTCGGCGAACTGGCGCGCGAAAGTCAGGTCCGGCTTGCCGGTCTCACACCACACGATGTCGGCATAGGGCGCATAGGCGAGGCCCCTGGCGATAGCCTGATCCAGGCCGTTGCGAACCCTGAAGAAGCCCTCGCGGGTCCGCTCGCCGGTGCAGAACTCCTTGTCACGGTCGTCGAAATCGGAGGTCAGCAGGTTCGCGGCCTCGGCATCGGTGCGGGCCACCAGAAGCGTCGGAACACCCATGGTGTCGGCGGCCAGCCTGGCCGCATTCAGCTTCTGAACCGCCTCCTGCGTCGGAACCAGTACTTTCCCGCCCATGTGTCCACATTTCTTGGCGGAGGCCAGCTGATCCTCGAAATGAACGCCGGCGGCGCCCGCGCTGATCATCGCCTTCATGAGTTCGAAGGCGTTGAGCACACCTCCGAACCCGGCCTCGGCGTCGGCGACGATGGGCAGGAACCAGTCAACACTGTCATCACCTTCGGCATGGTGGATTTCGTCGGCGCGTTTGAAACAATTGTTGATTTTCCGGACCACGGTGGGCACCGAGTCCATGGGGTACAGACTCTGGTCCGGGTACATGGTGAAGCCGTTGTTGGCGTCGGCCGCCACCTGCCAGCCGCTCAGGTAGATGGCTTTCAACCCCGCCTTCGCCATTTGCATGGCCTGGTTCCCGGTCAGCGCGCCCAGGGCGTTGACGTAGTCTTCGTGATGCAGCAGGTGCCAGAGCTTTTCGGCGCCCCTTCTGGCCAGCGTGTGCTCGATCTGAACGCTCCCCTGCAGGCGGACGACGTCGGCCGCCGTGTAGTCCCGTTCTATCCCCTCCCAGCGCGGATTGGATGCCCAATCCTGCTCAAACTCCGGAGTCGCTTGCTCACTCATGTGCGGATACCTCACGTGATTCGGGGAGACCTCGAAGCTAAAAATGCCGAAGTACCCCCCATCACGAGGCCGTGCCCGTAGCCCCGCGAAGCATTTATAGGTCTAAGGCCAACTTTGTCGTGCTGCGGTTTGTTGGCTCTCGCGGATCTGCGAAGGAACGCAGAGTTCTGACCCCAGGGATTGTGGTGCGGTGCACTATATTTGACAATTCAATTTGGTTAATATTCATTATTAGTTTGATTAATACTAGGGAACAGGCATTCAAATGGCCAAGAGCGGCACCTTGTACTACAAGCAGAATCGCCTGAAGCAGCTGCGGGCGTTCTGCTACACGGCCCAGGTGGGATCGATATCGCGGGCGGCCGAAAAGTTGTTCCTGAGCCAGCCTTCGGTCTCACTTCAGATCCAAGCCTTGGAGCGGGAGCTGCAGACCGAGCTGCTGGAGCGCAGGGGCCCGAATATCCGCCTCACCCCGGAGGGCAAGATCCTGTACGAGATCGCCCGGCCCATGGTGCAGGGTATTGACACCCTGCCGGAGACCTTCGCCGCCCACTGCGGCAATCTCGAGTCGGGCGAGCTGAACGTGGCAGCAGGTGAATCCACGATTCTCTATATTCTCCCAGAGGTGATCAAACGCTTCGCCGATACGTACCCCGGCATCAGCCTGAAGTTGCACAATGTCACCGGCCGTGACGGCATGGAGATGCTGCGAGCGGACGAAGTGGACTTCGCCGTGGGCTCGATGCTGGAGGTCCCCGAGGATGTCTCCTACCATCCGATATTCGTCTACCAGCCGCTGCTGATCACGGCGCTCGACCATCCCCTCGCGAAGAAGAAGCGCGTAACCCTCGAGGACATCGCACCTCATGGCCTGATTCTTCCTCCGAGGCACCTGAGCACCTGGCGAATCGTCGACCTGGTCTTTCAGCAGCACAATCTCAACTACAGGATCGCGCTGGAAGCCGGCGGTTGGGAGGTCATAAAGAAGTACGTCGAGTTGGGCATGGGTATATCCATCGTCACCAGCATCTGCATAACCGAGCATGACAAGCTGGCCAGGATTCCCCTGCACCGATACTTTCCCGAGCGCAGCTACGGCGTGGTGCTGCGGCAGAGCAAATTCCTCTCCCCCCAGGCAAGGAAATTCATCGAGCTGATGGCCCCGAACTTCTTCAAGGAGGCATCGGACACCGGTAGTCGGCCGTCCTGAGTCGCTGGTCCTCAGCCCGCCTGCGCTGCCGGCATTGGGCCGGCGGCTCGATCACCCCCGCTCGTAGTCCCATCCGCCCCCGTCTTTGGTATGATCTGCCGGGTTCCCGCTGCCATAACAATACGAACCCGCTGTGAGAACGAAATTTACGCGGACCTTTGGAGGAGTCATGAAAAGAGCAGCTGTCTACCTGTGTGGTCTGGCGGTCCTGGCAACAAGCCAGGCGGTTTTCGCCGACAAACCCTCCCTCGGCGTGGCCGAGTTCACTAACACCGCCACCGGGGTGTACTGGTGGGGCGGCGGCGTCGGCTGGGAGTTGTCCAGCATGTTGAGCAACGAACTGTCGAACACCCACAAGTTCCGGGTCGTCGAGCGAAACAAGCTCGAGCCGGTGTTGCGGGAGCAGAATCTGGCGGCTTCGGGTCGAGTTTCGCACGGCACGGCCGCCAAGATCGGAAACCTAACCGGGGCACAGTACCTGGTCACGGGCACCGTATCCGCGTTCGAAAGCAACACGTCCAACACGGGAGGCGGGTTCAGCTTCGGCGGCATCTCCATCGGCGGCAGCAAGGGCGAGGCCTACATGGCGATCGACCTGCGGGTAGTCAACACCACCACCGGCGAAATCGCCTATTCGCGGACCGTGGAGGGTCGCTCGAGCAAGCACGGCATCAGCCTCGGACTGTTCAAGTTTGGATTCGGCGGCCACCTGAAGAAGGAGAACAAGACCCCCGCGGGCAAGGCCATACGCGCCGCCGTGGCCGAGGCAAGCGACTATCTCGTGTGCGTTATGGTGACCAAGACCCAGAGATGCATCGACGAGTTCAACGCCAAAGAGGAAAAGCGCCGCGATAGCCTCAAGGACACTCTCAACCTCGACGGCCCCTAGTGTACCCCGCCGCTAATATTGCACCATTCAGCGGCCCGCAATCCTTGGGCACAGATCGCGCGGTCCGCTAGCCCTCCAAGCGCACATGGAGTCTGGAAAGCCGCGGCCTCGCCGCGGCTTTCCATTTGAGGAGGGCTGCCGCGGCGGCGCCCGGTACCGCCTGGATTGCCTCAGCCGTATTCCACCTCTTCGGAGCTGATCATGCGTCATTGCCCGAGCACCTGGGGTCCGGCACCTCCTTGTCCGTCCCGGAACGACACCGGCGGGAAACTAGTGTACCCCGCCAGAAATGATGCAAATGATTTCAGGCTGGGATGACAGTGGCCCCGATCCGCAAACGGGCGCCGCCGGGGTCTTTTTCAGTCGCTCCCCGATACTCGCTTGGTGAAAAAGACCCCGGCGGCGCCCTTTCGATGCTCTATCGAACAATCCAACCCGGATCGGCAAGCCGCCGATAGGTTACAGACTGTTTGACGGGGTACATTAGTGCACCCCGTCACTAGCAGGATGCGCGAAAAACGCCTTCCTGGCCTTTTTCAACGCGCCGGGCGCGGCGCCTGTCCGCACTCGGCTGCGCCGAATCAAGCACTTACAGTGCTTGATTCGCGGCGAGACATCCCTGTCTCACACTAGCAGGCTGTTTTTCAACAGCCTGCTAGGCGGCGCCTTGATGCCTGCCGGAGGATTTGACAGAGCAGCGGCGTTACTTTAGCGTAGCCCTCGCCTCAGGTGCCCCGTGGATCGGCCAAGTCGATCCGGGGTGAAACGGGAAGTCGGTCGAAAGCCGACGCTGCCCCCGCAACGGTAGGTGATTCAGCGGTCGATATACCACTGCTTTTGGTGAAAGGTGGGAAGGTGACCGCAGGGTGTCCAACACCCGTCACAAGCCCGGAGACCGGCCTCGAGGTTGCCAACAGGTACCGCGGAGGGCGGTGAACCGGGCTTATCCAGCCCTATGGTTCGTTCTCCGTGTGCCCCACAACGTGCGGGTGAGCACAATCAGAATAAGGAGAACGAAGCATGTTCGAATCACGTCCGGCCGCGGCGTACGCCCTGGCCACGGTACTTTCCATCGCCTTTCAGTCCGCAGCCGCCGATACCACCACCCACGACATTGTCGTTACCGCAACTCGTACCCCCATCGACGCCAGCAAGGTAGCGGCATCGACGACCGTCATTACCCGTGAAGACATAGAAGCGCGCCAGGTGCATTCGGTGCCGCAATTGTTGAACGGTATTCCCGGGATCCAGGTCGTCCAGAACGGGGGCCCCGGCAAAGCGACCAGTTTCTTCCTGCGGGGCACCGAATCCGACCAGCTCCTGGTGCTGATCAACGGCATCCGGGTCGGCTCGGTGTCCCTCGGTACCGCGGCCCTCGAGCAGATCCCTGTGGAGCACATAGACCGGATCGAGATCGTCCGCGGTCCCCGGGCAAGTCAATGGGGCTCCGATGCGATCGGCGGCGTGATCCAGATCTTCACCCGCAGCGGCAGGGGTTTGGGAACTGGTCAGGTACAATACGATGCCGGCGTCGGCGCCGGCTCCTATGACACTTATGACACCCGGGCGTCCGTGGCTGGTGCCACCCGAGCCAGCGACTACCAAGCCTCGGTGGAATACCTGAATACCGGCGGATTCAACGCCCGCCAGCCTATCCCCGGCCAGTTCGGTTTCAATCAGCCGGACAAGGACGGCTACCACAATCTCTCCTTCCACCTGCGCGGCGGGCACCGCTTCAGCAAGGAATTCGATGTCGACGCTTTCCTGCTCCGTACCCAGGGCACGACGAAGTTCGACGGCTTGTTCCAGGACAAGACCAACTTCACTCAGCAGATCATGGGTGCCGAGACCCACTGGCAAGTGACGGACAACACGTCCCTGCGTCTGCGTGGGGGCCAGAGCCGGGACCGACAGGACAACTTTGCTCCGGGAGGGTCGTTCGCATCGAAATTCGACAGCAGGCGCGACGAGTTGTCACTGCTCGCGAACACGGAACTGGCGGCGGGACAACTCATCGACCTCGGAGTCGACTACCGCAACGACCATCTCGACTCCAACAACGCCTTCACCAGGACATCGCGGGACAACACCGGAGTGTTCGTTCAATACCTGGGCACCTACGGCGAGCACAACCTTACGGCCTCCCTGCGCCGCGACGACAACGAGGCTTCAGGAGGCAAAACCACCGGCGGCCTGGGATGGAGCGTCAATCTGCCTTCGGCAATCAAGCTCTACGCCTCCTACGGTACGGCCTTCAAGACACCCACGTTCAACGAGCTGTACTTTCCCGGTTTCGGCAACCCGAACCTGTCTCCGGAGACATCGAAGTCCGTGGAGGCGGGCGTTGAAGGGCGGCCGCTGTGGGGCTTCTGGAGCGTGCGCGCCTACCGGACCGATATCAGTGATCTGATCGCCACGGTCCTCGACCCGGCTACCGACATGGCGTTTCCGGACAACGTCGACAAGGCGCGAATCGACGGCCTGGAAGCGGAGCTGCGTACATCGCTGTATGCATTCGATATCGACGCGACTTTCGACCTGATGGATCCCCGGGACCGGAACACGGGCAACCAGCTGCCGCGGCGGCCGAAGGCCCAGATGTCGGTCCAGGTAGACAGGACTTTCGAGCGCCTGCGCGTCGGCACCCGCGTCGTCGCCCAGGGCGACCGTTACGACGACGCCGCCAACACCGTCAAGGTGGATGGCTTCGTTACCGTGGACCTGACCGCCGAGTACGAGCTGAGTCCGGGACTCTCCCTGCGAGGCAGGGTCGGAAACCTGTTCGACCAGGACTACCAGACGGTCGCGACATTCAACACCGCGGGCCGCAACGTGTTCGTCTCCCTGCTGTACAGGAACCAGCCATGATGCTTTTGCAAAGTGTCTTCATGTTCGTTGCCTGAACGACAGGGCCGACGCGTATCCATCGCCTTGACTGCAGCCGCCGGAGTCGCGGACGCGGTCATTTTTGTCCATAATGGCGCGATGGCGGAGCGCTTGAGAATCGTAGTGGGCATGTCGGGCGGGGTGGATTCCTCGGTGGCGGCGCTGCGCCTTCTGGAGGCCGGTCACGACGTCCGCGGGTTGTTCATGAAGAACTGGGAGGAGGAGGACGAGCAGGGATACTGCGCCGCCCTGGCCGACCTGGAGGACGCCCGGGCCGTCAGCGACAAGTTGGGCATTTCACTGCACACCATTAATTTCTCTTTTGAGTATTGGGAACGGGTCTTCACTCGATTCCTGGAAGAGATCAGGAGCGGCCTCACTCCCAACCCGGACATCCTGTGCAACCGGGAAATCAAGTTCAAGGAATTCCTCCACCATGCCCGGACCCTGGGCGCTGACGCCATTGCCACCGGCCACTACGCGGGAAGCCGCCCGGAAGGGGACGCCTGCGTGCTGCTTCGCGGCGCGGATGCCGGCAAGGATCAGAGCTACTTTCTCTACACCCTCGGCCAGCAGCAGCTGCGCCAAACGGTGTTTCCACTCGCCCGGCTGGAGAAGAGCGAGGTACGGCGTCAGGCCCGGCAGGCGGGACTGGTCACTTCAGGGAAGAAGGACAGCACCGGGATCTGTTTCATCGGCGAGCGTAAATTCCGGGAGTTCCTTAGCACCTACCTGAAGCCGGATCCGGGGGACATCCGCGATCTTCGCGATCGCGCCGTCGGCGAGCACACCGGGCTGATGTACTACACTCTGGGACAGCGCCAGGGATTGGGTATCGGCGGCGCGGGTGAACCCTGGTACGTGGCACGCAAGGACCTGGAGAACAACGTCCTGTACGTGGCCCAGGGACACGACCACCCGGCGCTGTTCAGCACCTGGCTCACCGCCGTGGAGCTGTCATGGGTGTCGGGGACGGCACCGCCGGAGCCTTGTTCCTGCACCGCCCGGATTCGCTATCGGCAGGCGGACCAGCGATGCACCATCACCTCCATCGACGATGCGGGCTGCGAAGTGCGCTTCGCAACGCCGCAGCGGGCGGTCACGCCGGGCCAGTCGATCGTGTTCTACGACGGTGACAAGTGCCTGGGTGGTGGCGTCATCCGGGACTGCGAAGCCCTGCAGGAGCGGCTGACCTCCGCCGCCTGAGCGCGCAGCGCCCCCCTCACCCCGGCCTCTCGCCGGAGGGGAAAGACAATGGCGTACCCGATCTCCACGATGGTCATCGCACTGGTGACGAACACCGGTCGAACGGTTCACTCCCGCCCGGGAGTAACCAGGGCGAGAATAAGGCCGCCAATATCGGAGTGAAGTGTGATCGAAGGGCCCCCTCTCCCTCCGGGAGAGAGACAGAGTAAAGTTTCGGGCGTCCGAAAGCTACACGGACCGGGTAAACAACTTCCGAGTCAGAGTCCGGACCGCCATGCCCAATCCCCGAACGGCCCGGTGCACCGGCGACCGATGCTCCAGAAGATGACGGTCTTCCGGCGCGACCAGCTCCGGCGCGACGATGGATTTCAGCTTGAGCACCGCCTTCCTGTCGACCCCGCAGAACCTGGCGAACAGCCAGCGCCCGGGCGGATTCCAGGCGCTTGCGCGCCGCACGCTCGCCACGAAGTCCACCAGCACCGGCCGTCCCACTTCGTCGACCAGCGTGTTGTCCGGGCTGCGCAGATCGCAGTGGGCAATACCACGCTCGTGCATGGCATCCAGCAGGCGCTCGAGCTGTTCGAAGAACGCCGGCCAATCGGAATGCGACGTCCGGGTAATGGGTCGGGCGGCTACGTGCTCCATCAGTATTGAACGCCGGTCGGGCCGGGCCAGCAGCGCGGGAATACCGTCGATCCCGTGGAGCGCCCGCAAGGCCCGCGCCTCGCGACCGGCCAGCAGCGGCCCGAGCAGACGGGCGAAGGCTCGGTCGCATCCGTTCTGATCCTTGAGGATAGCCTGGCCACCCCGATAACGAACCCGCAGCACGTCCGGCCGCGATCCACCTCCCCGGCGAATCACTTCAACGGTATTCGCTTTCAGTGTCGGCAGATCTGTTTGTGCGCTGTCTTGCAAAGAAAGGGTACCCGAATTGCACGAGCCCGAACCGGTCTCAAAGCATCATACACTGTGGTAGTATTCCGGCTGTCAGCCCACCGATTCTCAGCTCGCCCATGAGCCACGATTCCGCCATAGATCCACTGCTGGCGATCTGTCCTCTCGACGGCCGCTATGCCGGCAAGCTCGCCGAGTTGCGGCCGCGCTTCAGTGAGTTCGGCCTGATCCGTTATCGGGTCCGGGTGGAGATTGAATGGCTGATCACCCTCTCGCAGTGCGAGGACATCAAGGAAGTTCCGGCAATGTCTCCCACTGCCGTCGATGCTCTACAGAAATTGTACACCGCTTTTACTCTCGATGACGCGAAGTGGATCAAGGACAGGGAAGCAGTCACGAATCATGACGTCAAGGCGGTGGAATATTTCCTGAAGGACCGGTGCGCGGCCATCAATGAAGTCAAACCGGTCCTGGAGTTCATCCACTTCGCGTGCACCTCGGAGGACATCAACAACCTGGCCTATGCCATGATGCTGCAGGAGGCACTGGCGGACCTGGTTATCCCGACCATGGAAGAGCTCGAGCGGCAGATCGCCGCGCTTGCGGATGCCAACAGGGACGTGAGCATGCTGGCACGCACCCACGGCCAGCCCGCGTCCCCCACCACCCTGGGCAAGGAACTGTTCAACTTCAGTGAACGCCTGGCGCGGCAGATCAAGCAGATCGGCAAACTCGACATGATGGGCAAGCTGAACGGCGCGACCGGCAACTTCAATGCCCATCTGGCGGCTTACCCCGAAGTGGACTGGATGGCAGTGTCACGCTCGTTCGTCGAAGGACTGGGTCTGCGATGGAATCCCCACACCACCCAGATCGAACCCCACGACTACATGGCAGAGCTGTTCCACGTTATGTCCCGCTACAACACCGTGGTGCTGGATTTCGACCGTGACGTCTGGGGCTATATCAGCCTTGGATACTTCCGGCAGCGCCATGTAAGCGGGGAGGTCGGTTCTTCCACCATGCCGCACAAGGTCAATCCCATCGATTTCGAGAATTCGGAGGGCAATCTCGGCCTCGCCAACGCCCTGTTCATTCACTTGGCCGGCAAGCTGCCGGTCAGCCGTTGGCAACGCGACCTGAGCGACTCGACCGTTCTGCGCAACATCGGCCTCGCCTTCGGATATTCGCTCCTCGCCTATCAGGCGACGTTGAAAGGCCTCTCCAGGCTCGAGGCCGATCGCCAGCGGATCGACGACGACCTCGGCGCCAACTGGGCAGTCCTGGCAGAAGCCATCCAGACCGTGATGCGTCGCTATGGCATCCCACAGCCGTACGAAAAGCTCAAGGAACTCACCCGCGGGCGGGATCACATCTCCGCCGACGACCTGCACGCATTCGTCCGTTCACTGGACCTGCCGGACCGGGCGCGGGACGCGCTGCTGGCCCTGACACCGGGCAGCTACACCGGAAACGCCGAACAACAGATCTCCCTCCAATGACGCAGGACAAGGTATCCATAGAAGAATCCGACTCCCCGCGGCTGCTCGTTGAAGGCGTTGGTGCCCTGAACGAATGCATCGAGCGTCTGTTCCTGGGATGCCGCAGCGCCCTGATCGTGCGTGCGCCGCGGCTGGACTTCGATTTCTATTTCTCGGATTCATTCACCGAATGCTGCCAATCCATCATCGTCAGGGACCTGCGCAATGAATTGCTCTTCCTGGTCGAGGACGAGCTGCACCTGATGAAGGCCAACATCCGGCTCGTGAGGCTGGCGCGGCAATTCAGTTCGTACGTCAAAATCAAGGTCGTCCGGGAAGAATACGTCGCGCACCAGGAAATGTTCATTATCTGCGACCGGGAAGCCTACCTTCACCAACCCAGCGTCGATCATCCCAGGGGATTCATGAATACCTCGGACCGCCGCATCGCCGGCCAACTTGCCCTGGGTTTCAATGATCTTTGGGAACGCAGCGCGCCGCCGGAAGAGCTTTTCACCAGCGGACTGTGAGGGCGGCCAAGCGGCGCGGATCATTCTCCCTTCCGCACACGTGGACAACAGAAGACACCATGGAGAAAATCCGGCTGTCCAAACTCATGTCCGAGCGGGGACTGTGCTCCCGGCGCGAGGCCGACCAGTACATTGCGGCGGGCCTGGTCCGGGTGGACGGCGAGATCATCAGCACGCTCGGCACCCGCGTGGTCCGCGACAGCGAAATCACCCTGGATCCCGAAGCGCGGCGTCAAAGCCGCCGCAAAGTGACCATACTGCTCAACAAGCCCATCGGCATCGTGTCGGGGTCACCGGAGGACGGCTACCGGCCCGCCGTCGGCCTGATAAAGCCATCCACCAGGCACCGCGGCGATCGCAGTCCCGCCAAATTCAGCGCTTCACACCTCACCGGTCTTGCACCGGCCGGGAGACTGGACATCGACTCCCAGGGTCTGCTGGTGCTCACGCAGGATGGACGAATCGCCAAGCTGCTGATCGGTCCTGCCTCGGGTATCGAGAAGGAGTACCTCGTCCGGGTGCGGGGCCCGGTGACCAACGACCGGCTCGAACGACTGCGCCACGGCATCGAACTGGATGGTCGGCGTCTGAAGCGCGCCGGAGTGGACCGGATCAATGACCGGCAGCTGCGAATCACATTGACCGAGGGCCGCAAGCGGCAGATCCGCCGCATGTGCGCCGAGGTGGGACTGGAAGTCGAGGCACTGAAGCGCGTGCGAATCGGCGGCGTTCGTCTTGGCGCGCTGCCCGAGGGCCGCTGGCGCTATCTCGGGCCGCAGGAACGCTTTTCAACGTGACGGGGACCGTTCTTCCATGTACTCGTTGATCAGGCCCCTGCTCTTCCGCTTGGATCCGGAGAAGGCCCATGACGTGGTCATGGCCACCTTGTCGGCGCTCTCCCGGTCCGCCATGGCCCTGCGGGCCATGCGGGCGCGGCGTATCGCCGGCGAGCCGGTATCATTCATGGGCCTGACGGCCGCCAATGCCTTCGGTCTGGCGGCAGGGCTGGACAAGGACGCTCGCGCGTTCCCTGCTCTGCGGGCGCTGGGATTCGGGTGGATCGAAGTCGGCACCGTGACGCCGCGTCCCCAACCGGGCAACGACAAGCCCCGTATGTTTCGCCTGGAGCAGGATCGCGCGTTGATCAATCGCATGGGTTTCAACAGTTGCGGCGCAGATCGATTCGTGGGCAACCTGCTGTCGCGACGGCCGCATTACGACGGAGTTCTGGGCGTCAACATCGGCAAAAATGCCGGCACTTCCCTGGACGCCGCCCAGGAAGACTACGTGCATGCCCTGGAGAAGGTCTATCCCTACGCCGACTACGTCGCCATCAATGTTTCCTCTCCCAATACACGGTCCCTCCGGGATCTGCAGCACATCGACCGCCTCGCTTCGCTGCTGGACCGCTTGATCGACAAGCGCGAGCAGATGCGTGGGAGCCGCGGCCGGCTGGTACCGCTTGCGATAAAGCTGTCGCCCGATCTCCCCGAGGAGGACCTGGGGCCGCTGTGCGAGTTGCTCCACGAACGATCGGTGGATGGAGTCATCGCCGCCAATACCACTACTTCGCGTCCCCCCGAACTGAAGAGCCCAAACAGGGATGAGCCGGGAGGACTCAGCGGCTCCCCGCTGGAGCCGCTGGCCACGCGCCTGGTTGCCGCCCTGGGGGAGCATCTGCGCGGCGAGATCCCGATCATCGGCGTCGGGGGAATCGAAGATGCGGCCACTGCCCGCCGCAAGCTGGCGGCGGGCGCCTGCGCTGTGCAGTGCTACACGTCTTTCATCTACCGGGGCCCGGCGTTGCTGAAACACCTGCGGGAAACGCCCTGAGACGTATCTTCGACCTGCGGCGTCAGCGCGGTGACCATAGGTATCCAGCAGGTGTATATAATCCCGTCCGGTAGTTACGCATACTATTGAACTAAATGAAGAATTTTCACAGTCTGAGCAAAGTCGAACGGCGGGCGTTCCCGGGCGCCCAGTCCACTTACACCGACATTCCGACTGTTCCCCGTTCCGAGGTCATTTGGCTGACTTCCACCGATAGTCACGGCGACTGGATCACCGGACTGTTCGCGGCCGGGGATCCCGAGCGCAAGGAATGCCTGATCCATTTCTATGCCGGAAACGAGAACCTCGCCAAGATGGGGTCCTTCATCGAGACCTGCCGTTCGCGAGGGCTTTCGGTGCTGATGTTCGACTACCGCGGCTACGGAGCCAGCCGCGGACGACCACGGGAGTCCGCTTTCTATTCCGACGCGGAATTGATTTACGACTGGCTGCGTGAGAGGTACCCGGACTACCGAGCCATCATATCGGGCAGGGCACTCGGAACGGCGGTCGCGATCTATCTTGCTCAGCACCGCGAGGCCAAAGGCCTGGTCCTTTTGTCTCCGTTCACCAGCATGATGGAAATCGTGAGCGACATATTTCCCAAGGACGAAATCGTGATCGAGGAAGCCATGCCGTTCATCTTCGACAATCTGGAACGGATAAGGAAGGTGACGTGCCCGATTTTGATGGTGGCCGGCTCCGAGGACGCCACTGTACCGCGTTACATGACAGAGGAACTCGAAGCCGCGGTGAGAACCTCACTCACACGCCTGGACGTGGCCGGTGTCGGACACACGGATCTTCTGGAGCGCGGCGGCGAGATCGTGTGGCAGGGCGCCTTTGACTTCATCGATGGGTTGAATCGCGACTGAAGTCGCTCCTGCAACCCAGGGTTTGCACCGCGGCGGACCTCGGATTATAGGGGCGACTTCAGTCGCGAATAGACGGAGGTGGTACCAGACAGCGATGGACTACACACAACTGGGTAACGGCGACCTGCGCGTCAGCCGTATCTGCCTCGGATCGATGATTTGGGGCAGTCAGAACACGGAGGCGGAAGCCTTCGAACAGCTGGACGCGGCCCTCGACCTCGGCGTGAATTTCGTCGACACCGCCGAGATGTACGCGGTGCCCTCCCGGGCGGAAACCTACGGAGCCTCCGAAGCCATCATCGGCAGCTGGCTGAAGCAGCGCATGACGCGCGGCAAGGTCGTCGTTGCGACCAAGGTGGTCGGGCCCTGCGGCGATTGGATGCCACACATCCGCAACGGGGGTACACGCCTGGATCGCCACAATATCGAGCAGGCCATAGACGGGAGTCTACGCAGACTGCAAACGGACTATGTCGACCTGTACCAGGTGCACTGGCCGCAACGGAAGACGAACTATTTCGGCCGGCTCGGCTATACCCACGAGCCTACTCCCGATTGGATCCCCCTGGAGGAGACTCTTGGGGTGCTGGGAAACCTGGTGGCAAAAGGGAAGGTGCGGGAAATCGGCGTATCCAACGAGACGCCATGGGGCCTGATGCGCCTGATCTCCGCGGCCGACACGCTGGGGCTGCCGCGCGTGGCATCGATCCAGAATCCGTATAACCTGCTCAACCGAACCTTCGAGGTGGGCCTGGCCGAGATCTGCATGCGCGAGAATATCGGCTGCCTCCCCTACTCGCCCCTGGGATTCGGCGTGCTGAGCGGCAAGTACCTCCATGGACCGGATCCATCGGCCCGTCTGAATCGCCCCGAGTTCGGGCGGTTTACCCGCTATACGAACCCGATTCCCAAGCTGGCTACCGAGAAGTATGCCGAGGTCGCCGAGCGTTTCGGCCTCGACATGGCGCAGATGGCGCTCGCCTACGTCAACTCACGGCCATTCGTTTCAAGCACGATCATTGGTACGAGCTGCGTGGAACAGGTGCGCGAGAACGTCGCGAGCCTGGATCTGGTGCTGAGCGGCGAGGTCCTCAGAGCAATCGAGGAGGTACACAAGGCGCATCCGAATCCGGCGCCTTGATTCATTGAGGGATCGCGGCTGAAGCCGCTCCTACGGTCCGGGGATCGGTACGCCGGCAAGGCCGGGATGGGGATCGCGGCTGAAGCCGCTCCTACGATCCGGGGATCGGTACGCCGGCAAGGCCGGGATGGGGATCGCGGCTGAAGCCGCTCCTACGATCCGGGGATCGGTACGCCGGCAAGGCCGGGATGGGGATCGCGGCTGAAGCCGCTCCTACGATCCGGGGATCGGTACGCCGGCAAGGCCGGGATGGGGATCGCGGCTGAAGCCGCTCCTACGATCCGGGGATCGGTACGCCGGCAAGGCCGGGATGGGGATCGCGGCTGAAGCCGCTCCTACGATCCGGGGATCGGTACGCCGGCAAGGCCGGGATGGGGATCGCGGCTGCGATCCGGGGATCAGGACGCCGACGAACCCGGGATTGTAGGAGCGGCTTCAGCCGCGATAGAAACGGAAATCGCCATCCAGACCGCTGCCGCGAGGCTCCTAGTACCGGTATTCGAGATCCAGGCCCCAGGTGTGGCGGCTCTGGGAGAGGTCGCGCAGATCGAACTGCTCGTCAACGTACGAGTAGCGCAGTCCCCAGCTGAGATTGGAGGTAAACGAACGGCTGATGCCGGCCTGCATGTTGGTTCGTGCGCTGCTCAGGTTGCCCTGGATCCCGTCGTATTCGTTGTAGGAATACAGGCCATATCCCGCCTCGAGGTGTGCGCTGAAACCCCAACCGATATGCACATCGCCGCTGACGTTGAATTCGTGACCCTCGAGTCCTTGATAGACCCTCTCCCGGTCGCCGGTCGCGTACTGGTAGCCGACGCCGATGCGGGCCTGCTGGTCGGCGAAATACAGGGACTGCGACAATCCCGTGCGAGTGGTCTGTGCGTCGCCGAAGCCCCGATACAGATCGGATCCGCTGCCGAGTTGATCCTGGCCATGGCCATAGTACAAGTAGGTCTCACTGTTGTCGCCGAGACGGAACTTGGAGCCCAGAGAGAAGTACTGCTCGTCGCTGTAGGGTTCTCCCGCCCAATAGCTGGTGCGGTGCCCCCAATCCATTACCCCCGAGAGCGTATTCCGGCCGATGGACCAGGAGTACTCCTGTGAGCTGCCGAGCTCCTCGGAATACAGGTTGGCGGGTCGATACAGGTCGCCATCGGAGCCTGCTCCGGGATATGAGTCCCCGGGCAACATGCCGTTGTCGGCGCTGAATTCAGCCAGGACGATGTTCCCGGCGTTCGCCGAGCCGGCGGCGATGGCACCGAGAAAAATCAACAAGATCTTATACTTGGTCATTGTGCTTGCGCTCGAGATACCCGTTATTCCGACTCTAGATGGTCGGTCGGCAAATTCAACCGTTCCCGACAAACGGGCGACCCTCCGCTACGGTTGACGCGCTCAGTTCGCTTTCGACCTGGAGATGTAGCGCCCGCTCCTGAATTCACTGAAATACAAATCCACCAGCGGGTGCCGGATCGGCCGGGGGTCCGGTTCCTCCCCCAGGTTGCGCTGGGCGACATAGGTCTGGTGATCGGACTCATCCACCAGGACCCGGTACCACGGCCGGTCCCTGGGCGGCCTGGTCCGTGCCATCTGCTCGTACCACTCTTCGCTGCCGTTGAACTCGGAGTCGACATCGATGATCACCCCGCGGTAATCGAACAGTCGGTGGTGGACCAGCTCTCCCACGCAGAATCGCGCCGTCTTGGCCTCGAAGCTCACAAGTGCCGGAGCCCTCAGGAGAAGAAGAATATGACCGCGTAATGATCGATCAGCATCAGGGCGAACAGCATTGCGAGATACTGGATCGAAAACACGAATGTCCGGCGGGACAGCACATCGCTGTATGTCGAATACAGCCTGGCGGCGTATACGATGAACTGAGCGTTCAACAGAATCGCTCCGGCCAGGTAGACCCACCCCGACATATGCGTGGCGAACGGCATCACGGACACCGCCGCCAGCAGCACGGTGTAGAGGAGGATGTGCAGTCTCGTGAACCTGCCGCCGTGCGTTACCGGCAGCATGGGTACCCCGGCGCTCGCATAATCGTTCCTGCGATACAGGGCGAGGGCCCAGAAGTGGGGCGGGGTCCAGCAGAATATGATCAGAAACAGGAGCAGCGCGTTCGAGCTCACCTCCCCCGTCACCGCCGTCCAGCCCAGCAAGGGAGGAGCGGCCCCGGCCGCGCCACCAATGACGATATTCTGGGGCGTCCAGTGTTTGAGAAACACGGTGTACACGACCGCGTAGCCGATCAACGAAGCGAACGTGAGAACGGCGGTCAGCCCGTTCACCCAGCGGACCAGGATGAACATCGAAACTGCCGCCAGAGTCACGGCGAAAACCAGGGCCTGATCCATACCCAGGTCGCCGCTCGCCAGCGGACGCCGGCGGGTCCGTTTCATGCGGCTGTCGATTCGCCGGTCTACGATGTGATTGACCGCCGCGCCCGCTGCTGCCGCCATGCCGATTCCGAGAGTGCCGAAGAACAGGCTGTCCAGGGGCACCATGGCGGGTGTGGCGAGGAACATGCCGACCACCGCCGTGAACATGATCAGGAGCACCACACGGGGCTTGGTCAGCTCGTAGAATTGATGAACCTTGACCCACCAGTCGGCGGTCACGGCAATGGAGTTCGGTTTCATGTACGGAGGTTCGAAATCAACCTATCTGAGAGACTTTCAACAATCTTTCCAGATCCTTCTTCATTCCCGTCGGGTCGGCGTCGGCGGAATAAAACATCATCAAATTGCCAAGTGGATCGACAACGTATATTCGCTCGTCCGCGCCGGTGCTACTCTGCCTTCCCAGATCAAATCCGGGGGCCATGACGCCCAGCTCATCCCGGGAGATTCTGTATCCCTGCAAGCCCCGGTATTGTACCAGCGTATCGGCCACGGTGCCGCTCTCCACGGTGCTGGGGACCATATAGAGGCTCTGGACGCGCTGCATGTTCTTTCCCTGTGCCAGGCGCACCCTTTCGATCTTGTACAGGTTGTGGCGGCACTGCTCCCGGCAATGCTCGCCCCCAACGTAGAGCAGCGTCCACTTCCCGTTCAGCACCTTGAGACCCGCGGCATTCCCCTCGAGGTCGACCATCTCGAAGTCCTTGAGGGGCCGGGCAGGCTGGATCAGCGTCCCGTAGTTCACGGTGTCACCGGATGGATGCCACAGGTAAGCCGCTACCAGCGGCAGCAGGAACACGACCCCGACCAGCGCGATCGTGACGATCGCTGTCCTCTTGGAATGCCCGTCGCCGCGCTCACTCATCCCGCAATTCCCGTTTCTCGAGGTTCAACACCACGTACAGCACCGCGACGATGAAGGCCATGCTGAACCACTGCACCGCGTAAGCCTTGTGCCGCTGGATCCAGGGATCGTCGTATTTCGGCCATTGTCTGACGAAACCACCACCCTCGGTCTCGTCCGGACTCAGCTCCAGCACCACCGGCTCGACGGAAAGTCCGGTGGCCTTGCGGTAACGCGCCAGATCGAGGTTCTCCCATAGACTCTTGAATTCATTGCCGTCGGTGCCCTTCTCCAGGGTGAAGTAGTCCTTCGACGGGGCCTTCAACCGCCCTTTGAGAGAGACGACTCCCGCGGGCGTGTCAATTTCCGGCAGAGTTCGCCGGGAGCCGCCCCAGGAAACCCATCCTCGATTCACTAGGATGAACCGATCGAGGGCCTTTGACCCGTCGTCCCCGCCGCTGCCGGAAATCTGCAAAGGAGTAAGAATATCGTAGCCAGGCACGCCGTTTACAACCTTGTTGTCCAGGTACACGGTCAGGTCGGCGCGATAGCGACCGGTCACCGAGGCTTGCCGGAACTCCGCGGAGCCGGGATCGGGGACCGTCCGGTTGAGATCAACAGGATTCATTCGCGCGCGCGCGCGAAAGTGATCCCGGATCTCGGTCTTCTGCCTGGCCCGATCCAGCTGCCACACCCCCAGGCCGACAAGCAGCGGAAAAACCACCAGGGCGGCCAGGGTCACCATCCATCCGGGGCGAAAGCGATACTTCGTCAACATCTCACCGACCGGGCCGCTTCTGTTAGTATGCCCGGTGGACTCACCGCATCTCGAGACCTCGTGCTGACAAAGATCATCATCATACTGCTTGTCATTGCCATGCTCGTGAGCCTTTTCATGGGTATGTATTACCTGGTCAAGGACCAGGGCCGCACCAATCGCACTCTCAAGGCGCTTACCTGGCGGATTTCCATCTGGGTCGTCCTGTTTGCGTTCCTTGCCGTCGGGGCATACACGGGCTATATCAAGCCGAGCAACTCCATCAAGCCGCAATGGGCCAAGCAGTCGGAATCCCAGCAGTGATCCGTCGATGACGCAGGCCGGCCCGGACACGGCGAAGGCGCCGCTATCGCGGCGCCTTCGAGCATGCCGAGCTTAAGAACGATCTGATGCGAGTGCGGTTTACAGGACGTAAACGAAAATAAACAGCCCCACCCAGACCGTATCCACGAAGTGCCAGTACCAGGAGGCCGCTTCGAACGCGAAGTGGTTGTTGGGCGAGAAGTGTCCGCGGATACAACGTATGGTCACGACGGTCAGGATGATCGCCCCGATCGTGACGTGGGCGCCGTGGAATCCCGTCAGCATGAAAAACGTAGCGCCGTATACACCGGTACCCAACGTCAGGCCCAGGCTGTGGTAAGCCTCGTAGTACTCCGAAGCCTGCAACCCGAGGAACGTCACCCCCAGCACCACCGTCACGATGAGCCAGCCGATGAGTGGGCCCCGTTTATCGACCTTGAGGAAGTAGTGGGCGATGGTCACCGTCACACTGGAAGTCAGAAGAATCAGGGTATTCAGGAACGGGATACTCCAGGGATTCATGACGGAGAACTGGTTGGGGCCCACCTCCGTCTGTATCCCCGCCAGCGCCGGCCCGGTGGGTCCGGCCGTCGGCCAGCCGCCGTCGTACCCCGGCCACAACAGATCGGTGCCGGCGAGCCACGGCACCGCCAGGTTGCGGGCATAGAACAGGGCCCCGAAGAACGCTCCGAAGAACATGACCTCCGAGAAGATGAACCACATCATGCCCATGCGGAACGACAGTCCGACATGGTCATTGTAAATGCCGCCCTCGGATTCGGAAGCCACCTTTCCAAACCACAGAAACATCATGAAGACGATGATGGCGGCCCCGGCGACCATCAGGTACGGTCCGGCGCCGCCCTCGTGCAATACCATGACGAAGCCCACAAACGTCGTGAACAGCCCGATTGAGCCGATAATGGGATACGGACTGGGATTGGGCAGGTAGTAACCCCCGCTCGAGGTGCTCATACTGGATTCCCCTGTGTAAAGTCTTTATTCATTGTGAAGCGTGGGCGAGCGTTCAATGGCTGATTATCACGTACAACCCCAGAGCGAAAAACCCCAACGCCACCGCGCCCATCAGCAGCGCCAGCCTCTTGTTCGCCCTGGACCGGTTGAGCTTCGGCACGAATCACTTGATGGCCGGAGGCGTTTCAAACGTGTGATAGGGCGCGGGGGACGGCACCGTCCATTCCAATCCTTCCGGATTGTCCCACACCTCCGCCGTGGCCTTCTTGCCGCCTTTCACCGTCTTCCAGATGATGTAAACAAAGAACAACTGGGACAGTCCAAGACCGAAGGCGCCGATCGACGAGATCTGGTTGAACTGCGTGAATTGCAGGGCATAGTCCGGGATTCGGCGCGGCATGCCCGCGAGGCCCAGAAAATGCTGGGGAAAGAAGGTGACATTGAAGAAGATCGTGGTCAGCCAGAAATGCCACTTACCCAGCGTCTCGTCGTACATGTGCCCGGTCCACTTGGGCAGCCAGTAGTAGGCGCCGGCCATCATCGCCATCACCGCACCGGAGAACAGCACGTAGTGGAAATGCGCCACAACGAAGTAGGTATCATGGTACTGAAAGTCAGCCGGCACGATGGCCAGCATCAGGCCGGACAGGCCGCCGATAGTGAACAGAACCACGAAGGCGATGGCGAACAGCATGGGAGTCTCGAAGGTCAGGGATCCCCGCCACATGGTCGCCACCCAGTTGAATATCTTCACGCCCGTCGGCACGGCGATCAGCATCGTGGAGTACATGAAGAACAACTCGCCGGGCAGCGGCATGCCGACCAGGAACATGTGGTGGGCCCACACGATGAAGGACAGGAACGCGATGCATGCGGTCGCCAGGACCATCGAGTTGTATCCGAACAGCGGCTTGCGGGAGAAGGTCGGCAATATCTGCGAAATGATCCCGAACGCCGGCAGGATCATGATGTAGACCTCCGGATGCCCGAAGAACCAGAAGATGTGCTGGAACATGACCGGGTCGCCGCCGCCGGCGGGATTGAAGAACGAGGTGCCGAAGTTACGGTCGGTCAGCAGCATGGTTACCGCGCCCGCCAGCACCGGCATCACCGCGATGAGCAAAAATGCGGTGATCAGCCAGGTCCACACGAACAACGGCAGCTTCATCATGTTCATGCCCGGCGCACGCATGTTCAATACCGTAACCACGATATTGATGGCGCCCAATACCGAGGAGACGCCCAACATATGGACAGCGAAGATCGTCATGTCCATGCTCATGCCGCCCTGGATGGACAACGGCGCGTACATCGTCCAGCCGGACGCCGGACCACCGCCCGGCACGAACAGCCCGGACAACAGCATGACGAACGCGAACGGCAGAATCCAGAAGCTCCAGTTGTTGAGCCTCGGCAGGGCCATGTCCGGCGCTCCGATCATCATCGGGATCATCCAGTTGGCGAACCCGACGAAGCCCGGCATGACGGCGCCGAAGATCATCACCAGCGCGTGCATGGTGGTCATCTCGTTGAAGAACAGCGGATTGACGATCTGCAGGCCGGGCTCGAACAATTCCGCCCGAATCACCATGGCCATGGAGCCGCCGACGATGAACATCGTCAGCGAGAAACAAAGGTACAGGGTGCCGATGTCCTTGTGATTGGTGGTGGTGATCCACCGCATGATGCCCGCCGGCGGACCGTGATGATGGGCCTCGTGTGTTGCGGCTGTTGCCATAGTCTAGATCTCCGGAAAGATACGAATTTTTACTTCAGCACATCGACGGGGGTGGACCGCGAAGCCAACTCCATCGACTGCATGGACCCTGCCCGGTTCGCCGTCCGGACGTCCTCAGACCCGCGACCCGCACCCGCCGCGGAAGATTCCACGCTCCCGGACGCCGGGGCCGCCTGCGGTTCCGCCTGGGCGTTGGTGTCACCGGATCCGCTGTCCTTTGCCTGGGAATCGATCCACTTGGCGAACTCGTCCTGGCTGACCGCCTTCACGACGATCGGCATGAAGCCGTGGTCCTTACCGCACAGCTCGGCGCACTGTCCCCGATATGTGCCCGGCTTCTCGATCCGGGTCCAGGCTTCATTGATGTATCCCGGTATCGCGTCTTTCTTCACGCCGAGCGACGGCACCCACCAGGAATGGATCACGTCGCCACCGGTAATCAGGAAACGCACTTTTTCGTTCACCGGCAGTACCAGCGGCTTGTCGACTTCCAGGAGGTAGTGCTCGTCCTTGGGCTCTTCGTTGTCGATTTCCGCGCTGGGCGTGGACAGTCGGCTGTAAAAGCTCACCTTCTTGCCCATGTACTCATACTGCCACAGCCACTGGTATCCCGTGATCTTCACGGTCATGTCAGCCTTCGCGGTATTCTCCATCTTGATCAACGTGGCGGTGGAGGGAATCGCCATCCCCACCAGAATGATGGCCGGAATGGCGGACCAGACGAATTCGAGCTTGGTGCTGTGAGAGAACTGGGCCGGCTTGTGGCCCTTGCTCTTTCGGTGGGCATAGAGCGAATAGAACATGACGGAGAACACGCCCACGAAAATGATCACGCAAATGATCAGAATCAGGTTGTGGAGGTCCAGAATATCGGCGGCCAGCGGAGACTCCGGCTTCTGCAAATTCATGGCCCAGTCCGCGGCCGCCGTGGGCGCCCACAGCAACGCCGCCGCTGCCAGCGGCAAGGCCGCGAAAAGGACAGACTTCATTCGTGACATTCGGTTATGCCTCACTCGCTTCTCCAATTGTTACTTTTCCACCTGCTTAGGGTGTCTTTCCGCCCGCTCGTGATCGCCTCTTTCAAACGCGCGGCAAAATTCTTCCGGTCCTCGTCGATAAACTCGCGACCGATTTCAACAAAACGTCCGTGCGACCCGATCAGCAGCCGCTGAGGCTGCAGCCGGGAAGATCCGTGCTCCAATCTGACCTGCGTCCAGTAACGCTGGAACTCATAGCGCCGCGATTTCCCAGACTGACTCTGTAGAACGGAGACATCCCTATCGGTCACGACAATCCATTCGTAGCCCTGCGACCGCTTTATCGTGTACCCGATACCGACCCCCACGGCGAGGACCTCCAGCCCGGAGAACGGCAGCACCAGCCATAACCCCACGCTGAAGAAGCTCAACGCGATGGTTAGTGAGAGCACTGCAAAACATATAACGCAGACCGCCGACTGCCGCGCGTCCATCGAGCGGTTGGGTCTGATCATCGCTTCGAAGATGACCCCTGACGGCGGCGCGGCACTGGGAATTTTACCGGACACGGCCCAATTTTGCGCAGAATCTCGCGGCCGGAAACTAGCACACCCCGTTACGCCCATCAAGCAAACCGGCTCCCCCCGGGCCGCCCGGACGGCGGTTTCAAGGGCTTCGACACGCATGCCGGGTCGGTTCGTTTGACGGAACGGCCGGGTACTGATGCTAAAGTGTCCTGCGGACAAGAGGAACCGCCGAATTCCGCATACCCGTGATCCGCCACCCCGATTTCTCCCTGCTGGTGCTTGCCGCCACGGTGATCGCGGTCGTCCTGATCTCGGTGCCGGGGCTCCATGGTCCCCTGCTCCTGGATTCCACCAAGCTCCTGGGGCTCAAGGAGCTGGTCGCCCGATACGGGGACCAGGCCGTGCTGCACACGCCCGGCTTCCACGGGAGATTCAGCCGCATCGTTTCCATGACGAGTTTCGTGCTGAATATACAGCTCGCCGGGCAGGTGTCGGCCTTCCAGCTCAAACTCACCAATATCGCCATTCATGTCCTGAGCGGCGTGCTGGTATACACGCTGAGCCGCTTGATACTGGGTCGCGCCTGGCGCAGCGAAAACGCCGCCATGGCCGCCCTCGGGACCGCGGGGCTGTGGATGCTGTCTCCGGTCAACGTCGACGTCGCGCTGTACGCCGTGCAGAGAATGGCCCAGCTTTCGGCATTCTTTACCCTTGCCGGGCTGGCCCTTTACACCGCCGGCCGTCTCGAAACGCGCGCCTTGCCGCGCGTACTTTACCTGGCGTCAAGCGCCCTGATCTGCCTGCCCCTGGCACTGCTCAGCAAGGAGAACGGCATACTGCTGCTGCCGCTGGCTTTCCTGGTGGAGGTCTATTTCCTGCATCCGGCGCGCCCCTGGCTGACGGGACGCCGGCTCGCCGTCATCGCCGTGCTGGGCACGGTCGTCGCGGCAGGGCTGACACTCCATCTGTATCCCGGCGTTTTGAGCTACCAGCACCGGGACTTCACCCTGGCCGAACGACTCCTGAGCGAGCCCCGTGCCTTGATGAGCTACCTCCGTCACATCGCGCTGCCGTACGGCGCCGACATCGGCGTGTATGGCGACGACTTCAGGGCGTCGAAATCCCTCATCTCGCCGCCTTCGACGCTGTTTTCCCTGCTCGGCTTCCTGGCCATGGGTATATTCTGCGTGGCCGGCGGCCGGGGACGGTTGAAACCGCTGGCCTTCGGCGTGGCGTTCTTTGTCGTCGCCCATGCCGTCGAGAGCACTTTCATCCCTCTCGAGCCGTATTTCCTGCACCGGAACTACCTGCCCAGCTACGGGATATATCTTGCCCTCGCCTACCTGCCGTTCCTCGCCCTGTCCGGCCGCGCCTGGGCGGGACGCTGGCCGCTGATCGTGCTGGCGATCTACGCCGGGTACTTCGGGGCGATCAGCTACGCCAGGTCCCTGACCTGGAGCTCCCGGGAAAACATCGTTTCGGCCGCCGTCCACTATCACCCGGACTCACCCAGGGCACTGTCCAACTATGCGCAGCTCGCTGTGGACCGGGGCGACTTCAAGCTGGCGGCCGCGGTGATCGGCAGGTCGCTGACGCTGCGGGACGCGCTTCCCGCCCGTCTCCAGCGCGTCTACATCCTGTGCCGGGCGGCGGCGAAGATAGGTCCGCCGGAGTACCGCAGACTCGAGAACGCACAGACATTCGGCGTTTCCAACGAGCTGGCACAGGCGCTGGACAACGTTCTGGCGTTGTACCGCGGCGGGGGCTGCCGACAGCTGAACGTCGCGTCGTTCGTCCGCGCCCTGGACGAGCTTGACGTGCGCTATGCCAAGGCCGGCAGGGATCCGTGGACAATCGAGTACTACGCCGACACATTTCTCTACGCCTCCGGGAAACAGGCGCTGGCCCTGCGGCGCCTGCAACGACGCCTGGAGGCGGGGCGCCTGGAGGCGGGCTTGTATCGAGTGGAGCTTCTGCTCCAGGAAGACGACAAGCTCCGCGCGGAGGCAACCCTGCGCCAGATCACGGGTCGATTTCCCGCTGCGAAGCTTCGTAGGTACGCGCGGAGCCTGGATGATTTTCGCCGGCGGCTGCGGAGTATGTAGGGGCCGGGGGCTGCCGCTATCGCGACTGAAGTCGCTCCTACAATCCAGGGTTTGGCGCGGTGCCGATTCGTGGATCGTGGGAGACTGCTATCGCGACTGAAGTCGCTCCTACAATCCGGGGTTTACGGCGGTGCGGATTCGTGGATCGTGGGGACCGCTATCGCGACTGAAGTCGCTCCTACAATCCGGGGTTTGCGGCGGTGCGGATTCGTGGATCGTGGGGACCGCTATCGCGACTGAAGTCGCTCCTACAATCCGGGGTTTGCGGCGGTGCGGATTCGTGGATCGTGGGGACCGCTATCGCGACTGAAGTCGCTCCTACAATCCGGGGTTTGCGGCGGTGCGGATTCGTGGATCGTGGGGACCGCTATCGCGACTGAAGTCGCTCCTACAATCCGGGGTTTACGGCGGTGCGGATTCGTGGATCGTGGGAGCGGTTTCAACCGCGATTGCCGGGCCGAAGGCCGGCGTTTGTTGACACCTAAGGCATCAGGCCGCGGATTGTAGGAGCGACTTCAGTCGCGATGGATCGTCACCCCGCGCTCGCAGCTCCAGCTCACCCCGACAAGACCGCCCGAACCGCGGTCGCCAGCTCCGTGCCGACCCGCTTCGCTAACGGCGACGGGTCCTCGGCGTCGTCGAGCCGCGGCACCACCCCGAGCAAGGGCGCATCGATCCGCGCCTTCAATGTTTCCACGCAGGCATCCAATCCGAAATCGTCCGGCACCGGGCAGTTTGCCACCCAGCCGGCAAGACGGGCGCCGTCCTCCCGGATCGCCCGGGCGGTGAGCAGCGCATGGTTGAGGCAGCCCAGGCGCATGCCGACCACCAGTATCACCGGCAGATCCAGCGCCAGCACCATGTCGGCGACCGTAGTGCGCCCGGACAACGGCACGCACCAGCCTCCCACTCCCTCCACCACCACCCGGCTCGCCTGGCCGGCCAGGGACTCGAAGCAGGAGCCGATGAGATCCAGATCGATCTCGATCCCCGCTTCCGCCGCCGCCAGGTGGGGCGATACCGGCGGCGCCAGAGCGTAGGGATTGACCAGGGGGTAGTCCGCGGCGACGTTGGAGGCCGATATCAACGACAGGGCGTCGGCGTTTCTCAGGCCCTGCTCCGTCATCTCGCAGCCGGCGGAAACGGGCTTCATCACAGCCACCGACTCGCCCGCCCGAACGAGAGACTCGACGAGCAGGCGGGCCACCACGGTCTTGCCGATCTCCGTATCGGTGCCGGTCACGAAAACACCCCGGCTCATCGGCGCCCGATCTGCGACAAGGGCACGGATACGGTGCCATCGACGTCCCTGGTCTGTCGAAGCTCCGCGGCCCAGGCGTGGCCGTACACGATCTCGTAAGTGGTCTCGATCAGGCCGTCGTCGTTGCGGCGCGAGTCAAAAGCCCGTTCGAGCTCGCGCAGTTTGCGGCGCGGCGTAAGCCCGCGCGCCCGCGCGCCCGCGGCGTTGTTCGCGCCGATCGCTTTGAGGTCCCGGAGGCATGAAGTCATCGTCTCGTGCGTGACTGTCAGGTAGTTCACATCCACCACCGGCAGCTCGAAGCCGGCGTCCACGAGCACGTCGCCCAGAATGTGCATGTCGAGAAACTCGTGCACGTGAACATCGGCATCGACCGCCGCCCACACCTCGCGCAGCTCCTTGAGCGTATCCGGACCGAAGGTGGCGAACATCAACAGGCCTTGCGTGCGCAGCACTCGATGCATTTCGGCAATCGCCATCTCCGGATCGCACCACTGCAGCACGGCACTGCAGAACACGAGGTCCATCGATCGGTCGGCCAGGGGCAGGTGCTCGACGTCGGCGCAGAACCAATGGCCGGCACGGCCCAGCAGGCGTTCCCAGGGAAGCCGCGGGCGCGCCCGTCTGCAGCATGCCGCCGGCGATGTCGGTGCCGAAATACCGGACATGCGGAAACCGCCGCTTGAGGAGCGGGCGGGCATAGCCCGTACCGCAGCCGACATCCAGGATGCGAGTCGGTTCGATCCTGATCATCGCCAGACGGTCCATCAGCTCGTCGACCATACGGCGCTGCACCACGGCCGCCTCGTCGTATGTCCCGGCAGCGCGTTCGAAGGCCCGCCGCACCCGCCGCCGGTCAAGGGCGTTCAGATCCATGCCAGTACCTTTTTTGCAAACTCGCGGGGTTTGGCCACGAACGGGGCGTGACCGGTCGGCATCGATACCAGCTCGCCCCGCGGTACGCGGTCGGCGATCCAGGCGCCGGCGACCGCGGGAACAACGCGATCGGCCTCTCCATGGATCACCAATACCGGCAGATTCAGCTCCTCGAGGCGCCGCCGAAGGTCGACCTGCGCCAACACCGTCAACCCCGCCTCCAGCACCGAATCCTGGATCGTGCGATCCGCCAGGCAGGCGCCCAGGATGCTCGCCGTCTCCCCGCCGCTGCCGGAATCGCGGGCCTGCAACAGGACGAACCGACTGAGGATCCCCCGATCCCCGGCGCGGACGCTATCGAGGAAGTCGCGTATGACACCCGGCGCCACGCCCGCATCCCAGCCGTCTCCGGCGACGAATCGGGGAGTTGGCGCGACCAGGATCGCGGCCTTCATGGCGCCGGGGGAACGCAGCGCCGCATTCATCACGATCATGGCGCCCAGCGACCAGCCCAGCCACACGGCGCCTGCGGGAGCGGCGGCCAGGTAGCGGTCGCTCCAATGGTCGAGAAGCGATTGACCCGTCATGGGCTCGGTTGCGGCAGGCAGCGGGATACGACTACCCGGGTAACCCGGCAGGCCGAGGTTGTGCACGCGACAGGGTCCGCTCAACTCGGGCAGCACCGGCTCCCATACCCGCCGGTCCATGCCCCAGCCGTGCAACAACAAGAGGTCCCGTGCCACGATTCGACGCCGGGCTCCGGTCAGCCGGCGCGCCGGCGTGCCGTTGCCAGCGCGTCCAGAAGCCGATCGACGTCCGCCTCCTGGTGGCCGGCGGACAAGGTGACGCGCAGACGGGCCGTACCCGCGGGCACCGTCGGCGGCCTGATCGCCACCACCAGGCAACCCTGTTCCTTGAGGGCATCGCTCATCCGCAGCGCCTCCCCGGGTTCCCCCACCAGCACCGGCTGGATCGGCGTTTCGGATTCCGTGAGGCGCAGGTCGAGCTGGCCCGCCCCGGCTCGAAACCGTCTGATCAGGGCCTCGAGCCTGTCCCGTCGCCACTGTTCCCGGTGTGCGAGTGCCAGGGCACAGCGCGTGGCCGCCGCCAAGGCAGGGGGTGCCGCGGTGGTGTAGATATAGGTGCGGGCAGCCTGGACCAGGCTGTCCACCAGTACGGCGTCTCCGGCCACGAAGGCCCCGAACGTCCCGAGGGCCTTGCCCAGAGTGCCCATCATCAGAACCCGGCCCCGAGGAGCGGTACCGCACTGCGCCAGGGTCCCCCGTCCCCCGGGGCCCAGCACCCCCAGGCCATGGGCGTCATCGAACGCCACCAGGGCCCCGAACCGATCGGCGATGGCAAGCAACTCCCGCACCGGTGCGATATCGCCGTCCATACTGAACACCGCGTCGCTCAAGAGCAGTGCGCCCCCGCGGTTCCGGGTCTCGAGCAGCCGCCGTGCGTGCTCGGGATCCCCATGGCCGTAGCGACGAAAGTCGGCGCGCGTCGCCAGCCCGGCGTCGATCAGTGAGGCGTGGTTGAGCTTGTCCTCCAGAATCAGGTCGCCTCGTCCCGCGAACACCTGGGCCAGCGCCAGGTTGGCCATGTATCCCGTCGAGAACGTCACCGCACGCTCGGCCCCCACGAAGTCGGCTAATTCCTCCTCGAGGCCCGCGTGGACGGTGCGGTGGCCGTTCACCAGGTGCGAGGCGCCGGCGCCCACACCGAAGCGGTCCGCGCCGCGCTTGAGAGCGTCGACCACCCGCGGATCATTGGCCAGCCCCAGGTAATCGTTGCTGCAGAAACTGAGCAGCTCGCGGCCGTCGAGATGCGTCCGGCCGGACTGTGGTCCGTCCAGGGCCAAACGGGTGCGATACAGATGGCGCTGTTGCAGGGACGCCAGCTCCCGGCGGCAGCGCGCGAGCGGCTCCTCCAGCAAGGTCAGTCCGCGACGGCCGTGTTGCCGTCGGCCTCGATGCCCAGGCGGGAGAACAGATCCCGGTCGTGCTCCACCGTGGCGTTGCCGGTGGTCAATAACCGCTCGCCGTAGAAGATCGAGTTGGCCCCCGCCAGGAAACACAAAGCCTGCAGCTCGTCGCTCATGTTCTCGCGGCCCGCGGACAGACGCACGTAGGACGGCGGCATGGTGATGCGTGCGACCGCGACAGTGCGCACGAACTCGAGCGGGTCGAGGGCTTCCCGGCCGTGCAAGGGCGTGCCGGGCACCTGCACCAGCATGTTGATGGGGACGCTTTCCGGAGGCTGCGGGAGACCGGCGAGGGCCGCAATGAGTCCCGCGCGGTCGGTGCGGCTCTCGCCCATGCCGACGATGCCGCCGCAGCACACGCGGAGGCCCGCCTCGCGGACGTTGGCCAGGGTATCGAGGCGATCCTGGTAGCTGCGGGTGGTAATGATCTCCCCGTAGAACTCCGGCGAGGTATCCAGGTTGTGGTTGTAGTAGTCCAGACCCGCTTCGGCCAGGGTTTGCGCCTGCGCGCCTGTGAGCATACCCAGGGTCGCACAGGTTTCCAGGCCGAGAGCCTTGACCCCGGCCACGGCACCGGCAACCTCCTCGAGGTCCCGGTCCCTGGGGTTGCGCCAGGCCGCGCCCATGCAAAAGCGGCTGGCCCCGTTGTCCCGGGCCTCGCGCGCGGCTTCGACGATGTCCGCCGCTGCCATGAGCTTCTCCGCCTCCACCCCCGTCTTGTAGCGGGCGCTCTGTGGACAGTAGGCGCAGTCCTCCGGGCAGGCGCCGGTCTTGATGCTCAGCAGGGTGCTCAACTGAACCCGGTTGGGGTCGTGGTGGCTGCGGTGAGTGCTCTGGGCCCGGAACAGCAGGTCGCTGAAGGGAGACTCGAACAGTGCCATTACTTCTTCGACTGTCCACGGGGAGACGGGTCGGGTAAGCTTGCCCTGGTCGGAGACAGTCGACATCGTAGCCATAGGGATCGGGAGATTGTTGGAATGGATTGTCAACTAAAGAGAATGCCATGGATTGACAGGTGTGTAAATTATAGGCAGGCCCTGCTTCGCCCCGTCCTGGGAACAATGCTCGATCTGCTCCTGCCGGAGCACTGTCGCCAATGCGGTGCGCGCTGCCATGACGGAGGGTACTGCGTCGACTGCGCGACGACCCTCCGGCAACACGAGAGTCAATGCCGGGCATGCGCCGCGCCGTTCACCGGCGACGGGATCTGCGGCCGGTGTCAGGTTCATCCCCTGCCAGTGACCGAGACCATCGCGCCCTTCGTCTACCGCCCACCCATCAGCGGCGATATTCACAAGCTCAAGTATCAGGGAAAGCTGGCCTACGGCCGGGACCTCGGCCTGCTCCTGGCCGCCGAGGTGGAGCTGCGCGCCTCACTGCGCCCCGAGGTACTGGTGCCGGTTCCTCTTCACTGGAAACGGCGGTTCCGGCGCGGCTTCAACCAATCCGTCGAAATCGCCCGCCCCGTATCGCAGCGGCTCGGCATCCCGATGGATCTGGCCCTGGTCCGGCGCCGGCTGTATACGGCTTCACAGGTCGGGCTGAGCCCGGGGCAGCGCCGCGGGAATCTGCGCGGCGCGTTCCAGCATACCGGGGCCTCGCCGCCTTCCAGCGCCGCGATCATCGACGATGTCATCACCAGCGGCTCGACAGTCGCCGAGGTGGCAAATTGCCTCCGCCTGGCCGGGGTACGCCAGATCGTGGTGTGGGCCCTCACGCACGCCTGACTCGCGCCATTCGTGGACCCCCAATGCGTGGCCCAGGATCGTAGGAGCGGCTTCAGCCGCGATTGCCGGTCAAGACACAGCGGCCACGCTCGGCAATCGCGGCTGAAGCCGCTCCTACGATCCCGGGTTTACGGCAGCGCAGAATCAGGGCACCGGGTCTCGTCACGGTATCGTGCCCAGCGCCGGGCCGATTACTATACTGAGCAGGCAAGCGCAGTCTACTCAGTGAAGAACGTAGAACAATCAACAATGACTCCGAGCAGCAGCAAGAGTTTCGCCTACTGGCCTTTCTGGATGGTTCTGGCCGTCCTGATCCTCGTGTTCCCCGTCTACACATGGCACGAGAACACGTCGGGCTTCCTGACCGACGACGGCGTGTACCTGCTGATGGCGGACTTCTTCTCACCGTACTATCACGGCAACCCCGCGGTGCTGCAGCTCATGATGGACCAGGCGCGGTTTCCACCCGCTTTCCCGGTATTGATAGGTCTGCTCGGGGGCGGGTCCAAAAACATGCACGCGGCGCATCTGATCATGTGCGGTACCTTCATCGCTTCCGCCGTGCTCTTCTATATCTGGGCCCGGCGCACGCTTGGCGCGCGGGACATCGCGGCGGCCTGCGTCGTCGTTTATGCCCTGCTGCCAAAGACGCTGGTCTACGCCACGGAGCTGTGGTCGGAGTATCTCTACATGGTGTTGGTGTTCGCGGCCTTGATACTGCTCGACCTGTCGAAACGGCCTCGCGGCCACTCCCGGGAGCTGCTGTGCGCTTGCGCGCTTCTTATCGGCCTCTCGATCCTGACGCGCATGGCAGGGCTGGCTCTGCTTGCCGCGTTCGTTGTTTTCCTCTACGTCAATGCGGTCAGACGCAAGTATCTGTATATTTTCGTGGCCGCGTTTTTGCCTGTCTGCTGGGAAGCGATCAAGTTCGTCAACCACTACGGGGGAGGATATACCGAAGATCTCGATAAGGTATCTCTCGCCCCTCGGCGCCGCGAAGCTGTTTTTGCACGACATGCCCCACAACGCGTTTTTGCTGCTGCAGTCCTGGGGCAGGCACTTTTCCGCGGCGCCCGGCTCGCCATGGATGCTTCAGGCATTCGCCGGAGTGCTGCTGCTGTTGGCGCTGGCCGGCGCCGCACGGCGGGCGCTGGCCGGGGCACCGGATCTGTTCTACATCGCGTTCTACATCGCCATGGTACTGATCTGGCCCTACCCCGCCCACAATACCCGGTTCCTGTATCCGCTCGTGCCTCTGGCGTTGGTCTATGCATTCATGGGCCTTTCCGGGCTTGTCGGAGCCCGTTGGGCGCGGGCCCGGTCCCTGTCCGAGGCCGCATTGTTGCTGGCGATACTGCTGATGATCTTCCCCAATGCAGCGTTCGTGGCAAATCGCTTCCTCGCGCCGGTACCGAGCTACATTCCGGAAGACTATCGTCACACCCGTGAATGGTTGAGAGGCGATATCGACGACGCATATCATGATGCTTCCGACAAGAGCACCGTGGTTCGACTCATCAAACGCATCGGCGAGCACGTATCGCCGCGCGCGTGCGTCTATTCAGCGCACCCGGTAACCACGATGCTGTACTCCGACAGAATGTCTATAATTGTGCCGAGGCACGTTTCCATCCGAAAACTGACAAGCTGCCGGTACCTCTTCGCCATGAATTTGAAGACCGAATACCCACCGTTCTACCCTCTGCACAAAGTAAATCCGGACAGCCTGGTGCTTCTTGACAGTGAGCTTGACCGACGCGGACAACCCCAGGCACTGCTGTTCCGGATTCGGCATTGAGCGTCGAATGACACCGATTCCTCACATGCGGACCGCTCACCGGAAATAGTGGATACCGCAGGCCGCAACGTATCCGTCACTGAGCTGCACGGCGGCCAGACCTACTGGCGGGCGCTGTACTACTTCAACCTGTATCGCCTCCTGCTCGGCACCGGCCTCGTGACCCTGGCGGTCACGAACTCGGACTTCGCGCTGCTGGGGCGCGACCACCCGGAACTGTTCCTCGCAGCCAGCGCCGGAATGCTGATCCTGGCCTCGGGAAGCCTGATTACCATTACCACCGGCTGGCCCAGCTTCCGGATCCAGGCGTACTTACAGTTCTCGCTGGATGCCGTGTTGATCACCGCGCTGTCTCACGCCAGCGGCGGCGTCGACAGCGGACTGAACCTGCTGCTCATTGCCTCGGTAGCGGCGGGCGGCGTCGTGTTGTCGGGACGGATGAGCCTGTTCTTCGCCGCCTTCGCGACGTTTCTGGCGCTCGGGCAGCACGCCTTCGAGACCTTCCTGTCGCCAGGCCGGGCGTATCAGGACGCTTTCGTTCAGGTAGGACTGTTGGGGGTCGGCTACTTCAGCACCGGCTGGATCGTATACTGGCTGGCGCGCGGCTTTCACGCCATGGAGGCGGCCGCCCAGGAGCGCGAAGCCACCACGGTCCGTCTCGACCGGCTGAACGAGGCCATCGTTTCCAAGTCGACCGTCGGCATCGTGGTGATCGGCAACGACAGACACTGCAGGCTGGTCAACGACCAGGCGAGGTACATGCTTGACATGCCTCCCCATTCCGGCGTTCTACCGCACGACCTCGTGGACGCCGTACTGCGCGAAGGCTCCCGAAGTGGCGCGTTCAGCTTCGACTATCGCTCCCCTGTCACCAGGATCCGGATCCAGGGGCTGGGCATCGACGACCAGGATAATGAAGTCGCGTTGTTTCTCGAGGACCTCGCCCAGACCGAGCGTGAAGCCAGGAACCTGAAGCTCGCCGCGCTGGGTCGGCTGGTCGCTTCGGTGGCGCACGAGATCCGGAATCCCCTGGAGGCCATCAGCCACGCAGGCCAGCTGCTGGCGGAATCTCCGGGACTGAGCGAGCAGAACCACAAGCTTACGGGTATCATCGAGAATCAGACCAACCGCATCGACGGGATCGTGAAGTCCATACTGCAGTTGGGAAAACCGGGGTCGGTGCACCGCGTCACGGTGGAGCTGAGCCCCTGGCTGCAGCGGTTTAGCGAGCATTTCAATACCAGCCACGACATAGCGGGGGCCGTGGTGGTCGACGATGCGGATCTCGCCGCCAGCGTCGACCCCGATCAGCTGAACCAGATCATGACCAACCTGTGCGAAAACGCCCTGCGGCATGCCAGGCACCTGCGTGAGCGTCCACTGATTACGGTTCGGTGCTTCCCCGATCGGCGAAATGACAGTGTGTGTTTGGACATCTCCGACCTCGGCGACGGAGTGCCGGAACATATTCGCGACAAGATCTTCGAGCCCTTCTTCACGACCAACCACTACGGTCTGGGGTTGGGTCTGTTTCTGGCGCGTGAGCTCGCGCAGAACAATCACGGCGAGCTCGACTACCTATCCGAGGATGGCCACGCCCGCTTCAGGCTGATCCTGGAAGCGGCCGATTCAGCGAATTCGGAGCGGCCGGATGCAGACACGAATCTGAGGATGACGAATGGCTGACAGGCAACGGGTTCTGATCGTCGACGACGAGCCCGATATCCGGGAGCTGCTGACCCTCAGCCTGTCCCAGATGAACCTCGACAGCAACGCGGTCGGCACCCTGGGCGAGGCCCGTGAGTGCATGGACGCCCATATGTTCGACCTGTGCTTGACCGATATGCGGCTGCCCGACGGAGACGGAATCGACCTGGTGCGGCATATCCAGAAGATCCGGCCGGAGCTGCCGGTGGCCATCATCACCGCCTACGGCAACGTCGAGACCGCGGTGGAGGCCTTGAAGGCCGGCGCCTACGACTTCGTCTCCAAGCCGCTGAAGCTCGACGAGCTGCGCAATCTGGTGTCGTCGGTACTGCGGCTCTCACGGCGTCCGGCGGACCGCCGGAGCCGGCACGTGCTACTGGGGGATTCAGAGCCCATGCGGCGCATACGGGGCATGGTGCTCAAGCTGGCCCGATCCCAGGCACCGGTCTACATCCGCGGTGAGTCCGGCACCGGCAAGGAGCTGGTGTCCAGGCTGATTCACGAAAAGAGCGCCCGCTCGGACGGTCCCTTCGTGCCCATCAACTGCGGTGCGGTGCCGCCGGAGCTGATGGAGAGCGAGTTCTTCGGCCACGTGAAAGGCAGTTTCACGGGCGCCACCGCGGACAAGCCGGGGCTGTTCCAGGCGGCGGAAGGCGGCACCCTGTTTCTCGACGAGATCGTCGAGCTGCCGCTGCCCATGCAGGTCAAGCTGCTGCGCGCCATCCAGGAAAAGTCCATCCGGCCGGTCGGCGCGCAGAAGGAGGTTCCGGTGAACGTACGGATCCTGAGCGCTTCCCAGCAGGCACTGTTGACGGAAGTGCAAAGTGGCGGCTTTCGGCAGGACCTGTATTACCGCATCCACGTCATCGAAATTCACGTGCCGCCCTTGAGGGAGCGCGAGGGGGACCTGCCTCAGCTCATCGAGCACGTCCTCGACCAGCTCGGCGACAAGCTGGGCTCGTCGATCCGGGCGGACGAGAGCGTCTACCGCCGATTGGAGAGCTATCCGTTTCCGGGGAACGTCCGGGAGCTCGAGAACATTCTGGAGCGGGCGGCGGCAATGAGCGAAACCGATACCATCTCGGCGCAGGACCTGGATTTCCTGCCCACGGCGGAGGACGCCCCGGCCGGCCCGGACGGGAACTACGTCCCCGGAAACGAACCACTGGAGGAGCACCTGGCACGCATAGAGAAACAGGCACTCTCCCAGGCCCTCGCCCACTCCGGCAACAACAAGACCGCGGCCGCCAAGCTGCTGGGGATGTCGTTCCGTTCCTTCCGCTACAAGCTGGAGAAGTACGGCCTGAATGACTGACCGGTCGCGACTGACAAAATTTGTCAGTCGCCGCGAATTTTGGCGCCAATTCCGTCCCCGAAGCGCGCCCGGGACCTGAAGTGATAATTCGACTATACTTGGTAACCATCTGATTGATATGTGTTTCCAGGTTTTCCCTTGAAGTTGGCACGTATTATGCTGTACTTCCAGAGTAAACCTGAGAAAGGTTTCCATGCGGAGCGGCCCGGCGAGGAACGAAACCAATCCGGCTGGCTCGAATTCGACCCAACTACAGGAGTCTCACAATGAAACAACAAGGTTTCACATTGATCGAACTGATGATCGTGGTAGCGATCATCGGTATTCTGGCCGCAATCGCCATCCCGGCTTACCAGGACTACACCGTCCGCGCCAAGGTTTCCGAAGGCCTGAGTCTGGCTTCGGCCGCCAAGTTGGGCGTGGCGGAGACCTACCAGTCCGCCGGTTCCATCCCTTCAAGCAACGCCAAAGCAGGCGTCTCGGCCTCTACCAGTATCAAGGGCAACAACGTCTCCAGCGTTGCAATCGGCGCGGCGGCACGAGTGGCGTGATCACGATCACCTACTCGAACGACAACAACATTCAGGGCAGCACCATCCTCCTGCGGCCGGACTTTCACCAATGCGGGTTCGATCAAATGGAGCTGCACCGGCGGCGACGTTATCAACCGCTACCGTCCGTCGAACTGCCGTAAGTAAAGAGAACGTCTATCTTCGGATAGCTGAAAAACCCCGGCGCAAGCCGGGGTTTTTCTTTGAGCCTCGCACTGCCTCTGCACCCGCAATGACCAGAGCACAGCAATGCGTCAGTGGCGCCGCCCTCTACCTGTTACTGGGCCTCACTCTGCTGCTCTATTGGCCCGGCTTGAAAGGGCCTTTGATACTCGACGACATCTCCAACCTGGGCCGCCTGCAGAACATCGGCCCTATCCATGACGCGTCCGGGTTTTTCCGGTTCATCTTCTCCAACTCCAGCGCCTATCCCAGCCGTCCGCTGTCTTACGCCTCCTTCCTCATCAATGATCTTGCCTGGCCTCTCTACGTTCCCGCCCACAAGTACACCAACGTACTGATACACCTGATCAACGGCGTGCTGGTGTTCTGGCTGGCCTGGCTTCTTTGCGGGCTGTCGCAGGCTGGCGTCCCGGACCGCGGCCTGGGTTTCACTGACAGCCACAGCACTTTGGCTTCTGACACCTTTGCAGGTATCCGCGGTGCTGTACGTCATTCAGAGGATGACGGAGTTGTCCGCATTGTTCGTGCTGTGCGGGCTTGTTACCTACTGCTACGGCAGGCGACGCCTGAATGACCGGCCCGTATGGGCCTTCGCGCAGATGACGGCGGGCATAGGAGTATTCGGCATCCTCGGATTTCTATGCAAGGAAAACGCGCTGCTGCTTGGTCTCTACGCCCTGGTGATTGAGTACACTCTGCTCAAGACCCGTCTTCCCATCCAGGACGGGCGTATACGACTGTGCTTTTACGTGGTGGAAATGGCTGGTGCTTGCCGCCCCGGTCATTCTGGCGTTCGTTCTCATTGTCGTTATCCGGCATCCTTTCGCCCACTACGAGTACCGCCCGTTCACCGCATTCCAGCGCCTCGTCAGCGAGCCCCGGATTCTCTTCGACTATCTGCAAAACCTGCTCATACCGATCCGCCACGGCATGGGCATCGCGCATGACGACTACATGCTGTCGACGGGATGGTTCTCGCCCCCGACCACGATAATATGCATGGTGGCCTTGCTTGCCGCGCTGCTCGCGGCGGTGTATCTAAGCCGCAGGAGTGCCTCGCTGTTCGGGTTTGCCGTGCTCTGGTTTCTCGCGGGGCACCTGATGGAATCGTCCTTTCTCCCCCTGGAACCCTATTTCGAGCACAGGAACTATCTCCCGGCGTTCGGACTTTTCTTTGCGTTGGCGTACTTCATCTGGACCACGCCGCCTGGACATCGGCAAGTACCTCAGGATCGGGCTCGGGTTGTATCTCGTGGCGTTCGTGGGGGTGACCTGGCAGAACGTGGACGTCTGGACCAGCAAGGCCGCGATGGGAGAGGTGTGGGCGAGCGATCATCCCGACTCCGTCCGGGCCCAGCAGATCCGGGCGGACGTCTGGTCCCGGGCGGGGAAAGGCAGCAAGGCGCTGAAGATACTCCACAAGATAGCGGATCTGCGACCCGATGCGATGGCGCCCCAGCTCCAGTATTTCCTCGCCGGTTGCAGGTCGGACGCCGGAGCAATGTCCACCACTACCTGAAGGCAGGTCGAGAACCGCATCCCGAAAGCCCAGTTCGATCATGCGGTGATCCCCACGCTGATCACGCTCAAAGACACATACAAGAAGAAATGCCCGGCGCTCACCGCGGACGAAATCCTGGGCCTGATCGATACCATCCTGACCCAGGAGTCGGTCGCCATAAGGCCAAGAGCCGTCTCTGATCTGTTGTACGTCCGTGCAACCGTTCTCGCCGGGCAGGGAAAGCTGCAGGACGCCGTCTCCCACCTCTACGCGGCGTTCAACAAAAGACCGAGTTACGACCTCGGCCTGGCATCAGTGGAATACCTCTACAACCTGGGACAGTACCGCGAGGCCTTGAAAGCCCTGGATGACGTCAAGGCAATTCATGTCCAGCCATGGAGTCCCGATAATTTCCGCGGCAAGGAACTCGAGCAATGGCGCC
>CAVSUY010000003.1:0-126345 GCA_963731035.1 uncultured Gammaproteobacteria bacterium | reverse complement strand
GGGAGCCTGGTCGAAACCGGTGGTGGACAGCGTAGTGCTGCCGGCCCACGCCCAGACCTCGCTTCCGTTGGAAGACCCGTGCAGCGGCGTCACCATAATCCCCCTCGGTCCAACTACGTTCGACGTTAAGGTGGCGGGCTTCGTGCTGGGGCCGAACAACGCGGGGATTCCCATCCACATCGAGGTTCGCGTGTCGGGGGGGAGTACCGGCCCGGATACCCGCATGACGAACACCACGACGAATGCCAGCGGCCACTACAGCGCAACGCTGGGCACGTTCAACGGCTGCGATGGTCCCTCGGTCCTGGCGACGATCTCGTCGTCGGCATTTGCGGGTGAAGCCCAGTGCTCGACATCCAACGCGAAGAAGTGCATCGGCGTCGATTGATCTGACAGTGCGGTCGGTTCGATTAACGAACGTATAATTCAGTTAACCTGCGCGCCCACGGCGTGTCGATGTCGTGGTCCCTGGCGTAGTCGGCCAACTCCCGCAGGTCGTACAGGTTGAGGCCGCCGGGATACTTGTCGGGAATGAGCCCGGCGAGTTCGGTTTCGTCCGGAGCATTTCTGAAGCAGGCCGTGGACAGACCCAGGCAGCGCAGGCTGAGCAGCGCGATTACGCACTTCGAGCACCTCCCGCAGTTCTCGTCCCGGTGCTGGTTTTTCCAGCACACGCGCAGATTGTCGACGGCAGCAGGCCACTCGGACAAGGCCCGGAATTTCTCGAGGCGGCTGGATTCGTAGCCGTAGTGCACGATCGTGAAGCCGCGGCCGGTCAAGAGCGGATCCGTCGCGGGATCGCTTCCCCAGTCGGCGGGGAAACCGGCGTTCATGGTGCTGGAAAGAACACCTGTCGAGAACCGGCGGTTGCAGGCCGCCAACACCGCCGCGAGCGCCGTGGCGTGACGATCTTCCCATGTGTTATCGGGATGCACGCCCCGGAAATTGGTTCTCACCGGCAGCAGAGCAGCTCCCGCATCGTCCGCGATTCGCTTTGCGCGGGCCGCGGCTCCGGCGAACCCCCGTGCGTCGGTCAGAGGGATATCAAATCCATGTACCATGACGACGGTATCGATTGGCCGCAGGCCGGAATCGGCGTGCACGTTGTGAGCGAACAGCGTGTGGCACGAGTCCAGGCCGCCCGAAAAAGCCGCGATCGTCCCGTCATAGGCCGGAGAGCCCGCAGCGCCGACCTCAGCCTCGATATCCACCAAGGCCAGGGGCGGGCGCCATTCGCACCACTGCTCCTGGAACCGAATCAGGTTCTCCACCAGCCCGCTGCTCACCGTCCCGTTGCGCAGGCGCAGCGTGAGGCCGTCCGACATAGCCTGCATGACCATGGCGATCACGAAGCAGTCCGCCCCCTGCGCCAGCAGCGGGGCATGCTCAGCCGGCACCGCAAACCAGAGCCAAGTCCGCGGCCTGTCGGGATGGGTGACGGCCGCTCGTCGATAGACCCATTGATCGCGGGTGTCGTCCGGCAGCATCTCGACCACAATCTCGCGCCGCTCTCGCTGCACGATTCCAGCCTGGTGCAAAGCGTCGACGGCAGCCAGCACGTCCCCGGCGATGGCCTCTTTGGGTTCCTCGTAGACATCGGCGACGGTGGCGGCTATGTCCGCGATATCCCGCTCGCCGTCGCACAACGACCACACCGCGAACGCGTTGCTATCCACCCGGGCAATCGTCCGGCCGGTGTCGTCCAGGAACGCGACCCGTTCGTCCTCCAACAGCTCCGGCTCCAAGGTCTCCACTTCACGGCACACCGCGTGCCAAGGCAATCCCTCCCGCGGTGCGGGTGCAAGACGCGTCCAAAGCGTTTCGGCCATCTCGCGCCTGTCGTAGCGGATCGGGCCGGGATCAGGCAACCACTGGCAGCCGAGGTCCCGCAGCCAGGTTTCGTACATCGCCCGGTTCTTGCCCGTGGAATTCGGCAGCAGCGTCACCCGCCTCCCGGCCAGGAGGGCGGCGATGGCGAAGTGCAGTCGATCCGTGACGACGTGCTCGAACAAGGACGCGAACTCCACGTACTCGAGCGGCGTGTTGTTGTTGGTCACGGGGTCCACCAGGGACTCGCTGCGATCCTCGAATACACTCTCCCTGTCTGCGCGCAGAAACACCGCCAGATCGAATCGCGGGCATTGAACCGCATTCACGTCATCGAAGCCGAGTGCGAGATCCGGCATCAATTGAAACGAGGGGTCGACGGCGAGGCTCGCTGTTTCCCGCACGTACACCCGTTTGCAAGCCGACAGATCCTCATCGAAGCTGGCGAAGCTCTGAGGCAATACAGTCACCGGAAGGCCGCATTCGAGCGCGGCCCTGCGCAGCCGGTAGCATGCCGGATACAGGGCGCCGAGGTTGCCGCCACCCGAGACCAGCAGCTCATCGATGTCTTCCGGGAGTTCCTTGTCAAATACCTGCTTCGGCCGAATCCACGTGAACGGTATCCTGAAGGTATTCAGAAGAAAGAGCGTCGCATCGGTGATCATCGCGTCGCCCACGTTGCCGTCCAGCTGCACGTAGCCGATGCGCTTACCGTCGAATTGTGAAAACAGCGGCTCGAATGCTTGCGAATAGATCAAGGGCATGCCGGTGGACGCGTGGCCTGGGTCGTCGTGCAATCATACACGGGAGACCACCTCGATTGCCGCCAGGCGTTTCCGGGACAAGGGGACAGATCTATTTTCGAGCCCCGGCCGTGCGATGACATCTGCTCGCCAGTTCCTTCAATGGTCCGGTTTTTAGAGACGAGGTCATTATCGCAACGGACGGGAGTATCCAACCTCATGCACCCCGGGATCGTCCTTTTCTCGAATCACACTGCCGTACAGAAGCACATTGTCACGGGCACGGTAGTGTGAATAGGGTATCTCCAGAGGAGATACCTCGTTCCGAAAGGCAACAAGCCAAAGTATGTCGCTCGAGCCAAGCAAAGCGAAGACAGCGACTACATGCAGACTATCGGAGCCGCGTGGCCCATGAACGAGAAGGACGATCCAGATAAGCTCCAACTCGTTGGCCGATTGTCTGTACTAGTCCCTCCGGTGCCTGGGAACTGGGCGCCGGGAGACCGCGAAACAGGGGCTGCTCGTGGTCGATGAGGACACCCCGTCCAAGAAGAGCGTGTAGAAGTGTATGGCGTCCGGGAGACTTTGCTCCCCTACAGCGCTCGCTGAGGGCCGCGACGCAAGCACCGAAGGTCCGTCTTCATTTCGGCGCCTTCACCGAGCCACCGTAGAACGCTTCACACTCTCCTCCAGGAAAGAGGTCTCTTCCCTTCTTGAGCAACTTGAGCACCGGACCGGCGATGGATTTGAAGATGTTCGGCCGTTCCACTACAGGCTTCTGGAACGGACCGCTGATCTTTTGCCGCACCTTGGTGCACCCATTGGCGTCGATCAACGCGATGGTCACGTCATCGAATTGATCGTTAACAAAATCGAGCTTTCCTTTGAGCGCGATCCGGTTCTCCTTCGTCGCCATGGCGGCATCCTGAGCCTGCGCCACCCCGTGCTCAACCCGCCAGTTGGAGACGAGCGCTCGGATTGTGCTGCTGCCCCCCGAACCCTGGAAGATGCTCGCGAAGTTGTAGCCTTTGGTGACCACCAACCCCACGGGGCCGGCGAAGAAGAAGGCGCCCACGTCCACGAGGTTAAAACTCTGACTGGACTCGAACCGGGAGAGATCCTGGTCCAGGTCTCGACCCTCCAGCGTGATGTTTTCGCCACGCAGCGAGATCTCACCGTCCGCACTCCGTTTCATCTCGCCCATGGTCTTTCCCTCCAAGGTCAGGTTTGCGTCGAAATCCATCGTCCCGTGTGCGGCCGCGTTTGGCGACAGGGTCTTTAGGAACTCCTCGATGCGAAACTTTGGCAGGACGTAGTTGACGTGGTAATGAGGAACGGCGCCTGAAAAATCTGCCTGGACGTCCCCCGAGGCCTGCGCGCCGAAAATACCCATAGTAAGCGGTTTGAGATCAAACACCCCGTCCTTCCCGGCGATCGAAAACGCCAAGTCGGACACCACGAGCGTCTTGGTCCTGATCGATCCGCAGGCGAACCGTCCCGTCGCGGAGAGGTGCTGCAACGGGTCCGAATTTCCCTCACCCGAGGGGCGTAGACGGCGCAGGTCCAGGTTGCAGCGCACGGCCTCGAATTCTGCCCCGGTCAGTTTGTCTGCATAGTGGAGCGTTCCATCCGTGAAAGAAATCTTTCCCACGTCAATGGCAGGAAATGTTCCTCCGCCCTGCTCCGATGTCCCGAAGTTAAACGTACCGTCGTCGCCCTGCTTGATGAAGATCGTGGGTGACGTCAGGTCGATTTCTTTGATACGGACTTCGTAGCGAAGCAGCGGAAGGAGGACAATATGCAGGATGGCCGACTTCGCTGAGGCAACATCCGCGCCCCGGTTACGGATGCGCACATCCTTCAACGTGACGCGCAAGCCCGGAAAAAAGTCGACTCCCAATCGGCCGCCGACTTTGATTTCCATGCCCAAGGCCCTCGAAGCGGCTGTCTCCAGCCTTGTCTTGTTGGCCGTGGTGTTCACGAAAAAATACAGGCTCACTACGATGAGGACGAACAACCCAGCCAACCCACCGGCAATGAAGAGGATGACCTTATGGGAGCGTGTCATTGTTCTGATCCGTGTTCAGTTATTGAAGCCGTGGTGCATCGTCGTATTGTCTATTCCGATGCCCTGAGACATTGAACCGCATTCACGACATCGAAGCCAAGTGCGAGATCCGGCATCAATTGAAACGAGGGGTCGACAGCGAGGCTCGCTGTTTCCCGCACGTACACCCGTTTGCAAGCCGACAGATCCTCATCGAAGCTGGCGAAGCTCTGAGACAATACAGTCACCGGAAGGCCGCATTCGAGCGCGGCCCTGCGCAGCCGGTAGCATGCCGGATACAGGGCGCCGAGGTTGCCGCCGCCCGAGACCAGCAGCTCATCGATGTCTTCCGGGAGTTCCTTGTCAAATACCTGCTTCGGCCGAATCCACGTGAACGGTATCCTGAAGGTATTCAGAAGAAAGAGCGTCGCATCGGTGATCATCGCGTCGCCCACGTTGCCGTCCAGCTGCACGTAGCCGATGCGCTTACCGTCGAATTGTGAAAACAGCGGCTCGAATGCTTGCGAATAGATCAAGGGCATGCCGGTGGACGCGTGGCCTGGGTCGTCGTGCAATCATACACGGGAGACCACCTCGATCGCCGCCAGGCGTTTCCCGCATCGGGCGTCGGAATCCCGCCGGGCAACAACAAGGGCGGCGGACCGGCACCACAGTCCGCCGCCCCGTCGTTTTCACGCAGGGTGAGCTACGTATCCTGCAACCTTCTCAAAACAGGAACCAGGCCCCCAGCATGAGCTGGTTGTGGTCGGAGGCGCCGGAGGTGGTCCCCCCGAGCTTCGCGTAGTCGGTGTACTGCAGGGCGAAGCGGGTGTTGAGGAAGGGGGTGTAGTCCAGCTGGAACAGGAAGGCATCCGAGTTCTGCTTGCCGGGATCGGCGAAGCCCTCGGTAATGTCGTCGCTGCTGCTGACGGCCCCGGAGGACGACCTGGGCGCCGCGATAGCCAACGGTGAATCCGTAGGTCTGCTTGCTGTACCAGGTGAGATCCACCCTCATCGTATCCAGGTGCTGACTGCTGTCACCGGGAGAGGTGGCGTCCAGGGTCTGCGCCTCGTGGATGTAGTTGCCGTCCAGGGTCAGGTTGCTGTCCCCCATGTTCCATTGAAGCTGCGCGTCCAGCGCGGCGTCGGTGATCTTGTCCTGGGCGCCGCCAAAGCCATTGGTCGGGATCTCGGCATGCAGACCGAAGGTGCCCACTTCCCAGTTCATCTTGCCCGACTCCTGGGCATAGGCCAGGCGCCAGTATGGCGCGGTCCCCTTGATGACTTTGCCGCCGTCGGTGCTGGGCCCATCCTTACCGACACTGTTGGCCGCCATGTAGCCGCCGAACTCCGTGTAGATATGATTGTTCCAGAAGCCGTAACCGGTCAGACCCGCCACGGCACCGCCCACGGCGCCGATCACGGCGTGGGGATACTCATAGCCATAGCCGGCCTCAAACCAGGGAAAGCCCCATACCGGCGTGCTGTTCCAGGGATCCTGCACCGTGGGGTTGTTGTTGAGGGAAGCCCCGTAGATGCCCATGCTGCCGGAGTCGGCAAAGCGGATATCCGTGTTGTCCTGGCTGAAACCCTGGCCGCTCTCCGCCGTGACCTGGACGAACGCCCCCGTCTTATCGGTGATGCCCCCGGCGTAGAAAATGCTGAGCTGGGAGGGCAGCAGGAACTTCGAATTGTCGCTGCCCGGCTCCGGTGACTTCTTCAGCTGGCTCCAGTTGGTCTGGATCATCATCGACAGCGGCGCCCACAGGCCGATGTCCAGCCCCTCGCTCTTGACCTGCTTCGCCGAGCTCAGGGTATAGCCCCGCAGCTTGAACTGGCGCCCGAAGGCCGTAAGCTGCGGAAAAGCCGTGTGGCAGGTGGCACAGGTCTGCCCCGTCTGGCGGGCAAATGACGGTACCGCGTGTGCGGCCGGCACCAGTGTAAATGAGAGCAACGTGCCGCCAATGGACAGCAGCAGCCCTCTCACAGTGGATTGCGTACGCATGATAGCGCTCCTTAAATTCGTTTGTAGGTTGTTCTGGTCGATGCAGGAAACACTCCCCGCTCGAACCCGGCCTCCGGAATGCTGAAGACCGGTACAGCGCGTGCCGGCAGGCGCAGCCGGACACGCGGCGTCCCTATAACCTGAAGCGGTCGGTCAAGAGGTAGACCGGGGTCAGATTCAAGAACGTGGCGGCGACCCGGGAAGGATGTGGCGCCGCGAAATTAACCAGCGTGAGACGACGCGGCAGATGCCATCCATCAGCGTGGGTACTTCCCTGCTTGATCGACGGCTCGTCATCCGCATCGACAAATGCTTCATTTGAGATCCGGTTCTCAGTCGGTCCATGGGGCACCGTGGACGAGGTCGAGATACCAGACGATTCGGAACTGACCGCATCGGACACAGAGGGGGGCGATGTCGCGGCCGAAAGCGCCTGACCGTACCAGGACAGGAGCAGTACCAACTGTAAATCCATGCAGGACGCGAATCATGAAATTGTTAAGAGTCGTTGCAGCCTTAAGGTTGAGCGTACGCACGTAACCTTAAGCATTCCTTAATGCTGCGGGAGTCTCCAAGCTTGGGAGGCGTAGACGGGCCCACAGCGTGGCGATCCCCCCTACCGGGGCGAGCCGTTGTTGTACACTGGTGTGGTCTGACCACGTAACACCGGCCGACAAGATCTGATGAAAGTCGTGATTCTCGCGGGGGGACGAGGACGCAGGCTGCTCGAGGAGACCCGGGACAAACCTAAGCCCATGGTCACAATCGCCGGCCGCCCCCTCCTCTGGCACATCGTCAAGCATTACCTGCACCATGGCTTTGACGATTTCGTCATCGCCGGCGGCTACCGCGGCGAGGTCATTCGCGACTATTTCGAGCGCAATCCCCTGGACTGCCGGGTGCAGGTGGTCGATACCGGGTTGGATACCGCAGTCGGTGGCCGCGTGAGGCGTCTGTTGCCGCTTCTTGGCGACACAACTTTCATGATGACATGGGGAGACGCCGTCGCGGATGTCGACCTCAAAGCGTTGTTATCCTTTCACCGCAGCCACGGTCGCAAGGCGACGGTCACCGCGGTGCATCCACCGCCGAGGTTCGGCCGTCTGTTCCTGCACGGCCAGGCGGTGACCGGTTTCTCCGAGAAGAAACCCGACAGCTCCGAATGGATCAACGGCGCCTACTTCGTGCTGGAACCCAGTGTTGCGGACCACATCCGGGGCGACGCCGACCAGTGGGAGGATGAGCCCATGCGGCAGTTGATCCGCAACGGAGAGCTGATGGCCTACCGCCACGAGGGCTTCTGGCAATGCGTCGACACGCTGCACGAGCGGGAGCTGCTCGAGGCGCTCTGGTTGAGCGGGACCCCGCCGTGGCGGATCTGGACCTGACCATGCGCGTACTCGTGACCGGTCACGAAGGGTACATCGGCGCGGCTCTCGTCCCCGCCCTGTTGCAGCGTGGGCACGAGGTGACCGGCTGCGACGTCGGCTTGTTCGATGCCTGTCGATTCGTCGGTGAGACTGCTACGGTACCGAATCTTGCCAAGGACATCCGGGCGCTGGCGCCGGCCGATCTGGAAGGCTTCGACGCGGTGATCCACCTGGCCGGGCTGTCCAACGATCCACTGGGCAACTATGAGCCCGGGCTCACTTATGCCATCAATCACCGCGCCACCGTGGCGCTGGCCAGGCACGCAGTCGGCGCCGGCGTGACGCGGTTCCTGTTCGCCTCATCATGCAGTGTCTACGGCAGCGCCACGGACACCATGCTGGATGAAGATTCCCCCATCAGTCCTGTCACGCCCTACGGGGCTTCGAAGACTCGCGCAGAACAGGAGCTGTCGCTCCTGGCCGGGGAGCGATTCTCGCCCACCCATATCCGCGCCGGCACCGTCTACGGCGTCTCGCCGCGCATCCGCTTCGATCTAGTGCTGAACAATCTCGTAGCCTGGGCCGCGTCAACAGGCGTGGTCCACCTGAAGAGCGACGGCCGCTCCTGGCGGCCGCTAGTGCACGTCAGCGACGTGGCCCGCGCGTACTGCGCGATACTGGAGGCGCCCAGGAGCATCGTTCACAATGAGGCGTTTAATGTCGGGGTAACGAGCCAGAACTTCCGCGTCCACGAGCTGGCCGAGGTAGTCCGGCACGCCGTTCAGGGTTCTCGTATCGAGTACTCGATCAGCGCCACTCCCGATCGCCGCAACTACCGCGTCGACTGCGACAAGATCCAGCGGCGGCTCGAAGCCTTCAAGCCCTGTTGCACCGTCGAGCAGGGTGCCGCGGAGCTGCACGCTGCGCTGCGCGAGCAGCCCGTGAAGCCTGCCGACTTCGAGGGAGCCGGGTTCAGTCGCATCGCCCATGTGCAACAACTAATTTCCAGCGGGCGACTGGATCAGGACCTGTACTGGGTCGCCCCACATGACCGCTGATGGAACTACGGCCAATTCGGTGCTCTATCGCGTCGAATCCCGGTGCCGGGCGTGCGGGACGGGCGACTTGCGGGACGTCCTGGAATATGGGGCCTCGCCGATCGCGGACGGCCTGCTGGAGGCCAACGAGCTCGGCCGGCCCGAGCCCCGCGCTCCCCTGTCGTTGGCATTGTGCCCCGAATGCAGCTTATTGCAGATCCGGGAGACGGTGGACCCGCACGTTCTGTTCAGTCCACGCTACCCGTATTTCTCCTCGACCTCGGCATCCTGGCTCACCCACTGCCGGGACAACGCCCTGGAGCTGATCGACAGCCTGACCCTGGGCCCGGAGTCGAGCGTCGTTGAGATCGCCAGCAATGACGGTTACATGCTGCGTAACTTCAAGGACGCGGGCATTCCGGTGCTGGGGATCGATCCTGCGGGACCGCCTGCCGACGCCGCGACAAGGGCGGGCATCCCGACGCGCCGGGAGTTCTTCGACGAAGATCTCGCCGCCGACCTGGCGCGGCAGGGACAGTTCGGGGACCTGGTGCTGGCCAACAACGTTCTCGCCCACGTTCCCGACCTGCGCGGATTCGTCCGGGGCCTGTCCCGGATTCTCAAGCCCGCGGGCACGCTGGTGATCGAGGTGCCTTACGCCCGGGACCTGATAGAGGCTTGCGAGTTCGATACCGTATACCACCAGCACCTGTGCTATTTTGCGTTGGCGCCGCTGGTGCGGCTGATGGCGGCTCAGGAATTTCAGATCCATGACGTACGTCGTTTATCGACTCACGGCGGGTCCCTGCGCTGCTACATAGGGAAGAACCGAAAGCCCTCGGCCGCGGTCGCCCGGATGCTCGAGGAGGAGCGGGCGTCGGATCCGCTCGATGCGGACCGCTGCCGCGACTTCGCGCGGCAGGCCGTCGAGCTCGCGGGAGGATTGAAGCGGCTGCTTCAGGATCTGCATCGGGAAGGCAAGCGCGTAGCGGCCTACGGTGCGGCGGCGAAGGCCACGACTCTCCTGCACTTGTGTGGAATCGACGTATCCATCCTCGATTACGTTGTGGACAGCAACCCCTACAAGCATGGCAAGTACCTGCCGGGAGCGCGTCTCGAGATCCGTGATCCCACGATACTGGCATCCGACCGGCCCGACTACCTGCTGCTGCTCGCCTGGAACCTGCGCGACGAAATCCTCCCACAGCAGCGGCCCTACCTCGAGGCCGGCGGACAGATCATCGTGCCGCTGCCGAGACTTGAGATCATACCGGCATCGCCATGAATACCGCTGATGCGCAGTGCCCCAACTGCGGCGCTACCGGACTCGAAACGATCTATGTGCAAGCCGGCGTTCCCGTGCACAGCGTGGTGTTGATATCCAGCCTCCGCGAGGCACTGGACTTCCCGCGCGGCGACATCCGCCTGGGTTTCTGCACCGCCTGCACCTTCACTACCAATATCGCCTTCGACGGGCGCCGCATGCACTACGACGGCCGCTGCGAGGAGACCCAGAGCGCCTCCCGGACGTTCGACCGGTATCAACGGGAACTGGCGTCGGACCTGATCAGGCGCTACAAGCTGCGCAACGGACGGGTAGTCGAGATCGGCTGCGGCAAGGGCGAGTTTCTGGCTCTCCTGTGCCGGCTTGGCGACAACCGCGGCATGGGCTTCGATCCGGCTTTCGTACCGAACCGGATTGCCCTGCCGCCCGGCACGGTGGTGAAGCGCGAGAACTTCACCGGCCAGGATCTCGGCGATGCCGATTTGGTGTGCTGCAAAATGACCCTGGAGCATATCCGGGAAACCCGCCGGTTCCTGCTGACGCTGTACCGCTCACTGGCTCAATCCTCGACCCGTGCGGGCACCCCGGTGTTCTTCCAGGTACCGGACGCCGGGCGCATCTATCGGCGACGCGCGTTCTGGGATGTCTACTATGAGCACTGCTCGTATTTCACGGAGAGGGCTCTCGCGCTGCTTTTCACGGATGCCGGCTTCGTCGTGGAAGAGATATCCAACGCCTATGGCGATCAGTACCTGACAGTTTTCGCGCGATCCAGCGCCGGCACCGCCCCCTCGGCACACGACAACGCGGAGATCCTGGAGGAGATCCAGGCCTTCAAACACGACATCGAATCGACCAAGTCACGATGGCGCGCCCTGATTCTCCACGCTCGCCGGTCCGGCCGGCGAACCGTTCTCTGGGGTGGCGGCTCCAAGGCGGTGGCGTTCCTGACCGCATTGAACCTGGGACCCGAGGTGGACTGCGTGGTGGATATCAACGAACGTAAGCACGGCAGCTTTCTGCCCGTCACCGGCCACCGGGTGGCGTCACCCGAAGCGCTGGCGGTCCGGCCGCCGGGCCTGGTGCTGGTTATGAACGGTGTGTATCTTCCCGAGGTCCGCGCGCGGCTCGCCGAATCTGGCATCACGCCGCGGGTGGTGGCGCTGCCCTGACTAACCGCGCGACATGGGGGATAATCCGGTCATGAGCAGCACCAAGACGAATGATTGGACCTGGTTGGAGCGCCCGGAGCGTTTTGTGTCCACGGCGGGTCCTGCGCTGGCCAGGCTCGCCATCGAGAAGCGCGCGGAGTTCTCGAGCGCCGTCCCTTTTCCCCATGTGGTGATCGACGGGCTTTTCGACGAGCACGTCCTGGAGCAGGTTATCGAAGTGTTCCCCGACCCCGACAGCGAAGTGTGGACGCAATGGGCCAGCGAGCATGAGGACAAGTACGCAGCGAGCAATGGAGACGACGCCCTGCCGCCCCCGATCCAGCACTTCCTGCGCTATCTCAACTCCGCGGAATTCGTACGCTTCTGCGAGCTGGTCAGCGGCGTTCGCGGCCTGATACCCGATCCCCACTTCCACGGGGCGGGCGTAACCCAGGTGCTGGCCGGGGGCCACCTGAACCTGCACGAGGACTTCAACCAGCACCGGTTCTTCGGCCTGAAGCGGACCCTGAGCGTGCTGATTTATCTGAACAATGACTGGAAAGAGGAATACGGCGGCGACTTGGAGCTATGGGACGCGGGACTGCAAGAGTGCGGCAAGTCGATCGCGCCGCTGTTCAACCGAACGGTGTTGTTCCTGAACGTCGAAAAAGCATACCACGGACACCCAAAGCCTCTCAGGTGCCCACCGGAGATACGCCGCAAATCAATGGCCACAATCTACTACACCAATCCGCAGGCGGCACGGCAACAACGGGACTACCATCCGCCGCTGTTCCAGTCGCCCAAGGGCTAGTCAGTGCCGAGCGGATACAGTCGCTGCTTGATCTGCTTGCGGCGGGCGCGCCGTACGAGTTGCTCGACGTAGGTCGAGCGCGGCGGCTCCGCGGTGCGGCGCCGGCCGAGCAGTCCCTTGAGTTCCCACTTAATCGATGGCTTTTGAAACTGGTACCAGAACCGAATCTCCCGCGCACACTCCCGCCGCTCCCGCAGCGACAGCTTCATGATCCACAGGGACCGGAAATATTCGTATAGCAGGCGCGTCTCCGGGAACACCCGCCCTGATCCCGCGGCAGGGTCCCACCACTGGTAGAACCGGGCAGGCTCGGCCACCAGCTTGGTGGCATTGTTGTCGTGCCACCGGTAATAGAACACGGCTTCCTGCGCCTCCACGAACGGTCCAGCTAGGGCGAGTCTCACCAGGACCACCCGGTCACTGGCCTTGTACGACTCAAACAACGGCGTCTTTCTGAGCGCGGCCAGGTGTACGACACCGAACAGAGGGAAGGACGGCGGCGCCTCGTCTATCAGATCGCCAAATCGCATGGCGGCGGATGGCGACGACAACTCCATGTCGCTGGTGTACTCCTGCAGGGTGCTCATGTCGCCCCGCATCATCATCCGGGTCCGTGGGTAGGCGAGCACCGCCTCGGGATGCCGATCCAGAGCCTGGACGCAGGCCGCGATCATCGCCGGGTCGCAGACATCGTCATAGCAGGCAAGCTTGAACAACTCGCCGCGCGCCTCCTCCACCACCCGGTTGTGGTTCCAGGCGGCACCGTGATTGATATCCTGCCGCAGGTACCGGACCCGTGAATCAAGGCCGGCGTACGCCGTGCAGATCGCCCCGGTGGCGTCCTCGGACGCGTTGTCCGAAATGACCAGTTCGAAGTCGGTGAAGGTCTGCGCGAGCAGCGAATCGAGGGCTTCCCTCAGAAAACGTTCACCGTTGTACACGGGCATGCCGATGGTGACTCGCGGCGCGGGTTGCATCTTTGAAAGAAGCGTGTTGCTCGTTCAAGCCGGAACGCGATTGAGGATATCACCATTCGACATCGTCAGCGTCCGTTCGCCCGAGGCTGTTTGCCACGATCCGCTCTACCCATACATCCGGACCCCACCGCCGCGCCCGTTCCCTGGCACCCGCGGCGATACGATCGCGCAGCACCGGATCCCGCGCCAACCTCGCGATGTAGTCGATGAACTCCAGGTCGTCATTGGTCCGGAACCCTGACTCCCCGTGAATGACCCGGTCGCGCGGTCCCTCGCGGTCGATCACCACCGGCGCACAGCCCGCCGCCATGGCCTCCATCAGCGAGCGCGGCCCGGGCACCGGGACGCCGGCCCAATAGGTCAGTGCGGCGATGTGGCAGGATGAAAGAAACTCGACGGGGTCCATGGCGTTCCGGGCAAAAAATCGGAATCGACGGTCGCCGCCGAATACCTCTTCCAGCGCGGCAGGCGCCGGCATAAACCACCACTCGGCCTCCGGCACGTTGTCGGAGAGCTGCCGGTAGAGTTCGACGGCGTTGCGCGGAACGCTGGCATCACCGGCGAAGCGGCCAACCACCACGGGCCCGGACCGCGGCGCGGAGATGCGCAGGAAACGTGTGAGATCGGCGGGCGGCGCCAACACCTCGGCCGGTATGTCTGCCAGCGGTGACTCATTGGTCAAAAAGCGCCAGGATTCACCCATCCACGAATCATGAAAATAGATCCGGGTGACTTGCCGTGCGAGCCAGTGTTCACGGGGCAGGCTGCCCAGAGTCCGGTTGAACGCGATCTGTACACTGGCCGCATCCCGGAGCGCCCGCTGCCACTGCCGGGAAAAGTTGCTGAACAGCGGTGGATAGTCGTTCATGTAGAAGAGGACGTGGCCGCGGATGTCGCAGGCAGGGACGCCACCGTCCAAGTGGACCTCGTCCGCTGCTTCGCGCAGCGCGGTGGCATTCTCGTCGGGTGTCGCGCCGGTTAGCGGCCAGGCATCGACGTGGAAGTGCGACTGCAGGCGTCTCATCAGCCCGCATGAGCTCAGGAATCCGCCATGGCGCTCGTTTGCCATCGTGAATACGTGCAATCTCGGACGCACGACGGTGGAGGAGTCAATCAAGATAGCGGGCCATGGTGAGTTGTGATAAAAGAGCCAGATTCCCGCTTCAAACACCCTGAGCGAGCAGGAATCCATTGGGTTAGCCACAGCGGATGATTCTATACCAATTCCCCGGCCGCACCGGGCCGGGCGGGGCAGCATTCCCATGAGCAGGGCATGAACGAGTTCCAACACGAACCTGACGACTCACAGCCGGATCAGCGCGAAACGCAATGGGCGTGGACCGCCTGGATCAAGGTGGGCAAGGCACGCTGGCGGCGCTTGAACGAGAAGTTCTGGCGGGTTCCGAGAGAAGTCAAGTGGGAGCGCTATGCCATTTGCCAGGACTGCGAGGAGTTCGTTCCCGTAACCACCCAATGCCGTCGCTGCCTCTGCGCCATGGGCATCAAAACCTGGTACGCGGGATTCGCGTGCCCCGAGGGAAAATGGCCGGCCCTATCGCCCCCCGCAGATGCGACCGGCAAGGCCCGCCGCGACGATCGCGGCTGAGCCCGGGACGCGGGCCCACACTCTCGGACAAGTGCGCCGCGCACACTTCCAATTCAATTTCAGTCCGCCCGACGCACCGCCAAAGATATCCTTTGGGGGCCGCCACAGGCCGGACGCCCGCCTTCAGCTTTATGGCTACCTGGCGGGCACCGATTCGTATTCGAACGTATTCGGTGCGTTGGCGCACGCTCTCGCAGATGAAATCACGGAGCTTGCCCTGTGCAACTATGCCGGTCCGGAACCAAGCGATCCCGTGCTGTCACATCTCACCGGGCTCAACCGGCGGGCGCGGGTGGGGATATTTTTCGGCTTTCCCACCCATGCGCCGGATTTCTTCTTTTCGCATGACATCAGGATAGGGATCTGTGTCTGCGAGACGGATCAGATCCTCCCGGAATGGGTGCGAGCCTGCAATCGATTTCACCTGATCGTGGTGCCCTCGCGTTCCTGCAGGATGGCGTTCCTGCGGTCCGGGGTCACGAGCCCCGTCATGGTCGTGCCGCACGGCGTGCATCCGCAGCATCGCCTGATCGAGGGATTGCGGCCGAACGGGCGCTTCGTCTTCTACAACAGCTTACGCAGTCACCTGGTAGCGGAGAGAAAGGGCTACCGGGAATTGATACGCTGCTTCCAGATCGCGTTCGAGGGGCGGGACGACATCGTCCTTCGTCTACGAATCGGTGACCGTCGCTGGCTGCCCGCCTGTCCAGGCTGGCCGGACTACGGCCGCCTGGTGGAATTCGATCCGCCGGGGGCCCTGAGCCTGAGGGATGCCGCGCGGGTGTATTCCGAGGTGCATTGCACCGTCCACCCCTCCAAAGGCGAGGGCTTCGGGCTCGTGCCGCTCGAATCCATCGCCTGCGAGACGCCGGTAATCGCGCCGGCGACGGGAGGCATGGCGGACTACCTCGACAGAGACAACTCCATTTGCCTGCGGCCCGGAGGCGTCATACGGGCGCCGCGCGTCGATCACCAGTGCGGGCGATACTGTGCCGTGGACGAGGAGGACCTGATCGCAAAGTTGCGTCATGCCGTGGACCACTGGACGGAGGAGCGCGACAAGCTCGTTACTGCCGGCGCCGACGTGCGCCGACGATATGCCTGGCCCAGGGTACTCCAACCGATAATCGAGATCGCCCGGTCGGCCCTGGAGTGCGGCGTCGAGGAGTTCGAGCGTCTGGCGGGGCATTGTCTCGATCCCGGTGAATGCGAGCGCTATCGCCAGGACGCCGAGCGCCGCGCCCGGGCGACGGCGGATCCTGGCGCGGCGATCGACGCCGGCGAGCAACTCGGATTCTCGAGCATCGTGTACTCCGGCTGGGACTATCCCCGTGACGGGGTCGGCGCCCACCTGCGTCTTCTGGATCGCCTGGTTTTCAACGGGTCCGGGATCCGCTACAAGAGTCTCGACGAACGTGTGTCCAGCTATTCACCCGAGCTCTACGACGGGCTCTCGAGCTATGTACACGAGCAGCGTCCAGACCTGTTCCAGAACTGTCTGTACCTGGACGTGGTAGGTTTGCCGGGCGGTGAAAAGTCGATCCGCGAGCAGATCGACCGGGTTCTCGACATGCGGGGGCGTTTCGCCGCCTGTTGCGCCGTCTACCTGATGTGGGAGACGGACCGGCTGTGGAACCCAATGCTGGATCTCGTCCGCGCCTATGATCTGACCATCATCACCTCGTCACTGCTCGAAGACTACCTGCGGGAGCACGAGGTTCGTTTCGTTAAGCTGCCCCATCCCTACGAGTACGTGGTTCGCCCGCCAGTGGCCGGGGGCGACGACTCCGGACAACCATTGACGCTCGGCATGTCGGCTGGCCTGTGGCCACGCAAGAACCTCGCGTTGACGGCGGAGGCCTTCGCGGCCGTCCTTGGCGGACACCCCGATTTCCGGCTTCGGATCCACACTCGCACCGAGCCCCGGGACCGGGAGGCCCAGGAAGAGCACCGCCGGATCGAATCGGCCCTCGACTGCGGCAATATCGAGCTGCGGGTCGCGTCCCTCAGCCGGGGGGAATACCTCGAATGGATGAGCGGGCTCGACGTCTACTGTTTCCTGTCCTCGGGAGAAGGCTGGTCCGTCACCCCGCGCGAGGCGCTGCACCTGGGCAAGCCGGTCGTTCTCCTCGATGCCCACGTCCATGCGGAATTGCGTCATCTGCCAGGCATAATCCTGGTGCCGCCGGGGCCTCCTCGCCCGGCACGGCCTGCTTTCCGGTGGATGCAGGGCGGTATCGGACAAGAAGCGGGAGTGGATATCGAGGCCCTGCAACGGGTGTTCTCGGACCTGCCGAGGCTCGCGCGGGAGGCCCGGGCAAGGCTGGCCGCGGAATTCGAGCAGGTGCTCGCCCATCACGACGCGGATGAGACCCGGCAATCCTGGATACGCGCTCTGGGCCATTTTTTCAATTGACTTGGTCCTGGAAAACCCAATAATGGACACAGGGAATCCAGTAGCTTGCATAAGCACGTCCGGGGCGGTCCCCGGCGCATACAGGGGCACACCAACGCAGGGGGTTTCCAATGGTGCCCGCCATCTCATCAGAGGGGGTTCAACAGATGAACGACTCGAGCAGTTCTTCCACCAAAACATCGGACAAGCGACCGCGCACCGGCCGTCGAGGCGTGGTCAAGGGCCTGGCAGTGGGTGTGGGCGGGGTGACCTTGTCCCATTGGTCCGAGCCGATCGTCAAGGCTGTCGCCTTGCCGGCTCACGCACAGACGTCGGGATTCCAGATCACCCAGCGAGCTTCCGTGGCTGGAATCGTCGGTGCCTACAGTTAGCCAAAGGGGGTAAGCGACAATGGCGTGCAACTACTCTTTTGAGCAGTCCATCGAGGTCTGCGTCGATGGTGCGGTGGGAGGCGGCAGCACGGCGAGGCTGGACGTCTGGTTTGGCGACATGCCCTATACCTATCTCACCTATCCCGTGCCGGCACGCATCGGCCATGTGAACGACTGGGATGGATCGGAGGTCCACTTTTCGAATTTCGACCAAGGCACTTGGGGCGGCTGCGACGTCACAAGCAGCCGCGTCACCGTCGAGTTGGTCACGGACAACACAGTACAGGTGACCCTGACCGTCAAGGTGGCCAATTGTTCGGGAGATATCTATTACCAGTGTGGCGGAGTCGGGCCATTCACCATCACCGACTCGTACACCCTCCCGCTGAACCTGGGCGCCAGCTGCAGCGACGGCGTCTCCGGCCCGTAAGGTCGTTTTCCGGGGGTCGTCGCGGCATCTCGCCCATAGCGCGCTGCCGGGGCCGCCACGCCTCTTGTTACAATGAGGCGTGTCGGTCCGACACGCGCCCATAGCTCAGTTGGATAGAGCGTTGGCCTCCGGAGCCAAAGGTCAGAGGTTCGAATCCTCTTGGGCGCGCCAGATTTCCTTCGGGGACAGGAGCCGGACGCCGCGGCACCCGACTGCTCCCGGGACTCGATCTCGGAGCGCGTCTGAAGCAGCGTCTTCTTGAGGTCGGCATTCTCGCCGCCGGCCTGGTCCAAAGCCTCGTCGGTCTCCTCGAGAGCCTGGTCCATGCAGCCCTCCCGGGGCAAGCAGGTAGGGCAGGTTGTTGCGTGCCAGCAAAGATGTCGGGGCCAGGGACAGCACCGTTCGAAAGGCGGACGCCGCGTCTCCCTCCCCTGCTCGTTCAGTTCACGCCGATGGCGAACCGGACGGGCCCCGCTAGGTGTTTCGCAACACGAAATCATCCATGCGTTGTCTCACCTCCTCCCATTTTTCACGCGCTGCCCGGGCGCGCTCGATCTCCTGCTCAGTAGGCGCCGCGTTCCGGTCACCCTGAAACACCCGCGCATACTTGTCCGTCAGCAGGCGTGAATTCGCGAAGTAGCCGGCTCGGGCGACCTCGTGCTCATCGCACAGCGCCCGCCATTGTTCGTGCTTGTCCAACATGGTTCGTCCTCCCGTTCCGATGATGAATGTCCGGTGCCGCCTCCCGTTGCGGTGCGGCGCCTGAATGATCGAAGCTCAATGATAGTATGCAAAAACCGGATTTCAACAGGCGTTTATTCGCGACTGAATCCCACGTAATATACGTCGATACTGTCAATTTTCCTGGAGATACTTCTATGGCGAACGAAGGCTACCACGAGCCGATCGAGGAGATGTCCGACGAAACGCGTGACATGCATCGCGCCATCACGTCCCTGATGGAGGAGCTCGAAGCGATAGACTGGTACAACCAGCGCGTCGACGCCTGCAAGGACAAGGAGCTCGCAGCCATACTGGCCCATAATCGGGACGAGGAAAAGGAGCACGCCGCCATGGTTCTGGAGTGGATTCGGCGCCGGGACGGGGTGCTGGACAAGCAATTGAGGGACTATCTGTTTACCGAAAAGCCCATCGCCCACGAGTAGACAGCCAACGGGCCCGCGCCGGTGACCCGAAACAGCAAGAAGGTCTGGTCCTGGGCGCTTTACGACTGGGCTAATTCCGCGTTCGCCACTACCGTGATTGCGGGGTTCTTCCCGATCTTCTTCAAGGAGTACTGGAGCGTCGGGGTCGCCGCGACCGAGAGCACATTCCGGCTCGGCGTGGCCAATTCGATGGCCAGCCTGCTGGTGCTGGCCATGGCCCCGGTCCTGGGAGCGATCGCCGACCAGGGAGCATACAGGAAGCGCCTGCTGCTGTTCTTTGCTGTCATCGGTGTGACGTTCACCGGATGGCTGGCAGTCATAGCCAAGGGCCAGTGGGAGATGGCGGCGGCGGTCTACGTCACGGCCGTGGTCGGCTTCGCGGGCGCCAACGTATTTTATGACTCCCTGATCGTCAACATCGTCCCGCCGGCCCGCTACGAGTGGGCTTCGTCCCTGGGCTTCGCGCTCGGCTATCTCGGGGGTGGGTTGTTGTTCGCATACTGCGTATTGATGACGCTCCATCCCCGGTGGTTCGGTCTCACCTCCATCGAGGGCGCGGTAAAGGTTTCGTTTCTCGCTACCGCCCTTTGGTGGGCCGCGTTTACCGTGCCCTTGGCGCGGAATGTGAACGAGCGCCGGCGACGCGCCGGCGGCGGCTGGTTGGAAGCGGTGCGCGCGGGATGGCGTCAGCTCGGCGTCACGGTAGGACAGGTGCGCGGATACCGTAAGGTCGTGATGTTCCTCGTGGCGTACTGGCTCTATATCGACGCCCTCGATACCATCGTCGTCATGGCCGTGGACTACGGCCTGGCGCTCGGATTTCATGCCGGGGACCTCATCGCGGCCCTGCTGATCGTCCAGTTCGTCGGCTTTCCGGCGGCGCTGGGCTTCGGTTGGCTCGGCCAGCGACTGGGTCCGAAGACGGGCATACTGATCGGACTCGCGGTATACATGATGATCACGATGTGGGCGTACTTCATGGACCGGACCTGGGAGTTCTACGGCATGGCGGTCTCCATCGGGCTGGTCCAGGGCGGAGTCCAGGCGCTGAGCCGTTCCCTTTACGCGCGACTGATTCCCCGGCAGGCTGCGGCGGAATTCTTCGGTTTCTACAACCTGCTGGGCAAATTCGCGGCGGTGCTGGGACCAGTGCTGGTGGGCTGGACGGCGGTGCTCAGCGGCAGCAACCGGGTTTCCATCCTGATATTGCTGGTCATGTTCGCCGCCGGCGCGCTATTGTTGGCCAGGGTAAGCATTCCGCACACAGGCGCGGCGCATGGTCAGACGGGGATGTCGGCGTAAAATGCCGGCCTACAGTGGGCGACTACGGGGAACGGCGCGACAGCAATGAATATCTCCATCGGCGAATTGTATGAACAGTTCAAGAACACGCCCTATGCCTTGGAGGTGCGCCGGCCGGACGTGAGGTTCAGCGAATTCTCGCCCGCGGAGCAGTACACCGCCGGCAGCCTCGTATTCACCGACGACCCGGACCGGGTCGAATCCCTGAGACGCTCGCCGCCGGCGGCGCTGGTCACGACCCAGGCAATTGCCGACGCCCTCGAAGACGTCGAGGAGCTGGGTATCGTGGTGAGCCACGATGTGAAGCTGGCCCATGCCTTCATGCGCCAGGCCTTCGACGACACCGACTATCACGACCACGAGTGGCCGCGCATCCACCCCGGCGCGGTGGTCCACGACACCGCGAAGGTTCCGGACAGCGCTACCGTCGGACCCTGCGCGGTAATCGGGAGCAACGTGGTGCTGGGGGAACGAGTGGTGGTGCAGTCCAACGCCGTTATCGAGACCGGCGCCGTCATCGGTGACGACACCCTGGTTCTGGCCGGCGTTTTCGTGGGGAGCTACTGCCGGATCGGGCGACGGGTCAGGCTCAAGCCCGGCTGCGTCATCGGCGCCGAGGGCTTCGGCTTCGCCCGCGACGAGAACAAGCACTACCACCGTATTCCACAGAAAGGCATCGTTGTGCTGGAGGACGACGTCCTGATATCGGCCAACGTCACCATTGATCGCGCCACCTATCACGAGACCCGGGTCGCCCGAGGCACCAAGATAGACGCCCTGTGTCATTTGGCACATAACGTATTCATCGACGAGGACTGCATTCTCGTGGCGCACACCGGCATATCGGGCTCGACACGCTTCGGCAAACGGGTGATCGCGAGCGGACAGACCGGCGTTCTCGATCACAAGGTCATCGCCGACGACGTTGTGTTGGTGCACCGCGCCGGCGTCACCGAGGACATCACCGAGCCCGGCATGTACGCCGCCGGGCCGACCCAGCCGTTCCGCGAGTACACCCGGAACATGTCGGTATTCAGGAAGCTGTACGACTTGTTGCAGCGCGTGCGGAACCTCGAGAAGCAGGTGTCCCAACTCACCGGCGGCGGCAGGAACCGGTGACCCCGGCCCGGGCGCGTCCAGCCACCGCCACCGTGCTGAACGCAGTCGCTCTGGTGGTGGTCCCGGCACTGTACAAGTGGGTAATGACCGGCATCCTTCGCACCTGCACACTGCGGACCGTGGGCGGGGAACACCTCCTGGAGCTGGAACACGCCGGTCAGCCGTTGCTGCTAACCGGTTGGCACAATAACACCGCTATCTTCGTGTGCCGAATGCGCAATCGAGGGGTGGCCATGATGGCCAGCGCCAGTCGCGACGGGGAGTTCATCGCCAGGGGCATCGAGAAGGCGGGCAACATCGCTGTGCGCGGCTCGTCTTCCTCCAGCGGCCGGCGGGCGGCCCGGGAAATGGTGCGGGCCCTGCGCGCGGGCTCGAACGGCGCCATGACCCCCGACGGCCCGCGGGGCCCGGCGTATCGGTGCCAGACGGGGGTGCTGTGGATCGCGGCCCTGGCGGGCTGTCCCATCGTGCCGTACGAGATCAACGCCGCAAGGCAGTGGCGGACGCGAACCTGGGACCGACACAAGATTCCCAAGTGCTTCACCACCCTCTACGAGTACGTGGGCGAGCCGTTGTACGTGAACCGCGAGCAGCTGGCTGAAGACGAACAGGGATTGGTGCAAGAACTCCAGCGGAGATTGCTGGATAACACCCGCGCCTGCCTGCTGGCGGCAGGTCATCCGGACGACGCCGCCGCGCTTTAACGGTCTCGTGCGGCGACAGTGCCGGCGTCATTGCGAGGAGCCGAAGGCGACGCGGCAATCCAGACAGACATAGCAATGACGGAACGCAAAGACGGCGCCTACCGCTTGATCAAGGTGCCGATGCCCGAGTCGGTAAATATCTCCAGCAGCACGGCATGGCGCACGCGCCCGTCAATGATATGGGCGCCGTGCACGCCGCTGCCCACGGCATCCAGGGCACACCGCACCTTGGGCAGCATGCCGCCGCTGATGGTGCCGTCGTTGACGTAGCCTTGTACATCAGCAGCGGTCAGGCCCGTCAGCAAACCGCCGTCCCGATCCATCACCCCGGTGGTGTTCGTCAGCAGGATCAGCTTCTCCGCTCCCAGGGTGATGGCGAGCTTGCCCGCCACGGTATCGGCGTTGATGTTGTAGGTATGTCCGTCGTCCCCTACGCCGATGGGGGCAATAACAGGTATGAACTGCTTCTCGTCGAGCGTCTTGACTACCCGGGGATCCACCTGCGCCACCTCCCCCACGTGCCCCAGATCGATGATCTCGGGCTCGTTGGCCTCGGGATCGTTGCGCGCCACCGTCAGCCGCCGGGCGCGGATCATGGCGCCATCCTTGCCGGACAGGCCTACAGCGCGGCCGCCGTGGCTGTTTATCAGGTTCACGATCTCCTTGTTCACGAGCCCGCCCAGTACCATCTCCACGACGTCCATGGTCTCCTGGTCGGTCACCCGCATGCCGTCTATGAACTCGCTTTTCTTGCCGATTCGCTCGAGCACCCTGCTGATCTGGGGTCCGCCGCCGTGAACGATCACCGGATTGATGCCCACCAGCTTCAACAACACCACGTCTCGCGCGAAGGCGCGCTTCAGGTCGGAATCCACCATGGCGTTGCCGCCGTACTTGATGACTATGGTCTTGCCGTGAAACCGCTGGATATACGGCAGCGCCTCGGTGAGAACGCGCGCGAAGTCAAGCGCCTTGTCGCTGGTGGAAGTCAATGCCGGATCCTGAGGCCGCGTATCGGTGTATATCGCATCGTCGAACTATACCCAAAAAAAGGGGCCGCGCAATGCGGCCCCAAGACAACGCAATGTAAATGGAGCTATTTGACCTGGACGTCGATTTTCTTGACCTTCACCTTCTCGGTCTTCGGCAGGACCAGATCCAGCACGCCGTCCTTGTATTCGGCCTTGATCTTGTCGGCATCCACGGTGTCGCCAAGTCGCATGGAGCGGACAAACTTGCCGCAGCGGCGCTCCTGGCGAATGACACGGCCTTCCTTCTCTTCCTTCTTCTCCTGCCTGGTCTCGGCGTTGATGGTAAGCACGCCGTCCTGCAGGCTGATGTCGAGGTCGTCTTTCTCGACACCCGGGAGATCGGCGCGGATGCGATACTCGGCGTCGGACTCCCTCACGTCCACGGCGGGCGCGAAGGCGCCTCCGTTTTCGCGCCGGACGGGACGCCAGAAGTCATCGAATATGTCGTCGAAGTCGCCGAACAACCCCCTGGGGGTCCGACGCTCGGAGCTTTGGGTAATGTCTTTCATTGCTAGCCTCCAAATGGTTACCGCCCATGCGCTGCCGGGGCTGTATCGAAACCAAGGACGATTTTCCGCCAGCCCGGGCTGGCAAAGTCGCGGGGTGGAAGAACCGACCCGGTGCTGATGCGAGCGCAAGATACAACGCCGCCGCGCACCGGACATTGATCTGAGTCATCATTCCACAGTCGCGGTGCCGCCGTTCCCCAACGGGCGCTCCGCCGACAAAAAAGGCCGCCCTTAGGCGGCCTTTTCTTGGCTGGATCGCGAAAGCGCAGACCGTGTTCAGCCGACCTTGACGTCTATGCGCTTCGGACGGACTTCCTCGGCCTTGGGCAGCACCAGGCTCAACACTCCGTCCTTGTATTCGGCCTTCACCTTGCTGACGTCCACGGAGTCGCCGAGGCGCATGGACCGCACGAACTTCCCATACCGGCGCTCCTGCCTGATGAGCCGGCCTTCCTTCTTCGCCTCGTCTTCATATTTGGTTTCGGCGTTGATGGTCAACACCCCGTCCTGAATGCTGATGTCCAGGTCATCTTTCTTGATACCCGGCAAGTCCGCGCGCACGCGGTACTCGCTCTCGGTTTCGGTGACGTCGAGGGCCGGAGCAAAGGCCCCACCGTTTCCGGCGCCCTGGCGAGCACGGCCAAGCGGACGCCAGAAATCGTCGAACAGGCTGTCGAAGTCATCGAGGGCGCCCCACAGGGAGCCGCTTTCAGGTGTGCGAGCTAACTGGTTCATTTGGAAACCTCCTAAAATGGTCATCAATGCAGCACGTCGCTGCGTGGTTGATTCCGATATGGTGTCCGGCAGGGAGATTTCAAGTGCGGGCTGCCGTGGAGACGCCCGGGTCGGAAACCGCGGATCGTAGGAGCGGCTTCAGCCGCGATCTTCTTGGCGTGGACGTGTCTATCGCGGCTGAAGCCGCTCCTACGATCCGGGCTTCGGGAACCGGACCGTTGAAGATGGCGCTACAGAATGTAGCGCGTTAGATCTTCGTCCTGGAGGATGTCGCCCAGGTGCTCGTCGACGTACCCGGCATCGATGGTAACTTCACCGGCGCGGTCCGTGGCCTCGAAGGACACGGTCTCGAGGACGTGCTCCATCACCGTGTGCAGGCGCCGGGCGCCGATGTTCTCGGTCTGTTCATTCACCCGGAAGGCGACCTCGGCGATGCGTCGAACCCCGTCCTCGGTGAACCGCAGGCTCAGATCCTCGGTCGCCATCAACGCTGTGTACTGCTCGGTCAGGGAAGCGTCGGTCTCCGTCAGGATGCGTACGAAATCGTCCGCCGTCAGGGCATCCAGCTCCACGCGAATCGGCAGCCGGCCTTGGAGCTCGGGGATAAGATCGGAGGGCTTGCTGAGCTGGAAAGCGCCGGAAGCGATGAACAGGATATGGTCGGTGCGGACCATCCCGTACTTGGTGGAGACGGTGGAGCCTTCCACCAGCGGCAGCAGGTCCCGCTGCACGCCCTCCCGTGAGACATCGGGACCATGGGTTTCCGAACGACCCACGATCTTGTCCAGCTCGTCCAGGAAGACGATCCCATCCTGCTCTACCCGCTCCAGGGCCCCTTCCTTGGTCTCCTCCTCGTTGATCATCTTCGCCGCTTCGTCCTCCGTCAGGAGCTTCATAGCAGCCTTGACCGTAACCTTGCGGTGCTTCTTACGCTGGCCGCCGAGGTTTTGCATCATGTTCTGCAGCTGACTCGTCATCTCCTCCATGCCGGGAGGTCCGAAAATCTCCACCCCCATGCCCGCCTGGGAGACCTCGATTTCGATCTCCCGGTCATCCAGCGTGCCCTCGCGCAGCATCTTTCTGAAGTGCTGGCGGCCGGCGCTGTCGTCGCCGGACTCGACGGTAGCCCCATCGTACTGCCGAGCGGGAGGCACGAGTATGTCGAGAACCCGCTCCTCGGCAGCATCCTCGGCCCGGGGCCTCACCTTGTTCATGGCATCCTCGCGGGACATCTTGACCGCGATGTCCATGAGATCCCGGACGATGGAGTCGACGTCGCGTCCAACGTAGCCCACTTCGGTGAATTTGGAGGCCTCGACCTTGGTGAAGGGCGCGTGCGCCATCCTGGCAAGGCGGCGCGCGATCTCCGTCTTGCCAACACCCGTGGGCCCGATCATCAGGATGTTCTTGGGAGTGATCTCGGTCCGCAGCGTTTCATCGGGCACCTGCCGCCGGCGCCACCGGTTTCTCAAGGCAATGGCCACTGCGCGCTTGGCGGCGTCCTGGCCGATGATGTGCTTGTCCAGCTCTTCGACGATCTCTCTCGGCGTCAACGACGACATATCAGTCGGAGCCTCCCAGTGTTTCGATAGTGAGGTTGCTGTTGGTATAGATGCATATATCGGCGGCAATGTTCAGACTCTTCTCGACGATGGTCCGCGCATCCAGCTCGGTGTTCTCGAACAGTGCCCTCGCCGCCGACTGGGCATAGGGCCCACCGGAGCCGATCGCCATGATGCCGGCCTCCGGCTCAATGACGTCGCCGTTGCCGGAGATAATCAGGGACGCCTCCATGTCGGCAACCGCCAGCAGCGCTTCCAGCCGCCGCAGCATTCGGTCCGTACGCCAGTCCTTAGCCAGCTCCACCGCGGAGCGCATGAGGTTGCCTTGGTGCTTCTCCAGTTTGCCCTCGAACCGCTCGAACAGGGTGAAGGCATCGGCGGTACCGCCTGCGAAACCCGCCAGCACACGGTCTTTGAACAAGCGCCGCACTTTGCGGGCATTGCTCTTCATCACAGTGGTGTTCAGGGAGACCTGTCCGTCTCCCCCGATAACCACCTGGTCGTCGCGGCGCACGGAAAGGATAGTCGTCCCGTGTGGGTCGTATGACATGCGGATGCTTCCCGAAAGTTGGACTGGTTGAATGTCGAGACGTAGAAAATCGTTGATGGGGATGGAAGTTCGTGGATTCAAGGCTCACCCGGAGCCACGCGCGAATCCAGGGCGCCGGGAACCCCGGACCCTTTCCGCGGCCTGTTCTCCTACTTCACCAGCTTCAAATTGGGCTTGGGGGACTTCACGGAGTCCTGCCCGTCGTTCCCGTCCGGATCGGGGGAACCGTCCGGCTCCTTGAAGAATATGCCCTGGCCGTTTTCTCTCGCGAAGATCGCCAGCACCGATTCAACCGGCACGTCGATATTGTGAGGCGAGCCGTTGAACCGGGCGGCAAAGGAGAGGAAATCGTTGCCCATCTCCAGCGTCTCCACTGCCTGGTCGGCAATGTTCAGCACGATTTGCCCGTCGGACACATGACTTTGCGGGACCCGGACCCCATCGACGGTGGCGTCTACCAGGATCTGGGGCGTGAAACTGTTGTCCAGCGCCCAGTCGCGGATGGCCCTGATAAGATACGGCTTCGTAGAGATCACGTGCGGTGTATCTCCCTCTCGAAGTCGGTGAGGCTGGCGCTGAACGCCGGCCGGTCGAACAACCGCTTCCCGTAGTCGGTGACGGAGCGCGCCTGGTGGGGCAGCTCGATCCCCATGGCCGGCAGCCGCCACAGGAACGGAGCGACCACGCAATCCACCAGGCTGAACTCGTCGCCGAGCATGTAGTGCTGCTCCGCCAACGCCGGTGACATGGAGATCAGGCCGTCGCGCATTTCCTTGAGCTGTTCATCCGTCAGGCGTCTCCCGGACTCCACCGCCCTGGCGTAAGTGCTGATCCATTCACGTTCGAAACGCATCATCATCAGACGGGCCCTGGCCCGGTTCACAGGATCGACGGGCATAAGGGGCGGGTGGGGAAGGCGTTCCTCCAGGTACTCGATGATGATCTGACCGCCGTAAATCACCAGTTCCCTGTCGACCAGCGTGGGGGTCTCATTGTATGGATTCAGCTCCGCCAGTTCGTAGGCCGCTTCCCGGTCGCTGACGTCGACGATGTCGCAGTCGACGGCCTTCTCGACCAGCACGAACCGACAACTGTGACTGAATATGCAGTCGGGCGCGGAAAACAGCGCCATCACCGACCGGCGACCCGCTGATGTAACCATAACCTCTCTTAGTTTCCGGCTCGAGAGCCCACTGATGGATGGACTAGTGTATGTCCTTCCAGAATTCCTTCTTCAGGAACGAAGCCAACGTAAAGAAACCCACCAGGAACAGCAGTACGATGCCGCCGACCTTGTAGCGTTCGAGCTTGGCCGGTTCACCGAGGTAGACCAGGAAATTGGTCAGGTCCTGAATCGCCTTGTCGTATTCCTCCGGCTTCAAACTGCCGGGTTTCTCCAACTCGAACTGGGGTCGCCCGTCCTCGTCATGGCCCGCCAGGCGCTGTACGCCCTGGAGGGTGTAAAGCACGTTGGGCATCGCCACGTTTTGAAACAAGGTATTGTTCCAGCCAGTCTTGGTGCTCGGATCACGGTAGAAACTCCGCAGGTAGGTATAGATCCACTCGGGCTTGCGCTGGCGGGCAATCAGCGACAGGTCCGGCGGCGCCGTCCCAAACCATTTCTTGGCCTCGGCTGCGGGCATCGCCACCTTCATGAGATCGCCGGGTTTGTCGGCAGCGAACATCATGTACTTGCGCAGGTTCTGCTCACTGATGCCCAGATCATCGCCCATCCGGCGATAGCGCATGAACGCCGCGCTGTGGCACGACAAGCAGTAGTTCACGAACAGTGTGGCGCCATGTTGCAGCGAAGCCTTGTCGTCCAGATTGATGTATACCGAGTCCAGGGGCTCCGATTCCTCCGCTGCCTGGCAAAGAACGGGGACCACGGCCAGGATGAGTATTAGCATTAACTTCTTCATTTGAAATTCACCCTTTCCGGTTCAGGTTTGGTCTTATCCCACACGCTGTACAGCGGCATCAGGATAAAGAACAAGGCATAGACCAAGGTGCAGGCTTGCGCCCATATAACGTTCTTGAACAGGAACAGGCTGAATTCATTCGGCTTATGCATGCCGAGGTACCCGAGGATAATGAAGCTCAACGCAAACACCGTCAGCGCTGTTTTGTACATCCAGCCGCGATACCGGATCGACCGCACCGGGGACCGATCCAGCCAGGGAAGCAGAAACAAGGCGACCAGTGACGACCCCATCAAAATCACCCCCCAGAACTTCGGGACGAACACGAAGGTGCCGATGAGAAGCGCGATCCCGATAACGGCCGCCACCACGCGACCAGTGAAGCCCTTTGTACGGACGAAAGCGACGATCACGGCGAGAACGACCAAGCCGCGCACGAACAACATCAGGTCCTCGGTCGTGGCGCGCAGAATCGAATAGAAAGGGGTGAAGTACCACAGCGGCACGATGTCGACGGGCGTCTGCAATGGATTCGCCGGAGTGAAGTTGTCCTTCTCCAGGAAGAACCCGAAGAACTCCGGCCCGAAGAACACGATCGACAGGTAGATGATCAGAAAACCTACCACGCCCACGAGATCCTTCACCGTGTAATAGGGATGAAACGGTATGCCGTCTTTCGGGATGCCGTTGGCGTCCTTGTTCTTCTTGATGTCGATGCCGTCCGGGTTGTTGGAGCCCACCTTGTGCAGCGCCACGATATGCAGGAACACCAATCCCACCAGGATCAGGGGCATCGCGATCACATGGAAGGCGAAGAACCGGTTAAGAGTGGCGTCCGTTACTACGAAGCTGCCCCGAATCCATTCCGACAAGGCGTCGCCGACATAAGGTATCGCGCCGAACAGGGAGATGATGACCTGCGCTCCCCAGTAGGACATATTGCCCCAGGGCAGCAGGTAGCCCATGAAGGCCTCCGCCATCAGCGCCACGAATATTACGCAGCCAAGCAGCCAGACCAGCTCTCTGGGACCACGGTGCGAGCCGTACAGCAGACCGCGGAACATGTGCAGGTAAACCACCACGAAGAACATCGAGGCGCCCACCGAGTGCAGGTAGCGCATCAGCCAACCCCAGGGGACATCGCGCATGATGTAGGCCACCGAGGCGAACGCCTTATCCGCGTCCGGCTTGTAATGCATGGTCAGGAAGATGCCGGTAACGATCTGCAGCACCAACACCAGCATGCGCGAGGGAGCCGAAGTAGTACCAGAAATTGAAGTTCTTGGGGGCGTAGTATTCGGCGAGGTGCTCGTTCCACACCTTGGTCAGTGGAAAACGCTCGTCCACCCATGCAAGCAATTTGGCCATCACGCTGCTCCTTTGGGATCTTCGCCCACGACCACGGTCGTGTCGGTCTCGAACCTGTATGGCGGAATCGGCAGATTGAGCGGCGCGGGCACATTCTTGAACACGCGTCCGGAGAGGTCGTACTTGGAGCCGTGGCAGGGGCAGAAGAAGCCGCCCGGCCAGTCCGCGCCCATCCCAGAATCAGCACCCATGGTGAACTTCTGGACCGGGACGCATCCCAGGTGCGTGCATACCCCGATCACCACCAGGAACTCCGGCTTGATCGACCGGTACTTGTTATCCGCGTAGGAAGGTTGCTGGTCGGCGGTGGACTTGGGATCCAGAAGCAGATCCGTATCCTTGTCGAGGGAATCCAGCATTGCCTTGGTTCGGTTGACCACGAAGATGGGCTGACCGCGCCACTGCTCGCGCAGCATCTGGCCGGCCTCCAGCTTGCCGATCTCGAGCCGGACCGGCGCCCCTTCCGCTCTCGCCCGCGCGCTGGGGGTCATACTCACCACGAAGGGGACCGCCGCTGCGATGCCCCCAACCGCACCTACGCCGGTCGTGACAGCTGTGAGGAAACGGCGCCGATGCTTGTCTACATGATCTTCGGCCATGAGTACTCCTGACGAGTGATTTCGAATTATGTTTCCGCCAATAGGGGACACTTAAGGCCGGGGACCACGGACCGGTTGGGTTATGGCTTTAGATTCGGCTTCCCGGCAGTAGCGCGCGATTATAGCAAACGCTCCTGGGTTTGGGGTCGGCGGGCTACCCCAGAAGTGTCCTGATATTGTCCAGATGTGCCTGTCCCACCGAATCATTGCGGGCCTCGGCGTCGTCCCAGGCCAGCAACTCAGCGGGCAGTTCGTCCAGAAACCGGCTGGGCAGGCGCTCCACCACCTCGCCGCGGCGGCGCCGGGTTCGGGCCCAGCTCAGGATCAGCTCCCGCTGCGCCCGGGTGATGCCCACGTACAACAGCCGCCTCTCTTCTTCGATGGCGTGCTCCATACTGTTCTGATGCGGCAACAACTCTTCCTCCAGGCCGCAGATAAAGACGTACGGATACTCCAGCCCCTTGGCAGCATGCAGCGTCATCAAGGTGACCGCATCGCGTTCCTCGTCGGATTCGCGATCGAGCTGTCCCACCAGCGCCACGTGCGCCAGCAGGTCCCCCAGGTCCGCGGCCGGCTCGTTGCGCTGCAGGCGGCCGATCCAGTCCAGCAACTCACCGACGTTGTCCCGCCGGCGCTCGGCCTGATCGGCGCCGCCGGAAGTCTCCAGGAGCCAGCCGTCGTAGTCGATCTCCGACAGCAGTGACTTGACCACGTCCAGCGGCGGCTCGGCGGCGGCCCGCTCGCCCAGCTCCCGGATCCAGTCGGAGAACCGCACCAAGGGGGCCATCTGCCGGACGCTCAGCGCCTCAGCCGCCTCTGGCGCCTGCACCGCGCGCAGCAGCGCCGTCCCCGCCCGGCCGGCGGCAGCTCCCAGCCGCTCCAGAGCTACCGGCCCGATACCCCTGCGCGGTGCATTGACGGTGCGCAGGAAGGCGTTGTCGTCGTCCGGGTTCACCACCAGGCGGAGATAGGCGAGAACGTCCTTGATCTCCCGCCGGTCGAAGAACGACAGCTCGCCACTGACTTCATAGGGAATACGCATCTCCCGCAGTTTCTGCTCGAGCATCCGTGACTGATAGTTCGAACGGTACAGGATCGCGTAGTCGGCGAACGCACCGCGGTTCTGGAACCGATGGTGCAGCAGCGCGCCGGCAATGCGCTCCGCTTCCCGCTCCTCGTTGTCCGCGGTCAGCACGCGAATGGCGGGCCCGTGGCCGAGGGCGCACCACAGGCGTTTCTCGAACGCCCGTTCGTTGTGGGCGATCAGGCCGTTGGCGGCAGCCAGGATCCGGCCGGTTGACCGGTAGTTCTGCTCCAGCTTGACCACCTCGAGGCCCGGGAAATCGTGCCGCAGGCGGGCGAGGTTTTCCGGGCGCGCGCCGCGCCAGGCGTAGATCGACTGATCGTCGTCCCCCACCACCGTCAGTCCGGCGCCATCGCCCGCCAGCAGGCGGATCAGCTCGTACTGGGTATTGTTGGTGTCCTGGTACTCGTCCACCAGCACATGGCGGATCTTGCCCCGCCACTCATGGCGCAGCTCGTCATCGCCGGCCAGCAACTCGGCCGGTAGGTAGACGAGGTCGTCGAGATCTACCGCATTGTAGGCGCGAAGCTGACGATTGTAATCCCCGTAGACCCGGGCGGCGGCCCGGGCCACGGGATCGTCATGGCTCATGGAGGCAGCCTGCGCCGCACCGATCCAGTCGTTCTTCCACCAGGAAATTCGCTGCCGAACGCGCTCTCCGATCCCGCGCTCGCCGGACAGCTGGTCCCGCATCAGCTCGCTCACCACCAGCGAGGAATCGGCGCTGTCGAGGATCGAAAACGGCGTTCGCAACCCCGCAGCGTCTCCGTGCCGGTGGAGAAAACCCAATCCGAAGCGATGAAAGGTCGAGATGTTCAGAGCCGCCGCGTTGTCGCTATCGAGTTCCCGGTTGAGACGGTCGCGCATTTCCCGCGCGGCCCTGTTGGTGAAAGTTACCGCGAGGATGGAATGGGGATCGGCGCACCGTTGGCGTATCAGGTGCAGGACCTTGCCGGCAATGACCCGGGTCTTACCGCTGCCGGCGCCGGCGAGCACCAGAAGTGCACTGCCTTCATGCTCGACGGCTCGTCGTTGGGGAGGATTGAGCAACCAAGTACCCCTTGTCACACTCACACGCAGCGTTCAGCGGGATCGGACATGCCCATCGCCAAGGCGCGCGAGCGCAGGACTGGCCATCAGCCGGCGTCTTCGGCTTCGGTTTCCTCGTCCTGCCCCCGCGGGCGTATCCGCCTGGCAAACCACAGTCCGAACTCGAACAGGATCCAGATCGGTACCGCCAGCATGGTCTGGGAGAAGATGTCCGGGGGTGTCATGAGCATGCCGACCACGAACGCGGTGACGATGATGTAAGGCCGCTTGGCAGCCAGGGCTTGCGGGGTGGTGAGTCCCAGCTTCACCAGAATGATAATGGCGATGGGCACCTCGAAGCAGGCGCCGAAGGCAAAGAACAACTTCATGCAGAAGTTGAAATAGGCGTCGATATCCGTCATCACCGCCACCCCTTCCGGCGCGGTCCTGGTGAAGAACGCGAACACCAGCGGGAACACCACGAAGTAGGCGAACAGGATGCCGAGGTAGAACAGCACCGTGCTGGAGATCAGCAGCGGCACGGCGATCGCTTTCTCGTTCTCGTACAGCCCGGGCGCCACAAACGCCCACATCTGGTACAACAGATACGGCATGGCGGCGATCACAGCCAGGGACACCACCAGTTTCAGAGGCACCAAGAACGGCCCGTGGGGCTGGGTGGAGATCATGGTGTCGCCCTTGGGCAGGATCGACATGAGGGGGTGGGCGAAGATCACATACAGATCATTGGCGAACGGCGCCATTATCACGACGAGGGCCAGGACCACCACCAGACTACGCAGAATACGGTCGCGCAACTCGACCAGGTGCGAGATGAATGAGTCCTTGTTGTTGTCGTCTGGGTCCAGATCAGCCATGGAATGCGAAGGGTGTCAGAGCCCGGCGATGTCTATTCCGTATCCTTGGGCTTGGAGTCCGCGGGAGTCTCGGACTCGGGCGCCTTCGGCTTCCGGCTGGCATCCGACTCTGTATCAATCTGTTTGTTGAGCTCATCCCTGAACGAATTCATGCTCTCCCGGGTCTTCGACAGCGTCTCCTTGGCGTCGCGCAACTCATGCAGCTCTTCCTGGCGCAGCTCCTCGTCGATGTCCCGCTTGACCTGCGCGACCATGCGTTTGGCCCGCCCCACCCACATGCCCGCAGTCCGCGCGGCGCGCGGCAGGCGCTCGGGCCCGAGCACCAGCAACGCCACGATGCCGATGACGCACAGCTCGAAGAACCCGATGTCAAACATGGAGGAGGGTGATTATCAGACGGTTCGGCTTCAGGACTGCTTCTGTTTCGCCGCCCCGTTTCCGGACCGAGCGCCTTCCCCTTTCTCTTTGTGCGATTCCTCCTTGCGCGACTCGCCTTGGTCCTCGATTCTGGCGCCCGCTTCGTCGGTCTCCTCTTCGCCTTCGCCTTCTTCGTCTTCCTCTTCGTCGCCTTCCTTCATCGACTTCTTGAAACTCTTGATCGCGCCACCCAGGTCACCGCCGATATTGCGCAGCTTCTTGGTGCCGAACAACAACAGGACAATCACCAGAATGATCAGCAGTTGCCAGATACTAATGCCACCTAGACCCATAAATTTCTCCCAACGTCAGGAACAAACGCCCATTCTACAAGAAGTTCTACGAAAAGCCCTGAACGATTCAGATTCATGAATTGCCAGGACACGAAAATCAACATCCGTCTGCACGGCAGCGCAGAACCGCAAGATCCGAATTGATCAGGGATCTCCCTGACCCGGATTCTCCCGGTCCGGACTTTCCGGGATGCCACGCCGGGCCTTCTCCTCGAGCCCCGACGTACCGAATCGCCGGGCCAGTTCCGCCAATACGTCGCGCGGCCCCAGGCCTTCGTGGGACAACAACACCAGCGTATGAAACCACAGATCCGCGGTTTCATAAACCAGCTGCTCCCGGTCTCCGTCCCTGGCGGCCATCAACACTTCGAACGACTCCTCCGCGACCTTCTTCAAAATCGCGTTCAGACCTTCATGGTGGAGCTTCGCGACGTAGGAGGAGCGGGGATCGGCCTGCTTGCGCTTTTCCAGGACCGACGCCAGATCGTTCAAGTCTATACCCGTCACGGGTCACCCACCAGTCTTGCGTACAAACATCATCATCCGTAAATCTCGTCCGGATCCTTGAGCGGCGCCTCCACCGTCCGCCAACCCCCATCTTCGAGCTTCTTGTAGAAGCAGCTCTCCCGTCCGGTATGGCAGGCGATACCGCCGACCTGCTCCACGCTGAGCAGAACGGTGTCGTTGTCGCAGTCCAAGCGCAGCTCCTTGACGAGCTGGTTATGGCCGGAACGCTCACCCTTGCGCCAGAGCCCCTGCCGCGATCTCGACCAGTACACCGCGCGGCCGGTTTCGGCGGTCAGCCTCAGCGCTTCCCGATCCATCCAGGCCAGCATCAGCAGCCTTCCGCTGGCCGCGTCCTGGGCCACCACCGGAACCAGACCTTCCTCGTTCCAGCGGACGTCGTCCAACCATTGCTGGGTCGCTGTCGTCATCGTTCGTCGCACCTGTCGGGACTGAGGACCTACGGCCGGCATCGCGAGAAGCGAAGTTTACACGACGGTGCGACGGTATTTCCGACTAATTCCGGACAGCGCCCCCGCCGCAAGGGTCGTTTTCGACGGTGTTACAGCCTCACCTCGATGCCCCGGGCCGCCATACGCTCTTTGGCCTCGCGCACCGTGTGCTGGCCGAAATGAAAAATGGATGCGGCGAGCACGGCGTCCGCGCAGCCCTCGACGATGCCGTCGGCGAGGTGATCGAGGTTACCGACCCCGCCGCTGGCGATGACTGGAACCGCAACCGTAGTCGAGACCGAACGGGTCAGGGCCAGATCGAACCCGTCCCGGGTTCCGTCCCGGTCCATGCTCGTCAGCAGAATTTCCCCGGCGCCGTACTCGGCCATCCGAGTCGCCCATTCCACCGCGTCCAAGCCGGTAGCGCGCCGGCCCCCGTGGGTAAAGACCTCCCACGCAGGCGACTCACCTGCGCAGACCTGCTTGGCGTCCACGGCCACCACAATGCACTGGGCGCCGAACCGCCTGCTGGCTTCGCGTACCAACTGCGGATTGTTGACTGCGGCGGTGTTGATGGACACCTTGTCCGCTCCCGCCGCCAGCATAGTACGGATGTCCTCGACGCTTCGGATGCCGCCGCCCACCGTGAGTGGAATGAAGACCTGGTCCGCCACCCCCTCAACCACGTGCACCATGGTCTGACGGGCATCGGAGCTGGCGGTGATGTCGAGGAAGGTGATTTCATCCGCACCCTGCTCGTCGTAGCGCCTCGCCACCTCCACAGGGTCGCCGGCATCCCGTATGTCCACGAAGCGAACGCCCTTGACGACCCTGCCATTGTCCACGTCGAGGCAGGGGATTACGCGCTTGGCCAGTCCCATTACCCGCCGCCCTGCCGCAGCAGCTTGATTCCGGCGGCAAAATCCAGCGAGCCGTCGTATATCGCCCTGCCGGTAATGGCCCCGCCGACGCCAGCGTCGGCGATTTCCAGCAACCGTCGCAGGTCGTCAAGGCTGGCGATGCCCCCCGCCGCGAACACCGGTACACGCACCGATTCCGCCAACCGGCGGGTCGCTTCGATGTTGGCGCCGGTGAGCATCCCGTCGCGGGAGATGTCGGTATAGATAATGGCCTCGACACCGTCGGTCTCCAGCCGGTGCGCCAGGTCGATGACGTCGTGCTTGGACAGCTTGGACCACCCCTCCACCGCCAGCTTTCCATCCCTGGCGTCCAGCCCGACGATGACGTGACCTGGGAACTCGACGCATATATCGCTGACGAAGTGCGGCTCGTTCACGGCCTTGGTGCCGAGAATGACGTACTGGACGCCGGCCTCGAGGTAGGTGTCAATGGTCTGCTCATTTCGAATGCCGCCCCCGACCTGGACGGGCACTCCGGGAAACTGTTCCACGATGCCCCGCACGGCGTCGGAGTTGACCGGCTCCCCGGTCACGGCGCCGTCGAGATCTATGACGTGCAGGCGCTCGGCTCCCGCGTCGACCCACCTGCGCGCCGCGACGACGGGGTCGTCTTCATACACCGTTGCGTCGTCCATCTTGCCTTGCCTGAGGCGGACGCATTTGCCGCCTTTGATGTCTATTGCCGGTATGAGTAGCATCGAGCTTCAGCGCCTTTGTTGGAGTTGTCGAAGGAATTCCTACGGGTTCCCGTCCCACGCGATGAAGTTGCCCAGCATTGCCAGTCCGTTTCGCTGGCTCTTCTCGGGGTGAAACTGGACGGCGAATACGTTGTCTCTGCCTGCGGCCGCGGCGAACTCGAGGCCATAGGCCGTGGTGGCGTAGACTTCTTCGCGGGCGCCGGGAAAGGCACAGTAGCTGTGCACGAAGTAGAACCAGGCGTCCTGGCCTATACCGCGCCACAGTGGGTGGACGCAGATCTGGCGGACATTGTTCCACCCCATGTGGGGGATCTTGAGCCTGCGCCCGGCCTCGTCGGTCAGCACTTCGGCCCGCTCGCCGCCGGCTTCCAGAAAGTGCCGGACCTCGCCGCGCAGGACGCCGAGCCCCGCCACCCCGCCGTCCTCGGAGCTGTGGGCATAGAGCGCCTGCAGGCCGATGCATATGCCGAGAAAGGGCTTGCTTTCGACCGCCACGGCCAGCGCATCGAGCAGCCCCGGATTGTCGCGCAACCTGTTCATTACCGATCCGATGGCGCTCTGGCCCGGGAACACGACCCGGTCCGCCCGGGAAACGTCGGAGGCGTCGTCGGTGATCTTGACTTCGCAGCTCGATCCGCCCGCCGTTTCCAGGGCCCGGGCAACGGAACGCAGGTTTCCGGTTCCCAGATCGATGACTGCGATACGATTCATGATTGGCAGGTGCTTCGCCGGTGCGGCTGCACGGTTTGGGGCTACAGGGTCCCTTTGGTGGACGGCACCGCACTGCCTCGCCGGCTGTCTATCTCCACCGCCATACGCAGGGCCCGTCCGAATGCCTTGAACACGGTCTCCGCGATGTGGTGCGCATTGCGGCCCCGCAGATTGTCGATGTGCAGGGTCACGTCGGCGTGGTTGCAAAAGCCCTGAAAGAATTCCCGGAACAGATCCACATCGAAGTCGCCGATGCGGGCTCGGGGCCAAGTCACCGCGTACTCCAGGCCGGGGCGCCCGGAGAAGTCCAGGACCACGCGGCTCAAGGCCTCGTCCAGGGGTACGTACGCATACCCGTAGCGCTGGATGCCGGACTTGTCGCCGACGGCCCGGGCCATCGCCTCGCCGAGGGTGATACCAATATCTTCCACTGTATGGTGGGCATCGATCTCGAGGTCCCCCTGCGCTTCGACCTTTATATCGACCATGCCGTGGCGGGCCACCTGGTCGAGCATGTGCTCCAGGAACGGAATGCCGATGGAGAAGCTGCCCGTGCCGTCGCCGTCGAGATTCACCGCCACGCTGATCCGGGTTTCCCTGGTCGCGCGGTCGACGCTGGCTTCACGGGTGGAGGACATTGGGCGGCTGGGATACAAATGGTCTTGAGCACTGCGAATATAGCAAAACGCGGCCGGAATTAGCTATGGAAACAGCCGGCATTCCGGCGCCGTTCCGCCGTGCCTCCCCGGGCTGCTGGATGGCCGGCACGGTATCAGCAACGACCGATCGCCGCCAGGAAACGATCGTTCTCTTCGGGCGTGCCGATGGAAACCCGCAGGCAGCCCTCGAGTCCCGGTTGCGAACCGTCCAGGTTTTTGATCAGCACTCCCTGCTCCAGGAGAGAGCGATAAACCTCGCCGGCACTCCTGCCGCTACTCCGGAACAGAATGAAATTCGCATCGCTGGGAAAACACTCCCATCCTGCCTCCGTCAAAGCGCTGAATACCCGGCCTCGCTGTTTCCTGATCCTGGCCGCTTGCTCCATGAACACGTCCAGGTGTTCCAGGGCGAATACCGTGCTGCGCTGGGAGAGTACGTTGATGTTGTACGGCATCCGCACCTTCTCGAACTCACCGATCCACGCCGGATCTCCCACGGCGAAGCCCAGGCGCAGTCCGGCCAGACCGAGCTTGGACAGGGTGCGCATCACCACCACGTTGGGGTACTCGTGCACCCAGCCAATCAGCGAACGTCCGGCGAAGGCGTGGTACGCCTCGTCGATCACCACCAGGCCGGGGGCGGCTTCGACCACTCGCCGCATTGCCTGCTCTTCGAACAGGTTGCCTGTGGGATTGTTGGGGTAGGCGATGAACACCGCCGCCGGGCGGTGGCGCCGCAGCGCGGCGGCCATGACGTCGCCATCCAGGGTGAAATCGGGTCCCAGCGGCACGCCGGCGAACTCCAGGTTCAGGAACCGGGCAGCCATCTGGTACATGACGAAGGTGGGGACCGGCGCCAGCACCGGACCGCCTACCGCCATCTGCACCATCTGAATGATCTCGTCGGAGCCATTGCCGAGAAGGACCGCTGCGCCCTCGGGAAGCGAGAGCGCGGCACCCAGCCTGTCCTTGAGCGCCGCAGCGGACGCATCCGGGTAGCGATTCAGCTCGGCATCCCGCAGCGCCTCCAGCCAGGCGTGGCGCAGTGACTGCGGCAGGCCGTAGGGATTCTCCATCGCATCCAGCTTCAGCACGCCGCGCGCGTTGTCCACATGGTAGGCGTTCAGAGCCCGTACACCGGGGCGCACCACTTCCGATGCCAGCTGCCGGGCATCCATGCGCGAGGTTCCGCCGGCCGGGTCAGTCACCACCACGATACTCCGCGGAACGGGCATGGGCAGTGAGTGATTCGGCCCGGGCCAGCACCGACGCGGTGCCTGACAGAGCGCGCGCGCCCGCCTGGGAACAGGCGATGATGCTGCTGCGCTTCTGGAAATCGTAGACGCCCAGTGGGGAGCTGAAGCGCGCGGTTCCAGAGGTAGGCAGGACATGATTCGGGCCCGCGCAATAATCCCCCAGTGCCTCCGCGCTGTACGGGCCGATGAATATGGCACCGGCGTGGCGCACGTGCTCGACGAATTCATCGGCATCGGCCATCAACAGCTCCAGGTGCTCCGGGGCGATGCGGTTGACCAGTTGCGCCGCCTCCTCGAGATCCGGGACCACTATCAGCGCGCCTTGTCCCGCCAGCGCTGCGGCTATGATATCGCGGCGCTCCATCCGGGGCAGCAACCGCTCCACGGCGCCGGCCACTCGCTCGATATAGCCTCGGTCGGGGGATATCAGTATGGACTGCGCCAGTTCGTCGTGCTCGGCCTGGGCGAACAGGTCCATGGCGGCCCACTCCGGCGCCACGCTGCCGTCGCCGACGATTGCGACTTCGGAGGGTCCCGCGATCATGTCGATGCCCACCTGGCCGAATACCAGGCGCTTGGCGGTCGCGACATAGATGTTCCCCGGCCCTACAATCTTGTCCACCGCGGGAATGGTCTCGGTACCGTAGGCCAGAGCGGCCACCGCCTGGGCGCCACCGACACGAAACACGCGGTCCACGCCCGCGATGCGCGCCGCCGCCAGGACCAGCTCGTTGATGCGGCCGCCCGGCGTCGGCACCGTCATCACCAGTTCCGGCACGCCGGCGACCTTGGCGGGTATGGCGTTCATCAGCACGCTGGAGGGATAGGCGGCCTTGCCTCCGGGTACGTAGAGGCCGACCCGGTCGAGCGGTGTCACACGCTGGCCGAGCCGGGTGCCGTCGCTCTCCTCGTAGCTCCAGGAGGACTGGACCTGGCGCTCGTGGTAGGCGCGGATCCGGGCGGCGGCCCGTTCCAGGGCTTCGCGCTCGTCAGCGGCGATGCGTTCCACCGCCTCGCCCAACCGCGCGCCGCTCAGCTCCAGCTCGGCCGCCGTCGCCAGCTCAATGCCGTCAAACCGCGCGGTGTAGTCGAGCAAGGCGCGGTCGCCGTCGCGGCGGACTCGTTTGATGATGTCCTGCACCGTGGCGGTCACCGTGTCCTGGTCGTCCTCCTTGCGATCGAGCAGCGCCTCGAACGTCGCGGCGAAACCGGGAGAACCGGCATCGAGCTGCCGAATGACTTGCCTATCGTTATCGTTCATTTCGAAAGACTCAGTCTTGCACCGTCTATTGACCCTTCCGGCCGGTCGCCACGGCGCCTCGTATCAGCTGTATGACTTCCTCGAGGGCGCCGGACTGCATGCGCAGCGCGGCCAGATTGGCAATCAGGCGGGCGCTCACATTCATGACCGGCTCGACCTCGACCAGGTCGTTCGCCTTCAAGGTGCCGCCGGTATCGACCAGATCGACGATCCGGTCGGACAGGCCGGCCAGCGGCGCCAGTTCCATGGAGCCGTACAACTTGATGATCTGCGCCTGAACACCCTTGGCCGCGAAGTGGCGTCGGGTAATGTTCGGATACTTGGTGGCGACCCGCAAACGCCGCCAGCTTCCAGGGTCGTCGCGCTCGGCGAGCGACCTGGGCTCGGCCACCACCAGCCGGCAGGCGGCAATACCCAGGTCCAGCAACTCCGCCAGGTCGGCTCCGCCGTGCTCCACCAGCACGTCCTTGCCGACGATCCCCAGATGGGCAGCGCCGAACTGCACGTAGGTTGGGACATCCGCGCTGCGGATGATCACCAGCTGGGCTTTGCCTGATTCCGTATCCAGTACCAGCTTGCGACTTTCGTTGGGCGACTCCAGGGGATTCAAGCCCACGCGCGCGAACAAGGGCAGCGCCTCGTCCAGAATGCGGCCCTTGGCCAGGGCTATTTTGACCGGTGCCTCCATTCGAGGAAGTGCTAGAGGGCCGCGGCGCTGGCGCGTGCTTCTCGGGTATAGGCGTGACCCGGGACGCGCCTGATGCGGGCGCCGAGCTGGGCAAGCTTCTCCTCGATGCATTCGTAACCGCGGTCGATGTGGTAAATCCGGTCGATCACGGTTTCCCCCTCTGCCACCAGCCCGGCCAGCACCAGCGAGGCCGAGGCGCGCAGATCGGTGGCCATCACCGGCGCGCCGCGCAGCGCCTTGACCCCGTGCACCACCGCGATGTTGCCGTTCATCTCGATGTCGGCCCCCATGCGCTGTAGCTCGTGGACGTGCATGAAGCGGTTCTCGAACACGGTCTCCGTGACCGTACCGGTGCCGGTGGCAACGCTGTTCAGGGTCACGAACTGCGCCTGCATGTCGGTGGGGAACGCCGGGTACGGCGCCGTGACCACGTCCACCGCCCGCGGCCTGTTGCCGTGCATGTCCAGCCAGATCTCCGTCTCTCCGATATTCACCTGGGCACCCGCCACCCGCAGCTTCTCGACAACGGCCTCCAGGGTGCGCGGATCGGTGTTGCGCAAACGCACGCTGCCCCGGGTAACCGCGGCGGCCACCAGGAAGGTCCCGGTTTCGATGCGATCCGGAATCACGGGGTGGCTGGTGCCGTGCAGGCGTTCGACTCCCTCGATGGTGACGGTACCGGTGCCGGCGCCGCTGATGCCGGCGCCCATCGCGTTCAGGCACCTGGCCAGATCCACCACTTCCGGCTCCCGGGCCGCGTTCTCGATTACGGTGGTGCCCTCGGCAAGGGTCGCCGCCATCATCAGGTTCTCGGTGCCCGTCACCGAGATCAAGTCCATGAATACGGAGGCGCCTTTCAGCCGCCCGGCGGATGCCTTGATGTAGCCTTCATCGATGTCGACCTCCGCGCCCATTGCCTGCAGGCCCTTGATATGCAGGTTAACCGGCCGTGAACCGATGGCGCAGCCGCCCGGCAAGGACACTTCGGCGTGGCCGAACCTCGCCAGCAACGGCCCGAGCACCAGGATGGACGCGCGCATCGTCTTCACCAGGTCATAGGGTGCGCACAACTGCTCAACACGATGCGCGCGCGCCTGGATCGCCATCTTCTCGTCGACCTCGACCTCCACGCCCAGCCTGCCCAACAGCTCCAGGGTGGTGGTTATGTCGTGCAGATGGGGGACATTGCCGATAATCAGCGGCTCATCGGTCAACAACGAGGCGATCAGCACCGGCAGTGCCGCGTTCTTAGCGCCGGAGATGCGGATGTCCCCCGTTAAGGGATTGCCGCCCTCGACAATGAGCTTATCCATGGTGCGGATAACCGGGGGCGGAACACCTCACCAGGCGCCGTCCCCGAACCAGGCGCTCAGACGGTTTCCGCTTGCAGGGCCTTTCCAAGCTCGCCGCTTTCGTACATCTCCATCATGATGTCGCTCCCGCCGAAGAACTGCCCATTGACATAGAGCTGCGGAATGGTGGGCCAGTTGGAGTATTGCTTGATCCCCTCGCGAACCTCGGGATCCGACAGCACGTCCACGGATGCGAACTCGACACCGCAGGCTTGCAGCAGCTGCACGGCCCGGCCGGAGAACCCGCACTGCGGGAACTGAGGAGACCCTTTCATGAACAGCACGACACTGTTCGATTCCACCGTCTGTTTGATGCGTTCTTTGACGTCGCTCATTGCTTGAACCTCGTCTTGTGCCTCGTAAGAGCTATCAGGATTGACGATCCCCGTGTTTGGGAATCAGGGTGCGCAGGGACAGCGCGTGAATCTCAGCCTTCATCTTGTCGCCAAGGGCATCATATACCATCTGATGCTGCTGAATGCGGGTCTTCCCTGCGAATTCCCCACACGAAACGATGGCCTGGAAATGGCGGCCATCGCCGTCGATTTCAACCTCCGAGCCGGGCAGCGCCGTCTCTATCCATTGCTTGATCTGCTGTGGCATCACCATCGTCATTGCACCTTTATCGGACCGCATTGCCGGGCGGGGACGTGCCGCACCGGCGACCGGCATGGGCTATTGGCGCAGCTTGTAGCCGCGGTTCAGCATGACCAGGGCGACGGCGGAAAGCGCGGCGAATGCCACCGCGCTGAATGCCAGACTCGCCGCCACCGGCATGTCGGACTGGCCGAAGAACCCGTACCGGAACCCGTCAATCATATAGAAAAACGGGTTGAATTTTGACATCGCCTGCCAGATTTCCGGCAGCGAATGAATGGAATAAAACACGCCGCTCAGGAACGACAAGGGCATGATGACGAAATTCTGAAAAGCCGCCAGCTGGTCGAACTTCTCCGCCCAGATCCCGGCGATCACGCCCAGGACTCCCTGCACGCCGCTCGCCAGAATTGCGAACGATACTATTACCAACGGATTATAGACCGGTACGTGCACATACAAAACCGCCACCAGGAAAATACCAGCCCCCACCGCCATCCCGCGGACGATGGCGGCGCCGACGTAGGCACAGAATATTTCGAGATACGACAAAGGCGTGATCAGGACGAACACCAGATTTCCCGTCACCTTGGACTGGATCAGGCTGGAAGAGCTGTTGGCGAAAGCGTTCTGAATGATGCTCATCATCATCAGGCCGGGAATCAGGAAGGCGGTGTATGGGACGTCCTCGAACACCTGTATCCGATCGTGGAGTACGTGGGAAAACACCAGCAGGTAAAGCATCGCTGTAATGACCGGAGCCAACATCGTCTGAAAGCCCACTTTGGAAAAGCGGACCAGTTCCTTGTAGAACAGCCACAGCATTCCTTTCACGCCGGCTCCCTCCGCCGGGTAAGCTGCATGAAGACGTCCTCCAGATCGTCTTCCTCCATGTAGATGTCGCGCACGTCGATGCCGGCGTTGCGAATGGTGTCCAGGACCTCGAGCACCGAGTCGCTGTCCCGGCGCAGGCGCAGGTCCATGCAGCAGCCGTGCACGGCCTTGACCTTGTCGCGCACGGAGGGCGGAATCTCGTCGATCTCCCCGGCCGTCACCACCCGCAGGGTGCGGAAGATGCCGCGGGCCAGCAGAGCTGACTTGCTCTCCAGGGTCACCAGCTCGCCGTGGTCGATGATCGCGATCCGGCCGCAGAGCTGCTCCGCCTCCTCGAGGTAGTGGGTGGTGAGGACGATGGTATGACCCTCGGCGTGCAGGCGGCGAATGAAGCTCCACAGGTGCTGCCGAAGCTCGACATCCACGCCCGCCGTGGGCTCGTCCAGAACCACCACCGGCGGCTTGTGCACCAGGGCCTGGCCGATCAGCACCCGGCGCTTCATGCCTCCAGACAGGGCCCGCATGTTGACGTCGGCCTTGTCGGTTAGATCAAGGGCGTCCAGCAGCTCGTCGATCCAGCCTTCGCCGGCCCGTTTTGCCACCCCGAAATAGCCGGCCTGAAAACGCAGAAACTCCCTTACCGTGAAGAACGGGTCGTAGACCAGTTCCTGGGGCACCACGCCGACGTTCATGCGGGCACGGCGATAGCCGGTGACAACGTCGTGGCCCATGATCTCCAGGCGGCCCCGGTCGACCCGCACCAGGCCGGCAAGAGAGTTGATCAGCGTCGACTTGCCGGCACCGTTGGGTCCCAGCAACCCGAAGAATTCGCCCTGCTCGATGGCGAAAGACACGCCGTTCAAGGCTTTGACCGGACCAAAACGCTTGTGGGCGTTTTCGATGAAAACAGCGGGGACGGGCGCCATGGGCCGGCGTGTCAGGAGGAGCCGTCGATGTTCAGCAGGCGGTCGAGACCCGTGGTCTTGGACAGGGCAGTCATGCCGGGAGGCACATTGACGAGGCGCATGGTTACGCCGGCGACCTTGGCTCGGCGCGCCCATTCCATTACCAGCGCGATTCCGGCGCTGTCGATGCGCTCGACGCCGGCGAGGTCCAGCGACCGCGGCGGCGACGAGAACAGCTCAGGGCTCTGGTCCTGGATCGCGGGCACGCTGGTGAAGGTCATCTCGCCCGACACTTTCCAGGTTTCGGGATCTTCGGTATCCAGCCTGAGACTCACTGCTTCATCAACTCCTCGTTCTTCTTCGTCAATTCGCCGATCAGCGCATCCATGCCCTGAGTCTCGATGATGCGCCCGTACTGGGCGCGATAGTTGGTCACCAGGCTCAGGCCATTGATCTTGATGTCGTAGACCTTCCAATCCTCGCTGTTCTGCGTCAGCGAGTAGTCGATCGGGATCGGCGGTCCGTCGGAGCGCTGGACCTCCGTCTCTACCACTGCCTTGCTGTCGCCTTCGGCGTGATGGAAAGGTTTGTAGTCGATCTCCTGCCCCGTGTACTCAAACAACGCAGTCGCGTAGGTGCGGACCAGCAGGGTCTTGAACTCGCCAACGAACTTCTGCTGCTGATCGTCGGTGGCCTGGCGCCAGTGTTTGCCCAGCACGTATCGAGACATGCGCTCAAAGTCGAAATGGGGCAGCACCACATCGTTCACCATCTGGTACAGGCGCTGCGGGTCTTTCTGTAGCTCGGCCCGGTTTTCGGTGAGCTCCTTCAGAACTTTGTTGGTCGTATCCTTGATGAGCTGATCGGGCGGCATTGCGGCAGTGGCCCCCGCCACCAGGCTCACGCATAAACACAATAGAAAGCAGATTCGCCTCATTGGCTCTCTCCTCCCGCTTTGCTGAACAACATCTGGCTGATCAGTTGCTCAAGCACCACAGCGGACTGGGTCAATGTAATCTCATCTCCATCCTTCAAGTATTGGTCGTCGCCACCGGGTTCCAGCCCCACGAACTGGGCGCCCAGCAGTCCCTGGGTCAGTATGGAGGCACTGGTGTCCGTCGGCAGGTTGTCATACTTGCTGTTGATGCTCATCTTGACCACGGCATTGTAGGTCTTGGGATCGATGCTGATCGCGGATACCCTGCCTACGTGAACTCCGGCCATATTAACCGGCGCCTTGGTGGTCAAGCCGCCGACGTTTCCGAACTTCGCGGTAACCGTGTAGGTATCGGTGAATTCGCCGGCCGAGAAGCTGCCGACCTTGAAAGCCAGAAAGCCCAGCGCCGCAACGCCCGCGAGCACGAATATTCCAACCCAGAATTCAAGTATGCCTTTGTTTTTCATGAGCGCATCAGTCGAACATTAGTGATGTCAAAATAAAGTCAAGGGCCAGGACGCACAGCGACGCATTAACAACGGTTCGCGTCGTCGCCCGGCTGACGCCTTCGGATGTGGGGTTGGCGTCGTACCCCTCGAAAACGGCGATCCAGGTAACCACGAAGCCGAATACCAGGCTCTTGATCACGCCGTTCAATATGTCGGAGTATAGGTCCACGCCGCCCTGGATGGCGGACCAGTAGGTTCCACTATCCACGCCCAGCAGCGAAACCCCCACCAGGTAGCCGCCGTAGATACCGACGGTGGTGAACATCGCGGTCAGCAGGGGCATGGCGATGACCCCGGCCAGGAAGCGCGGCGCCACCACGCGTTTGATCGGGTCCACCGCCATCATTTCCATGGCGGCCAGCTGCTCGGTGGCCTTCATCAGGCCGATTTCCGCCGTCAGTGCGGAGCCGGCCCGGCCGGCGAACAGCAGTGCCGTCAACACCGGGCCCAACTCCCTGGTCAGGGACAGAGCCACCACCAGCCCCAGCGAGGTCTCAGCGCCGAAGTCGACCAGGGTATTGTATCCCTGCAATCCCAGGACCATGCCAACGAACAGTCCGGCCACCACGATGATCATCAGGGTCAGGACTCCCACGGAGAACATCTGGTGCACGAGCAAGCTGATCCGGCGCAGTGTCCAGGCACAGCTGGCCAGGGCCTGTCCCAGGAATATGGCCGCTCGGCCCCAGCGCGAGACACTGGCCAGGGTCCAGGCGCCGAGCTGCTGGATAGAGTTCATGCCCGGCCCGCCATGAAGTCGTCCGCGTAGTCGGGGGCCGGGTACTGATACCGAACCGGACCGTCCGGAAGTCCGTTCATGAACTGACGCACTTCTGGAATGTCGGACTTTAACATCTCGTCGGGAGTACCCTCGCCAATGACCTTGCCATTGCCGAGCAGGTACATGTAGTCAGCGATGGTGCAAGCCTCGCGCACGTCGTGAGTCACCACCAGGGAGGTCATCCCCAAAGTATCGTTCACCTCGCGAATGAGCTTGACGATGACGCCCATGGAGATGGGATCCAGACCCGTAAACGGTTCATCGTACATCACCAACATAGGATCCATGGCGATGGCCCGCGCCAGGGCGACGCGGCGAGCCATGCCGCCGGAAAGTTCCGCCGGCATCAGGTCCCGTGCACCTCGCAGCCCCACCATCTCCAGCTTCATCAATACCAAGTGCCGGATCAGCACCTCGGACAAATCAGTGTTCTGCCTGATCGGGAAAGCCACGTTGCCGAACACGGAGAAATCGGTTAGCAGGGCACTGGTTTGGAACATCATGCCGAGCTTGCGGCGGAACTCGAACAGAGCCTTGCGCCGCAGCTTGGAAACCTCGACACCGTCGCACATCACCGACCCCGAATTCGGATACAATCTTCCACCTACAAAGTTCAACAAAGTGGATTTCCCGCAGCCGCTGGGGCCGATAATGGCCGCCACCTGGCCCCTGCGGACCTGCAGATTCAGTCCCCGGTATATCTCGTTCTCACCGAAGGAAAAGTGGACGTCTTTGATTTCAAGCAGGGGTTCGGTCATGGATGATCCGGGAGGATCGGCAGTCGCTGCCGCAAAAGAGCCGCGATTCTATCAAAGCGCCGCCGGTCCGGGTGCAGGAAATGGTGGCTGATTGGTGGATTTTTCTATGGTTGCTCACGATGATGCACTCTAGACGGCCGGGACTGAACACGTGCTGAACGGTTCCCTCGCCATACCTTCTATATACGTCATAGCGGGTTTCATCGGCCTGGCGTGGAGCGCCGACCGATTCGTCGCGGGATCGACGGCCCTGGCGCGGTCGCTGGGGGTCTCCGTGCTGATGGTGGGCATCGTGATCGTGGGCTTCGGCACCTCCGCGCCCGAGCTGCTGGTTTCCGCCAACGCCGCCTGGCAGGGCGACTCCGGCCTGGCAGTGGGCAACGCCCTGGGATCGAACATCGCCAACGTGGCGCTGGTGCTCGGATTGGCCGCCCTGGCGGCACCGCTAACCATCCATTCGCGGATCCTGCGGCAGGAGATTCCTCTGTGCCTGGTAGCGATGCTGGTGACAGGTGTTGTCCTGTATGACCTCGAGATCAGCCGGGTGGAAGGGCTGCTGCTGATCTGTTTCCTGGCCTTGTTCCTCACCGCACTGGTCTTCCGCGGGCACAGAGGGCGCTGGGACCGGTACAGCATAGAGCTGGAGCAGGCCATTCCGGCCGGGCAATCGATCGGCCGCGCGCTGGTTTGGACGATCGTCGGGCTGGTGGTCCTCCTGCTCAGCTCGAGGGTGCTGGTGGAAGGGGCGGTGCGTATCGCCGAGGCGTTCCACGTCAGCGATCTCGTGATCGGTCTGACCGTGGTCGCCGTGGGAACCAGCCTCCCGGAAGCAGCTGCGGCCCTGGCCAGCGCCCGCAAGAATGAACCCGATATCGCCATCGGCAATATCCTGGGCTCCAATACCTTCAACATGTTGGGGGTCGTGGGGGTCGCCGGCACGATCGATCCGTCCACTGTGGATGCGGCGGCGGTATACCGGGACTGGCCGGTCATGATAGGGATTTACATGGTGTTCGCGGTGCTGGCCTGGAGCCGCAGAAGCATTAACCGCGTACACGGCGCGATATTTCTTTGCCTCTACGCGGCCTACCTCGCCTTCCTCGCGCTCTCGGCACCGGCCTGAGGGCCTGCCGGCCGCACCGCTTCCCCGGCAGCGGTGCTGGTGCACCCCGCCACTAGCATTGACCCGTTTCCGGGAAGCCCGCAGGGAGCGCGCCTTGTGTTGCCGACTCAGGCGCGCTCTGTATGGGTCAATATTGGTGACGGGGTACACTGAGCTATACTCGCCCCCGATGAGCGCCACATCCTCGAAACCCGGCAGCGTCACCGCCTCTCCCCTGATAGAGACCGGCCGCGCGGTGGTGATGGCGGAGTCTCAGGCGGTGGCCGCACTGGCGGACCGCATAGACGGGAGCTTCGAGCGCGCCTGCCGGTTGATTCTCACCTGCCGCGGCCGCGTCGTGGTGGTGGGAATCGGGAAGTCCGGGCACATTGCGGGAAAGGTGGCTTCCACCCTCGCCAGCACCGGAACCCCGGCGTTTTTCGTGCATCCCGGCGAGGCCAGCCACGGCGATCTCGGCATGATTACCCCCGCGGACCTGGTCATTGCCGCGTCCAATTCCGGCGAGACGCCGGAGATCCTGACGATACTGCCAATCATCAAGCGGATGGGGGTGAAGCTGGTGGCCCTGTGCGGGAGTCCCGCATCGACGCTGGCCAGGCAGTCCGACGTTCTTCTCGACGTGAGCGTGAGCAAGGAAGCCTGCCCCCTGAATCTGGCGCCAACCACCAGCACCACTGCGACCCTGGCCATGGGCGACGCCTTGGCAGTAGCGATATTCCAGTCGCGTGGACTCACGGCCGAAGACTACGCACGTTCGCATCCCGGCGGCGTGCTGGGCCGTCGCCTGCTGCTGTACGTGAGGGACATCATGCACGGTGGCACCGACATTCCGCTGGTCCGCGAGGACGCCGTGGTCCGTGACGCGTTGCTGGAGATGAGCAGCAAGCACCTGGGAATGACCGGGGTCGTCGACGCAGGGGGGCGCCTGGTGGGGGTATTCACCGACGGCGACCTGCGCCGGGCTCTCAATATCCCGGTCGACCTGAATCGCTGTCCGATTCACGATGTCATGACCGGCGATCCAGTCACCGTCAACGGCGATATGCTGGCTGCCGAAGTGGTGACCTTGATGAGAACGAGGTCGATCAACGGCATATTCGTCGTATCCACCGACCGGCGCGTCGAGGGCGCCTTGAATATGCACGACCTGCTGCGGGCGGGCGTTGTTTGATGTCCGGCGTATGGCCGCTGCCTTTCGCCATTCCCGACGACGTCGCCGACAAGGCGAAAGCGGTATCGCTCGTCATCTTCGACGTTGACGGCGTCCTCACGGACGGCTCGTTGGTCTACGGACCCGGCGGAGAGGAATACAAACAATTTCATGTGCGCGACGGCCAGGGCATCAAGCTGTTGCGTGAGTCCGGCCTCGAGGTCGCCGTCATCAGCGCCCGCAGCTCACCCGCGTTGACCGCCCGCGCCGGGGAACTCGGTATCCGCTACCTGGAGACCGGTGTAGAGGACAAGGTCCGGGCGTTTCATTCGCTGGCGGGCAGATGTGGGCTGGACCAGGCGCGATGCTGCTACGTCGGCGACGATCTGGTCGACATCCCGGTCATGTTGCGGTGTGGCCTCGGCATTGCCGTGGCCGACGCCCACCATGCCGTACGCCATGTCGCCCATTGGGTCACCCCGTCGGCCGGCGGCCGCGGCGCGGCGCGCGAAGTGTGCGACGCGGTCCTGTATGCACAACGGAAGTTTGACGATATCATCGACCAGCACATGAAGTTTTCGATGACGCCATGAAGTTTCTCGAAAAGATCATCTACATCAGCGTGTTCGCGTGCCTGGGTCTGCTCAGCGTGTGGCTACAGTTCGGTTTCATCGAGCAACCGGTGAAGAAGTTCACTGGAAACGAGCGCCATGATCCGGACTACTACATGGAAAACTTCACCGCCGTCGGCATGGACAAGGAGGGCCGGCGCAAGTACATCATCGAGGCCGAACGCATGGTGCACTACCCGGACGACGATACCGCCCTGCTGGACACCCCGCACATCATTCAGTACAAGCCCGGCGTGGCGCCGCGCCACACCTATTCGGAGTCCGGCTGGATGTCGTCCAATGGCAACGAGATACTTCTTACCGGCAACGTGCGCGTCATCCAGGGGCAGGCGCCGGCGGGCAGCACCGCCGAGAACAATGGTGGCGGCGTGCTAACCACGGACAAGCTGCGCATCTTTCTCGATCGTGAAAAGAAAAATGGTACTTCGTGAAATGTACATGCGGTTCTCGATGCTCGCCGTGGCTCTGTATCTGGGGCTGAACGCACTGCCCGTGAACGCGCTCACGTCAGACCGCAGCAAGCCGGCCACCATCGACGCCGACGAGGTGGAGTTCGACTTTCGCACCGGCACGAGGACCTACAAGGGCAACGTGGTGGTGGTTCAGGGCACCTTGAAAATCACAGGTGACAAGATCGTGGTGCAGTACGACGACTCCGGCCAGGAAATTCAGACCGCCACTTCCTGGGGCACGCCGGCTACCTTCAAGCAGCGCCCGGATGGCAAGGACGCGGACGTTTACGGCGAGGGGGACACCATCGTGCTGAACGAGACCAAAAACACCCTGACCCTGATCGAGGACGCCTTGATGAAACAAGCCGGGAACACCGCCCAGGGCAAACAGATCGTCTACCACATGGACACCGATAAGATGACCGTGCAGTCGGAGCGTCAGCAAAAGAAGGCGGAAGGCGGGGACAAGACGACGACGCAGAAGGAGGAGAAGAAGCCCAAACGTGCCCACGTGACCATCCTTCCGCAAGACCAGCCGGGTGCCGGCGGTGCGTCCGGCAGCGGCGGCTCGGGGACCGATGGATCGTCGGCTGCGGGCGCGGGAACCTCGTCCGGAGGCAGCGCAGCGAAGGAAGCGACCGGCGAGAAAACCAAGAAGCACAAAAAGAAGAAGGAATGAGCACTCTGGGGACGACGGACCTTTGCAAGGAATACAAGGGTCTGCAGGTGGTCGATCACGTGAACGTGCAGGTCAGCAGCAGCGAAGTCGTCGGCCTGTTGGGGCCGAACGGCGCCGGAAAAACCACCTGCTTCTACATGATCGTGGGCTTGATTCGCCGCGACAGCGGTGAAATCTACCTGGACGATTACCGGATATCGGACTTGCCGATGCACGAGCGCGCCCGCCTCGGGATCGGCTACCTTCCCCAGGAACCTTCGGTGTTTCGCAGGCTCAGCGTCGAGGACAATATCACCGCAGTACTGGAGGCGCAGCCCGAGCTGGACCGCGAAGAAATCAGGCACCGCGTATCCGAGCTGCTGGAAGCGTTCGGAATCTCGCACAAGCGCAAGTCGCTGGGCATCAGCCTGTCCGGCGGGGAACGACGCCGGGTCGAAATCGCGCGTGCGCTATCCATCAATCCACATTTCATCCTGCTGGATGAACCCTTTGCCGGAATTGATCCCATTTCCGTCGGCGATATCCAGAACATTATCGCTTTCCTGCGAGACCAGGGCATCGGCGTCCTCATTACCGATCACAATGTGCAGGAAACCTTGGGAATATGCGATCGTGCCTACATCCTGACAGAGGGTCGCGTTTTTGCGTCAGGCACGCCCCAGGAAATCGTGGTGAATCCGGACGTTCGTCAGGTCTATCTCGGAGAGAATTTTCGCCTCTGATTTGTCTGCTAGAATGAATACGGAAAGGGTGCGTTCATTCTTCGTTGACTTCCACTTGGAGCCGGGCTTTGCGTCGAGGTAACTGCAGGCGTGGCGATTTCATGACACACGGCCACTCATGAGACAGTCCCTAGAGCTCAAACTGGGGCAGAGGCTTGCGTTGACGCCGCAGTTGCAGCAAGCCATCAGACTGCTGCAGCTGTCTTCCGTGGACCTCCGCCAAGAGATGCAGGAAGTCTTGGAACAAAACCCGCTGCTGGAGGAGGATGATGATTTCCCCGGCGATGCCGAAGACACCGCGACCGCATCCAAGGATTCAGACGATGCCAACGGTACGGAGTACGAAGCCAACGAATACGACGCCAACGGGGACGAGCGCGAGATCTACGGAGCCGAGCCCTTGTATCTGCATGCGGCGCCGCGGTCCCATGACGCTGCCGCCTTCGATATCGACCAGCGCAACAGCACTCCGCCGTCGCTCAAGGACCATCTGACCGAGCAGATGAGCCTGACGCCGTTCTCGCAAACGGACCAGGAAATCGCCGCCGCCATCATAGATTCCATCAACGACGACGGCTATCTGACCTGCGATCTGGAGGAGATCGGACAATCCATCGACGCCCAGGCCGATATCGACGAGATCGAAGCGGTGCTGCATCAGATTCAGAACTACGACCCGGTCGGCGTCGGTGCGCGCAGCCTGCAGGAATGTCTCTGTGTCCAACTGCACCAGCTGGACTCGAAGACCGAGAGCCTGGGCCTGGCCCGGCGTATCGTCGAGGATCACCTCGAGTGTCTCGGAACGAGGGATCTCGCTCAGCTTAGAAAGCGCACCAACAGCAGCGAGAGCCAGATCCGAAAGGCCATCGACCTGATTCAGGGGCTCAACCCTCGTCCCGGCACGTCGATAGCATCCAGCACCCCCGACTACGTCATTCCCGACATACTCGTGAGCCAGGACCACAACGGGTGGAGAATCGAGCTTAATCCGGAAGCGCTGCCGCGCATTCGCGTCAACGAGTTGTACAGCGAAATCGCGAAGGACCGGCGCGCCACGGACCACCAGTACATCCAGAACCAGCTGCAGGAGGCGCGCTGGTTCGTGAAGAGCCTGGAAAACCGGAATGACACCCTTCTCCGCGTGGCGACGGCGATCGTCAAGCGGCAGCAGGAATTCCTGGAGCAGGGAGAGACGGCGATGAAACCCATGGTCCTCAACGACATCTCCAATGCTCTGGACCTGCACGAATCGACCATTTCCCGCGCCACTACCAATAAGTACATGCTGACGCCGCGGGGCGTATTCGAGCTCAAGTACTTCTTCTCCGCGGGTTTGAGCACCAGTAGCGGAGACGTCACGTCGTCCACGGCGATTCAGTGGCGCATCCGCAAGCTGATAAACGAGGAGCCGTCGGACAAGCCCTATAGCGACAGCAAGCTTACACAGCTACTCAACCAGGACGGGATCAATGTCGCCCGCAGGACAGTCGCCAAGTACCGGGAAGGATTGAATATTCCGCCGTCCAGTCGGCGGAAATCCTTGTGAATACACACAGAGACCAGCGAGGTCGTCACATGCAAACCATCATCAGCGGACAACACATGGATGTCACTCCGGCCCTGAAGGAATATGTCAAATCTAAAATGGAGCGCATAGAACGGCATTTCGACAACGTTTCAACTTCGAATGTGGTGCTGCACGTGGAAAAGATGCGACACTGCGCCGAGGTAACCATAAGCACGAAAGGCTCCACCATGCACGCCAACGCGGAGGCCGACGACATGTACGCGGCTATCGACGCCATGGTAGACAAGCTGGACAACCAGGTGAGAAAACAGAAGGGAAAGAACTCCAACCATCACAAAAACGAGGGCGCGGCGAAGAATCAGCCCGCCTGAGCGGCTGCTGAAAGGGGCTGTCTGACGCATGCCCCGCGTCACCGGGCCGCGTTCAGCGGCCTTAGTGTACGGCTACAATAGACCACATAACTAGATAGACGACCATATGCAGTCAGTACGCATCGCTGATCTTCTCAGCCCTGCCAGAATCGACCTCGGGTGCCAGGTCACCAGCAAGAAACGGCTGATGGAACATATCGCCGCCATGCTCGCCCGGGAGACCGCGGTGAGCGAGCAGGCGATATTCCGGGTTCTCCTCGAGCGCGAGCGGCTGGGCAGCACGGGGGTGGGCCACGGCGTGGCGCTTCCCCACGGACGACTGGGCGACATCGACGACGCCATAGTCGCCTTCGCCGTGCTCGCCGAACCCCTGGATTACCAGGCCCCGGACCGCCAGGACGTGCAGATCGTGGTGGGGCTCCTGGTTCCCGAGGACGCCACCGAGACCCATTTGCAGATACTGGCGCAGCTCGCGGAACTCCTCAGTGACGCCCGCACCAGGGACAGACTGCTGCGGGCAAAAGACAAAGACGAGGTCTTTTCCACACTGAAGGAAATGGAAACCAGTTAGAATCACGGTCGATTCGAGTAATTATCTCGTCATGGGATGAATTTTTTTCTCGTCAGCGGGCTCTCCGGGTCGGGCAAGTCCATTGCGTTGCAGGCATTGGAGGACCTCGGCTGTTACTGCATCGACAACCTGCCTGCCAACCTGCTGTCGCGGTTCGCCGAGGACTTCATGAACCAGCAGGAGGATGGGCTGAAGGATTGCGCCGTCAGCATAGATTCGAGGAACCGGCGGTTCCTTCGTGCCTTGCCTGCGAATCTCGAAGAGTTGGAGCACCTGGGACTGGACTGCAGGATCTTGTTCCTCGAAGCCAACGAGGAAATACTGGTCAAGCGCTTCAGCGAGACCCGCCGCAAGCATCCCCTCACAGACCAGGGCACCGCCCTGGTCGAAGGCATCCGCCGGGAGAAAGAGCTGCTGGAGCCCCTGGCGATGGCCGCCGCCCGGCGAATCGACACCAGCGACACCACACCCCAGGAGCTGCGGGGCTTGGTGAGGGATTTCGCGGGCCGCGAGATCGGTGAGTCGCTCACCCTGCTGTTCGAGTCATTTGGATACAAGCACTCCGTTCCCCGGGACGCGGATTTCGTCTTCGACGTGCGCTGCCTGCCCAACCCCCATTGGGAGGAATCCCTGAAACCGCTGACCGGCCTTGATCCGGCGGTCCGGGAGTTCCTCGGCAAATCGGAACGCGTGGGCGAGATGATCAGGCAGATACGCGACTTCGTCGAATATTGGCTGCCGGCGTTCCAATCCGAGAACCGCAGCTATATCACGGTAGCGATCGGCTGCACGGGCGGTCAGCACCGCTCGGTGTACGTAGCGGACCGACTCGCGGCTCACTTCGCCGACAAACCGTTTCACGTGCAGGTGCGTCACCGCGAGATGCCGCATACGCCGGACATGTAGATCGGCGTTCATACCGACATCGGCGCCGGGGTCGCCCACGCATTTGTCGGGATAAAATCCCGACCTACAGGAATACGGGTTTCTGATTTAATATCTTCACGACCAGTCTGCAACCGTAATCGATGCTTCGACAAACCGTCACTATCAGAAACAAGCTGGGCCTGCACGCGCGGGCGGCGGCGAAGCTCGTGAACACGGCCGGCCGCTTCGAAAGCACCGTAACGGTCCTCAACGGCGTCAAGAGCGCCGATGCCAAGAGCATCATGGGCGTCATGATGCTCGCCGCTTCCCAGGGTACCGAGCTGGAGCTGCACGTTGAAGGAGAGGACGAAACGCAGGCGATGGAGTCCGTGGCGACCTTGATCGACGACCTGTTCGGCGAGGAGGAATAGCCGATGCTCATACTGCACGGAGCCGGCGTCGGTAAGGGCATCGCCATTGGCAGGGCCTTTGTGCTCAGCGGCGGAACAGTCAACATACCGGAATACTCCATACCGGAGAGCGAGCAGAAACAGGAGATCGAGCGATTTCGAAAGGCTCTAAGAAAGGCCCGCAGGCAGCTCGAAGACATCGCCGCCAACATCCCTGCAGGCGCCCCGTCGGAGAGCGCTTCTTTCATCGACGCTTATGTGTTGATGCTCCAGGACCCGCTGATCGTCGACCAGCCGATCGAGACGATCCGAACCATGAATCTCAATGCCGAACGCGCTCTGCAGATCCATTCATCGGCTCTCATCGAGGCATTCGACGCCATGGACGACGAATACCTTCGCAGCAAGCGCCAGGACGTAGAGCACGTGGTGAACCGCATCCAGCGAAACCTCCTCAACATCCGTCACGAAACGCTCGGGCACATCACGAATCAGCTGGAAGGCCGGATCATCATCGCCCACGATCTGTCGCCGGCGGACGCCGTCTTGCTCAAAAACCACAAGACGGCCGCCTTCGCCATAGACCTCGGCGGGCCGATCTCGCACACCGCCATCCTGGCCCGGAGCCTGAACATACCCGCCATCGTCGGCCTGCACGGGGCGACGCGCTATATCGACCACGACGAAGTGGTGGTGGTGGATGGGAAGCGCGGGATCGTGATGGCAGGAGCGGACGAAGCGATCCTGCAGGCCTTCGAGCGGCGGCGCCGGTATGTCGAAGCCAAACAGCTCGAGCTCCAGACGCTGGTCTCCAAGCCCGCCGTCACCAGGGACGGGGTAGCGGTCACCCTGCTGGCGAATATCGAGCTGCCGGGGGATATCGACTCGGCGATGAAGGCGAATCCCCACGGCGTCGGCCTGTACCGCACCGAGTACCTGTTCATGAACCGCTCCCGGCCGCCCCAGGAAACGGAACAGTTCACCGCCTATTGCCGGGTCATGAAACAGATGAAGAACCCGGTCACCATCCGAACCCTGGACCTGGGTGCCGACAAGCAGGTGGACGGCGGGCGCGGCGAAGACCCCACCAATCCCGCCCTGGGACTGCGTGCGGTGCGCTTGTGCCTTAAGGAACCATCACTGTTCAAGCCCCAGCTCAGGGCCATCTTTCGCGCTTCCACCTGCGGGCAGGTGCAGATGATGATCCCCATGCTCTCCAACCTCGACGAGCTGACGCAGGTCATGGACCTCATCGAGGAAGTCAAGGGAGAGCTCCGGCGGGAAGGAAAGCAGTTCAACGAGGACCTGCCCATAGGCGGCATGATCGAGGTTCCCGCGGCAGCGGTCTGCGCGGACCTGTTCGCGTCGCGGCTCGACTTTCTGTCCATCGGAACCAACGATCTCATTCAGTACACTCTGGCCATCGACCGCGTGGATGACGAAGTCAACTACCTCTACGATCCCCTGCACCCTTCCGTTCTGCGGCTCATCAAGATGACCATCGACGCCGGCCGGCGGGCGAACATACCGGTCACGATGTGCGGCGAGATGGCCGGTGATCCGAAGTTCACCAAGCTGCTGCTGGGCTTGGGACTGCGCATTTTCAGCATGGATGCCGCAGTGCTGCTGGAAGTCAAAAAGAAGGTCCTGGGCACGGAAGTGGCCGCCTCGGAACACGTCGCGCAACAAGTCCTCGAATGCAGGAACAGCCAGGATATCCGCGATCTCGTCACGGCCCTGGATCGTTCCTGAACCGTCATCTGCCGAAGGTTCGACCGACACGTCATCGTCGCCGGTCGCGCCCCCCTGAATTGGATACCGCGGAATGAAGTATGCTAACTTGAGCGCTCCGCCCGTTGACCGCGTGCCGCCAGGATACTAAGCGCCATGGCCGATCTCCCCGAAGAGCAGCTCGACCGCCTGATCGAAGCGATCGATGCCGAGGACCGCCCGGCCATCAGGACGATGCTTGCGGGCCTTCATCCGGCGGACATCGCCCGGCTGCTGGAGAGCCTGACGCCGGAGCAGCGCGACCTGGCCTGGGTCGAGATCGACACCGCCACGAAAGGCGAAGTCCTGGTAGAGGTTTCGGAAGGCGTGCAGGCCGACCTGCTCGCCGATACGGACAAGGCGGAGATGGTGGCCGCGATCCGGGAGCTCGACACCGACGACATCGCCGACCTGATCCCGGTGCTCCCGGACGAGGTCCTGGCGGACGTCCTGTTCACGGTAGACAAAGCCGCGCGCGCAGGACTGGGCGAGGTCCTCTCCTACCCGGAGGACACCGCCGGCGGCCTGATGGACGTCGATACGCTGGTGGTACGCGGCAACGTTCCCATCCGCGTGGTGATCCGCTACCTGCGTATCCTCGGACGGCTGCCCGATCACACCGACAAGCTGTTCGTGGTGGACCGCAAGATGCGGCTGCGCGGCATCCTTCGCCTCGCCGCCCTGCTCACCGCGTCGCCGAGCGACCGTGTCATGGACCATTTCGACAACGAGCCCAAGGTGTTCAAGGCACTGGACTCCGAGGAGGAAGTCGCCGAACAGTTTTCGAAATACAACCTGATCTCGGCACCCGTCGTAGATGACGACTACAAGGTAATCGGCCGCATCACCATCGACGACGTCGTGGACGTGATCCGCGAGACCGCGGACCGCTCGGTCATGGCGCGGGCGGGCTTGAGCGAGGACGAGGACATTTTTGCGCCGGTGCGATACACGACCCGAAGCCGCTCGGTATGGCTCGGCGTCAACCTGGTCACGGCCATTATCGCGTCCATGGTCATCGGGCAGTTCGAGACCACCATCCAGCGCCTGGTGGCGCTTGCAGTGTTGATGCCCATCGTGGCGAGCATGGGAGGCAACGCCGGCACCCAGACCCTGACCGTGGTGATCCGCGGCCTGGGAACCGGGATCATCTCGGGCGCCAACGCCTGGAAGGTGTTGAGAAAGGAGTTTCTGGTGGGCAGCCTGAACGGTGTGGTGTGGGCGATCGTCGTGGCTCTGGTGGCCATCGTCTGGTACCACGACTTCGAGCTGGGCCTCGTGGTCGCGGCGGCGATATTCGTGAACCTGGTGTTCGCTGCGCTAGCCGGCGTCGCCCTGCCCATCGTCATCGACAGGCTCGGCATCGACCCTGCCCTGGCCGGCGGAGTCGCGCTGACCACCGTTACGGATGTGGTGGGTTTCTTCTCGGTGCTGGGACTGGCCGCCCTTTTTCTGACCTAGGATCCTGTCCCGGAATACTCGATGAAAGCCGCCGTCTTCGACGCGTTCAGGCAGCCTCTCACCATTCGCGAAGTACCGGACCCGCGCCCGCCGGAGCACGGCGTCGTGATTGCGGTGCGCGCGACTGGTTTGTGCCGCAGCGACTGGCACGGCTGGATGGGGCACGATCCCTCGATCACCCTGCCCCACGTGCCCGGGCACGAGTTGACGGGAGTTGTCGAGGCCGTCGGCGCCGAGGTGACGCGCTGGCATTCAGGGGATCGCGTGACGCTGCCCTTCGTGTGCGGCTGCGGGCACTGCGTCTACTGCCGGCAGGGAGACCACCAGGTCTGCGACAACCAGTTTCAGCCGGGCTTCACCCACTGGGGCTCCTTCGCCGAGTTGGTAGCGGTGGATTTCGCCGATACCAACCTGGTACCGCTTCCGGAGCCGGTCAGCTTCGTGGTGGGTGCAAGTCTGGGGTGCCGATTCGCGACCGCCTTCCGGGCGGTTGTGGATCAGGGTGGACTGGGCGAGGGTCAATGGCTGGCGGTCCATGGCTGCGGGGGTGTCGGGCTGTCGGCAATCATGATCGCCCGCGCCCTGGGCGCACGGGTGATCGGCGTCGACGTCGACGAGGGCATACTGGACCTGGCACGGCGGCTCGGCGCGGAAGTCGTCATTAACGCCGCCAAAGAGCGGGACGTTCCCGGGCGCGTGAAGAACGCGACGGGGCATGGGGCCCACTTGTCCATCGACGCCCTGGGACACCCGCAAACCTGTTCCAATTCCATCGAGTGCCTGCGCAAGCGGGGCCGGCATATCCAGGTGGGACTGATGGGAACCGAGGACCCGCGCCCCGCACTGCCCGTGGACGCGATCATCGCCGGTGAGCTGGAGATCGTCGGCAGCCACGGCATGCAGGCGCACCGCTATGACGGTATGCTGGATATGATCCTCGACGGACGCCTGGAACCGGAAGCCCTCGTCGCGGATACCATCACGCTGGAAGCCGCTGCGGTCGAACTGCCGCGCCTGGACCGACGCCGCGAGCCTGGGATCCTGGTTATCGACCGCTTTTGAGGTGCGCGACTGCGGGTCGGGTTTAATCGCGGCTGAAGCCGCTCCTACGATCCGGGGCTTTGGCACCGCGCGGAACCTCGGATCGTAGGAGCGGCTTCGACCTCCACGAGCGGGGAAAGGGCGGCGAATCGCGGGGAGCGATTGCCGTCAGCCACGATTACAAGACAATCCACGGGCGCTATGCCCCACCGACAAGACGCACATCAAACAGGAACAGCCGATGACCAAGCTCCCATCCAACGCCAAACCCAAGACCATCGCCGTGCATGGCGGCGAGGCTCCAGACCCGGTCACCGGGGCCTCAGCACCGAATCTCGTCATGTCCTCGACCTTCATCGCCGATCCCGAGGCCGCTTTCTCGGTCGAGGGCCTGTCGGAGGACACGCCGTTCTTCTATACGCGCTGGTCCAATCCCACCGTCGATCAACTGGAGCGCAAGCTGGCGCTGCTGGAAGGCGGCGAATCCTGCATGGCCTTTGCTTCCGGGATGGCGGCGGTGTCGGCGTTGTTCTTTCACCTGCTCAAGCCCGGCGATCACCTGGTCATCAGCGACGTGGCCTACGCGGCGGCATCCGAGCTCACCAACGACATGTTTCCCGAGATCGGCGTGAAGGTGACCAAGGTCAACATGGCCGACCTCGACGAAGTCCGCGCTGCGGTCACCCCGGGCACCCGGCTGGTCTATGCCGAGACCCCGGCCAACCCGATCCTCCGCCTGACGGACATCGAAGCCGTAGCGGATATCGCCCGGCAAGCAGGGGCCCTGCTGGCGGTGGATTCGACCTTCGCCACGCCGATCGCCACACGTCCCATCGAGCTCGGCGCCGACCTGGTTCTCCATTCCCTGACCAAGTACCTGGGCGGCCACGGCGACGCGCTGGGCGGCGCCGTCATCGGCGGCCGCGAGCTTCTGTCGGACCTGCGCCGTAAGATCGCTGTCCGAATCGGCGGCGTCATCAGCCCTTTCAACGCCTGGCTGATCATGCGCGGCCTGGCGACCCTGCCGATCCGCATGGAGGCCCACGAACGCGCCGCCCAGGCGGTGGCCGTGTTCCTGGAATCCCATCCGAAGATCAAGCGTGTGATCTACCCGGGATTAGCTTCACACCCGCAGCGTGAGCTGGCGCAAATGCAAATGAAGAACAACTCGGGCATGATCTCTTTCCAGGTCCAGGACGGCCCCGCCGCCGCCCGCATCCTGTCCGAGCACCTCAACATCATCCACTACGCGGTGTCCCTCGGCCACCACCGGAGCCTGCTGTTCTACATCCCCACCGCCGACATGCTGGAGACCACTTTCAAGCTCACTGCGGCCCAGGAACGCTCCTACCGAGAATACGCCGGCGACGGCGTCTTCAGATTCTCCGTCGGCATCGAAGACCCAGAAGATCTGTGTGCCGACATGGAACAGGCACTGGCCCACCTGTAACGGCAACAAACCAACTCCTTGTTACCTTTCCGGTACCCTCTCCTGCTTGCGGAAAGGGTCAGGTTGAGCGCAAACGGCCTGTGAATTTGCACTGCGTCCGTCGTTGATCGGTAGTTGAATGGACTGGGGAGAGCATGGGTTGGGGGGAGGCGAGCCTACAGGGAGGTACCCGTGGCGTCCCGCGCAAACCCCTCCCCGGTTCATGCAGGGCACTCCTGCGAACAATCCGTACTCCGACATCACACAGCATCCTCCACGTTGTTTGGATTACTGCGATTGGACCTCTGGATTGCCGCGGCGGCTACGCCGCCTCGCAATGACGACGAGCGAGCAGGTCGGGATGAATGCCGACCTACCGGGGTTGAGTCTCGCGGCTGCGGATATTGACCACCACGGCCAGCAACAGCAGGAGCCCCGCCAAGGACACGATCCCCCGATTGCCCCAGAAGATGAACGGGGTCGAGCCTTTTCTCGGCTGCACCGAGCCCTTTACTACGGCTTCCACGAACTGCCGGGAGCGGGCAGTGATGGTGCCCTCGTCGTCGATGATCGCCGATACGCCGGTGTTGGCGGCGCGCAGCATCGGGCGCTGGGTCTCTATGGCGCGCATCCGTGCCATTTGGATGCGCTGGCCCGGCGCCAGGGAAAGACCGAACCAGGCGTCCTCGCTGACGTTCGCCAGGATCTCGGCCGCGGGCAGCGACTTCATGAGGTCTTCGGGAAAAGCATCCTCGTAACAGATAGTCACCCCGACCAGGGTGCCGCCCGCCTTCAACGGGCCCTGGTCCGGCCCGGGCCAGGCACTGAAATCCGACATCGGGATGTGGAGATAGTCGATCACCCAGCCGAACAAGGGCCTGAGCGGCAGATACTCGCCGAAAGGCACGAGATGGGCCTTGCGATATACCTGCGGGGCTCCGTGGGTGATGGCCACTACGCTATTGAACACGTGCAGCTCGTGGCCGTCCGACTCGCGCTCCAGCACGCCCAGGATGAAATCGGCGGGATGTTGGCGCATGCTCCGCCAGACGCGGTCGTCCACCTCGTCGATGAAATAGGGCAGCGCAGCCTCCGGCCATACGATCAGGTCCCGGTCCTCCAGGTGGTTGCTCAAAACCAGGTAGCGCTTCATGATCGCCGGTCGCCTGTCAGCGGCCCACTTCTCCTCCAATGAAACGTTGCCCTGCACCAGCGCCACCTTCACGGGCTTGCCGACCGGGTTCGTCCACATCACCTGGCCGAGAACCAGGCCCGCCAGCCACATGATCGCGGCGGCGGACGCCGCATACCATCGGCGCCGGTCCCGGTACTTGCCGATCCATACCAGCAGCACCGCGGTCAGCATCGTCAGCCACGATACGCCGTAGATGCCTAGCACCGGCGACCAGCCCCTCAACCAGGAATCGACCTGGCTATAACCCAGGCTGAGCCAGGGAAAACCGGTAAACGCCCAACTGCGGACCCATTCGCCCAGCGCCCACAGCGCCGGCAGGCCGACTACGGTGCCCGCAACGCGGTGGCGCGCCAGGATCCCGCGGTATATCCAGCCCACGAGCGCCGGATAAAGGGACAGGATGGCCACGAACACCATGACCGCCAATATCGCCATCCAGGGGGACATGTGGCCGTAGACGTGCATACTGACGTATACCCAGGAAACACCGGCGCCGAACAGTCCTGCGCCGTAGGCGAAACCGAGCCATGCTGCGCGCCGCGGAGCTGCGTCCCACCACAACCAGGTGACGGCGGCGGCGGACACCAGCGCGGCCCAGAAGTAGTCGAAGGGTCCGAAGCCGAAGACTCCAATGCAGCCGGCGACGACGGCGGCCAGCAGTTGAGCGGGCAGGGAATTAATCGGGATCGTCTCCGAGTCAGGGGTCAGCCGGATTCCGGATGATCGCATTCCGGCCGTTGCGATGCTACGACGGCATTGCGAATCGAGGGTACGATCGCAGTAGCGTCGACCCGATTGTGGCGGCGGACCCATCGCGGCTGAAACCGCTTCTACAACCCGTGGTTTCAGCATGGTGCGGATCTTCGAATTGCAGGAGCGGTTTCAACCGCGATTGTCCAGGATGCTCCAACTCATCGAGCTCGAGACGCCTCGGTCAAAACCCGTTTGACGGAGTTTCAGACGGAACATAGTTCGGGACGACAATGACCTTGAGCAAGTAGATGCGCCGGCTGTCGGCGTGCAGCACATCGATCTTGAACTGGTCGATCTGCAGCTTCTCCCCGCGCTTGGGCACGTGGCCAAGGTTCTGAATCACCAGGCCGCCCAGGGTATCCACCTCGGCGTCGTCGTAGGTCGTGTGAAAGTGCTCGTTGAAATCCTCGAGCGGCAGCAGCGCCTTGACCACGTACTCGTTCTCGCCGCGCTGCAGGATCATGTCGGCCTCTTCGTCGATATCGTGCTCATCCTCGATATCGCCGACGATCTGTTCGAGCACATCCTCAATGGTCACGAGCCCCGCGACGCCTGCGTATTCGTCCACCACCACCGCCATGTGGTTGCGGCTGGCACGGAACTCATTCAACAGCACGTTCAAGCGCTTGCTTTCCGGGATAAACACCGCAGGACGGAGCATGTCCCGTATGTTGAAGACGCCGGACTCGCCATTCTCGAAATAACGCAGCAGGTCCTTGGCCAACAGAATCCCGACGACCTTGTCGCGCTCGCCGTCCACCACCGGGAAACGTGAATGGGAGCTTTCTATCAGCACGGGGAGGAGCTCCTTCGGAGAGTCGGAGCGGTCCACCACCACCATCTTGGGGCGCGGGATCATGATGTCGCGCACGCGCAGCTCCGCGACCTGCAGCACGCGCTGGATGGTGTCCTGGGTTTCCTGGTCCAGCACCCCGCCACGGCGCGCCGCCGCAATGATCTCCAGCACCTCCTCCCGCGTCTGTGGCGAGCCGCCCAGGCAACGTCGAAGGCGCCGCCACGGACCGCTCCACCAGGGCCTACTCGGAGGCTCGTCTTTATTGTTCATCGAGCTAAGTACCCCTTGGCACTAAGTATAGGGGTCCCGAAATCCGAATTCAGCCAGAATCCGCTGCTCCAGGGATTCCATGGGCTCTGCCTTTTCCTCGGTATCGTGCTCGAAGCCGCAGCAGTGCAGCACTCCGTGGACCACCAGGTGGGACCAGTGGGCCTCCGGCACTTTGCCCTGCTCCGCGGCCTCGCGTTCCACCACCGGCGCGCAGATCACCACGTCCCCCAACAGCCCGGTTCCGGTTTCCTTCCCCGCGTTCATGGGAAACGACAGCACATTCGGCGCGTAGTCCTTGCCGCGGTAAGTCCGGTTGAGCGCCCCAGCCTCGTCTTCGTCGACGATGCGCACTGTCAGCTCCATATCGCCGTCCTGGGGACCGGACGCCTGGAAAGCAGCGCTCGCCCATCGTCGGATATGTCGGGTGCCGGGTGCGGCGGGAGTCCGACAGGCGCGCTGCACCACCGTATGCAGGGCCACCTCAGGATTTATCCCCCTCTCCGTTGCTGGCCTCGTAGGCTTCGATGATTCGCTGCACCAGCGGATGGCGGACGACGTCCATCGGCTTAAAGTGGGTCACGCTCACCCCCTTGACCTTGGCCAGTGTCTGCACGGCATGGCGCAGGCCCGATGTCGTGCCCGGCGGCAGGTCCGTCTGGGTCATGTCGCCGGTGATCACTGCTTTGGAGCCGAAACCGATGCGCGTGAGAAACATCAGCATCTGCTGGGTGGTGCTGTTCTGGGCCTCGTCCAGGATCACGAAGGAATCACTCAGGGTGCGTCCACGCATGTAAGCCAGGGGTGCCAGCTCGATGACGTTCTTCTCCATGAGGCGCGCGACCTTGTCGAAGCCGAAGCATTCGTACAGGGCATCGTAAAGCGGCCGCAGATAAGGGTCCACCTTCTGGCCGATGTCTCCCGGCAAGAACCCCAGGCGTTCGCCGGCTTCCACGGCCGGCCGGGTGAGAACGATGCGGTGCACCTCGTCACGCACCAGAGCCTGCACCGCGCAGGCCACCGCCAGGAAGGTCTTGCCGGTACCGGCGGGGCCGACGCCGAAGCACACGTCCTCGGTCAGGATGCGTTCGATGTAGATCCGCTGGCGCTCGTTCTGCGGGCGGACCTGCTTCTTCGGGGTTCGCACGCTGGTGTTACGGACCGGCTCGGCCTCCTCGTCGTTGCCAATGTTCTTCAGAATCCTTTGAACCGTAGCCTCATTGAACTCCTGGTCCTTCTCGGTAACCGTATACAGCTCCTGTAGCGACCGCTCCGCGCGCTGGGCATGCTCGGGGTCGCCGGTGATGCTGAATACCGGGCCGCGATTATTGATCTTGACGTCGAAGTAGCTTTCGATGAACCGGAGATTGTCGTCGAACTGGCCGCACAGCAGCGCCAGCCGCTGATTGTCGGCCGGAGACAGGGAGAAGGTAAGTGGAGGGCGTTGGCTCAACGACTGGGGATATCGCGGCTCAGGCCGTCGCCTTCAAGGAGGAAGACCCAGACAGGTCCGCGGAATGAAGCCGGCCACGCAGGGAATTGGGCAGTGCCTCGGCAATCACCACGTCGGCAAATCGGCCAATGAGCCCGGGCGGGCCGTCGAAGTTCACGACCCTGTTGTTGTCGGTGCGTCCGGACAATTGCTTGGGGTCCTTTCTCGAAGGACGGTCCACCAGCACCCGCTGCACGGTCCCTACCATGCCCTCACTGATCTTCGCGGCCTGGCCGTTGATGACCTTCTGAAGACGGGACAGGCGGTGCTTTTTGGTCTCGAGCGACACGTCGTCTGCCAGATCGGCCGCCGGAGTGCCCGGTCGCGGGCTGTAGACAAAGCTGAAGGATTGATCGAAACCCACATCCCGGATCAGGTCCATGGTGGCCTCGAAGTCAGCCTCGGTCTCTGCGGGGAAACCAACGATGAAATCCGAGGACAGCGACAGGTGCGGACGGAGCGCCCGCAGCCGTTCCACCAGTGCCCGGTAGGAGCGGGCGGTGTAGCGGCGCTTCATGGCTGTCAGGATCCGGTCCGAGCCCGACTGCACGGGCAGGTGGAGGTGGCTGACGAGCTTGTCGAGATCGCCGTAGACATCGACCAGGTTGTCGTTGAATTCGACGGGATGCGAGGTGGTGTAACGGATACGCTCGATGCCGTCGATCTCGGACACGTAGCGCAGCAGCAGGGCAAAGTCCGCCTGGTCGCCACCGTGCATACGGCCGCGGTAGCCGTTCACGTTCTGTCCCAGCAGGGTGACCTCGCGCACGCCCTGCTCCGCCAACCCGACGACCTCCGCCAGGACATCATCAAAGGGGCGGCTGAACTCCTCGCCGCGGGTGTAGGGCACCACGCAGAAGCTGCAGTACTTGCTGCACCCTTCCATGATGGAGACGAAGGCGGTCACTCCCTCCTTGCGAGGGGGTGGCAGGCAGTCGAACTTCTCGATCTCCGGGAAGCTGACGTCCACCTGCGGTCGCCGGGAGGCGTAGACCTCGTTCAGCAGCGCGGGCAGACGGTGCAGGGTCTGGGGCCCGAACACCAGGTCGACAAAGGGTGCCCGGGCCAATATCGCGTCGCCCTCCTGGCTGGCTACACAGCCGCCGACGCCGATGACCAACTCGGGATTGTCCTGCTTCAACTCCCGCCAGCGTCCAAGCTGCGAGAACACCTTCTCCTGGGCCTTCTCGCGCACCGAACAGGTGTTCAACAACAGAACGTCGGCATCCTCCGGCCGCTGGGCGAGGGCCATCCCGTGCGAGGCGCGCAAGCCGTCCACCATGCGTGACGAGTCGTACTCGTTCATCTGGCAGCCGAAAGTCTGTACAAATACCTTTCGGGTCACGAGCGGGAAAAGCGGGCAGCGGCCCGCACAGGGGTGAGGAGTAACGTCAGTTTGCGCAAATGGATTGGGTCGGCGCCCCGGTTCGGCCAAGTGGTTTGGACTCAAGTCTAATCGCTGAAACTTCACGAACTCAAGACAAAATCGCCTGGATTGGGGTGGGATCGCGGCTAAAACCGCTCCTACGATCCGGGGATCGGCACCGAGGCAACCCGAGAATTGCAGGAGCGGCTTTGCCCCCCGTGGACAGGGATATGCCGGGTTCGTCGGGACCGATCCCAGTACAGCCACGATTCCTTCGAAGATCCAGAAGCCGCGATAGCCTGTCCCGGCCGGCCATGGTATGTTCCGCTGCCTTCTTCGGATGTTCTCCCAGACAAGACCGCTTCATCCCATGCCGGCAGCGCAGAACAGCACTGAGCTCGAGATCCGGGGCCTCGCCTGCGTGCGAGGGGACCGGCTGCTGTTCCGGGAATTGAACCTCCAGATGGCGTCCGGCGAGCTGGCCCAGGTGACCGGTCCCAACGGCTGCGGCAAGACCAGTCTGCTGCGCATCGTCTGCGGCCTGGCGCTGGCGGAGGCCGGCTCCGTGCTGTGGCACGGCGAGGTCACCCGCAGCTCCGAGCAATTCAAGCGGCAATGCGCCTACGTGGGGCATCGCGACGGCTTCAAAGCTGAACTCAGCGCCCGGGAAAACCTGGCCTTCCATGCCCGCCTGGCGGGGGGCGATCCGCAGGCTGTGGACCCGGCCATCGAGCAGCTCGGATTGGAAGCCTGCCGCGATATTCCCGCCGGCCAAATGTCCGCGGGCCAGCGCCGGCGCACCGCCCTGGCCCGCCTGCTTCTGGCGGTGCGGTCCTTTTGGGTGCTGGACGAACCGTTCACTTCCCTGGACGAGCGCGGCAGGGGCATCGTGGAGAAGCTGCTCGACGAGCACCGGCGCGCCGGCGGCCTGTGCCTGTTCGCCAGCCACCAACCGCTGGTGGACCGCGACCTGGCCGGGATGTGCCGGGAACTTTCGCTGACGGCGTAGCTCCATGTTTAAGGCGATATTCAAACGTGAACTGCAGCTCGCCTACCGGCGACGGTCCGAATGGGTCAACCCGCTGGCGTTCTTCGTGATCGTGGTATCCCTGTTTCCGCTGGGGTTGGGCGTGGGTCCCAATAAGCTGGCCCTCGCGGCCCCGGGGATCGTCTGGGTATCGGCACTGCTCGCCACGCTTCTGTCCCTGGAGCACATGTTCCGCTCCGACTACGAGGACGGGGCTCTGGAGCAATTCGCGCTGGCCAACTACCCCTTGTATGCCGTGGCGTTGGTCAAGGTCCTGGCCCACTGGATCATCACCGGCCTGATGCTGTGCCTGTTGTCGCCGGTGCTGGGCAGCGCGTTGTTCCTGGAGGGCGACAGCCTCAGGGTATTGTTCGTCACCCTGCTCCTGGGAACGCCGACGTTGAGCCTGGTGGGCGCCATCGGCGCCGCCCTGACGGTGGGGCTGAAACGGGGGGGGGTCCTGCTGGCCCTGCTGATTCTGCCGCTGTACGTGCCTGTGCTGATCATGGGGGCGGGCGCGGTGGACCTGACGGCGAACGGATTGGATGCTTCAGGCCAAATGTATCTGCTGGCCGCGCTGCTGGCATTGGCCCTCACACTGGCGCCTTTCGCCATCTCGGGAGCGCTGAGAGTTGCCCTGGAATAACGATTTGACCGATGCTCCGCAAAATTTTCCGACAGGTTCCCCTCGTCGGGAAACTGTGAATTGATGACCGTTTCCCGGACAATAGGGGGGAACGGTCACAATGCAGTAACACAGCGTATGTGGAAATGGTTTCATCGACTCGCGTCGCCGCGCGAGTTCTTCGGCACCGCCGGCAGGTGGATTCCATGGCTGGCCGCGGTGGCGGTCGTGCTGATGGCGGTGGGTCTGTATCTCGGCCTGTTCGTGGCGCCACCGGATTATCAGCAGGGCGACAGCTACCGCATCATGTTCATCCACGTGCCGTCGGCGTGGATGTCGCTGTTCGTATATACGGTGATGGCCGTGTCCGCGGCCATCGGCCTGGTCTGGCGGATCAAGCTGGCCCACGTGGTGTCCCTGTGTTCGGCCCCCATCGGGGCTTCGTTCACGTTTCTGGCCCTGGCCACGGGCTCTCTCTGGGGCAAACCCATGTGGGGCACCTGGTGGGTGTGGGACGCCCGCTTGACCTCCGAGCTGCTGTTGTTGTTTCTTTACCTTGGGATCATCGCCCTGTACAACGCTTTCGAGCAGCGCCAGTCCGGCGAGCGGGCGGCGGCGATATTGGCAATCGTTGGTGTGGTCAATGTCCCAATCATTCACTATTCCGTGCAGTGGTGGAACACCCTGCACCAGGGGCCGACGGTAACCAAGTTCGGGGCCCCGTCGATTGCGGTGAGCATGCTCATACCTTTGCTGCTCATGGCGCTGGCTTTTATGTTCTATTTCGGGGCGCTGCTCCTGTATCGGGTTCGCTACGAGCTGCTCGAGCGGGAGCACCGCAGTCAATGGGTTGGTGAAGTCGTAAGGTCGTTATGAACTGGAGCGAATTCTTTTACATGGGCGGGTACGCGTTCTACGTCTGGACGTCCTTCGCGCTCGCTTTCATCGTGCTGTCGGGAAACGTCATGTGGGCCGTGCGCAAGAAGCGCCGCGTACTCGAACACCTGAGGCGTGACGCCCTGGTGCGGGGAGAATCGTCATGAGCCCGCGCCAGAAACGGCGGCTCATGGTCGTGGTGCTGGTGGTGATAGGTATCGGCACGGCGACAGCGTTGGCCCTCACTGCGTTTCAGAAGAACTTGCTCTATTTCGTGACCCCCTCCCAGGTCAAGGCCGGCGACTTGCCGACCAACAAGCGCTTCCGGGTCGGCGGACTGGTGGTGAACGGCAGCGTGCACCGCAGCGGAGTCGACGTTCGGTTCGATCTAACCGACGGCAACCAGACCGTCGCCGTGCAGTACAGTGGTATCCTTCCGGACCTGTTCCGTGAAGGGCAAGGCATCGTAGCCCAGGGGGTGATCGATGGCGAGGGGGTATTCCAGGCGGACGAGGTCCTGGCCAAGCACGATTCCAAATACATGCCGCCGGAGGTGGCCGACGCCTTGAAGAACGCCAAGGCCAAGGACATCGCCGCGGAGTTCAAGCGAGCACACGGACAATGATCCCCGAAATCGGCCATTTCGCACTGATCCTGGCGCTCGTCGTCGCGATCGTTCAGACCTTCGTGCCCATCGTCGGTGCGGCCCGGGGCTACGGCACCTGGGTCGCGGTGGCGCGCCCCGCGGCCCGAGCCAACATGCTGATGGTGATGATCGCCTATGGGTGCCTCACCTACGCTTTCATCACCCACGACTTCTCGGTGGCCTACGTGGCCGAGAACTCCAACGTCGATCTACCGCTCATCTACCGGATCTCAGGCGTCTGGGGCGCCCACGAAGGCTCGCTGATGCTGTGGCTGCTGATTCTCGGCATATGGACGGGAGCGGTATCGATATTCAGCCGCAGCGTGCCGGAGTACGTGATTGCCCGCGTCCTGGGGGTGATGGGCTTCATCAGCATTGGCTTCCTGATGTTCACCCTATTCACCTCCGACCCATTCGAGCGCCTGCTGCCCGCCGCTACCTCGGGGCGTGATCTCAACCCGTTGCTGCAGGATCCCGGTCTCGCCATCCATCCGCCCATGCTCTACACCGGGTATGTCGGCTTCTCGGTAGCCTTCGCCTTCTCGGTGGCGGCCATGCTGAGCGGCCGGCTCAACTCCGCCTGGGCACGCTGGACCCGCCCTTGGACACTGGTGGCCTGGCTGTTCCTCACCATCGGCATCGCCCTCGGTAGCTGGTGGTCCTATTACGAGCTCGGCTGGGGGGGCTGGTGGTTCTGGGATCCGGTGGAGAACGCCTCGTTCATGCCCTGGCTGGTGGGCACGGCACTGATTCACTCCCTGGCGGCCACCGAGAACCGAGGAGTATTCAAGGCCTGGACCGTGCTGCTGGCGGTGTTCGCGTTCTCGCTGTCCCTGCTCGGTACCTTCCTGGTGCGCTCCGGCGTGCTCACCTCGGTGCACGCCTTCGCCACCGACCCCGCTCGCGGCATCTTCATACTGATGTTTCTGGCCGTGGTCATCGGCGGGTCTCTGGGCCTGTATGCCTGGCGGGCGCCCAACATCCGCTCTCACGTCAGCTTCGAGCTGGTGTCACGGGAAACGTTCATTCTGCTGAATAACGTCCTGCTGGTGGTGCTGGCGGCGATGGTGCTGCTAGGCACCCTGTACCCGCTGGTCCTGGACGCCTTCGATATCGCCAAGATCTCCGTCGGGCCGCCCTACTTCAACAGCATGTTCATTCCCCTGGCGCTGCCCCTGGCGCTGTTGGTCGGGATCGGGGCGCTCAGCAGGTGGAAGAAGGACCAGCTCCGCGAGCTGGTGATGCGGCTGCGCTGGGTACTGGCGGCCAGTGTCGCACTCGGCGCGGTGCTGCCGTTCGCGATGTACGCCGGGTTCTCCTGGACCGCGGCTTTCGGACTGATCGTGGCCCTGTGGGTGATTGCGAGCTCCGTCTATGGCATCTACGCCCGCCTGGCCAACAAGCCGAACAAGGTATCCGCCTTGCGGACCATCCCGCGGGGATTCTGGGGCATGAGCCTGGCCCACGCCGGCATCGGCGTATTCATCGTCGGCATCACGCTGACCAATATCTACAGCGTCGAGGAGGACGTCAGCCTGGCTCCGGGCGGGGTCTATCACGCCGCTGGCTACGACTTCACGTTCGAGGGTGTCAGCACCGTACCGGGACCCAACTACACAGCGCGCCGCGGCCGGGTCGAGGTGTCGCAGAACGGCAAGCAACTGATGACGCTGACGCCGGAGAAGCGCGTGTACGAGGCCAACACCAATCCCATGACCGAGGCGGCCATCAATCCCGGGCTGACGCGCGACCTGTACGTCTCCCTCGGCGATCCGGTGGGCAACGACGGTCACTGGACGCTGCGGGTCTATTACAAGTCCTTCATCCGCTGGATCTGGATGGGTGCCCTGTTCATGGCGCTGGGTGGGGCGTTGGCGGCCAGCGACAGGCGCTACCGGGCGACCCGCCGCGAGGCGGTGTTCGCCGCCGAAGAATTGAAGGGGGGCGCCGTTTCGTGACGTCCGGGCGGCTGAAGTACTGGCTCCCGGCCGGTGTATTCGTGTTCCTGGTGGTGGTGCTGGCAATCGGCCTCACCCTGGATCCCCGGAGAGTCCCCTCGCCCCTGATCGGTGAGCCGGCGCCGGCGTTCCAGTTGGCGCGCCTGTCGAATCCAAGCAGCCAGTTCAGCCCCACCGACATGCACGGCAAGGTGTGGGTGCTGAACGTGTGGGCATCCTGGTGCGTATCCTGCCGGGCGGAGCACGAGGTGATGAAGCAGCTCGCGGCGCAGAAGATCGCGCCGATCGTGGGGCTCAATTACAAGGACAAGCCCGCCGACGCGCGCGAGTGGCTGGCCGACCTCGGCAACCCCTACACGATGTCGGTCATGGACCTCGACGGACGCGTCGGCATCGACTGGGGCGTGTATGGCGTGCCGGAGACTTTCCTCATCGATCGTCTCGGCGTGGTGCGCTACAAGTACATCGGACCAGTGGACCACTCCGCTCTTACCAAAGTCCTGATACCCAAGATCAAGTCTCTACAGGAATCCTAGTGTCCCCTGTCGTCAATGTTGACCGATACAGACTGCGCCTCGTGCTGTTGGCAATCCTGCTGGCCATCAACTCCGCGGCCTACGCGCTCATCGAGGCTCGTCACTTCGACGACCCGGCCAGGAAGCAGCTTTACGAGAAGCTCATCGGAGAGCTCAGATGCCTGGTCTGCCAGAACGAAAACCTGGCGGCCTCCAGTGCCGACCTGGCGGGCGATTTGCGCCAGGAGGCCTACGAAATGGTGGAAAAGGGAGCGAACGAGCAGGAAGTGCTCGACTATATGACGGCGCGCTATGGTCAATTCGTACTCTATCGTCCCCGCTTTGAGCCCATCACCGTGCTGTTGTGGGCCGGCCCGGGACTGCTGTTGGCCATCGGGCTCGGTGTCGTCGTGATGCTGGTGCGCCGGCGCCGCGCAGGCACCGAAGAGCTGAGCGACGACAAGCGGCGACAAGCACGCAGCCTGCTGGAGGACTGACCGGTGATCGGATTCTTCATCGCGGCCACGGTGCTGCTGCTCACGGCACTTGCTTTGGTGCTCTATCCGCTGATGCGCGAGACCAGCGCCGGCTCGGAAGACCAGCGGGACGACGTGATCGCCCTCAGCCGCGAACGTCTCGCCGAGCTCAAGCAGAAGAACCGCGACGGCGAGATCAGCGATGACGAGTACACGGAGCAGGTGCGCGACCTGGAAGCCCAGCTCGCCGACGATTTGCCGGAGCAGGCCGGCGGTGGACAGCGCGGCGGACCCGGCAGTCGCTGGCTCACCATCGCGGTGGTGGTGTTCATACCGGTGTTGAGCGGCCTGCTCTACCTGTCGCTGGGCCAGCCCCGGGCTTTGCTCTCTGGTGCCACCGACAACCCGGCGGCCGGCGTGGCCGCGGGACATCCCACGGCGGCGGACGTGGAAGGGATGGTGTCGAAGCTCGCGGCGCGCCTCAAGGCGAACCCCCAGGACGCCGACGGCTGGTTCATGCTCGGTCGCAGCTACATGGTATTGAAGCGCTACGACAAGGCCGTCGACGCCTTCCGCCAGTTGCGTCAGCTGGTCGGCGACGAACCCGAGGTGCTGGTGCGGGAAGCCACTGCCTTGGCCATGACCCGCGGCGGCGACCTCTCCGGCGAGCCGACGCAGCTGGTGAAACGCGCCCTCGAGAAAGACCCGAACCATGCCCAGGCGCTGTGGATGGCGGCGACCGCTGCCTACCAGGCGCAGGATTACGGGACCGCGCTGACCTACTACCAACGAGTCGAGCCCATGCTGAAGGGAGAGCCGCTGCAGCAGGTCAAGGACATGCTCCAGAAGCTCGCCGACAAGGGCTTCGGCAAAGGCGGGGAAACCATGCCCGGCACCGTCGCATCCAGCGGCGGCACCGGCGTTGCCTCGGCGGCGGCACCGTCCGCGGCCGCCGCGGCGACCGGTGCGTCACTGACGGTCAGCGTGGGGCTGGATCCGTCGCTCAAGAACAGCGCCGACGGCCAGGCGACCGTGTTCATCTTCGCCAAAGCCGTGAGCGGGCCGCCCATGCCATTGGCGGTGGTGAGGAAGACCGTCGCGGACCTGCCCGTTACGGTCACCCTGGACGACTCCCAGGCGATGATGCCTCAGCTCAAGCTCTCGGGATTCAAACAGGTCAAGGTCGGCGCCCGAGTCTCGAGCAGCGGACAACCGATAGCCCAGCCCGGCGACCTGGAAGGCGAGGTCGGGCCGGTTTCGCCGGGCAGCTCGAAGACCATCGACATCACCATCGATCACGTGGTGCCCCAGAACAACTAAGCCGGGCAGAGACGGACCGAGCCCGGATCGCGCTTTCCGGTTACCACCAGTCCGTGAAATGGACGATCAACGGTACCGGGGCCACCGCCAGGGCCACCGTCAACAGGTAGGGCACTAGCGGGAACAGTCGTGTCATGCCGGCCAACAAGGCAATTCCTCCGCCGCCGCCGATCACCATGTTGCCGGGGAGGTTGAACAGCACCGCCAGCAGCAGATAGCGATGGCGCACGATACCAGGCATCAGCCGCACCGGAGACTCGCGCACCAGCCAATCCATCCGCTCCTCTGCGGAAAGCGGTGCGAGACGCTCGACGAATTGCCGCGCCCTGGTCAGGCCCATTGCCCCGCACATCCTGGCCACTGCTTCCACGGGAAGCAGTCTTCCCAGGAGGTAGGCCAGCGTGAGAGAGGCAACCGTGCTCACGTATACCAGGAACGCAATCTCGGCGCCGAACATCATGAGCATGCCGAGGCCGATCTCGAACCCCGGCATGAACGGTATCGCAGTCAGAACGATATAGAATGCCGTGGCCATCACGATGGCCCGAAAAACCATCGCTTCGTTCGCGGCGTGGATGTGCAGATCGAACTGCTCCACGAGCCCATGGGCCAGGTGCCTGCCCACCAGGTAGAGGGTGATGGCTACGCAGACGGCGGCCGCCACCCGGAGCCATCGAATACTACTGTGGTTCTCCGGCGGTGACTGATTGTTCATGCCGCTCGCCAGCTGCGTCCCGGTTTATTCGTTTACTCGGAACGGCGACCGGTGTCGGTCCTAACCGCTCGGTGTGACGTCGAGCCTTACGGGCTCGCCGTGGGGGGTCCGCTCGTAGGCCTCGGTCCATGCCGATTTCAGGCCCATCAGGCGACCGGGCTCGGCCAGCCCCTTCCTCGCCAGCAGCTTCTCGAGCGCAGCAAGCCAGTGCTCGTAGTAGGTCGCGGGTTCGTTGGGCCGCAGGTCGCGCGCCGCCTCGAGCTCGGCGCCGAAGGCCCGCGCCCACTCGCTCCAGGTGAAGGAGCCCGCCTCGGCCAGCTTCACAGCCATGGCGAAGGCGCTGGCCTGCCAGGGCTCCGCAAAGACCGGTCCGTCCTCGTCCCGCGGCAGTGGCCCCAGCGCATCCAGCGGCAGCTCAGAAGCCTTCAAGATGTGATTCCCACAGGTCGAGGTGTACGGCGCCGCGAAACGCGGCGGACTCACCCCACAGCTCGACGGCCTCGAAGCGCACGTTGTACAGATGCTGTGGCTGCTCGCCCTGAAAGTGGGCATTGGAATCGGCGAACACGTGGACGCCGTGGTCGCGCTCGATGACACCGGTTTTCCCGCGGACGTAGCGCGGTAGCCGGGTGTGTGTTTCGGGGTTGATATTGCGCGCCCGGACACGCTGGCCGGCCGCGAGCCCCGCCGGCCGGCCCTCGGCCCGGACGCTCGGCCCGCCCCGATCCAAAACGGCCGGCACTTCGGCGGCGGCTACCGCTGGAGTGAGTGCGGCCGCGCCGGGCCTGCCAGTAGCGAGCTCGGCTTCGGTGACCAGGCCGTGCTCGAGCATCAGCGTTACCAGTCCGGCCAGCCAGCGCTCGTAGTAGCTCGATGCCAGATATTGAGCGGCCGGGGTGCGTTCCCTGGCGTGGCGGGAGGCGTCGATGTTCCATCTTCCCCAGCCGCCCATGGCCAGAGTCATGGCCAGCACCCTGGCTTCCCAGGGCGCATGGAACAGCGGCTCGTCGGCCTCCGGCCGGACCGGTCCGAAGCCGTGCATGCCGCCCATGTCGTGCACACCGTTCATATCGCGTCGTTCACGGCGCTGATACCACGGCGGTGCCGATCATTGCGTCGCGGCTCACCAGCCCGGCGAGTTCCTCCTCGCTCCAGCCGTCGGTGCCGGCAGGGCGTTCCGGAATGACCAGGTAGCGGATCTCCGCCGTGCTGTCCCACACCCGGATCTCTCTGTCGTCGGACAGATTCACGCCAAAGTCGGCCAACACGGCGCGCGGGTCGATCACTGCCCGCGCGCGGTAGGCGTCCGATTTGTACCACACCGGCGGCAGGCCCAGCACCGACCACGGGTAGCAGGAGCACAAGGTGCACACCACCAGGTTGTGCACCTCGGGGGTGTTCTCGACGATCACCATGTGCTCCCCCTGGCGGCCGCCGTAACCCAGTTCGGCAATGGCGGCGGTGGCGTTCTCGCGCAGGCGTTCCAGGAACTCCGGGTCGGTCCAGGCCCTGGCAACCACGCGGGCGCCGTTGCGCGGGCCGACACGGGTTTCGTAGTAGTCGACATAGGCATCCAGAGCGGCGGGATCGACCAAGCCCTTCTCCGTGAGAAGGGTCTCCAAAGCCTTCACTCGCAGCGCGGTGTCGGAGGGTACGTTGCTGTGGCCGTGTTCGGAATCGTGGTCGCCCATGGTGCTCGCATGACTGTGAATCGGTATCAGATTTACCGGGCGCGGGACGGAATGTAAAGGACGAGGACGTCGAATCGTCGGGTTTCCGAGCGGTTAAGCGAGTAGCCGGCGTTCCGGAAAGGCGGGTTATGCCAAGAGCGCTATGGAGCCAGGGACTGTGGGAGCGACTTTAGTCGCGATAAACGGTTCACGGACAATCGCGGCTAAAGCCGCTCCTACGATGCGGGGCTCCGGTACCGGAGGCGTCAGCGTTGGGCTTCGCGGAAAGCATGGACGTCCTTGGGGGCCATGCGCTTGTCCCGGGCCTCCTCCACCAAGGCTGCGTCCACATCCGCGAAGCCATCGGGTCGCAGACCGTTGTTGCCCCAGGATGAGCGCACGTAGTTCACCACCGCCGCTACCTCGTCGTCCGTCAAGTGGTCGAAGGGCGGCATCACGCCCTGATAACTCCCACCCTTTACGGTGATCTGTCCTTCCAGGCCGTTCAATACGACATAGACCGGGAACTCGCGGGCCAGGAACAAATCCGGGTTGCCGGCCAGTGGCGGAAATGTCCCGGGCAGACCCTCCCCTTCCTTCTGGTGACAGGAGGAGCATTGACGCAGGAACACCTCCCTGCCATTCACATCGGCCTGGGCGGATGCTGCGGCGGCTGGTTCCGCTTTGGGGGGATTCGGACCAAGGTAGGTGCCGAGGTACTCCACTATCTTCTTGCGATCCTCGTCCGGGATCCTCAAGCCGTAGCGCCCCATGTCTTCGATCAGGGCTTTCCAGTTGGCGGGTGTGATGCCCGCAGAGTCCACGACGTACTGCAGGTCGTGGCAGACGCGGCACTTGGCATAGACGAGGTCCCGGTTCGGCCCCGCCGGCAGTTCTATCCGTTCGGACGCCCCGGCCTCCGACAGCAGAGCGAAACCCAGGAGCACGGCCAACAAAAATCCAACACGCATCGTGTCGTGCCTCTATCGGAAGGAAAAGGAAACGGGAGCGCCGCGCGGGCGGCGCTCCCGGGTCGGATCAGGCGTTAACGGTCAAATGCTCGACGCCGTTCCACTCGTAACCGCGCGGGTTCCAGCGTGCCAGGCCGTCCATGGGCTGCGTGCGACCCAATGCATCGGTGGCTCGTGACATGAGCGTATTGGCGCCCGACGAGAGTGTGCCCTTGGCGGACCAGTGATACCACGCCCACGGGCTTTCCGGTGACTGGATGGCAGCTTCCTGCCAGCTCTTGCCGCCGTCCGTCGATACCTGGACGCTGGTGATGGGCGCCTCGCCGTCATTGAAGGCGACGCCGGTGACGTTCACATCCCCCGCCTTGGGATTGTCTTCCGGCAACGGCGAGAAGATCACGCTCTTGATCTGGTGGCCGTAGGTCGGCCGGCTGTTGTAGATGGTGTAGTCGTTGGCCTCGAACTGCCCCGGCTCGACCGGCATGAGCGGGAAGCGATAGCCGACCGACTGGTACGCGCTCGGCGACTGCTCCGCCATCAGCATCAGGGCGGTCAGAAACTTCACGTTCATGTTGCCGTAGTAGCCCGGGATGATCAGGCGTATCGGCCCCCCGTGCACCGCCGGGATCGGCTCGCCATTCATCTTCATAGCGAGGATAGCGTGGTCCAGCGCTCCGTCGCCGATGGGGTAACTCTTGGCGAAGTCGGTTCCTTCCGGCGTCGCCGGCTGATCCCAGCCTTCGGCCGTGAGCCACCGCACTCCGTCGGACGGAAGCACCTTCATTTCGTCCAGGAAATCGCGCAGCGGCACGCCTTCCCATTCGACGTTGCCCATGCCACCGTTCAACCACTGCCCGCCGCCGACCTTCTGCTTGGCGGCGTAGAACGAACGCCCGTTACCGGCGCACTGGATGACAGAGACACGCTTGACCTGCGCCATCTTCTGTATATCTGCCAGCTTCACCTCGCGGGGGCGCTGCACCAGCCCGTCGATGCGCACGGTCCAGTCCTTCATCTGCGGTGCATCCGTGGTCGCATACCAGGACGCCTCGCCTTCGTGAGGGAAATGCAGGCGGTTGAAAAGGATTTCCTTCGGCGTGTGCGCATGCTCGCGCAGCAACGTCAACGGCGTCTCCATGACGCCGAGCTTGGCGTTATGGATGAGCATCTCCGGGGACTTGCCCTTGATGATATCGGCCGGATTGTCGGCGGCCAGCGCCGCACGCAGAAACTCCGGCCTTATCTTCAAGGACATCCCGGCCGCGGTCGCCCCGGCGAGAATCCCGAACTGGCGACGAGTCATCAGGATGTGACTGGATTTCTTTTCCATCGATTGCCCTCTTGCTAGCAGTATGTATGTGTAAAGTTTGGCGGCGTATTCTTGCATCCTTCGCGCGGTTTTCCCACCATAGAATTTCCGAGGCGCGTTGGTGCCGACGGTGCTCTCCCGACACACTTGAGGCCGGTCAGCACGACGCCAAGTGCTTGATTCTCTGCGTCTTGCCCCGCGGTTGGCAGCACAGCCGTGCGAGTGACAACGCAAGACAGGACTCGGGTATGCCACATGATGAAACCCCCATTTGGCCTGCTTCGGCCCTTGCGAGCGTTTTCCGGCGGTTCGAGGGGGACTCAGGGAACCAGCACTGCGGCACCCTGAAAGCGCCCTTGACGAAGGTCCCCAAGAGCCTGGTTGGCTTTCGCCAGCGGGTAGGTGTGTACCTCGCACTGTATCGGTACTTCGGCGGCGAGGGCGAGGAATTCCGTGGCATCGCGGCGAGTGAGGTTGGCGACCGAGCGAATGCTGCGCTCCCCCCAGAGGTCGCGGTACGGAAAAGAAGGAATGTCCGACATATGGATGCCACCGCAAACGACGGTGCCACCCTTGCGCACGGTCTTCAGTGCCGCCGGCACCAGCGGCCCCACCGGCGCGAAGATGATTGCAGCATCCAGAGCCGCGGGGGGCGCCTGGTTCGCGCCGCCGCTCCAAATCGCGCCCAAGTCGTGCGCGAAGCGCTGCGCCGCTTCATCGCCGGGCCGGGTAAACGCGTAGATCTCTATGCCCCGATGCACCGCCACCTGGGCAATAACGTGGGCGGCGGCGCCGAACCCGTATATGCCGAGCTTTTCGATGCCGGCGCCCGCCAGGCGCAGGGAGCGATAGCCGATCAGTCCCGCACACAGCAGCGGCGCAGCGTGGGCGTCATCGTAGCGCTCCGGGATGTCGAAGCAGTAGCGGGCGTCCGCCAGGGCGTGTGTCGCGTAGCCGCCGTCGATCTGGTAGCCGGTGAAGCGCGCCCGATCGCACAGGTTCTCCGCGTCACCCGTGCAGTACCGGCATCGGCCGCAGGTCCACCCCAGCCACGGAATGCCGACGCGGGCGCCCGGAGCGATAGCCGCGCCCTCGCCGGCCGCCACCACCCGGCCCACGATTTCGTGCCCCGGTACGATGGGATAGGGGATGTCCGGCAGCTCGCCGTCCAATAGATGCAGATCCGTCCGGCACACACCGCAAGCGCCCACCTTCACCAGCACCTGGCCCGGTGACGGCTCGGGCACCGGCCCGACCTGCGCCTGCAGCGGCGTACCGGCGCCGGTCAGGGTCATCGTCCGCATGGGCTCGGCAGTCATGGCTGAACAGACCGGATCAATGCTCGTACAAAGGTTTTAGGGTATCGACTCCGTGCGCGGCGCCGGACGGCAAAACCTTGAACGCGGCCACGGCGCGGTGCAATCCCTCGCCGTGCCACGGAGCATGGTCCGGCGCGTACAAGGCCTGCTGCAGCGTGGAGATCTCCGCCGCCAAGGTGTCATCGACCAGCCCGCCAAGGGTGCCAAGGCTGCGCGGGGAACGCTCCGGCCAGCACACCCTGGCCCAGTCCAGCAGCGCGTCGCGGGCCGCTCGAGGCTCGCCGGCACGGCAGGCCTCGCGCAATTCCTTTTCCGCACGGCGCCGCGACACCTCGTGGGCACCGGGGTCCTCGGCTGGGCGCAATGATACGGCGCGGCGCCGGTCCCACCACCACAGCAACAGGGTCGACAACCAGAGGACGGCGAGGGCTGCGCTGATCCACCACCCTGTGCGCGAGGCCGGCGCCGGGGCCGGTATCGATGTCTTCGTCGGGGTGCCGGCAACCGGCGCTGAAGAGGACTGGACCGGCGGCGACACCGCGGAATTGGCGATCACGTGCAGAACATGGGCGGGCAAGTGCAGCTGCTCCTCGCTGTCGGTGCCGGTGTTCCACCAGTCCAGCTCGATGGAGGGAATCGTGAACGTGCCCGGCTTCGACGGAATGATGGCGACAGTCTGCTCGAGCCGACCCGTTACCCCGCGGTCCCCGGAAGTGTCGTGTCGCTGTGGATTTTCCGGGTAGATCTTGAGGCCGTCCGGCAGTGAGAGATCGAAGTCGGGGATCTGGGAGGCAAGCAGGCCCTGTGCGTTCACCAGGATGTGGCGGGTAATCGGCGTGCCCACCTTCACCGTGTCATCTTTCGGCCAATCTTCCTCGAGGCTGACATGATGGGCCGGCAGCCAGGGATCGGGCGCGCCGGCGGGCGGCTCTTTCACCGTCAGGGCAATGGGCTTGGACTGAACCCGCACCGGCTTGGTGAGAGGTTGGCTCCAGAAGCCGTTCAGACCACCGGTATACGGCAGAGGCAGCGCGGCCTGCAGATTGACCGGAACGATGGTCAGGCCGCCGCTGGTCTGTGGGAACACCACGAACCGCCGCTGAGTCACCTGGTAGGAGCGGCCGTTGCGAGAGGTCTGGTAGCGGCGGTCCTGTCCGATCCGCTGGATCACGGCGTCCCCACCACTCACACTGGGGGCACTGAGCGTGGCATTTTCGATGGCGACGGCACGAAACAGACGCACCGTATACAGCACCTGCTCCTGGACGTAAGGCGAGGACTTGTCGACCTCCGCCTCCAGGAAAAGATCGCCGGGCTCCAGATGAGTGGACGGAGCGGCGCCCGAGCCCGCCTGAGGCAGGACCTGCAGCTCCAGGGCCTGGGTCCGCCCGTTGACGGGGGTGCCCTTGGCGGTGCCATGAACCACGACCGGCGACAGCCTCAACTTGCCCGGCGACCGCGGCACCAGCGTGTAGCGCTGCTCGTGTACGGTGGAATCACGGCTGGCATGCACGGTGTGGTATACGCGCACACGCCCGAGTTTCTCGATACTGCCCCTGCCCCCGACGACCCGCGGTGTTGATATGTCCAGATTGTCGACATCCATCGTGGTGTAGACCTTGGTGGTCAGAACCACCTGTTGGTTTACATAGGGTGTGGGATCGTCGACGCCGTAGTCGATATCGACGTCTCCTTTGCCGGTGGATTTTGCGGATTTGCCCAACACCTTGATGGTACGGGTCTCGCTGAGCGCGCTGCCGAAGTGAATGGGTGGCAGCGTCACCTCGCCCGTTCCTTTGGGCATCAGCACCACATTCCATTTCGATTGGTAGCTGGTCCGGCCGTTGACGACGGATATGCTCTGGCTCTGGTTCTGGTCGACGATGTCGAAATCCTTCTCGAGCGGAGTGAAGTCGGGCTGGCCCACATTCTGGTCCGCTTCGTAGGTGACGACGATGGACTCCCCCGGGCCCACTTCGTCACGGTCGACGTTGGTGGTGACGGCGGCCGCCCACGCTCCCGTGGCAACAAGGATCAGACCGACGAACACCAGAGCCGCGAGCGCCGGCAGGCAGCGATGCTTCACCATGGCTGGTCCGTCTCCTCGTCGCCGCGCCGGCGCTGGCTGTATTGATAGCGGAACTTGCGGCGCAGCAATCCGCCCGGGTCGTCCGGAATGCGCCGCAGCCACTGCTCCATAGCCGCTTGCTGCTCGGGCGTCTGCTTCCCGGCACGCTTTTCGCGACCGTGCTGCTGCCGGTCCTGGTCGCCGCTTTCCTGCCCCGACGACGACCGGGCCTGATGTTCCAGGCGCTGCTCCTGATTGCGCCGCTCGTCTTCCTGCGACAATGCCGTGCTTCGATCATCCTGGCCCTGTTCCCGATTTCGTTCCCGTTCCTCGCCGCGATTCCGGTTCCGGTTCTCATCCGCCGCCTGGTTCTGGCTGCCACCGCGCTGGTCCTGGTCGTCATGGTCCTTGTTGGTCTGGCCACTGCGATCGCTGTTTCCTGTGCCGGCGTCCTGCTGCTTCTCCGAGCCCGACTTCTTCGAGGGCTTCATCAGTTTGCGTATCACCTCGAGGTTGTGCCGTGCATCGGCGTTGTCCGGGTCGCGCTGGAGCACGGTCTCGTACTCGGCCTCAGCGCCTTTCAGGTCGCCCGACCGGGCCAGCGCGTTACCGCGATTGTAGTGAGCGTCGGTGTCGTCCATCTTCGACCAGGCTTCGGCGGAGCGCTTGTAGTCGCCCGCCCGGTACCAGGCCGACGCCTGCCAGCGGCTGTCATCGAAGGTGCGGGCGGCCGACGCGAAGCGGTGCTTTTCCATCTGCCGGGCGCCGCGCTGGTCATCGTTCAGCCACAGGCGCTGCCAGTCCAGGGCCCGCGCCGCGAAGGGGATCAGATACAAACCCACGGACAGGCATAGCGCCGACATCATGCTGGTCCTGGATCTTGTCATCGCCTGCATCGTACGCTTTGCCCCGTCAGTCCAGCCGGCCCCGGCGGAACAGGGGCAGCACCAGCACCATCAACATCGGCAACAGCCACGGACCCTCCTCGCGCCAGCGGTCGGTCTTGAGGGCGCTGCGCACCGCGTCGTCCGTCGCCCGGGTTCGCGGCGCCAGCACCTTGCGCAGGTCGGCGTCGTCGAGTCGGCACCGCGCGTAGGCGCCCCCGCCCTGGCGGGCGAGCGCCGCCAGCGCCGGCTCGTCGAGCCGGGACAGCACCACGTTGCCCTGCCGGTTCTTGACGAAGCCGCCGCCCTCCGGAATCGGTGCGCCCTCGGGCGTGCCGACGCCTATCACCGAGAGGGTATAGCCGGCTTCCTTCAGCCGTTCAACCGCGCCGTCCAGATCAGCTCCGCCGGCCCCGTCGGCCACCAGCAGCACCCGCCCCCTGGGGGCACTTGCCTGCTGCAGCAGCTCGCGGGCCCGGTCGATGGCGCGGTCGGTGCGTGAACCGGGGGTCGGCATGATGTCCGGTGTTACGCTGGACAGCAGGGCCTCGATGGTCCGCGTGTCGTCGGTCAGGGGGGTGACGGCAAAGGCGTCTCCGGAGTAGGCCACCAGCGCGGTCTGGCCGTCGACCCGGCGCCCCAGCAGGTCGACGATTTTGTGGCGGGCTCGGACCAGGCGATTCGGCGCGACGTCCGAAACCTGCATGGACTTGGAGACGTCCAGGGCGATCACCAATGCGGACTTGCCGCGAAACACCGGCTGCGGCAGCTCGCGCCACACCGGCCCGGCCAGCGCCAGCAGGGCGAGCACCCCGGCAGCTGCCGCGAGCGCATGGAACAACCCGGCCCGCCGCCCGGCCCCGCCGTCCACCACGTAGGGTGCCAGCAGCGGGTCGCAGATGCGCGTCCACGAGGAGTCGGTGCGCAACGACTTGCGGACCCACACCACCAGTGCCAGCCATGCCGGGATCGCGGCCAGCCACTCGGGGCGCAGGAAGTGAAAAGCACCTATCACACCGCCACCCGCCCCCGCGCCGTCAATCCCAGCAGAGCACAGGACAGCAGCAGCGCGGCCCCGAGGGGCCACATGAACAATGCAGTTACGGGCCGGAAGTGCAGCGGCTCGTGGACCACCGGCTCCAGCTTATCCAGAAGCCCGTATATGTCCCCGAGCTGCGCCGTGTCGGTGGCGCGGAAGTAGCGTCCCCCGGTCAGCTGAGCGATCTTCTTCAGGGCGGCCTCGTCCAGGTCCTGGGACGGGTTGACGCGGCGGGTGCCGAACAAGGTCTGCACCAGCATCTGGTCGGCGCCGATGCCGATGGTGTAGATCTTGAGCCCCACTGAGGCGGCGAGCTGCGCGGCCCGCACGGGTGTCACCGAACCCGCCGTATTGGCGCCGTCGGTGACCAGCACCAGCACTTTGTTTTTCACGTCGTTATCGCGCAGGTGCTTCACGGCCAGACCGATGGCATCACCGATCGCCGTCTCTTTACCCGCGAGACCGATCACCGATTCCTCGAGCAGTCGATGCACGGTAGCGCGATCAAAGGTCAGCGGCACCTGCACATAGGCGTTGCGGCCGAACAGGATCAACCCGATGCGGTCGCCCCTGCGGCGCTCGATAAAATTGCCGGCGATGGCCTTGGTGGCCGTCAGACGGTCCACGGTATGGCCGTTCAGCTCGAAATCCTCGACGCCCATGGAGCCGGACAGGTCCACCGCCAGCATCAGGTCGCGGCCGCTCACCGGCAGGGCCACGGGGTCCCCCAGCCACTGCGGCCGCGCGGCCGCCAGCACCAGCGCGGTCCAGGCCGCCAGGCCGATCCACAGCGGCCAGCGCCGGCTCCATTGCGAACGCTCGTCGATTCGCGCCGTAGCGAAATCGGACAGGAAAGGGGTACGCAAGGCGCTGCGATTGCCCGGCGGCGCATCCGGGGCGAGCCACCGCACCAGCAGCGGCAGGGGCCACGCCGTTAGCAGCCACCACCACTCGAAGTGAATCACGACGGCGCCCCGCCGCGCTCGAGCGCGTGGGTAATCCAGTCCCTGGCGGTGTGCAGCACCGGCCGCACTTCGACCGCCGGCGCCCGTCGATAAGGCGCCGCGGCCAGCGCATCGAGCGCGGCGCCGTCAAGGCCGCGGGGACCGGACCGCCGCAGCCATTCCACCCAGCCTTGTCCCGCGCGGCCGGCGAGGCGCCGCTCGGCGGACACCGTCATGGCCACCCGGCGCAGCAACACCGACACTCGCTCCATGGTGGCGGCCGCGTCCCCGGAAGCGTCGAACGCTTCCTCGATAGCCGCCAGCTCGGCAAGGGCCTGCCGGCGCAGCCGGCGCTTGCGCACAAACCTCCGCGTCATACCGGCCACCAGTCGGTATGCCAGGTAGAGCACAACCAGCACAACCGGCACCAGCCACCACCCGATCGCCGGCGGCCACCAGGACACCGGTTCGGGCATGTGAATGTCATTCAGTGGCAGCTTTTCGAACACGCTCTTGGTGCAGTCCCTCTCGCAACGTTTCTACTGACTCAGCCGCGTGCGCAGCAATGCGACCGGATCGTCTTCGGTTGAGCAGGCCAGGAACCGGGCGGAGGTCTTGCCGCAGAAGCTGCGCACCGCGTCGCTGCGCTCCCGGAACCGGTCCCGGTAGGTCTCTCGGTGCCCCGCGGAGCGGGTGTCGATGAACAGCTCCCGTTCGCCGTCTCGCACCAGGTAGCGGCCCGGAGGCGGCAGATCCGATTCGATGGGATCGCTGATCATGATCAATACCAAGGTGCTGTGGCGCGCCGCCTGGGCCAGCAGGTCCCGGGCCTGCTGGTTGAACCCGCGAAAGTCGCTCAGCAGGAAGACCAGGCTGCCAGGGTGCGCCACGCGGCGCAGCCGCGCGGCAATAGTGTCCATGCCGGCCTCGGCCGGCGCGATGTCCCGCTGGCCGTCCGGATAAGCCGCAAAGTCGCATAGCGAGCTCACCAGGTTGAGCACGCCCCGGGGTCCGCGTTTGGGCCGCAGCTCGCGGTGCCCCACCCCGGACCACAATACGGCACCCACCCGGTCGCCCTGGTAGCAGCTGCGCCAAGCCAGCAGCGCCGCCAGCCTGCAGGCCAGCACGCTCTTGAAAGCACCGTGGGTGGCGAAGAACATGCTGCGCCGGAAATCCATCCCGAACAGCACCGGCCGCTCGCGCTCCTCCCGGTACAGCTTGGTGTGGGGTTCGCCGGTGCGGGCGGTGACGCGCCAATCCATGTTGCGTATGTCATCGCCCGCCTGGTACCGGCGCGACTCCTCGAACTCCATGCCGCGCCCCTTGAAAGGCGAACGGTAACCGCCGGTTTCCTGGGCCCTGATCCGGGCGGGAGACATTGCCAGGCGCTCGCCGGCGCTCCTGAGACCGATCAGGGAGCGGGGCGATACGGTTACGGCGTCATTCATGGCACCGGCACTTCTCCCAGCAGGTCGGTGATGAAATCATCGGTGGTGATTCCCTCAGCCTCCGCCTCGAAGGTCAGGAGCACCCGGTGGCGCAACACGTCGTAGGCCATTTTCTGGACGTCTTCGGGCGTGACATAGTCGCGCCCGGCCAGCCAGGCGTGGGCCTTGGCGCAGCGGTCCAGACCGATGGTGGCGCGGGGGCTGGCGCCGTATTGCACCCATTGCCCGAACTCCCCGGCGTATCGCGACGGTTCCCGGGTGGCCAGCACCAGCTGCACGATGTACTCCTCCAGCGAGTCCGTCATGAACATGCCGAGGACCTCGCTTCGGGCCTCGAATATCGACTGCTCGGTCAATATCGGCGGCGCACCCGAGCGACGGCCGTTCACCTCCGCCTCGGTGCGAGCCAGCTTCAGGATCCGCCGTTCGGTGTCGGCGTCCGGATAGCTGATGCGCACATACAGCAGGAACCGATCGAGCTGGGCTTCCGGCAGCGGATACGTCCCTTCCTGCTCGATCGGGTTCTGGGTCGCCATCACCATGAACAGCTTCGGCAAGAAATGGGTTTTCGATCCCACTGTGATCTGGCGCTCCGCCATGGCCTCCAGGAGAGCAGACTGCACCTTAGCCGGCGCGCGGTTGATCTCGTCCGCCAGCACGAGATTGTGGAACAGGGGACCGTGCTGGAACACGAAGGTACCGTCCTCCGGCCGGTAGACGTCGGTGCCGGTGAGGTCGGCAGGCAGCAGGTCCGGAGTGAACTGGACACGGTGAAAATCGCCCTCGATACCGTCCGCCAGCACCTTCACCGCCCGGGTCTTGGCCAGTCCCGGGGCACCCTCCACCAGCAGGTGCCCGTCGCACAGCAGTGCGATCAGCAGCCGGTCCACCAGCACGGGCTGACCGAGCACTTCGGCGCCGACATATTCTTTGAGTTTTCCGAAGTTATCTTGTTGGGTCATGAAGCCGTACGTATGCGGAAGCTTGAAGGGCGCATTCTACCGAGTTCGGCCGCCTCTACGGGTCGCCGAGTCTTTATGACCCGCAGCGCGGCGGATGGTTGCATCGCCGGAGGCCCGAATCGGGTGCCGGGATGCCGCCGACCTGCGGGGATGGTGTCGCCATTGTGTGCCACCCCGGCGTTCGTGGTGGCGCCGACCGTATCGGGAATCATTGATCGCCTATACAATCGATGCATGTCCAACCAGTCACCCAAACCCACCACAGGCATGGTTACCGCGCGCCAGCACGGCGCCATGGAATTCTCCGACCCGGTCGCCGACCTCGACCTGGTGCGCCGCTACCGGCTCGGACGCCTGCGGGAGGAATTGAAGCGGCGCGACTATGGCGGGCTGCTGCTGTTCGATCAGATCAACACCCGCTACGCCACCGACGCCACCAACATGCAGGTCTGGTGCAGCCACTACGAGACCCGCTGCGTGTTCCTTGCCGCCGAAGGCCCTTGCGTGCTGTTCGACTACTCCGACCTGCCGCACCTCGCCGAGGGCCTGGCGACGGTGGACGAGTACCGCGTGATGCCCTCTTTCTACTACTTCACCGCCGGTCCCGATTCCGAGCGCCGGGTGCAGCGCTTCGGCGACGAGATCGCGGATCTCATGCGCGCCCACGGCGGCGGCAACCGGCGCCTGGCGGTGGACCGCTTGTCGCACCTCGGCAGCGATGCCCTGCGGGCGCGGGGCCTCGAGTTGCACAACGGCGAGGAAGTCGCCGAGCAAGCCCGGGCCGTCAAGTCTCCGGAGGAGTTGGCATTGATCCGGCACGCTATCTCGGTGTGCGAGGCCGCCATCGGCGACATGCACGATGCGCTGGAGCCGGGTATCACCGAGAACGCCCTGTGGGCGAAGCTGCACGAGACCAACATCCGGCTCGGCGGGGAATGGATAGAGACGCGGCTGTTGTCCTCCGGACCGCGCACCAACCCATGGTTCCGCGAGTGCTCCATGCGCCGTATCGAGGGCGGTGACCTGGTTTGCTTCGACACCGACCTGATCGGCCCCTATGGTTACTGCGCGGACATCTCGCGGGCGTGGCTGTGCGGCGACGGCCGGCCGAGCGAGGAGCAGCGCCGCCTGTACGCAGCGGCCCACGAGCAGGTTCATCACAACATGGCACTGCTCGAGCCCGGGGTGAGCTTCCGTGAGCTGTCGGAGAAGAGCTGGCCCATCCCGGACGAGTATCTGGCAACGCGCTACTCGTCCATGATGCATGGCGTTGGCCTGGCGGACGAGTATCCCTCCATCAAGTACTGGCCGGATTTCGACCAGAACGGCTACGACGGCATCCTCGAGCCCAATATGACGCTGTGCGTGGAGTCGTTCATCGCAACAAAGGACAGCCGTGAAGGCGTCAAGCTCGAGGAGCAGGTGCTGATCACCGAGACCGGTTGCCAGAAGCTTTCCAGCTACCCGCTTCAGGACGACTGGTTGTAGCCCCACATGGCGCCGGCACCTACACCGTCTATGGATTCCTTCGCCCGCAAGTTGTCACTGGGGGCGATACTCTCGGGCGCCTTCGGCGTGGGGGTGACCATCGGTTTCTTTACACCGCTGGTGTCCCTGTTCATGGAGAGGCTCGGCTACGGCAGCACCCTGATCGGTCTCAATGCCGCCACCGCCGCGCTGGTGGTTCTCGTGACCGGTCCTTTCGTGACATTGCTGTCCTCGCGGTTCGGGACGGTGCAGACCCTGCTGCTGGGCAACGTCGTGGTGGCGGCCGGGCTGCTGCTGTTTCCCTTCGTCGTGTCCTCCTGGCCGCTGTTCGTGCTGCGTGCCCTCATTGGCTTCGGCGCCGCCCTGGGCTGGATCGTCAGCGAGACCTGGATCAGCATCCTGCCTACCGAGCGCTGGCGCGGGCGGATCATTGCCACCTACGCCATCGTGTTCAGCGCCGGCCTGGCGCTGGGTCCGGTGATGCTGAACTTCGTCGGCACCCGGGGAACGACCCCATTCGTATTCTGCGCGGTGCTGATCCTGGCATCGGGCGTCCCGGCGTTGCTGGTGTTCCGCTACGCCCCGGCAATCGGCCGCAAGAACGAACGCGTGCGCGTCGCGTATGCCCTGCGCCTGGCTCCGATCGGAATACTGGCGGCGCTTCTGAGCGGCGTGGCCGAACAATCGTTGCTCGGGCTGCTTCCGCTGTGGGGACTGGGCATCCATCTCGACACGCCCAACGCCGTGCTGTTGACGACCCTGTTCGCCATCGGCGGGGGGCTGCTCATGCTGCCCGTGGGCTGGCTGTCCGACAAGATGGATCGCTTCGGATTGCTGATCGCGGTCGTGGCTCTGAGCGCGCTTTGTACCCTGGTGCTGCCGCTGATATCCGGCAGCACCCCGGCGCTGTACGCCACGATGGTGATCCTGGGTGGCGCGGTGGCGGGCTTCTACACCCTCGGCCTGACCCTGACCGGGGAAGCGAGCACCACCCGCAACGCTGACATGATCAGCCTGAATACCGTGTTCATCATGGCCTACACCACGGGCATGGTCATCGGCCCAGTCGCCGCCGGCGCGGGCATGGACGCCTGGCCGCCGCATGGATTAATGATCGTGCTCACCGTATTATTCGCCTCGTTCATCCCCGGCGCTTACCTGATCCGCAGGCGCCTCTCCGAATCGTTCGTATAACCGGTCATCGAGATCCATCCATGCTGGAAGAAGCCCGACGCAGAACCGCAAACTTCCAGGACGCGATGAAGGAGCACGGCATCGAGCTCGCGCTGCTCACCGACGAGAGCTCCATCGCCTACTTCGCCGGCTTCTGGGGTTACCTCGGAGTGGAGTTCGGGCGCCCGACCTTCCTGCTGCTGAGACCCGATGACGAGCCGGTGGTGATCACACCGCTGATGGAGAGCGAGATGGTCGGCGGCATGACCTGGGTCGATCGGGTACTGCCCTGGGAGGACGAAGGCGACAACCGCTGGGAGAACGTCCTGCAACGGGCCGTCGGCACGGCTCCGGCGGCGATGCACGTCGAGAAACCGGTACTGCCCGGCCTGGTGCGGGACGCGCTGGACAGTCTGTTCCCACGGACCCGCCTGGAGGATGTCTCGCTCGCGCTGGCCGTCCAGCGCACGGTGAAGTCGCCGTTGGAGATCGACGTCATGAAACAGGCGGGTCACATCGGCGCCGCCATGATGGACGCGGCCAGGGCCGCGCTGGGCGAAGGCGTGAAGGAATACGAGGCGGCACTGGCAGTGCTCGACGCCGGCACCCGGGCCGCGGCGGGCTTCCTGACGGCCCGGGGCTGGGACGCCTTCGTGTCGCCGGTCATCCACAACCTCCAGATCATGCAGAGCGGACACGACACCGCCATGGTTCACCGGCGCGCCACCGTGAAGCCCCTCGACCGCGGCGACCCGGTGTATTTCTGCTTCTGCAACCTGCTGGAATTCAAGCACTACCGGCTCGGCTTCGACCGCATGTTCTTCGTCGGCGAGGCGGGCGACGAGGCGCGCCGGGTGCAGGAGACCGCGATCGCCGCCCAACGCGCGGCGCTGTCCGTCATGCGCGCCGGGGTCCGGGCCAGCGAAGTCGCCGCCGCCGCCAATGCCGTTTATCGAGAACGGGGATTCAGTCCCGGCTACCGCACCGGACGCTCCATCGGCATGGCCTATCTGGAGTCACCTGAGCTGAAGGAAGGTGACGATACCGTATTGCAGTCCGGCATGACCTTCGCCGTGGACGGCGGCGTGACGGTGCCGAAGCAGGTGGGCGGCCGCATCGGCGATTCCGTCGTGGTGACCGACGGCGGCTTCGACTTCATCACCGAGTACCCGCGCGAAATCACCATTGTCTAGTGCACCGTGTCGCCGCGAGCCCCCTATGAAAAATGACGACACCCTGACCGTCGGGATCTACCAGCCCGACGCGCGCCCGGAGACACCGGAGAGCCGGCTCGTCCGCCTGGCAAAAGTGTTCGACGACCCGGCAGCCCGCGACTGCGATCTGCTCCTGTGCCCGGAGTTGTACATGTCGGGCTATTTCGTCGACGACAAGATCCTCGAGTGGGCGCAACCGAGCAGCGGCCCGTTCGCCGCGGGGGTCTGCGAGATCGCGCGCGACAACCAGTGCGCGATCGTCTACGGCTACCCGGAACGGGATGAAGGCAGGGTCTTCAACTCCGCGCTGTGCGCCGGTCCGGACGGCCGGGTCGCCGCCAACCACCGCAAGAACCTGCTGCCTTACGACTACGAGGAGAAGTACTTCGAGCCCGGCGGGCGGCCGACGACGTTCGAAATCAAGGGCTGGAAAGTGGGCATGGTGATCTGCTACGAAGTGGAGTTTCCGGAGCCGGTCCGCTATTACGCGCAGTCGGGCTGCGATCTGGTGCTGGCGCCCACGGCGTTGACGGAGCACTGGCCCGTGGTGGCCCACCGGGTGATCCCAGCGCGGGCCTTCGAGAACAACATATTCGTCGTCTACGCCAATCACTCCGGCGAAGAGAACGGCAACCGCTACCTCGGCGCCAGTGTGATTGCCTCGCCTTTCGGTGAGGACGTGTCCCGCGGCGGGTCGGAAGAATGCGTGATTACGGGCCGTATCGACCGTTCTGAGATTGCCAGGGCCCGATCGCGCCTGCACTTCCTAAAAGACGTGGGCCAATCCTGCTATCGTTAAGGTTCGGGCATACCTGCCCTGCGTCATACTGACGGCGGGGTGCACTAGGTAGCGGGGCACAGGTCCTCGAATTCGTCGATCTCCCTCTCGGTGTCCGGAGCCGCGAACGCCTTCTTGAACGTGAAGGCGGCTTCCGTCGGCCCCTTTGAGCGCAGCAGCTCGAGCCGGCTGCGGGCCTGCTCGAGTGTAGGCAGGCTGCCCCGCGGGATCCACCACAGCACGGTGTAGGCTTCCCGCATCCGTTCGAACCACTCCTTGCGCCTGCCCATGACGGCCGTGTGAGCGCTGCGGTACACGAAGCCGTGCAGCGATGCGACGTCCTCCCACACGCTCATGTTGACCACGGTATCGGGGCCGAAGAAGCGGATGCTCGTCGCGTCGCCGTCCTCGCTCTGCAGTCTCCACACGAATCCCGGTGAAGCGTCGGCAAGCGCGTTGACGTCTTCCAGATTAGCCACGAAATCCCCCATCCCGGGCGACTCCAGTGGATATTTCATTCGCGCGATGTTGAGCTGCGCCAGTTGATATTTGGCCATGACTATTCTCCTTCGGACCCTATATACCAGATTCCGCCGCAGCCGCGCACGCGGGTTCCCGAGCCCCCCGAAGACGGCCGAACCGGCGGCTGCTAGAGATTGGTCTGGTCTTCGGGCACACCGTCCACCGGAGGAGCATCGTGGCCGGTCGACGAGCCCGGCTCGCAATGGCCTCCCAAGGTATACGCGGTCATCGATAGCGATCCCATCGCGTACCCCTCTATGAGGACCTCGGCGACACGCCCGACAGCGGAGGCCAGCCCGGCCAGACCGTGGCCGAGGAACGCGGCCGGCATTGGATATTGCGTCATGACCGGCCTCGGTGTGCCCGATGCGTCCGGCTGGGATATGGTGGCTATGGGTGGACTTGAACCACCGACCCCGTCATTATGAGTGACGTGCTCTAACCAGCTGAGCTACATAGCCACGGGGGAAAACAAGAGGGGCCGGAATTCTCGTCAGGTCGGGTACAGTTTGTCAACTACGCGACCGGCTCCTTCAGACGTTGAAGCGAAAATGCACGACGTCGCCGTCGCGCATGACATAGTCCTTTCCCTCCAGCCGCATTTTACCCGCCTCTTTCGCTCCCTGCTCGCCGTTCAGCGCCAGGTAGTCGTCGTAGGCGATGACCTCGGCGCGGATGAAGCCGCGCTCGAAGTCGGTATGGATGACGCCGGCGGCCTGGGGCGCCGTGGCGCCGCGCCGGACGGTCCAGGCCCGGGCTTCCTTGGGTCCGGCGGTGAAGAAGGTCTGCAGGCCAAGCAGCTGCGTAGCCGGCCCGGATCACGCGGTCGAGACCCGGCTCGTCCTGGCCCAGGTCGTGCAGGAATTCCGCCTTGTCATCGTCGTCGAGCTCGGCCAGCTCCGCCTCCACCGCCGCGCAGATAGGCACCACCTTTGCCCCTTCCCGCTCAGCCAGAGCCGCCACCATATCCAGGTGCGGATTGTTCTCGAAGCCGTCCTCGGCGACGTTGGCGATGTACACGACGGGCTTGTGGGTGAGCAGGAAGAGTTGGCGCACGGCCTTCGATTCCTCGGTATTGAATTCCATGGTGCGCACCGGCTCGCCGCGGTCAAGCTGGGCACGGATGCGGGCGTACAGCTCGCGCAAGCGGATCTGTTCCTTGTCTCCGGCCTTCGAGGCCTTCTCGGCGCGGTTCAAGGCACGTTCGACGGTATCCAGGTCGGCGAGCATCAGCTCGGTGTTGATCACCTCGACGTCGGAGGCCGGATCGACGCGGCCGGCGACATGGGCGATATTGTCGTCGGCGAAGCAGCGCACGACGTGGCCGACGGCGTCCACCTCGCGGATATGCGAGAGGAACTTGTTGCCGAGGCCCTCGCCCTTGGATGCCCCCTCCACCAGGCCGGCGATGTCCACGAACTCGATGGTGGTGGGGACGATGCGCTGAGGCTTCACGATCACCGCGATGCGCTGCAGGCGGGGATCCGGCACCGGCACGATTCCGACGTTCGGCTCGATGGTGCAGAACGGATAGTTGGCGGCATCGATGCCGGAGTTGGTCAGCGCATTGAACAGAGTGGACTTACCAACGTTCGGCAGTCCGACGATACCGCAGCGAAATCCCATGTTTACCTGTCGTGGTTAAGTGGTTTGTAGAACTTTTCTTACAACTCCTGCTCCTTCTCCCTCCGATTCTCGCTACCTCTCCCTTTTCAAAGGGTTGGGATGAGGCGGCCGCGATTGACGTCGCGTTTGAGCCCTTCCCGATTCCACGCATGCGTGGGTACCAAATGGGTCGTACCGAAGCTACATTCCATTGCCCTGACCCTCTCCGCAGTAGGGAGAGGGATACCCGCCCTTGCGGGGAGGAGGAAAGTTGCGCGGCGCTATTACCCTGGTTCCGGCTTGGTGTGCAGCGCCTGCATGGCGCGTGACAGATCTCCATCCAGGATGATGGGCAGGAGCTCGCAGGCGCGGTCGATGGCGGAATCGATCCGACTCTGCTCCGCCTTGCCCGGGCGATTCAGGACATAGTCCACGACGTCGTCGCTCAAGCCCGGATGGCCGACACCGATGCGCAGGCGCGCGAATCCGGGGGATCCCAGGTGGGCGATGATGTCGCGCAGGCCGTTGTGGCCGCCGTGGCCGCCGCCGACCTTGAGCCGCACATCGCCGGGCTGAAGGTCGATCTCGTCGTGCGCCACCAGAATCCGCTCGACGGGAATCTTGAAGAAGCCCGCCAGCGCCCCTACCGACTGCCCACTGTGGTTCATGTAGGTGCTGGGTGCCAGCAGGCGCAACTTACCACCGCCCCACTCGCCCTCCGCGACCTCTCCCTGGAACCTCTTCTCGGCACGGAAGTTCCCCTTGAGGCGCCGGGCGGCGACATCGAGGAACCAAAAGCCGGCGTTATGTCGTGTCTGGACATAGCGCGGCCCCGGGTTTCCCAATCCGACGAGCAGGGTAAAGGATTCCATTGATCGAAGCCGATCAACCGTGCCGGACGACTGCCGCGCCGCGGGCGATCAGTCTTCCGAGGATTCCTCCTCGGACTCCTTCTCCTCTTCCTCGGCAGCCTCGCCTTCTTCCGCCGCACCCTCGGCCTCCAGATCTTCTTCCTCGACCTCGAGTTGCGGCGCATAGACCGTCGCGACGATCTGGTCCTCGCCCTCATGCTGCAGCGCCGTTATCTCGACGCCCTCGGGCAGCTTGAGGTCGGAAAGATGCACGGTGTCATGCAGGTGCAGGCCGGAGACGTCCACCTCCAGGTATTCCGGCAGGTCGGCGGGCAGACAGGATACGTCCACCTCGTTCAGGCTGTGGGACATGATGCCTCCCTCGAGCTTGATGCCCGGCGCATCCTCGCCACCTGCGAAGTGGATCGGCACCGCGATATGCAGCTTTTCGGTGGCGCTGATGCGCTGGAAGTCTACGTGCAGCACGTTGGGCTTCACCGGATCCATCTGCACGTCGCGCAGAATGGCCTGCTCGACCTTCTTGCCGACGGTGATCTTGATAATCGCCGAGTGGAAACCTTCCGTTTCCAGCTTATGGAAGATCTCGTGGTGATCCAGCAGCAGCGACAGGTTGTCCTGGCCGGCCCCGTACACCACCGCCGGGATCTTGCCCTCGCGGCGGTAACGCCGGCTGGCCGCCTTGCCCGACTCGGCGCGCGGCTCAGCGGTAATCTGATAATCAGTACTCATTTTCTACTCCGGTTCTTTGTCATTTCGACGGCTTGTCCTTCGGGAGCCCCGGTCGGTCGAGCGTCTCGTCATTGCGAAAACGGCGAAACAATCCGGGACGCGCGTCATTCCATGCATTCTGGATTGCTTCGTCGCCGCGCCTCTCGGCTTTGGCCTGCTGCGTCGCCCTACCTCCTGCATCCATGCAGTCGTCACAATGACGGCGCCGGCCGTGCCGGGCTATGTAAAATCTCAATCCACAAACAGCGAGCTCACCGAATCGCTTTCCGCGATACGGCGGATCGCCTCGCCCAGCAGCTCGGACACGGTGAGCTGCCGGATTTTCTCACACACCTGGGCGGCCTCGCTCAGCGGAATCGAGTCCGTCACCATTAATTCATCCAGCTCCGATTCACTGATCCGCTGCACCGCGCTGCCGGAAAGCACCGGATGCGTGCAGCAGGCCAGCACCCCGGTGGCGCCCGCCTCCTTGAGGGCCCCCGCCGCCTCGCACAGGGTGCCGGCGGTGTCCACCAGGTCGTCGATCAGCACGCAGCAGCGGTCCCGCACCTCGCCGATGATGTGCATCACCTTGGCGACGTTGGCCTTGGGCCGCCGCTTGTCGATGATGGCCAGGTCCGCCCCCAGGTGCTTGGCCATGGCCCGCGCCCGCACGACGCCGCCCACGTCCGGCGACACGACGATGAGGCTGCCGTTGTCCTCCCGGCGCCGCCACAACTCCTTCCACAACACTGGCGAGGCGTAGATGTTGTCCGACGGTATGTCGAAAAACCCCTGTATCTGGTCCGCGTGCAGGTCCAGGGTCAGCACCCGGTCGGCACCGGCGTTGCCGATCATGTTGGCCACCAGCTTGGCGGTGATGGCCACCCGCGCGGTGCGCGGCCGCCGATCCTGGCGGGCGTACCCGAAATACGGCAGCACCGCGGTAATCCGGTGCGCCGACGAGCGGCGCAAGGCGTCGATCATGACCAGCAGTTCCATCAGGTTCGTGCCGGCAGGCGAACAGGTCGGCTGGATGATGAACACGTCGCGGCCGCGGACGTTCTCCATGATCTCCACCATGACCTCGCCGTCGCTGAAAGTGCCCACCTGCGCGCGGCCCATGGAAACGCCCAGATACCGCGCGATATCGAACGCCAGATTGGGATTGGCGTTACCTGTGAACAACGCCAGATTATCAACCGGCATGCCGCCCGACCTCTACAATGTGCTCGTTGCCACGGTTTGAACTGGCTGGGGTGGCAGGATTCGAACCTGCGCATGCCGGAATCAAAATCCGGTGCCTTACCGCTTGGCTACACCCCAAACATCAGGCCTCGGATCCTGCGCGGTAGAAGCCCAAGGTACGATTGCCTCGCTCGCGAAATATTCACCGCGCGGACTTCCTACCCCCCGCTACTTTAGCAGAACTCGCGCGGTCGATCTCACGCAGGAAACGCCATAACGGCCGATTCGCCGCCGTCCCGGCCCCGCCTCATGGAGCTCTTCGGTGAATACACGCCGTCCGCGCCGACAAGGGGCGCGTATTGTCCAGACCCCGTGTGCGGGTGTCAATTTCCCAGCTTGTCCCAGTGCTGGAGCAGGGCCTTGACCTGGATATTCTCATTCTCGCCGGGCTTGCCCCCCACCACGTGCTCGGTGCCCGGCAGCGCCGTGATCACCAGCTTTCGGGGCAGGTCCCGGCCATCTGTGTAGTGGTACTCGAGGAACTGGATGTGCCAGCCGTTCTGGGTAATGGTCAGGGCGCGTCCCCAGTCATCCAGCGTCTTCTCATAGGGTGCACCGGGCGCGGCGACCCCGAGCATCCAATGCTGCATGGAGCCGAAGGGCACTCGCCAGCCCGCTACCCGGTAGAGCAGCTTCTCGGCCGAGTCGTCGTGGTAGACCTTCTCCTTGCTGTCCACCAGGGTCGCACCCTGGTCGTCCTGGGTCAGCTTAACGCCGCCCGAGCCCAGAGGACCGTAAAGGCTGATGTTGTGATGGTTGCCCTGGCGACGCCAGTAAATGTTGAGGGTGTCGCCGCGCTTGTTGGTCTTGACGGCAAGGCGGCCGCGCACTTCCCAGGCGTCGATGGCGTCCATGGCCTTGAGCCGCTGCTCCCACACCTGCTCGGGATGGGCGACCGGGGGCCGCGTGGGCACCATGGCACAGCCCGGGACCAACAGGACCAGCGCCAGCGCGGCGCAACATCCCGCCCGCCGGCCGAGCCTCACTTGGTCAAACGCTCTATCGTCTCGTTGAGCGTGTCGTTATCCGGGTCTTCCTTCTTGGCTTTCGCCCAGATCTCCCGGGCTTTGTCCTTCTGCCCGGCCACCCACAGAACCTCGCCAAGGTGGGCCGCGATCTCAGGGTCGTCGCGCTTGGCCAGCGCCTTCTGCAGGTACTCGATGGCGTCCTGGCGGTTGCCCATGCGGTACTGCACCCAGCCCATGCTGTCCAGAATGAAAGGATCGTCGGGCCGCATGCTGAGCGCCTTGCTGATCAGGTCGTAGGCCTCCTTGAAGCGGTCGGTGGCATCCGCCAGGGTGTAGCCGAGCGCGTTCAACGCCTGGGCGTTGTTGGGATCCTCGGCCAGTACCGCGCGCATGTCCTTCTCGTGCTCGCTGATATCGTCGAGCTGGGCGGCCAGCAGGCCGCGAGCGTAGAGCAGGTCGGTGTTCTCAGGGTAGCGGGCCACAGCGTCGTCCATGACGGACTTGGCGCGCGGCAGGTCATGGGCGTCCCGCAGGATCAGCTCCTTGGTCAGCGCCAAGCGCACGAACTCGTCCTCGTCGTTCGGCTGCACCGAATCCAACTGCTTGAGGGCGGCGTCCACGCCCTGGAGCTGGGCAACCGTGTTCGCCAGATGCAGCTTGGCGGTGAATACCTTGTCCGAGTCGGTGATCTCGCGATACCACTTGGCCGCTTCCTCGTACTTCTTCTGCTCCTCGGCGATCTGCCCCAGGTACAGGCGGATCTGGTCATTGTCCGGCGTCAGCTTCAGGCTGTGCTGCAGGTACTTGCGGGCCGCGCCGTATCGCTCCTCCTCCACGCTCAACAGCCCCGCCGCCATCAGGGCGGTGTTGTTGTCCGGCTCGTACTTGAGGGCGGTCTCGAACTCCTTCAGAGCCTCGGCGTTGGCTTCCTGGTCTATGAGATAGCGCCCATAGCTGATGCGCACCCGGTTGGCTTTCGGGGTGTGCTCGAGGAAATCCTTGGCGAAGGCATCGATCTGCTCCCTGGGATATTTCTCCTGGATCATGTGCCCCAGCTTGGCCACCCCCGCCTCCTCCCAGCCGGGCCGCAGGACCAGGGCCTGGTCCAGGGAATCCATGACCAGCTTGTCGTTCTTGACCCGGTCGGCCAGGAACGCGGCCGCGAAATGGGCGTCGGGATCGTCCTTGTACTGCGCCACCAGCGCATTCATGACCGCCAACGCGTTGTCGCGATTGGAAAGCTGCCCCAGAAGGCGGGCGATGCGATGGAACTCGATGCCCTGCTTGCCAGGATCCTGGGGCATCAACGCGGCAAACTGAGCCTCGGCGTCGTCGATACGGCCCTGCTCGACCATCACCAGCGCCAGCGCTTCCTTCGGCTGGCTCTCCTCCGGTCGCAGGTCCACCCAGAGCCGGGCGGCTTTCAGGGCATTGTCATATTCCTGCGCGCCGATTGCGATACGGGTCGCCCGCTGGGCCAGGCGATAGTCGCGGGACTCGGTGGCCGCCTGCAACAGCTGGTCGGAGGCGGTGTGCAGGTCGCCGCGGTTGGCGGCGATCTCGCCCATCAGGACCTTATAAAGCAGGTCCCCGCTCAGCTCGACCTTGGGTAGACCCGGGTCGGCGGCCTGCGGCTGGTCGGCCGACAGGGACAGCTCCGGGGAAGGCGACTGCTCTGTGGCATGCTCCCCCCTGTTCGCCAGCATGCAACCCGACGCAAGCAGTGATGCCAGGGTCGGCGCCAGGATCAGGGAACAGGTTCGCAAAACGTGCTTGGACAGAGTATTCAAAGTGAAAATGTCGACCACGCTGGTGGGAATAAATCTACTGACTCGAACGCCGAATTGTACGCCTGATTCAATGACATTAGGATAATAGTAGTATAGGCAATACCGGAACCGACTGAAGCGTCCCGGGGTGTGCGGGCTCGACCGGCCCCGCCGCCTCGCTGGTATTACAGCCATCCGCCGACCATAATCTAAGTGGTTGATCCTCAAAGACAAATAAACACGAGGGATATTCCGGCGCCGGACCGAAACAACTGCAGCACCGCCGAATTCCGTGAACCGACCTACTGACCGCGCACCAGGAGCCAGCCCATGCATCCCATCATCCTGATAGTGCTCGCCCTGGTGATCGGCATCATGGGCTATCGCTTTTACGGCAAATTCCTGAAGCTCGGCATCCTGCAGCTCCACGATGACTACTCGGCGCCGGCCCTGGCGCGCCCCGACGATCCGGATTTCGAGCCGCGCGGGCGCTGGACGGTGTCCGCGCTGCACGCCGCCGCGTCCACCGGCCTGTTGTCGCTGATCGGTGCGGCGGTGGCGGTGGTCTGGGGATGGGTGCCGGCGTTCCTGTGGGTACTGCTCGGCAGCGTGGTGGCCGCTACCGTATTGGGCCTCGGCACCCTGTGGGCCACCCTGCGCCGCTCCGGGGAGAGTCTCGCGGGCCTGGCCTACGAGATGGGCGGGCTGCCGGCAGCGCTGGCCTTGTTCTTCACCGGCGTGCTGCTGCTGGTGCTGGTGGGCGGCTCGCTGGGCACCGTGCTGGGGAGCCTGCTGCATGCTCACCCGGAGACCACGTGGCCGTTCCTGTCGCTGTTGTTCATCGGCAGCCTGCTCCGGGGCGACGTGCGCGAGGCGCCGCTGCGCGCCGCCATCGCGGTAGCGATTTTCATCGCCGCTTTCTTCGCCGGGCAGTTCTTCCCCCTCGGCCTGGTGGGAAGTTGGACGTTCAGCATTGGCGGTGTGGAAGTGTTCGGCCTCAGTCACGAACTGGTGTGGGCGGCGATCGCCTTGTACATGGCCTACCGCGCCGCCGGACTCCGGGCCGGCGCCGGCACTCACGGCCGGGCCATCCTGGCCTCGCTGGTGACAGTGGCGGTGCTGGTACTGTTCGTCGTCGGCACGGCGCTGCAGGGCAATGGTCTGGATGCACCGCAGTTCAACACCGCCGACAACCTGCCACCCACCCTGCTGCTGTTGTTCGTGGTGGTGACCGGCGGTGCGCTCTCCGGCATGCATGCCCTGGTGGCGTCCGGCTTCACCGCCCGCAGCCTGCAGGGGGAGCAGGACATCATGACGGTGGGCTACCTCGGCGTCGCCCTGGACGGTCTGGTGGCCGTTATGGTGATCGTGGCGCTGGTCGCCGGCTTCACCGATCGGGACGCCTGGAATAACGTGTACGGCACCTGGCCGGTGTATGGCGGCCTGTACGTGTGGGTGGACCTGGCGATCACCAAGATCTCACTCGCCATCAGCGCCGTAGGCATTCCCCTGGCATGGAGCGTCGGGCTGGTGGCCGCCATGTGCGCAATACTCGCCTTGAGCATGCTCGAGACGACGCTGCGGATACTGAGCTACTCGGTGCAGGAGTTCGTTCAGGACTTCGAGTTCCAATGGGTGAACACCCCGACCTTCAAGCAGCGGGCCGCCCTGGTCCTGATCGGCGTCACCACCTTCATCATGGGCCAGGCAACGCTCAGCCTGCAGGACTGGCTGCTGGTGGGCATCGCCAACCAATGGTTCGCCTGCTCGGTGCTGGTACTGCTCGGCCTGATGCTGTGGCGGGCCCAGCGGGCGGCGGTGTTCTGTTGGGGACCGCTGGCGGTGATCGGGCCGCTGACCCTCTGGGGCACCGGCTGGATCATGCTGCAGTGGCTGCGCCAGGGTGACTGGGTCCTGCTGGGGGTCGGGGTGTTGGTTTGCCTGTGCGCCGCGGTGTACCTGGTCCTTTGCGCCGGCACCGCTCTGCAGCTGCGCCGCCAGATGACCGCGGGCGCGGCGGCCCCACCGCGGTTCTAGCGGCGGGAGAGGTCCGGCATCTTGTTGATCCCGATCATTTTTTTCGGCGCCAGGCACCCGTCGGGCTTTATTCGGGGCGCGGCGGCACTACAATAGTCCACTGACCATGCACCTGCTCGCCCTCGGACTGAATCACAACAGCGCTCCCCTCGACGTTCGGGAACGGGCGGCGGTGACCGCCGAGCGCCTGGAGGAAGCGCTGGACAGCCTGCGGCGCCGGGAATCCATCCGCGAGGCCACGATCCTGTCGACCTGCAATCGCACCGAGATCTACTGCCACCAGGAACAGCCCAGCCCACAGGAGGTCATCCGGTGGCTGTGCGAGTACCACGATCTGGCCAGCAACAGCATCCGCCCCTACCTCTACCAGCACCCGAACCGCAGCGCCGTGAGCCACGCGTTCCGGGTGGCGGCGGGTCTGGACTCGATGGTGTTGGGCGAACCGCAGATCCTGGGGCAGATGAAGGAAGCCTTCAACGCCGCCAAGGAACTCGGCACCACCGGCAAGATCCTGAACCGCCTGTTCCAGCAGACCTTCACCGTCGCCAAGCAGATCCGCACCGACACCGAGATCGGGGCGAACGCGGTATCGGTCGCCTACGCGGCGGTGAGCCTGGCCCGCACCATCTTCACCGACCTGTCCACCAAGACCGTGCTGATGATCGGCGCCGGCGAGACCATTGAGCTGACCGCCCGCCACTTCAAGAACGCCGGCGTGCAGCGGATGATAATCGCCAACCGCACCCCGGAGCGGGCGCGGGAGCTGAGTGTGCTGTTCGAGGCCAAGGCCATCGCCTTGTCGCAGCTGCCGCAGCGGCTGCACGATGCGGACATCGTGATCTCGTCCACCGCCAGCACACTGCCGATACTGGGCAAAGGCACCGTCGAATGGGCGCTCAAGGAGCGGCGGCACAAACCCATATTCATGGTGGACCTGGCGGTGCCGCGCGATATCGAGCCACAGGTGGGCGAGCTGGCGGACATCTACCTCTACTCCATCGACGACTTGCGCAGCGTGGTGGAGGAAAACCTGGAGACCCGCAAGGCCGCGGCCCACGACGCCGAAAAGATCATCGAGTCCCAAACCCGCGACTTCATGCGCTGGCTGCAGGGCCTCAACGCCGTGCCCACCATCCGCGACCTGCACCAGCACATCGAGACGATCTCCAACGAAGAGTTGGAGAAGGCCACGCGGCGCCTGAAGGCCGGCGACGACCCCGAGCAGGTGATGAAAAGCCTCGCCCGTTCCATCTCCAGGAAGTTCTCCCACAAGCCCCTCGAGGGCCTGAACCGCGACGACTCCGGACAGCTTGCCGACGCCGCGCGCCGGCTGTTCGGCCTCGAGACCGACGACGCCTAGGAGCCTGTCCGAGTAATCGTTCTACTGCCGCGAAAGCGGGAGAGCGGTCCATTTTCCCGAAACTTTTCGTCACATAGTTACTACTATGCTCCTCAAACCTTCGAGAAACTATCCTCGCTCTCCCACTTCCTCGCTACGTGAAGATTACTCGGACAGGCTCCTAGCTGGTCCTTCACCTGGGCTCGTTCGATGTAGATCGGCATTGATGCCGACAACGGCGTTCGTGGGCGTGCTCGCACATGCCGGAATAGAATCCCGACCTGCAGCGACGGAGCGCTGGCATAATGTGCCGCGATCATGAATCCATCCATCCAAGCGAAGCTGGACCACCTGACCGACCGCCGCGAGGAGATCAGCGCCCTGCTGGCGGAGCCGTCCGTGCTGGACGACCAGAACCGCTATCGCCAGCTCTCCATGGAGTACTCGGATATCCACCCGGTGGTCGAGCTGTACCGGACGTACAAGAATCAACTCCAGGAACTGGAGGCGGCCAGCGCCATGCTGGAGGACAGCGACAAGGAGATGCAGGCCATGGCCCGCGAGGAGATCGCGCGCCTCGAGCCGAAGCTCGAGGCGAACGAGTTCGAGCTTCGCAAGGCCCTGTTGCCCAAGGATCCCAACGACGATAAGAACATATTTCTCGAAATTCGCGCCGGCACCGGCGGCGACGAGGCAGCGCTGTTTGCCGGCGACCTGTTCCGCATGTACACGCTCTACGCCGAGCGGCGCGGCTGGAAGATAGAGGTCATGAGCAGGAGCGAAGGCGAGCATGGCGGCTACAAGGAGATCATCAGCCGGGTGAGCGGCGACAAGGCTTACTTGCGCCTGAAGTTCGAATCCGGCGCCCATCGCGTGCAGCGCGTGCCCGAGACCGAGGCTCAGGGCCGCATCCATACCTCGGCCTGCACCGTCGCCGTGATGCCGGAGGCCGACGAGATCGACGAAATCGAGCTCAATGCGGGCGATCTGCGCATCGACACCTTCCGAGCCTCCGGCGCCGGCGGCCAGCACGTGAACAAGACCGACTCCGCCATACGCATCACCCACCTGCCCTCAGGGATAGTGGTGGAATGCCAGGACGAGCGCTCCCAACACAAGAACCGGGCGCGCGCCATGAGCATGCTGAAGTCGCGCCTCATGGACGCCGAGATCCAGGCGAGGCAGAAGGATGAAGCCGCCACCCGCAAGTCCCTGGTCGGCAGCGGCGACCGCTCGGAACGCATCCGCACTTACAACTTCCCGCAAGGACGGGTCACAGACCACCGCATCAACCTGACCTTGTACAAGCTGGACGACCTCATGGCCGGAGACCTGGACCCGGTTATCGACCCCTTGATCACCGAGTACCAGGCCGAGCAGCTCGCCGCCCTCGGCGTCGCATGAACCGCACCGCCGAGCACATCGAACCCAGCGTCGCCGATCTGCTGGGCACCGGCAGCGAGACCATCGGGGACGCCAGCGACACTCCGGAACTCGACGCCCGCGTGCTGTTGCAAACGTTATTGAAAAGAGACCATGCGTGGCTCATCGCCCACGCCGCCGAGCCCGTGGAGCCGGAGGATGCGCGGCGCTTCTACGGCTGGATCCGGCGCCGCTCGAAGAGCGAGCCCATCGCCTACATCACGGGCCGCAAGGAATTCTGGTCCCTGGACCTGATTGTGACCCCGGACGTGCTGGTGCCGCGCCCCGAGACCGAGCTGCTGGTGCAACGCGCCCTCGACCGGATACCGCTCTCCGAAGCCGTAACCGTCGCCGATCTCGGCACCGGCAGCGGCGCCATCGCCCTGGCCATCGCCGGCGAACGACCCTTGTGCAAGGTCATCGCCACCGACGTCTCCCGCGCCGCCCTGACACTCGCCGAGCGGAACAAGGCCCGCCTCGGCCTGCGCAACATCGACTTCAAACAGGGCGACTGGTACGAGCCGCTGGGTCAGGAACGGTTCTCGGTGATCGTCTGCAACCCGCCCTACGTGCCCAACTCGCATTACGCGGCGGCGCTCTCCTACGAGCCCCGGCACGCGCTGTTTGCCGGGAACCGCGGCCTGGAAGCCTTGAAGGTGGTCATTGGTGGCGCCGCCGAACACCTCGAGCGCAGCGGCTGGCTACTGGTGGAGCACGGATACGATCACGGCGATGACGTTCGCTCACTTTTTGCTTCGACCAATTTGGAGTCGATCGAAACGCACGGCGACACCGCCGGGCTTCCCAGGGTGACGCAAGGTCGACGACGGCGCACTGCCGGCTCCACCATCGGCTGACACGCGACAAGCCTCACGAAGGCGCCTTGTCGTTGGAGCCTTCGGTGCTCGTTATGTTCATCGGATCAAGGGGACTTCGGGCCGAGTCCTTCCAATACGTCCAGTCGAAGTCGATCGACCAGGGCCGCCGGAGCATATCCTTGAACAAGTACTCCAGCGCCGTTACCGCTTGATTGAATTGCCAATCCTTGAGGACCCCGCTGCGTCCGAGCTTACATAGATAGGCGACAACGTCGGCGCTCGTATGCTCCTTGAGAGCCTTGGTTTTGTTGGAAGCGATATAGTCTTCGGCGCGCTTCACATACCAGCGGTCGAACGGTGCCTGGTTTCCATAGTGGTGAACTACTTTCAGATAGCGATCCCAGAAAGACACATCGGGGACAGATTTGGTGTGCCGAGACGACATCATTTACCTCCGTGTATCAAGTTCCTTGCGATCACCGTAAATCGGGGCCCGCGAGAAATCCAACCTGTGTACTGGGGAGATTCTGTCTAGTACACTATTTCCAGACCTGCATTGGAAACCTCCAATATAAGTCATGGAATGCACAGTATTTTCGCCCAAGCCGCGAAGCTCATGTCAGGAGATGAGCGGGTTCGCCCTCGAAACCGACTCTGCCGAGCATCCCACCTACGACCTCTGGCCGTGTCACTGTTGGACAGCCTCAATGCTTGCACTCAGGAGACAATAGAAAGACATGCATACTATTCTTGGCGCTAATGGCGTTATTGCACAAGAGCTATCCCGTGCACTTGTTGCATCTTCGCCAGCAATCCGACAGGTGGGTCGGAACCCACGGAAGGTAAATCCAACAGATGAGACAGTTGTGGCCGATCTATTGGATGCTCAAGGAACGACCAACGCGGTTTCAGGTAGTGAAGTTGCCTACCTGGTGGCCGGTTTGAAGTACGACATATCCGTCTGGCAAGAACAATGGCCTCAAGTGATGCGCAATGTCATTAACGCCTGCAAGCATCATGGCGTCCGTCTTGTGTTCTTCGACAATGTCTATTCCTATGGACGCGTGGACGGCATGATGACTGAGGATACACCGTTCAACCCAATCAGTAAAAAGGGCGAAGTCAGGGCAAAGATTGCAACCATGCTGCTAGATGAAATGCGCAACGGCAAAGTGCAGGCAATGATTGTGCGTTCGGCTGATTTCTACGGTCCCGGTGCCGCTAGCAGTTTTCCTCATGCTACCGTGTTTGAGCGGCTCAGAGCCGGCAAGGCACCACAGTGGATAGGCGACCCGAATGCCGTTCACACCTTTACATATACACCGGATACCGGCCGCGCAGTTGCTGTGCTGGGAAGCACGCCTGAGGCTTACGGCCAAACCTGGCACCTGCCAACCTCCAAAGAGCCGCTTACGGGGGAAGGCTTTGCGCGTTTGGCATGCGAGTTGGCAAAACAGCCCTACAGGCTGAAAGTAGTACCCCGTTGGATTCTGAAGCTTATGGGCATCTTCATGCCAGTGCTTCGCGAAAATGACGAAATGATGTACCAGTTTGAGCATGACTACCGCTTCGACAGTAGCAAGATTGAGTCTGCATACGGCCTGCTACCGACGCCATACCGCCAGGGGATCGGCGAGTCATTGCGGTCTGGGACACAAAGCTGTGTGTAACAATACGCCCAACAAGTCATCCCGGCCGACCGTCTTCGGCGGCGGCTGAAATCGTACGTTATGTTTTCGCGACCACTTATGATATGACGCTGGTCATCCAATAGTGGTTCTATTGAACAGACTGAAATCAAGTATGGGAAAAGGAAGGTTGGAAGCGTTCAGCGATGGCGTTCTTGCCATCATAATCACTATCATGGTGCTAGAGATGAAGGTACCTCATGGTGATGACTTGGGCGCGTTGAGGCTGCTGCTTCCGGTGTTCTTGAGCTATGTGCTGAGCTTCGTATACTTGGGCATCTACTGGAACAACCATCATCACATGCTTCATGCCACGCAGCACGTGACCGGGCCCATCCTGTGGGCAAACCTGCATTTATTGTTCTGGTTGTCTCTTTTTCCGTTTGTCACGGGCTGGATGGGGGAAAATGACTTCTCGCCCGCACCGACGGCTCTTTATGGCGTTGTGCTTCTTTTGGCAGCGATTGCGTATTGGGTACTGCAGCGTGTCATCATAGCAAGCCAAGGTGACAACTCGTTACTTGCGAACGCAATTGGAAGCGACGTCAAAGGCAAGCTATCCCCGCTCCTGTATGCTGTAGCGATTCCCTCCGCTTTCCTTGAGCAGTGGATTGCTGGAGGTCTCTACGTTTTGGTTGCACTCATGTGGCTAGTGCCTGACCGTCGAATAGAGCGAGTGCTTGGTGAGACTAAAACATAACCATTCATTCCAGTGGGCCGTCAACAAGCGAATATTTTTTCCATCCGCTGAATTCAAACGTTATACGCCCTCCCAGTGAGTACCGCGAAATGAACATCGATATCGACAAGTTGACTGAGGACGAGTTGGTTGAACTGAATCGCCGAATCGTAGAGCGGCTCAAATTTTTGGAGTCATACCACACGCACAAAGAAATGATGGAGTTTTCACCAGGTGACCAGGTCAGCTTTGACTCTCAGGGCCACGGCAAGAAGATCGGTACCCTGGTAAAGTTCAATAGGAAGACCGTCACCGTCATCACGGACACGGGCCAAAAATGGAACGTATCGCCGCATCTGCTCGCGAAAGTGAAAGAGGTAAAAAGCGAAAAGGAAGGAGGCAACGTCATTGAACTGCATCGGAAAGAGTAAAGCTGCGCGTAACAATGGCGATAGACCCCGGCACCCAATACGTGATGATACTTAAACTGATCGTGCCACGATAATTGCTTTAGAAATGCAATTATCCGGATTCCAGATTGATCCATAAAACGGATAAACATCTCAAGCGAGCCCCTAAAACACACGGTGCGCCCGGTGCGAGTGTCGCTGTACTTCGCGGTAAACGCATACAGCACCCGATCCGGTGAGCAGTATGCATGTAGTGCGTTTGAATCGGACATGGCAAAAGGCTGTCGTCCGGTTCAAAACACACGAATGAACAGGAGGAGGCTGAAGCGGAAGGGGCTATTGATGTCACAATGTCTAATTCGACAGCCTCGTTAGCAGCCGCAATGCTCTATGAAACCGCAAGCGAAGCCCTTGAAAACTGTGCAGGTGTTAAATTGAACAGCCATCATGCCTGCGATGTAGTCAATGAGCGTGATTCTGATACCCAATTGCTGGTTTTCTGTTTTTGAGTGATTTTTGGAGGAGGGCACTTGGCGTGAAACATATCATGATCTCCCTGCTTTTACTTTGTACCCTCTGTGCATGTTCATATATGAAAAATGCTTCGATCCAGGCTGAATACGGCCGGATTCAAAAAGCAGATCCAGGACAGGTCAACCTGAAGCATATGATCGATAGAGAGACCTATTTCGTTATTGGGCAAACGATCGACACAAAAGGCAGGTACGCCAACATACCCCTCGCCGTTGCCGCATATTCGAGCAAATACAAATCAAACGAACGTGTCGATACGATGTACTTTGCTGGCGCGGGAACCCATTTCGGCTTAAATTTGCCTGAAGGCGATTATCAATTGCTGGTTTTTGCGGACAGCGACGAGAATCAGATTTTCGATCAGACGGAAGTGATCGGCCAGAAGGCGATCTCCTTGAACCAAGTAATCTCTCCGGACAAGGTTCTGGATCGAATTGGGTGAAAAACTTCTACCCGGAATCTCACTTGGTGGTGTTCCGCCGAGGCGGCTATGAGGTGAAACTAACTGACGACTATAGCCCGGTGAGTCAGTACGTCATCCACTCCATGGGGAGATACTGGATGGCCGTTTCCAACGGAACCCTCAAACCCTTCTTCCCGGAACAGGAAAGGTTTCTTCGCGTCGTCAAAGGGGAGGAGCCCCCAAAGTACAAATTGGTCAAGGACTGGCTGCGATTCCTCAGGGAATATCCTGAAATAGGTCGTAATTGACAGTTACCGATTTGCTGAAACAACTCAAACAAATATCTAAGATACCGGGTAGGAATTGACCTTTTGTAAACTGAAAGAGCAGCCGACTGAGAACAGCGTTATGTGCAATTGTGGAGAATAGGCCTTGAATAGGATTTGCATCCTTGGAGCGTCCGGGAAGCTCGGAAGATATATGGTGCAGCATGCATTAGACCGTGGTTATGAAGTAGTCGGTGTTTGCAGGGAAAAAAGCGTAACAAAGCTCGACGATTTTAAAGATCGAATCACGGTCATTCCGGGTGCCACGAATGATCGCGAAGTCATAAAGCATGCTGTTTCGGGGTGCGGTGGGGTGTTAACAGTGTTAGTCCCCTGGGGTGTTCAGCAATATTCATCAGGCACAGCTCAGGCAGTAATGGATTTTTCCGAGCCAGATGCACGACTGATATTCTCATGCGGTTGGCATATCAGTCGGGATGGCAAGGATATTTACTCGTGGAAATTCAGAGCTTTTGTAAAGATCTTTGGCAGTCTTGCAAGACTCTCTCATTTCGCTGACCTAAATGACCAGGTCGAAGCGTGTAAGAGAATATTCAAGAGTAAGACTAAGTGGACAGTAGTTCGCGGGAGTGGCCTGGAAGAAGGGGAAAGCCAGGGTCTGCCAGTTTGGAGCAGGCACGTAGGGGACCCCATACTGGAGAGCAATCTCACTCGACGCATAGATTTTGCTCTATTTATGGTTGAGGCACTTGAAAATGATGAACTCATCCACGAGGCTCCGGCAATTGTAGGATGCCAATCCCAATCCGCGCTGACTCACGCTCCAAAGAAATCAGACTCTTAAGAGCACGAATTATCACAGCCGCAACCATATGCAAGAGACTTAGAGGTCAGGTCGTACGCCGTTATCGGCAAACATTCTGGCAATCAAGAGGGTCAAACTCGATTGGTTTTGTTATTTGTCCTTGCCTATGCTCCAAGTTGTATAGATTAAGGGACGTGAAATGGAAAAATATTTTTTAGAGCCTACACCAGAAGCCGGGGCGGCGCTCTTTAGTCGGGACATTTCCGGGGAAGTTGTAATGCTCAACATGCTGCGTTTTAAGGAAACAGCGGACTATTCGGCCAATCCAGAGTTGGCACCAGAAAATCCAATTTCTGGCAGAGCAGCATTTCAAAAGTATATTGAGCACACAATGCCATTTTTAAAAGAAAGTGGTGGAGAGCTGTTATTGCTGGGTAATGGTGGGCAGTTCTTTATTGGCCCCTCAGACGAACAGTGGGATGTCGTAATGCTCGTAAAGCAAAATTCCCTTGCCAGTTTCATGGCGTTTGCGTCAAATTCTCAGTACTTATCGGGTATTGGTCATAGAACTGCGGCTATTCTTGACTCAAGGTTGTTGCCAATAGTTGAGAGCAAAGATCACGACATAACAAACTCATCCACAGGCACCGGCTACGTCGGCGCGTGATGCGGGCGTAAGGTCCTGTAAGTACAGAGAGGAGAGCACGATGAGCAACGGACAGATGGCACAATCCTTCATAAGACAAACGATCGGCAGTATGCAGGCACCGAGAGATCAACGATCACCTCGCTCGGAAGATCTGCCGGGACCTCGGCATCGAAGACCCGAAACAGCACGTAACAAATCGATCGAGACCGACGCGTGACGGCTCGCTCCCTTCGCTACCACTCCGGTCGGTCGCCCTCAGGCGCGGCTCATCGCTATCGTTGAAGCTGTAGAAAAACCCCGGAATCCAGTCGTGATGGAGTAAAGTGTCGTAACGGTTCAAGGAGTATTGGCATGCCCAGATACAAGCCGTACGACTATAAGCAAAGCAAGCTGGTTGTGGTGGACTACGAAGCGCAGCTGCAACCCGGCACCTTCGAGCACGCTCTGCACCACCTGATTGACAAGAGGCTGGACCTGTCGATCTTCGATGTGCACTTCAAGAACGAGGACACGGGCCGTCTGGCCTACGACCCCGCGATTCTGCTGAAGATCATCCTGTTCGCCTACTCCAAGGGCATCACCTCGAGCCGGGAGATTCAGTGGTGTTGCCGGCACAACATCCTGTTTCAGGCCCTGTCCTGCGATACGGTCCCGCACTGGACCACCATTGCCCATTTTGTGAGCAGTCATCCCGATGAGATCGAAGAGTTGTTCGAGCAGATCCTGCTGGTGTGCGACGAACAGGGTCTTTTGGGCAAGGAGTTGTTCGCCATCGATGGTTGCAAGCTGCCCTCGAACGCGGCCAAGGAATGGTCGGGGACTTTCAAGGAGCTGACTGACAAGCAGAAGAAGATTCAGCAGCGGATCCGGGTCCTAATTGGTGAACATCGCCGGATCGATGAGGAAGAAGAAACCACCGGCGACGCGGCCCGAACCGAACGTACCGAGCGGACCCTCGAAACCCTGAACCGGGCGAACGAGAAGATCGAACGATTTTTAAAGACCGCCCGCCCAAGGATGGGCCGGGGCAAGCGGGCCAGGGAAGTGAAAAGTAACATTACCGACAACGATTCGGCCAAGATGACCACCAGCAAAGGGACGATCCAGGGCTACACGGGCCTGGCGGCGGTGGACCGAAAACACCAGATCATCGTGGAGGCCCAGGCCTTCGGGGACGGTCAGGAGCATCACACTCTGGAGCCCATGACGAGATCCGTACGGACCCGCTTCGAACGCTTGGGCATCAGCCCGGACATTTATGACGAGGGGACGCAGGTGACGGCAGACGCCGGGTTTGCGAGCGAAACCAACATGCGCTACCTGCACGATGAGGGGATCGACGGTTATGTCCCGGACACCCGGTTCCGGGAGCGGGATGAGCGCTTTGCCGGCCACAAGGCCCGGCACCGGAAGCCTCGGTCATCGAAGGTCGGCAAATGGTTTCCCGCACACGCTTTCGAGTTCGATCCCCAAAGTCGGACTTGTAGATGCCCGGCGGGCAATGATCTGGCGCTGCGTCGGGAGGAAGTGGACAAGCGGGGCAACCGCAAGTTGTTCTTCGAGGGTTATCTTCTCCAATGCCGGCACTGTGCCCTGAAGCACCAGTGCCTGCGCAATCCCAATTCAGCGGACCACCGCAACGGCCACGGTCGCCAGGTGTCGTTCATCCTGGAGAAGGACGTGGGTCCCGGCAACTACTACATGAACTGGATGCGGCGGCGGATAGACAGTGAACAAGGCAGGGAGATCTACGGTCACCGGATGTCGGTGGTGGAGCCGGTGTTCGCCAACATCACGGCGAACAAGAAATTGAAGCGGTTCAGTTTACGCAGCCGTCCGAAGGTGCAGGGCCAGTGGCGACTGTTTTGTTTGGTTCACAACATCGAGAAGATCATGAATTACGGGATGGTCCCAGCATAGGTAATCCGGAATGGAAGCCGTCTACGATACCAAGCCATTCCACCACTGATCACTCATTTGAGATCGAGTCCGTGAAAAGTCCGTTCCAAAATAGAGTTTTTCTACAACCTCGTTAGGTGGTGCACGCAGAACCTAAGCTCATGAAGGCGCATTCCACTCGACGGCCGGCTGGCGTTACAGCGCTTGGGTTCATCTTCATCTTCGGCGTGGCTATGAGTGGGGTGGCGGCGGTTTCCCTGCTCACGCGCGCCACGGCGCTTGAGCCGATGTGGCAGATCAAACCAACTGCGCAGGACACCTTTTCTCAAATGGGCCTGTGGGCACCCATCCTTCTAGGCGCTGTTTGCTTGGCATGCGCCGGAGCAGCATTTGGGTTCTTTACCGGTACCAAGTGGGGCTATCGCTTGGGCATCGGTGTTTTGCTACTAAACCTCGTAGGCGATATCATCAACACTCTCATCGGTGCAGAGCCGAGAGCCTGGATAGGCGTTCCCATCGTCGCACTCATCCTTTGGTATCTTTCATTCCACAAGGTGAGAGCCTTTTTCAGCGGCGCCACTTAACAATGCGTTCAAGCCGACCCCGCTTCGCTCCACCAAGCACATGGCAGAACGCGCTTGCCATGTGCTTGGATCCGCCACGCGGGTCAACTTCATTTAGGTGTTATGAGCATAAATTCAATGCCTGTTATACGAGAAGCAACAATCGGGGATGCTGACCAGGTAAATCTGGTCTCCGCTAATTTGGGCTACACAACGAGTTCAAATGAAGAAGCAAAAACACGACTAACAGAGATCAAGGAATCAACATCGGATTACGTATGGGTTTACGAAGAGGACAAAAAGATAAAAGGATGGCTGCATCTGTTTATCTCGTTGCGTTTGGCCTCACCTAAATTTGCAGAGATCGGTGGCTTAGTTGTCGACAACGCCTACCGACGTTCCGGGATCGGTAGAAAACTGGTCGTGCAGGCAATACATTTTTGCCGGTCTAACAATATACCTTTAAGAGTGCGTTGCAATACCACAAGGGCAGAGGCGAACAAGTTTTACGAAAGTATTGGCTTTGAATGCAAAAAGACCCAAAAGATTTATCAAATACGATCATAACAAACGCATGTAGCTGGACAAAATAACTGCTACGCGTTTGATTTGCCACTAATGCGAGGCGTTATGTCAAATAATCTATTTGAGAACTTAGAGGAAGAGGACATGAGCAAATCCGGCTCGAAAGACAGCAATTCAGCGACGGAGACGATCGGTAAGAAAATTGCTGACCTGGGAGGCTGGCGTGCAGAGACATTGAGACGGATACGTGATCTCATAAAGGAAGCGGATCCAGACGTCATTGAAGAGTGCAAATGGTTCAAGCCCAGCAACCCTACGGGCGTTCCTGTCTGGTCGCACGCTGGAACTATTTGCACTGGCGAATCGTACAAGTCGAAAGTGAAGCTGACGTTTGCCAAAGGTGCTTCACTGCCTGATCCTGACAAACTTTTCAATGCCAGCCTCGAAGGTAAACAACGACGAGCGATTGATATTATTGAAGGTGGGGAAATCGAAGAAAATGCGTTCAAAGCACTGGTCCGTGCTGCGGTTTCTCTCAACATATCTGGAAAATTCAAAGCAAGGTAGGCTGTCGACTGGCCCGATAGGCCGCAGGCAAAGTGACACAATTATGGATTCTGATAGTGAACGAAATCACGAGTTGTTTTGTTTTAATGACATTTCGAGACCGTAAGCAATGTGACAACGCGGTTAGTTATCTACTATCGCATGAAGACCCTGGAGAATCGATTCACAAAGAGGTCTACTGGGCCGCCGATGCGATGTGTTCGGCTTTGGATGACATGCATGTGAATGAGGTGCCATCCTCGTGAGAGGGCAGTTCTTCAAGTGGTGGGATCGCGTTCATTCCGGTTTCTGGTTCATTCCGGCGGTCATGGCCGGCATGGCCTTGGCGTTGGCCTTCGTGAGCGTGTCCGTGGACAAGCCGGTGACGGACTGGTTAGCGCTCAGATTCGGCTGGACGTTCAACGGTGGAGCAGAAGGAGCGAACGCCGTGCTGGGGATTGTCGCCGGATCGATGATTACCATCGCCGGCGTGGTCTTCTCGATGACGTTGGTCGCCCTTTCGCTAGCCTCGTCCCAGCTGGGACCCCGTCTGCTGCGCAGTTTCATGCGCGATTCCACCACACAGGTGGTCCTCGGTACGTTCATCGCCACATTCCTGTACTGCTTGATCGTTCTCCGCACGATCCGCCGTGCGGACGAGGTCACGTTCGTCCCGCACCTGTCGGTCACCCTCGGGGTTCTTCTTGCGGTGGCAAGCGTGGGGGTGTTGATCTACTTCATCCATCACGTGTCTGTATCCATCCAGGCCAATGAGATAGCCGCGCGGGTCGGCGAGGAATTGATCGAAAGGATCGATCATCTATTCCCGAAACAGATTGGACGGGGAACGCCGTTGACCCCGACGGAGCCACCCGACGCGGGCTTCTTCGAGGCGTTCGATCAAGAGGCTTGGCCGGTCGGCGCGGGCGGTGACGGCTACCTCCAGTTCATCGACGCGGACGCCTTGCTTGCGCTGGCGACGGAGGAGGACCTGATCGTTCGACTGGAGCGAAGGCCTGGAGACTACGTCGTCGCCAGTCGTCCGCTTGCACTGATCAGGTCAGGAGGCCGAGTGACCGACCGACTCACGGACAAAGTCCATTCCCTCTTCGTCCTGGGCCACCAGCGGACTTCCGGCCAGGACATCGAGTTCGGGGTGAACCAGTTGGTCGAGATTGCGGTCCGGGCTCTCTCCCCTGGAATGAACGACCCGTTCACGGCGATCACGTGTGTGGACCACCTGGGGTCCGCGTTGTGTCGTTTGGCTTCACGAGACATGCCGTCGCCTTATCGTCATGACCGCCAGAACAAGCTTCGGGTGATTGCGCCTGCCGATACGTTCCAGGACATCACGGGCGCGGCGTTCAACCAGATCCGACAATATAGCCGCTCCAGCTCGGCGGTAACCATCCGCCTGCTGGAAACGATCGCCGTGGTCGCGGGATTCGCACATCGGCCGGAGGACCGCACCACGCTCTTGCGGCACGCTGAAATGATCGCCCGCGGAGCTAGTGAGGGGCTGCCCGAAGTCCAGGACCGGCGTGTGGTGGAAGAGCGCTGCCAAGCGGTAAGGAAGTTGTGCAGCGAACCAGCTTAGTCTCGCCGCTGAAGTACGTACGCGTGGGCAGTACGATCTGTGGTGACATGGGTTTGATTTTGGGCTGGGCGCCTTCGGTGCGGGCCGTCAAGTGAACGCAACCGATTATGTCGCCCCACCGCTTTGCGCCCAAGCCCGCGGCGAACTTCCGGCGTTACCGTACTATTGCGTACTGCCCCGCTTTGGCCAAGGTTGAACCCTTGGGATGGGTTTGGCCAGACAGGAGAAAATGATCGACAGGGAGCGCGCACAGAAAGGCAGAGACGGCTAGGGCCGGAAACGGCAAATGGCGCTATACGCGTTGGCGCCGCAAGCAGACGCTGCTCTACCGTAAGCTTCCCCGTCAAGGCGACAGTTCAAAAGTAGAGTTTTCCAGCTTTCGGTTGGCGTACACAGTGGGCGGGAGACCGCCCAATGCATCATGGGGTCGGTCCTCGTTGTACTGACGAATCCACCGGCTGGTAATCTCCCGCACCTCGCGCAGATTGCGAAACAGATACAGATTCAGGACCTCGGTACGGTAGGTCCGGTTGAAGCGTTCAATGTAAGCATTTTGATTGGGTTTGCCCGGCTCGATGTAGTCGACCAGAACGCCGTTGTCACGCATCCACTCGCTAAACACATCACCCACCAGACGGCCTGTCGCAGCAGCGGATCACAATCCGCATGACCGGCTGTCCGAACGGGTGCGCGCGACCCTACGTCGCGGAGATCGGCCTCGTCGGGCGCGGTCCGGGGAAATACAACCTGATGCTGGGGGTGCGGCCGACGGTGCCCGGCTGAACTCGATCTATCGCGAGAATGCCGGCGAGGCGGAGATACTCGAGACCCTGGACCCGATATTCGCCGCCTACGCGAAGGAACGCGAACCGGGCGAGCGCTTCGGCGACTACACGCGGCGTGCCGGAATCGTTTGACGCCGCGCGCCAGGCGACTGCATTACTTCACGAGATGACGCCGCTGTCGCGGCGCTAATGCCACGGTCCCACGTCGTAGTTGATGATGCATCGCCTGCCGCTGTCGGGATTCGTGCTGGCATGGTAGTACTTGCCGTTGAACAGGACCACCCTCCCTTGTCTGGGCTCCACTTCGCGGGCGATATTTTTCGATTGATCCCGTGTATTGACCTCGTCGCGATCGATATCCTTGTGGGTCTTGTTGAGGATAACCGTGGGGCCCGAGGCATCATTGACATAGTACAGGCAGACCAGATGCGGGGTATTCATGTCGGTGTGAAACAGGTTGCGGTGCGTGCTGCCATTGGCGACGGTCATGATGACTCTGGCGAAATAGACCGTTTCGGGCGTCGCGTCTATCTTGGCGCAGCATTCGTACAACAGCGGTGTCAGGAAGTCCGTGACAAAGCTGATTGATCCTTTCCCTTGCTCGTAGAAACTGTGGCCGAATCCCGTCGTATCCATGGCCAGCCGGCTCTCCCCCTCGGTTCTTCTGGAAACATTCGGAACATAGAACCAGGGGAAATTGCTTTCCTGAATTCTGGCCTTTATGGCATTCTGGTAGTTCTTCGAGACCGCATTGTCGAATACGGAAATCTCGCTTGTCATATTGTGATCTTTCATACCTTTGGTGGAAACCCTTCTGTCTGTATTTATCTTCGCTCCCTGGTCGACCCCGCCAGTGCCTGACGCACCGTCTGCTTTGACAAGCCCGCAGAATCGAGGTATGGAGCGCTTGTTGCATCGAGACGCCTCCCAGGTTCGCCGGCGTGAAGTCACCGAACACGTCTCAACGCTGTGCCATCACATCCCATGCCCGCTGTTCGGAGTCCATCCGAACCGAGTGGTTGACTGACCTTGACTGAATGAAGCTGCTTCGCGAAATGCGCTCGACGGCTACCGGACAATGACCCATTCACGCGCCAACTTTGCGGGTCCCCGGTTTCCCCCTCGCTGATGCTATATGCAAACGCCGGTGACAATCAATAGAAGGCAGCAGTGCGGCCCCCGGCTCTTGTGTCCTGGCCCTCGGGTAGTGGGTCAGCATGATCGAGCTTGAATGACCTGGCCGAAACGCCGTCGATCCACCTTACGGTCGGGCTGTCCTCCGTCTCCGGTATCGACCTGTTGAGCTGGATTACGGCGGAGTTGATGCACGAGGAGGAATTCTTCCACGATACGGGCAACCGAATTCGAGATGCTATACTGGAATTTATGATAGAGAAAATGCCTGGGGGGAGGTATGACCAACACCAAGAAGCGCAGGTTCTTAGGGGCGCTTGCTGTGAGCGGTGCTGCGCTATCGTCTACGGGCCAGTGAGTAAAGCCCATAGTGCAAGGCGTCGTCTTGCCGGCTCATGCGGAGATGTCAGGCGAGCTACCGTCGTCTCCGGTGCGTTTGTATGGAGCATCTGATCCGCTGACCCCGAAGTGCGGCGCCCTGACCGCCTGTTCAATAGGAAGCGGAGGCGGAATGAAACGGATAAAGCTATACAACAGCGCAAACTCTCCAGCAACGGTGCTCGGCGCCTCGTCTACCGACCCTGATCAAATCATATCGGATGTCGTGTTTCCTTTGGTGATTGATGCCATGAGCAGTTCGTGCGGCTTCTTGGTCACGGATTCAGACTCGTGCCCCGGGCTAAACAGCGCCGTGATCACGGTGCAGGTCGAAGGGTTCGCCGATCTGAAGATCGACGTACCGCTTACCTGAAGCTCGGGGCCTACACGTCCTGCGAGAAATCCAACCGCTCGAGCAGCCAGCTTGCGAGGAAGCCGAAGACGAGGCCCCAGAACGGCGCACCGATGTTGTAGAGAGGGTGGTTGGCGAGGGTTACCAGAAAGGTGATCAACGCACCCAGGGTAAAGCGGCCCTGGAACGACGTTCGGAAGGCATTCTGCAGCACGCGGAGCAGCGCCAGCCCGGCCAGCCATAAACCGCATGAGCGGCCATTGTTGTGATGTCGATTATTCCAAGGACTTGACGTAGTTTGATGCTTAAGCGTCACGTATCACTATGTATCGGGAATTCGTTTGGGATACTATTCGCCAGCATCACGATAAGAAATATTAGCACTAAACAATAGAACAACAAGGGGAAGTCATGTCAGACAAAACTCGCAGAAAACTACTGAAATCACTGGCGGCCGGGAGCGGCGCGGTCATCGCTGGAAAGACGTTGCCCGAACACTGGAGTAGGCCGGTGATTGAATCCGTCGTCCTGCCTGCCCATGCGCAGACATCAGCAGCGCTTGTCACCTATACCGCATCAGCGGCCACCGGTCTCTTTGTCATGAATACGCACCAGGGCGAGGAAAGTCGTTTTGCGAGCATCGCTGACTCACTGGTTCCTACTGCCAATGCGGGTGCAGGGCCGGGCAATGACGGTTTCTATGTCTGCGCAACGGTTGATGATCAGGCCGGTACCGCCCAGGTTGCTGTTGGAGGGATAGGCGGTGATTGGAGTGCTCCTTTGTATCAAACGGATATGTTGAGACGCGGTACACTAAAGACCAATGGTGATCTCGGCGAGATTAAAGCCCAGCTTGCTGATGTAACATCTTGTGACACATTTACCCCACAGCAGAGGACCAGGCCAGCAAGAATTGTCGGCTACAGTCCCGGCGATACGGTGATAAGAATCCAGATACAAACCGTTGGTCCTAATGGCGGTGGTTTTGTCGAGATTGAAGCACAGATGAGCGCAAACGGTTGTCTCCCGGAACCTCCACTTGGGGATTTCTGTACTAGGCCATAAGAATGTTTAGCGCAGGTCCCTGGCTGCCTGGCAACCTGAGAACAAAAGGGGTCGGACTCGAACTTTCTGGATGGTCGTCCGCCTAGGAGGCCGCCCGCACCAGCACACCGTGGGTTGACTCGCGTGGGAAACCGCCACGTTCTCCCAGACCCGGACCAAAAAACCGGGTGAAAACCGTGTCGGCGGACAAATTTTTCTAATATTTGAAGATATTGCTCTCTGGCCCCTATTTTCACATTATTCAGGATCAATGTTATGTGGATGTAGGCACACTGAACAGTTGGAGCCTGTCGGCGACCTGTGCATAGCGCCTATGCGGGTTCGCTTCCTACAGCCAAGGAGGTCTAAGACGGCCGTGGAATCTCTGCGGTTTAACGGAGCGCCAAGACCTGATCGTAGGTCGCGTTGAGACGCTGTTCTCTCGACACAAGCGGATGAACGTCTTCCCTGTAGCCTCGCCGGGATCAGTCGTCATGTCCCGAATGGGTTGGTAGCTGCCCTTCGTTCCTTAGCCCTTGAGCGTCCGGAGCACGCCACATAGCAGACCGTCATACCTGACGCTGGGAAGGTCGGCTTCTGGAAGCGGTCGGTCGATAGGCAAAAAAATACCGCCCCGAAGGGCGGCTTACATATCATTCTGTTATCAGGAGTCGCACTGATTTATAGAGGCAATGCCTTGGCTAACTGGGGCGCTGAAATTACCCCAGTCGCCAGTCAGAGTACCGCTTATTCTGAGACATCCGTCAGTTACATTGCCGGTTACCTGTTGGTTCGTAGAGGTAGCGAAAATGATAGGAAAAGAAAATGAGCCATCAGCGGCCACGGTACCACTGCCCGACCAACCACCGTCTATGGAGTCGCCTTCCATAACGATTGTGCAATCACTACTTACTTGTGCGCTTCCAATAATCGGAACTTGTTGACTGAAACCTAAATCGCAGAACACCCCCTCACAACAGACTAGTGATGTCGTGGCATGCGCAGGAAGTGCGACTGAGTCGACTATTGGACGAGTCCATAACTCAGGCAGCGTTTTCCCGGTGATGACTGCACCGCTTCCAGCAGCGATTGATTTCAGCAGTTTTCGGCGCCTTTTATCGGACATTGCATTCTCCCCTGGTTCGACGAGTGCAGGTCGATAGACCATACCAATTTCTGCACAAAATGTCTGCACCTGAGAACGGCCGCTCCGGGTTGGCTCCTGCCGGTCGAGGAAGAGGAACAGATCGTCTGTAACCCACCCTAGTGCGGACCTTCAAAGACCGGTCTCTGCGTGACGGCTGTCGGCCAGAAGTGGCCATTACAATCCTGCTTCATAGCGGGTGGGTACTGATCCAGATCAACGGGAAAACCGGGTAGAAAACCGGGTCAGAGAACAATATCTTCTAATATTAGAAGATACTGTTCTCTGACCCCTATTTTCCAACTACCCCAGCAACTGGAGCAGCACTCCCGCGACGATGGTACCGATCGCCGCCGAACCGTACAGCACCCAGCGCTGCCAGTTTGCTTTCTCGATGCCGAAGTCATGGAGTGACTGGAAGATGCGGTGAACGCCGTGCCACAGGCACAGGCTGACGACAACGAAAAGGAACAGTTTGCCCGGCCAACTCGTGGCGAATGTCAGCACGCGCTCATAGGAAAGCGCGCCTTCCGGCAATAAGCCAAGCGGACCCGCCACGCCCGTGATGAAGATCAGCATGGGTACGATGAACGCGACCACGACGCCGCCGGCGCCGAACAGTGACCAGAAGAAGGGTTCGCTCGATCTTTGTTTCGCGATCATGTCCGCACCACAACCAGGAAAAGGGCCAGGTAGCACACCGCGGCAACGACGTACTGCACCGCGGTGATGAGGTTGTCCGGAATCCGCTCCGTGCCGAGGTATATATGTGGCACGACTTTCGGCGAAACCTTGAACCAGGTGTAGGTGTGGTATCCGGCCGCCATCATTGCGACGACGTGGAACACGATCGCCGGGCGCAAGGCGTTCACGCTGCAAACCATCCCAGCCCGGGAAGAAGATCGCGACAACAGCCAATTGGCCAAGACCGCCGGCTTCTCGCTGCACGCCGGCGTCGCCGCCAGGGCCCACCAGCGGCGCAAGCTCGAGCGTCTATGCCGGTATGTGGCCCGCCCGGCCGTGGCTACCGACCGGTTGGCACTTACACCACAGGGGAACGTTCGATATGACGTGAAAGGATTCACTAATGTCGCGGGCGCAGGGATGCGCAGGAGCGACCACGCTGAAAACGCCGTATCGCGACGGCACCACCCACATCATCCTCGAGCCGCTGGACTTCATCGCCCGCCTGGCCGCCCTGGTGCCGAAACCGCGCGTGAATCTCACCCGCTTCCACGGGGTCTTCGCCCCCAACAGCACACTGCGACACCACGTGACCCCGGCAGACCGGGGCAAGCGAAAGCCCATCGAGGCCAAGACCCCGGCCCAGCGCCGCACCGCGATGACCTGGGCGCAGCGCCTCAAACGGGTGTTTAAGATCGACATCGAGACCTGTGACCAATGTGGCGGCACGGTCAAGGTGATTGCCTGCATCGAGGACCCGGCGATTGTGAAGCGAATCCTGGATCACCTCGAGCAACGGACCGATCCCAACATAACATCCACGCACCCCGCCCGAGCGCCCCCGCCGGCGGCTCAGCAAGACGGATCTTGATCTCCAGTAGCCAGGGACGCAACGCCCGCACTGCGCCTCACGGCCCCGCTCGTGCCCCAACCCGGGTCAGCAGCACTGACCCGCGCTCGTCGCCTGCTCGCAGGCCATTCGGGCACGAATTCGTCCCCCACACCCCCGACCTGCCGCCAACACCCCACCCCGCAAGCGCCTTTTGACCGTCAGGGATATCGGTTATCCTGCCTATCCGTTTGCAGTAATTTCCCAGGATGAAAATAATGATGAGCTTTGTGTTCATGCGAATTGGGCAGGCCCTGTCATTTTACGGTAATCGTCACTATTCACGTTCGGACATGCGGTTACTGCTCAAGGCGAGTTAATTCCCATTCTATATGTGCGATAGCAGACAGAGCGAATTTCTTAATACCAATATAGTTCAATATCACGTCTCGCTGTTATTCAACGTTTTAGCGGTTCAATTTTTATCTGGAGCAGGCATGATTGAACACATAACACGCAAACTGACTCACATCATCCTGCTTACAGCAACGCTATTTGCAGGCGGTGCGAGCGCCGACGAACTTAAAGCACCGCTGTTTTCATTCAGCGGCTTCGGTACTTTAGGTGTGGTTCATTCCAGCGAAGACCAGGCGGACTTTACCTCTTCCATACTCAAGCCCAACGGTGCCGGCTACAGCCATACCTGGAGCGCAGACGTCGACAGCCTGATCGGCGGGCAGGTCACTGCCAATATCACCCCGAAGCTCTCGGCCGTCCTGCAGGTCATAGCGGAGCAGAATTTCGACAACACCTACCGGCCCCATGTGGAGTGGTTGAATATCCAGTATCAGGTCACACCGGATTTCAGTGTGCGCGCCGGGCGGACCTTACTACCTACCTTTTTACTCTCCGATACCCGCAAAGTGGCTTATACCTATCCTTTTGTGCGCCCGCCACTGGAGGTCTATCGCCTGTTCCCGCCTACCGCCAGCGACGGTGTTGATGCAAGCTATCAGGTGCGCGTCGGCGACATCACGAATATTCTGCAGGCCCACTACGGTCAAAGCGACAACCCGTTACCAAACGAGCTCGGCACTTTCAAATTGAGGCACTTGTGGGGTCTGTCCTATACAGGTGACTACCATGCCGCCACGTTCCACATAGGCTACGAAACAATCCAAATGACTCTGGATGGCCTCAAGCCGATTTTCGATGGGTTCAGGCAGTTTGGGCCGGAAGGCATTGCCCTTGCAGACAAATACGAGATCGACAACAAAGCCACCGCCGTCATCACAATGGGCGCACGCTACGACCCCGGCCAATGGTTCATGATGGCTGAGGTGGCCCACGGAGTCACCCATTCTGTCCTCGGCACAGGAACCGGCTGGTACCTGAGCGGTGGCTATCGGCTTGGGAAGTTCACGCCCTACATCGCGTATGGCGAGGCGAAGGCGGACAATCTATCCGATCCGGGCCTGGCTGCCCCCGCCGCAGCGAACCTCAATGCCGCTCTCAATTCGCTGTTGAGAACGAAACCGGTGCAGAACACCCTGTCCATCGGCGGCCGCTGGGATTTCATGCCTAATGTCGCACTCAAGCTGCAATACGATCACACCGATATCGGCACCGGCTCGTCCGGCGTGTTGACCAACCTGCAGTCGGGCTTTCAAACCGGCGGCAAGGTCAACGTGTTCAGCGCCAGCATTGATTTCGTATTCTGATGGGGCCGTTCATGATCAAAATGCAGCGCATCGGATTTATCATCATCGGCTTGTCACTGAGTTTCGGCTCAGCCGGGACATCAGCCGAGGTGGTTGCGGTAGTCGCCGCCAACAACCCGGTGACTACGTTGAGCAGGAACCAGGTAGAAGATATTTTTCTGGGCAGGATGATCCGTTTCCCCGATGGCCGCCAAGTCGTGCCGGTCGATCAGCTTGAAACCTCTGCCGCGCGCGCGGAGTTTTACCGCAAATTTGCTGGCAAGTCTCCCGCTCAGATCAAGGCATTCTGGTCGAAGATTATTTTCACCGGCCGGGGCGAACCGCCGCCGGAAGTATCGAATGATATCGAGGTAAAGAAGTTCATTGCCAAACATCCCGATGCCATCGGCTACATCGAGCAGAAACGGGTGGATGACAGCGTGAAAGTCGTGATCACGAAATGATCCAACTCAACGATATCGTAATGGTTATCTCCTTGTCAGCTGGCGGGGGTTGAATCGATATCGACAGTATCCGGCTGCGCCAGAAACTCGGTCATCTGCTCCGCTGGCATAGGCTTATTGAGATAAAAACCCTGGAACTCATCGCAGGCATTCTGGCGCAGAAAGTCGGCCTGCTCCTTTGTCTCCACGCCCTGGGCCACAACGGTCAGGCTCAGCGTTTTGCCCATTGCGATAATGGCTTCAGTCAATGCCCTGTCTTCGGCAACCCT
>CAVSUY010000002.1:0-88236 GCA_963731035.1 uncultured Gammaproteobacteria bacterium | reverse complement strand
AACGTAATGCACTATCCAATGGCGTAGGGGCTTTTGTAGCGCTCCAGCATCTTGATGTAGTTGGCGCGCTCGAAGGCTTCCGGGTCGGCGACGTTCTGTTGACTCATGGAACCCTTCATCTGCGCCACCGATTCATATCCCTTCTGCTGCATCCAGTCGGATAGCCCGGTTCGCAGCGTAGTGAGGTATTCAATCCCGTTGTGCAGCAGGGCAGACGTGGTCATGACCACGTCTGCGCCGGCCATGAGGTACTTGATGATCTCCTCGTGTGTGTGCACGCCGGTGGTTGCGGCCAGCGATGCCCGCACCTTGCCGAACAGTACGGCGAGCCACAGCAGTCGAACGCGAATCTGGGTCTTGTTGCTGAGCTGAAGATCCGGAACTACTTCGAGCTTGTCGATATCCAGGTCGGGTTGGAAAAAGCGGTTGAATATCACCAGCGCGTCGGCGCCTGCTTCATCGAGTTGCCTGCACATCCATCCGGGTGAGCTGAAGCTGGCCCCGATCTTCATGGCTACCGGTATGGACACGGAGGATTTCACGTGCTTGAGAATCTCGATGTAACGCTGTTCCACTTCCCGGCCCGACTTGTTGAGGTCTGAAGGTATGTAGTAGACGTTCAGCTCGATGCCCGCCGCGCCTGCTCGCTCGATCTCCCTGGCATAGTCCACCCAGCCCTCGTTCGTGATCCCGTTGAGGCTTCCGATAATCGGAATGTCCACACTGCTGCTGGCCCGGCTGATGAGCTCCAGATATCGTTCCGGACCTACCTCGTACTCGTCGATCTGAGGGAAATAGCTCAGAGCCTCCGCGAAGCTCTCGGATCCGTAAGACATGAAATGATCCATGGCCGCTGCTTCGTGTTTCAACTGTTCCTCGAACAGAGAGAACATGACGACGGCGGAGGCCCCTGCGTCTTCCATCCGCTTGATGTTCCCCACGTCCTGGGACAGCGGGGAGGCCGAAGCCACGATCGGGTTCTTCAGCTCCATGCCCATATAGCTTGTTCTCAGGTCCACGGTTGCTCACCTTGTTGATGGGTTGACAGCCCTGGCACGGCAGGATTCATGCGGGGCATTTCGGGTCCTGGAGCGGCGCACGGCGGGTCAATCCCCGCTCTTGGGGATGTGCGGACTGGCATCGCCCCGGGTCGCCATGTCCTCGTAGACTTTCCACCGCAAGTCAACGCTCTCCTGGGCGAGTTCCATCAGTTTGCCCGCCCGTTCCGGATGGGTGTGCTTGAGGAGGCTGTAGCGCACTTCCCGGTAGGCGTAGTCCTTGAATGCTATCCTGGGTCGTGGGGAATCCAGCATGAACGGGTTCTGGTTGCTCTGGCGCAGCACGGGGTTGTACCGCAGCAGTGGCCAGTGGCCGCTCTCCACCGCCAGATGCTGTTGTTTGAGTCCATGCTCCATGTTGATGCCGTGGGCGATGCAGTGGCTGTAGGCGAGGATCAGGGATGGACCGGGGTACCTCTCGGCTTCGCGGAAGGCGAGGACCATCTGCTGGGCATTGGCCCCTAGGGCGACCCTGGCGACATAGACGTTGCCATAAGAGATGGCCTGCAGGGCGAGGTCCTTCTTGCCCACCGACTTGCCATTGGAGGCGAACTTGGCAACAGCGCCCAAAGGGGTGGCCTTGGACATCTGGCCGCCGGTGTTGGAATAGACCTCGGTGTCCAGCACCAGGACGTTGACATTGAGTCCACTCGACAACACGTGGTCGAGACCGCCGTAGCCAATGTCGTAGGCCCAGCCATCGCCACCCACGATCCAGATGCTGCGCCGGACCAGATGATCGGCAACCGTGGCGAGGTGCCGCGCCTTTGCGGAGTCGAGCGAGTCCAGGCGCTGCCGGAGCGCGGCGACCCGCTCACGCTGGAGCCGGATGTCCGATTCCTCGTCCTGGGGCGCGCCGAGGATCTCGTCGACCAGCTCGTCACCGAGATCGCGACGCAGTTCACGCAGCAGGTCCTCGGCCAGCCGGCGGTGCTTGTCCGCGGTCAAGCGGAAGCCGAAACCGAACTCGGCGTTGTCCTCGAACAGGGAATTCGACCAGGCGGGGCCTCGTCCCTCGGCATTGACCGACCACGGTGTGGTGGGCAGGTTGCCGCCGTAAATGGACGAGCAACCAGTCGCGTTGGCAACGATGGTTCTGTCGCCGAAGAGCTGGGATACCAGCTTGAGGTACGGCGTTTCTCCGCAGCCCGTGCAGGCCCCGGAGAACTCGAACAGGGGTTCGAGATACTGCACACCCCGGACGGTCGAAAAGTCCACCCTGCTGCGATCGTTGACGGGAAGCGTTTCGAAGAATTCGATATTGCTGCGAGCCTGTTCCAGGATCGGCTGCTTTTCCTTCATGTTGATGGCCTTGACACCCGCCATTTCCTTGCTCTTTGCGGGGCACGCGTCCACGCAAAGATTGCAGCCGGTGCAGTCCTCCACATAGATCTGCAATGTGTATCGGATATCGGGGAAACCTCGACCGCTGAGCTCGGCGGATTCGAAGCCCTCGGGGGCCGATGCCAGTGCGCTCTGGTCGTAGAACTTCGTGCGGATGACGCCGTGAGGGCATACCAGGCTGCAGTTGCCGCACTGGATGCAGATGTCCGGTTCCCACACCGGGACGTGCAGGGAAATATTGCGCTTCTCCCATTTCGTCGTGCCGCTGGGGTAGGTCCCGTCGGCCGGCAGGGCGCTCACCGGCAGCTCGTCGCCGTGGCCGGCCATCATGCGGGCGGTCACATTCCTGACGAAGTCCGGGGCCTTTTCGGACACTATCGGCGGCATGACGCGTGCACTGGTGACCTCGCCCGGGACCTGCACTTGATAAAGATGGGTCAGGGTATGATCGACAGCCTCGAAGTTCCTCTTGACGACGTCCTCGCCCTTTCTCAGGTAGGTCTTCCTGATGGAGGCCTTGATCTTGGCGACCGCCTCATCCTCTGGAAGCACCCCGGAGATGGCGAAGAAACACGTTTGCATGATGGTGTTCGTTCGTGTCCCCATTCCGGTGTTGCGCGCCACCGTGTAGGCGTCGATGACATAGAACCGAAGAGCCTTCGCTATGATCTGCTCCTGGACCCGCGCGGGCAGTTGATCCCAGACCTGGTCCGGCCCGTACGGACTGTTGAGCAGCAGGGTCGCCCCGTGGGCGGCCTTAGCCGAGGACATCGACTTTCTCCAGGAAGTTGAACTGGTGGCAGCCGATGAAGTTGGCGGATTGCACCAGGTAGGCGGAACGTATCGGGGCGGGGCCGAAGCGCAGGTGCGAAACCGTCTGGGAGCCCGATTTCTTCGAGTCGTAGACGAAATAGCCCTGGGCGTTGAAGTCGGTCTCTTCGCCGATGATCTTGATGGAGTTCTTGTTGGCTCCCACCGTTCCGTCGGCGCCGAGACCAAAGAACATCGCGCGTACCACGCTATCGGGCTCGATAATGAAACCGGGGTCGAAGTCCAGGCTGGTGTGGGAAACGTCGTCACGGATGCCGACGGTGAAGTGGTTCTTCGGCTTGTCCTTGCCCAGCTCGTCGTACACGGCCTTGACCATGGCCGGTGTGAACTCCTTGGAGGACAGGCCGTAACGGCCGCCGATGACCCGGGGAACTCCGGCCGTGGGCAGCTCGCCGGCGACGTTCGCCTCGCCGAGCGCCGTCATGATATCGGTGTACAGCGGTTCGCCGATTGCGCCCGGTTCCTTGGTGCGGTCGAGAACGGCCAGCGCCCGAGCGGAGGCGGGGATCGCTTCCAGCATATGCCTGGTCGAAAACGGTCGAAACAGGTGAACTTGAATTACCCCGACCTTCTCGCCCTTGTCCTGCAGGTACCCCATGGTTTCCCGGGTTGTCTCGGCGCCGGACCCCATGATCATGATGACCCGCTCCGCCTCCGGGTGTCCGAAATAGTCGAACGGGCGGTACTTGCGGCCCGTGAGCTCGGCGAACTTGTCCATTTGCCGTTCCACGATCTCCGGGGTCTTCTCGTAGTAAGGGTTGACCGTTTCCCGCGCCTGAAAGTAAACGTCGGGATTCTGGGCGGTCCCCCGCATGAAGGGTCGATCCGGATTGAGCGCCCGGGCCCGGTGGGCGAACACCAGCTCGTCCGGGATCATGGCGCGGATCTGGTCATCGGAAAGCAGGGTGACTTTGCTCACCTCGTGGGAAGTACGGAAACCGTCGAAGAAGTGAATGAATGGGATGCGCGCCTCCAGGGTCACCGCCTGGGCGATCAACGCCATATCGTGAGCTTCCTGCACCGAGCTCGATGCCAGCATTCCGAAGCCGGTGGAGCGCGTCGCCATGACGTCCTGGTGATCCCCGAAAATCGACAGGGCCTGGGCCGCCAGCGAGCGGGCCGCCACGTGGAACACGGCGGCCGTCAACTCTCCGGCGATTTTGTACATGTTCGGGATCATCAGGAGGAGGCCCTGGGACGCGGTGAAGGTTGTGGTCAAGGCGCCTGTCTGGAGCGCTCCATGCACCGCGCCCGCGGCCCCGCCCTCACTTTGCATTTCGGCAACCGAGGGTATGTCGCCCCAGATGTTCGTGATCCCCTCCGAGGCCCACTGGTCGGCCAGCTCACCCATCGTCGAGGAGGGGGTGATGGGATAAATCGCGCAGATCTCGTTGACCCGGTAAGCGGCGTAGGCAGCGGCCTCGTTGCCGTCGATGGTCACGACCCGGTCCGTCCGCGGCTGGGTATCGGCAACTGGGTTCATCGAAGTCCCGGCGATTCATCGAACTCGGTCAATCCGGCTCCGGAATCATCTCGATGGCGTGGCAGGGACACTGCTCGAAGCATACGGCACAGCCGGTGCACAGATCGTAGTTGTATTCATAGCGTTTGCCGGGTCCAAGCTTGATGACTGCGTCCTCCGGGCAGGCCCCATAGCAGCCGTCGCATTCGAAGCAGTTCCCGCAGGAGAGACAGCGCTTGGACTCGAACAGCGCTTCGCGTTCGGACAAGCCGCCGATGACCTCCGCGAAGCTCGTCTGCCGGTCCGGGAGATCGAGATGACTCTGCGGCCGCTGCTTGGCATCGGTGAAAAGCCAGACGTGCAGCTTGTCGAAACTCGCCAGGGCATGAGGCTCCGGTTTGGAGTAGGTTTCACCCCTGAGATACGCATCTATATGACGCGCGGCCTTCTTGCCATGTCCGACGCCGACGGTCACGGTTCTCTCGGAGGGCACCATGTCGCCGCCGGCGAAGATCCCCTCGTGGCCGGTCATCATGTTCTCGTTGACTTGCACCGTGCCATCCCGGTCGAACTCGATGTCCGGTATGGACTTCATGAAGCCTGTATCGGTGTCCTGGCCGAGCGCCATGATCAGTGAATCCGCTTCCAGGGTCTCGAACTCACCGGTCGGTTCGGGGCGGCCCTGGTCGTTGATCCGCATGACCTCCACCTTGAAGCTCGCTCCCTCGATTTCCTTGATCGTCCTCAGCCAGTGGATGTCGACGCCTTCTTCCAGGGCCTCGCTGGCTTCGAAGTCGTGGGCCGGCATATGCTCCCGATCCCGTCGATAGATAATGAGGGGCTCGAAACCGAGCCGTTTCGCTGTCCGGGCGGCATCCATGGCTGTGTTGCCTCCTCCGTAGACGGCGACCCGACGGCCCAGCTTGGGGATCTACGCCGCTATCCACGTCCCGCAGGAAACTCACCGCGTCCAGTATGGCACCGGCGTCCCGGGCCGGAACATCGGTCCGCTTGCTGAGGTGCGCACCCACCGCCACGAACGCCGCGTCGAAGTGGCCGGCCTCTGTTTCCGCGAGTAGATCCTCGACCTTGTGGTTGAGGACGATTTTCACGCCCATGTCTTCGATGCGCTTTACCTCGCCGTCCAGAACATCACGGGGCAGGCGGTACTTGGGTATCCCGAAGTGCATCATGCCGCCGGCCATGGGACCCGCCTCGTGGATCTCGACGCCATGGCCGAACCGTGCCAGATGGTAGGCGGCGGACAAGCCGCTCGGTCCGGCGCCTACGACCAGGACACGTTTGTGGGAAGGGCCGGCATCTATACGAAACCGCCAGCCTTCCTGCAGAGCCTTGTCGCCGAGGAAGCGTTCGACTGCATGGATGCTCACCGTGGAATCGAGTTTGGCGCGGTTGCAATTATCTTCACAGGGGTGGTAACACACGCGGCCGTGTATGGCGGGCATCGGGTTATTCTCCACCAGGGAGCGCCACGCTTCCTCGAAATGACCTTCTTCGGCGTGGGCCAGCCACGCCTGAATGTTTTCGCCGGCGGGGCACGCCTGGTTGCAGGGCGGGAGGAGGTCCACGTACACGGGCCGGTGGGTCCGACTGGGGCCGGCAAACTGCTCGTGCTTCAAATCCGCGGGCCGAGCCATATCATGCCGTTTTGCAGTCATCGATTTCTCCGGCACTGTCTCGGGGTGCCAAGCGATATCATACCTGCTACCGCCCCACGGGGGCGAAGAATGCGCCGGGCTTTCGCCCTCCAGTATTCGAAACGCATGGCAGGCCCACCGCCCGCCGTACAACATGGGGCAATCTACGCACCGGCTGTCATGTCCACCGAGGACACGGACGGTGGGCCCGCATTCGCCGCCGGACGACGGTGATGGGGCCTGGCGGCGGAGCCGATGCCGGGGCCCGGCGGGCCGGGAAAACGTTTCCTCGACACCCGTATTGGAGGATAAACTCGCGATTCCGCGACGACAAGGCCGCCCGTTCGAGAAAATGAGGCACGATCTGCAGGGCGATATCGGGTGAAGACCGCGCACAGGCTACTGGTGAGCGTCCACGACGTGACGCCCAGACACTTCTCCGCGCTGAAGAAGATCGACGAGATGCTCGGGCGGCTTGGGGTCGGCAGCCGCTACAGCATGCTGGTGGTGCCGAACTTCTGGTCGGCGTGGCCGTTGGAGGAACATCCGGATTTCCTGGAATGGCTGCGAGGCAGGGAGAAAGAAGGAGTGGAGATGATTCTTCACGGCTTCTACCATCGTGACCATCAGACGCACGGCGATCCTTCGGCCAGACTCAAGGCCAGTTTCATGACGGCGGGGGAGGGGGAGTTTCTCGGCCTGGGATACGAGGATGCCGCGGCGAGGATCTCGGCGGGAAAAGCGAGCCTGCAGTCGGCGCTGGAACGACCAATCGAGGGATTCGTCGCGCCTGCGTGGCTATACAGCGAGGCGACGAGAAAGGTGTTGCGGGACCAGGAGTTCGGGTTCGCCGAGGACCACTGGTCGGTGTGGGCGCCTTCCCGGGACGACCGGCGCCTGGCCCGATCCCCCGTCATCAGCTACTCATCCCGGACCAGGACTCGGATCGCGACGTCCTGGCTGTGGTCACGTTCGGCGACGCTCGCCCTCAGCGGGGCGCCGGTGGTGCGCCACGCGATTCATCCCCATGACCTGGACAGCCGGCTGATTGTATCGGAGATCGAGCGTTGCCTGAGCGCCTTGCTGGAACGCCGGGAGCTCACGCAGTACGGACGCCTGGCCGCGGATCTGCATTGACCAACCTGTTCTCGTAGGTGCGGAACAGCTCTTCGAAGTGCTCGGAAACGTTTCTTATGCCGTTTGCGGCGTGGGCCCTGGCATGCTTCGACATCCGTTCCCGATCACGGGCCAGGAAGGCCAGCACGGCGCGCTTGCAGTCTTCCACGTCGCCGGGCTCATAGGTCTCCGCAAAATCGGGGGCGGCCAGGTCGGCGGCGCCGCCGCGGTTGGGAACGATCACCGGTAAACCCGAGCTCAGCCCCTCGGCGATGACCAGGCCGAAGGTCTCCGAAGCACAGCCGTGGATAAGGGCGTCGGAGCTGGCGAGGCAGTGCGCCAGGCGCGCGCGGTCGTCGATCTGGCCGGCGATGTGTATGCCCGGATACCGTGATGCGAGCTTTTCGTTGGCCTTGCGCATCATGCCGTCGCCGATCACGAACAGCCCGGTGGGCCGGGCGGTATTCAGCTCCCCGATCGCCCGCACCATGGTCGGGATCCGTTTCTCGGGATGATGGCGACTGACCGTCACCAGCAGGGTGGCATCGTCCCGGTCGATGCCGCACCGGGCCAGCATGTCTCGGCGCGTCTCCGCGCAGCGGTAGCGATGGGAGAACTCGCTCTTGTTGATGCCGAAGGGAATGGAGACCGGTTTCTGCAGCCCGAAGCCGGCCATACGGTCCGCGAGCCAGGGGCTGCTGACCACGGACAGGTCGAACAGGCGGTCGAGACGCCGCAGGTAGCTCCAGAACCAGCCGAACAGCTTGTCGGTGCGATCGTAGCCCAGGCGCCGGCCCAGGTAGGTGTGCGGGTAGCTGGCCACCGGATCGGAATGGATGAAGTGGGAACGAAGGGCCCGGCCCGGCCACCTGCCCGCGATCCAGCCGCCGCGCCAGGGCGAGGAGCCCTCCACCACGTCCGGCCCGATGGTGTCCAGCAACTCGTACACGGGCCGGGCGCGGGTAAAGATATGGTAGCGCCGGTCGGCGGGATGCACCGGGCACTTCACCCACACTATCCTGCCACCTGCCATGTGCTCGGTCCGGTCCTGACGCCCGGGCGCCACGATATCCATGGCGACGCCGAACTCCTTCGCGTACTGAAGCTTCTGGCGCATGTAGGTCTTAACGCCGCCGCCCTGGTCGCTGTAGAACTCGGCGATATCGACAATCTTCATCTGAACGGGTTGGCGGCCAACACGAGCTGTTGTATAGACAAGGGGACCGACGGGGCCGTGGGGGAGGGGCGGTATTTCAGCGTGGATTCCGGCTGCAGTCAACCAAGCTCACGGGCAGTTGCCGCGGTCGTCGCGGCTCACGGTAGAATGCCGACTTCGATTCGATCAATCCTGCCCCGGCATGAAGAAGAGCACCCGTGAGCCCTGGATGCCCGCCGACGAGTACGCGCACTCGCTGGCAGGTTTGAGTGTCAATCTCCTGGTCACGGACGTGGACGCGCACACGGCGTTCGCCCGTGATGTCCTCGGTCTCGAGATTGTGCACGCCGACGCCGACATAGCCGTCTACCGTCGAGGCGGGAGCCAGTGGATGGTGCATGCCGACCATACTTACCTGGATACGGGCAACCCCATGGCGGGGGTGGTCGGTCGGCTCACGGAACGCGCCGGCGGCGTGGAGCTGCGGGTGCACCATTGTGATCCCGATGCCGCGGAAGCCTCGGCCAGGCGCGCCGGCTACGAGGTGTTGGCGTCCAGTCAGGACAAGCCCCACGGCCTCAGGGAAGTCTACCTGCGGGACGGCGATGGCTACATCTGGGTCGCGGACGTTCCCATCAGATGACCCAACGCAGGTCGGTATAGATGAATGGACTACGCGGCAAGCATGGGTTGGGGGAGGCTTTCGCCGACACGCTGTAAATACATCCTTGTACGCTCGCCTCCGGCATCCGAAGCCTCCAGACGGTCGGCGAAAACCTCCCCCAACCCATGCCCACACGGCATCACCCTTCGCCAAACACCCCGGATATGTCAGCTATCCCCGCCCCCCTCCCAAACGAAGGGATGGGCGTATAGGCATGAACCGGGGCGGGGTTTCAGCGGGCGTCTGGAGGCATGGATGCCGGAAGCGAGCCTACAGGGAGGTACTTGCGGCGTCCCGCTGAAACCCCGCCCCGGTTCATGCCCGGCACTCCCGCCAATTATCCGCACGGCGATCACCTCCATCCAACCCAACCATGTCCCATTGACGTTGGGTTGCTGCTCAGTGAGCCGACCCGAACCCCGCTTCCTTCCAGGCAAGCATCCCGCCCTTGAGGTTCGATACTTGCGTGTAGCCCATACCGGTCAGCATGGCGGCGGCGGTGGTGCTGCGAACACCGGAACGGCAGACGAAGACGATGGGCTCGTCCTTGGCGATGCCCAGCTTTTCGATCTCGAACTGGAGCGTCTTCAAGGGTACCAGCACGCTGTCGGGGATGTGTCCGAGCTCTCCGATGTACTCGCTTTCCTCGCGCACGTCGATGATGTGGGGCGCGCTGGCGGTATCCAGCTCGGCGTGGACGGCGTGCGGATCGCGCTGGCTTACGGCATTGAGCCGCCCCAGGTCCGGGAAATCGATCTGGTTGTCGTCGATCGCCGACTGATTGGGCTGCAGGACCTCCTGGATCTTCTTAGGCAGCGGGAAGTCGATGCTGTTCATCAGGTCGATGTACTCCTGCCGCGACTTGCCGGCAATGCGCGGGTTGCCCTCCTTTTCGGCGCCTATTGTGGAAGAGGTGTTGCCGCGATAGTCATGGGCGGGCAGTACCACCGTCTCGTCCGGCAGCGTAAACAACTGCTCAGTGATGGAGTCGTACTGCTCGCCGGCATCGCCGCCGGCGAAGTCCGCGCGCCCCGTGCCGCCGATCAGCAGCACGTCCCCAGTGAATACGTAGTTGTCGACATGCAGGCTGATGCTGTCCGGGGTGTGACCGGGTGTATCCAGCACGATCATGTTGACGTGTCCACAGTTTATCTCATCTCCCTGCTGGACATGACGATCGACGCTGGGGCTCGGCGCCTTGACGTGCTGCACTACCGGAATATCCAGGAGCTGCTTCAACAGGCGGCCGCCGCTCAGGTGGTCGGCGTGGGTGTGGGTATCGATAGCCAGGTCGAGGTGCAGGTCGCCATAGGCGAGGTATGCCAGGTACCGGTCGATGAAGTCGATATGGGGATCGATCAATACCGCGTGATGGGTGTCGGGACAGGCAACCAGGTAGCACTTGCACTGGGTGCCGTTCAGCTCTTTGACGACGGGTTTCATGGCATTCAGGCCGCTAATGGAAGGATTACAGTGAATTGAGCGCCGATAGTGTCGGAGCGGTTCTGCGCCGTGACATGGCCATCATGGTACTCCGCGATGAGGCGGACCACATACAGGCCGAGTCCGAGCCTCGACTGCTTGGCGTTCTTCTTGCCGACGGACACCATGGGGTCGAACAGCCGGTCGGTCATGGTGTCCGGCAGCTCGGCCCCTTCGTTGAGAATACTGAGCTCGGCGCGGCCGTTGATCTTGTCCAGCCGCACAAGAATGGGGGAGTCTGCGTCGGAGAAATCAATCGCATTGTCGGCGAGCTTGTCGAGCATCTGCGCGATGAGGTCCGGCGTACCGCGTATGTGTATCGGAGAGTTGCGTATTTCCAGCTCGAACCGTTGCTTTGGATTGCTCTGCTGATAGCCCTCGACATAGCTCGACGCCAGCTCCACCAGGTCGAACTCCTCCCGGGTCTCGGTGCGCAGCGCTTCTTCGAGATTGGCGGCTTCAGTCAGGTTGCGCAGAATAGAGCCGAGGCGGATAGTGCCGTTCTTGGCACGGGCCATGTACTTGCTGTTGCGGGTCTCCGGCACCTCCTCCTGGAGGTTGTCCAGAGAGGAATTGACCACGTTCAAGGGATTGTTGAGCTCGTGGGCCAGGGTATCCGGCAATCCCTCGAGATAGCTGGTGTATTGCGACAGGCGCCCCAGCATGCTGCTCATGCTGCGGGACAGGTCTCCGATCTCGTCGCGGCTGTCGCGCTCTGCCTTGATGTTGGCGTCGCGCACCCGGCCGTCGGGTCCGATCACCTGTTCCGCTTCGTTTCTCAAGCGCCGGATCCTGATGGTTATGCGGGAGGCGAAGACCAGCAGGGCTCCGGTGATGATGATCAGCACCAGCAATGTTATGGCCACGACGTTCTCGAGGACTCGTTTCTGCTGGGACAGGACTTCGTCGGTGCTTTGTTCGACCACCACAACGCCCAGAGCCTGGTCCCCCGACCAGATCGGGTGCGCCGCCATCAGGATTTCCGTGCGTTTGTCCAGGGACAGGCGGCGCTGGGTCTGCGGGATACCGGCCAGGGCCTTGCGAAACGTCTCCTCGTCGCGGTGGGAGACGTCCGAAGTGATGTCCACGGATTTTTCGTTGGAGGTTTCCAGGATCAGGTTGTAGACCTTCTGCAGGATCGCCTGATAGGACTGTTCGACGAATCCGAAGGCGCCCTTGGGCGGCGCCGGCACCGCGGTGTCGTCGGCGAGATTGCCGACTACGGCACGAACACGCCGGTGCTTGTCGAGGACCCAGATTCGAGTCACGGGTCGGTCCAGCCCGCGCAGTATCTTGGCGATCTCGGGGGAATGAATGAACAGGTGGTTCAGGGGAGGGGCCTTGTTCAGGTCCTTGGACGAGGAGCTCAGTCGTTTGACAACGTGTCGGGTGGTCGGATCGTCGACGTCCGCCACCACGAAGCCGAGCCGGGACTGCGAGCCCACCATGAACCGTGGCAGGCGGATCTCCACCCGGTAGCCATGGTCGGTCATGCGCCATTCGGCGGACAGGTCGTAGTTGGGCTCGCCGGTAAGAGGATACTCCCACTTGTCGTCCATTAGATACACGCTCATCCTGCCGGCTTCTTTCCCCGTAAGCAGGTAGCGCTTGATCTGTCCGCCGGGATTCTCCAGGTAGAAGCGGATGTGGTCGCTGTTGTCCAGCCGGCGAATGGTCGGGTCGCGCATGACCACCTTGTCGTCCGTAACGTCGAAGCCGACGTACAGATAGGGACCCCTGTAGCCGACCATCTGCAGGTAGCTCAGCGACCAGGGCTCGTAGCCGGGGCCGCACATCTGATTGACCGAGCCGTCCACCCGGGTGGCCTGTTCCAGTTGGTCACCCCAGTCCGACAGGTCGCCGTCCAGACGTATGTAGTTGGGCAGAGCGTAGGCGAAGATGTCATCGGTGTCGCCGATAACTTCGGGAGCGCCTTTCTCCGGATCGAACAACTCGGGCCTGTCGTGAAGGACCGTGGCGATGGCGCGCGCCGAGAGGGTCAGCGCATTTTCCTGACCGCGCAGCAGGAAGCTCTTCATATCCCGGACGTATTCGTACCCCATCCACGGAATCAGCAGCAGCGCGAGAGCCACGAACAAAAGCTTGCTACGAATGCTCAGTCCGTGGGAACCGGAGAATAGGCGCATGGGCGCGTTGTGTTCGGGAGATTACTCGGGCTGCCAGCGGTATCCCACGCCGAATACGGTCTGGATCATGGAGAATGCCGGATCCGCTTCCTTGAACTTCTTGCGTATCCGCCGTACGTAGCCGTTGATGGTGTTGCGCTCAACGTAGCTCTGACGGGTGACCTGCATCAGGTTCTCGTAGGTCTTGACGTGTCCAGGCCGGCGGGCGAGGGCTTGCACGAGCCAGAATTCGGTGAGGGTTAGATTCACTTCGTTACCGTCCCACATTACCGACATGCTGTTCGGATCGAGCTGCAGCGGTCCCAGGCGCAGGATGGCTTCGAGCTCGGTGGTCTGGGTGTGCAGCGTGTCGACGATCCGGAACAGGGAGGATACGCGTACGCTCAGGAACTGAAGGTTCACCGGTTTCGTGAGGTAGTCCCAGGCATCGAGGCGCAGTCCTGAAACACGGTCGATATCCGTATCCCTTGCCGTGAGAAATATGATGGGAAGCTTGGGGGCGATGGCTCGAAGGTCACGACACAGGTCGAATCCGCCGTCCATTTCATCTTCCAGCATGATGTCCAGGACCGCCAGGTCCGGAAGATTCTGGCGCATGCCGGCGTGGGCTTCCGGACGGTTGGCGTAGGTCGTCACCGAGTAGCCGTTGGCGGTCAGGGCGTCCGCGAAATTCTCCCGCTGGTCGGCGTCGTCTTCAACGATGGCTATGGTTCTGCTCATACAAAATTCAAGAACTTTATCTTATATGTCAACAAGATATATGAATCCCCGCCGCTTGGACAGCGGTCGGGATCAAAGACCATGTTTTTGCCATGACTTGCCCCGGCTTTTGACACACCGCAGTAGTTAAATAGAGCTTGTCAACAGCTATTCAGTCACCGGACAACGCATGACACAACAGGTATTTATACCACTGACCGACGAAATCCTGTACGACCACCCGGAGCTCATCACCGGCCGTCTGATACCGTACGTTGCCGGGAGACCCTGTTACCGCTGGTTGTCCGTCGAACTCAACCCCGAGGAAAGTACCCCACCCCGGCAGCCCACGCGGCGCTGGACTCAGCCCGCCCGGTTGCCCATTGCTGTAGAAGCCGCGCGAGGAACCATCCATTCTATCTGAGTCCCTGAAGTTCCTCGCTATTGGCCTTGGTACCGCGCTCGCCACGAGCGCGGTACTCATTTTCCTCGCTCTGGGAATACTGTCGATCTGACCCCGCCAAACCGGTCCCTCGGGCCGGTTCCTGGGCGAACCCCGAGCGCCCACCTGGGTCCAGGTGGAGAGATTCGCGATATCCGACGGGCGCCCTCTTAGCGAGGGTAGATCAGATCCAAGGTTCTCTGCTTCGTGTTCGCCTGAGGCTTGCATACCTCGAACCACACGAAGGAACGGGTGGAGAGTATGACATTGGTCGCCTCGATCACGCGCTCGCCGCCGTCCAAAACCTGGTGGACGAGGTAAGTCCCGGTCGGGAAATACAGGTTTTTAGCGCACAAGAGAGACACCGTTCGCCCGCTCCGCGTCTCGGTGACCAGCAACAGCGCCGGGTCGCCGGCGCCTCCAGGTGGCGTGCCGGTTTGGAGGCGGCCGATCAGGACCGGCTGGGCGCCAACACCGATTCTCCGGATGCCGAGGGAAAGTCTCTTGTCGTGACCCGCCTGTGCCCAATGTACGTGACCAAGCGTCCAGTCGGCCCCCGTCCCGCTGCGAAACGCAATAAGCTCTCCCACGGAGATCCTGCCGATGCCCTTGTCGTCGCCCGCTATGATCCTCAGGCCCCGTTCGCTCTCGTCGGCAATTTCCCAGTGGTTCGTGATGCGGGCCCCATCTATCGATTCCGGCGCACTGCTGAACGTTCCCTTGATCATGTTCATGAACGTGGTCATCGAACCCCTTGTCTCCACCCGAACGGACTGGAAACCATTCAAGGCGGCACACACCTGCTTCAATCCAACCACCACCTCGCAGGTTTTATAAATCGGCGTCCTGGCGTTGGCGCGAATAGGATGCAGGCCCCAGTGCACGATGACCCGCCGTAGCAGTTCGAGAGAATCCAGCTCGGCCGTGATGGCGGAGGGGTTGTCATGCCTCAGCGCCGCGTCCTTGACGGCCTTCTCATGTTCCTGCTTGAGCTTGTCCACCAGCTGGCGGGTGACCAGCCATTTTTCGTTGACCTCGGGGCGGATACGGCTTCGCGGCAGAGCCGGCATTGCTGGCCGGTCCAAGGCGGGATCCACGGTGAACAGACAGCGCCCGGAGTTTTCAGCGGTGGTGGTGAGCGACGCCAGCGACGCCCACTCCTCGAGGTTCTCGTAGATCCGCCCGAGGCCCCGGAACGGATAACGATAAGGATCGCTCAGGCCAAGCAGCAGCAGCCGCTTGTAGATGTGCTCGACGGTCCGTGCCGGCCCGGAGTCGGACTCCACCGTCGTGTCGTGCACCCCCTCGGCGCGGGCGATGTTGTATAGCTTGTGGATGTTCAGCCACGTGCCTTGCCTGGCCTTGGCGTAGCACTCATAGTTAATGAGGAGATGTTCTCCCAGGCTGGCCATGCCCCAGTAGCACGAACGGGGCAGATAGGTTGCATCGCTTCGCACCGGCTTGTGCCGCGACGCCAGCTCCGTCGCCACCCGCATGTAACAGTTCGCGAGCAGCCAGTGCGTATCCGCGCATTTTCGTGACAGCTTTTCCTTGTCGGGATGCAGGGGCAGGGACAGGCCGGCGAGCAGCAGGTCCAGATCATGCCGCAGCCGTGCGACTTCCTCCCGGCATATCTCGGCGGAGCGGAATCGAAGTTCCGGAGGGAGGGTGCTGCGGCGCAGGGTGTCCAGAATTTCAGTCAGTCGGTCCGTGCGGTCGGCAGGCTCTTCCCGCGCCACTTCGGCGAGCCAGGCGCGCACGACCGAAGGCTTTGGTGGCTCCGCCACCGGGATGTGCTGCCGGGCCGGCGGCACGGCGTGGTCGTGGCTGGACGAACTCATTCTCACCCCCAAGAGCCGTATTCGGCCCTGATTATTCCCAAGTCTATCTTACTCTAAAAACCGGTCGAGAAAAGCGTCGTGAGGCCCGGTCACGGGCTGCGGGGCTCGTCCGTCTCCAGGTCGCGATTGAAGAGCTCTTCCAGCTCTTTGGCGGCCTCTCTGGCGAGATAGATCATCTTCTCCTGATCGGTGTGCGACTCGTAGTTCGCCCTCAACCGGTTCTCGTCGTGCTTTTCGAAGGTGGCGACGGCTCTTTCCGCCTCGAGCGCGCGCAGCCCCAGCTGCTTGAGAACTTCCTCGGCCATTTTGAGGCTCGTATGGAAGGTCTCGCGCCACACGGTGATGCCGCCGATATCCATGAGTCGGTAGGCGTGTTTGCGGTTTCGGGCCCGTGCCAACACCTTCAGCCGGGGGAAGTTCTGCCGCACCAGCTGTGCCGTGCGCACTGAGGCCTCGACATCGTCGATGGCGAGCACGAACAGCACCGCTTTCTCGGCGTTGGCCGCGCGCAGCATGTCCAGGCGAGACGCATCCCCGTAGTAGATCTTGTTTCCGAATCTGCGGACGAAGTCGACGTGTTCCGAGCTCGAGTCCAGGGCGGTGAACGGAATCCGTTTCGCCCTCAGAATCCGCGCGATGATCTGTCCGACGCGCCCGAACCCCGCGATGATCACCTGGTTGTCCTGGGTTTGAATTTCATCAAAGGGTGCGGCAGCCGTCGGCTGGAGCAGCCTCATGACAGCGAGGTAAATCAGCGGCGTCGCCGCCATCGACAAGGTCACTACGACGATCAGTAGACTCACCAGATCCCCGGGAACAAGCTTTGCCGCCGCCACGGAACCGAGCAGCACGAAGGCGAATTCTCCGCCCTGGGGCAGGACTCCCGCCAGCCGCAGGCTGGGAGACCAGCTCAGTCCCGCGAGCCGGGCAAGGACCGCCAACACTGCGAACTTGATGGCCAGGAGGCCCGTTACCAAGGCGAGCACCAGATACCACTGGGCGTGAATCAGACCGATGTTGAGCGACATCCCCACCGAGATGAAGAACAGCCCCAGCAGTATTCCCTTAAAGGGATCGATATCCGCTTCCAGAGCGTGCCGGTACTCCGAATCCGCCAGCAGGACCCCGGCAAGGAACGCGCCCAGGGCCATCGACAAGCCCGCCGCATCCATCAGCAGCGCCGTCCCCGCGACGGTGAGCAGGGCCATGGCGGTGAAGACCTCGTTGACCCGGCTCTGGGCGATCCAGCGGAAGGCGTGGTACAGCACGTAACGGCCACCCAGGACCACACCGCCGACGATCGCCACGACCTGGGCGACGTCCCATAGGGAGAACTGGCGGGCGTGGTCCGCTTCGGGGGCGGCCAACGGAATCAAAGCCAGGGCGGGGATCACCGCCATGTCCTGGAACAGCAGGATGGAAAAAGCGGCGCGGCCATGGCGGCTGGTTAGCTCCTGTCTTTCGCCGAGAAGTTGCAAAGCGAAGGCCGTCGAGGACAGGGACAGGATAAAACCGACGACCAGGGCTTCGGTCCACGTCAGCCCGAGGAGCGCGGCCGGCCGAACCCAGGGCCGCGGTTGTGACCAGGACCTGGAGAGCGCCGAGGCCGACGATGGACTTTCGCATGACCCACAGGCGTTTCGGCTGCAGTTCCAGGCCGATGATGAACAACAGCAGCACGACCCCGAATTCGGAGAAATGCAGAATCTCGTCCACGTCGCTCACCAGGCCCAGCCCCGACGGCCCGATGGCGGTCCCGGCAGCCAGGTAGCCCAGCACGGCGCCCAGCCCGATTCGCTTGAATACCGGCACCAGAAGGACCGTGGCGAGCAGAAACAGCGTCGCTTGTTCGATAAAACTCAAAGTGATACCCCTTCCACGTTGCAGACTGGATTGTGACGGATCGTGCGCGTGTCGCGTCCCTGACGCGACCACTAGCGTTAGTGGAGACAACTACGATATGACATTAAAAAGCATGTATAATATATTGTGAAATATGATGTATTTAGAACTTAATAAATTACTTTAAGTCAATTTTTGCCGCTCGCGACGATGCGCGATGGCGGCAAATTGGGGTGACGGCCACGAATTCGCCGCCCCGGTCCGGCTGGAAACCTGACGGCCGGCGTCTAGAATAAGCAGGAAGATGTATCGAGCCCCTCCGGGTTCGTCAGTGGCCGGTCATCGGCAGCGCAGCAAGGGCGAGGCAAGGAGGTTTTTGGGAATGTTCCGTAGTATCTGGCAGATCGTAAGCAGCGTCTATTCGCAGCGGCGGTCAGGTATCGACAATGCGGATATCCAGCACTTGCGCGCCGACCTCAGGTTTCGTCTGGCGCTCGTGGAATATGCCTACTTCGGCAAGAGCGGCAAGCGGGTGAGTCGTTGCGCTGCCGAGTTAAAGGTGCTGCTTGGTGAGAAAGCCATGCACCGTTACCTCCGAAGCCTGGATCCGGACCTGCGCACTCAGTTCGTCGAACGGATTCAGGGTGCCCGCCGGGATGCGGAGGCCGGTATTGCAACCGCGCCGCGGCCGACAGCGCTGCGGCAGGAAGCCCGTTCCCCCCAGCAGGAGAGCCCTGCCGTGACCCTGATGCGGTTGGAGGCGGCCACCATGCCGGGGTCGAACGTGGTTCCCTTCGACTATGCCTCCCGCAAGGCGACCGGCGAGTCCGGGAGCAGGGGATAATCCCCCAAAAACGAATCTCAGCCCAAGCAGGGTGCCGGCTCGGCGGATTCGAGCGAGTAAATCGGTTCGCCGGGTGGTGGTCCGCTTCGCTGCCTCCGCCACAGTATGTCGAAGGCGGTTCCGAGCGACCGCGACTCTCCCTCGATCGTGTTCGACCGGTGCGGACGACTCCCTGAGCAAAGGAATTCCACTTCAAATCGCGAAGGTCGAGCCCCCTTTCTACGGCGTTCAGATTGCGTGATATTATGATGCGTTCACGGCGGAATGAGACCGCCATTCCTTGAGTCAACGTAATCGTACGGGTGTGTTCAAGGCGACATGTTTCTGCCAAAGCCAGTCGTTGAGCCGGTGCATGTGATCCTTTGCAACGAGCAGGTGCCAACCTCGTCCGGCCGTTGTGAGATACAAACCCGGCATTGCCAGAAGGGGTAATAGAACGTGGTATCCACCAAAGACGTAAAGACCGCCGCTGATGCCCGCAGGATCGTAGAGGAGAGCAACGCCGACTACATAAAGGTGGGCGTTTTCGACATTGACGGCATCATGCGCGGCAAGTACATGGGTCGCGACAAGTTCCTCTCGGCACTCGAGAAGGGATTCGGTTTCTGCGACGTGGTGCTGGGCTGGGACTCCAACGACCAGCAGTACGACAACACGAGCTTTACCGGCTGGCATACGGCCTATCCGGATGCCTGGGTCCGGCTCGTGCCCGAGAGCTGCCGGGTTATTCCGTTCGAAGACGACCGCCTGCTGTTCATCGGGGAGTTTACCGACAAGGCGGAAAGCATCTGCCCGCGGGGGCTGCTCAGGCGCGTTCTGCAACGCGCCGAATCCATGGGTCTGCGTGCCTCCGCCGCATTCGAGTATGAGTTCTTCCTGTTCGACGAGACGCCGCATTCGATCCGCGAGAAGAATTATCAAAACCTGCGCAACATCACCCCGGGGTACTTCGGATACTCGGTACTGCGCAGCTCGGTGCTGGCCGAGTTCTACGAGGAGCTCCTGAGCACCTGCAAGGCCATGGACTTTCCCATTGAAGGTCTGCATACGGAGACCGGCCCCGGAGTGCTGGAAGCCGCCATTTCCGTGGATGCTGCCCTGGAAGCCGCCGACAAGGCGGCCTTATTCAAGACCTTCGCCAAAGTGATCGCCCAGCGCGCCGGCTGGATCGCCTCGTTCATGGCCAAGTGGTCGCCGGACTGGCCGGGCCAGAGCGGCCATATTCACGTGTCGTTGCAGCGCGACGACGGCAGCACCGTGTTTTACGACCCCGATGCAAAGGACACCATGAGCGAGACCATGCGTCATTTCATCGGCGGGCAGCAGGCCTTGATGCCCGAGTTGCTGTCCATGGTGGCCTGCACGGTGAATTCCTACACCCGCCTGATCCCCGGGTTCTGGGCTCCGACGGAAGCGAGCTGGGGCATCGAAAACCGTACCTGCGCGCTGCGCGCCATCCGCGGCGGCCCCGCATCCCAGCGCGTCGAGTACCGCATCGCCAGCGCCGATCTGAACCCGTACGTCGCCCTGTCGGCGGCCCTGGGGTCGGGCCTGTGGGGCATCGAGCATCGCATCGAGCCCGACGAACCGATCGTGGGCAACGCCTACGCGCAAAGCTTCCCGGCCGAACGCAAGCTGCCCGCAACCCTGATGGAGGCGGCCGGGCGGCTCCGCCAGTCACAGGCGGCCACGGAACTGTTCGGCGGCGAATTCGTCGAGCACTACGCGGCGACCCGCGAGTGGGAAGAGCGGGAGTTCCGCAAGGCGATCACGGACTGGGAGCTTCGGCGTTATCTCGAGATCATCTAGTGTACCCCGTCAAACAGTCTGTAACTTATCGGCGGCTTGCCGATCCGGGTTGGATTGTTCGATAGAGCATCGAAAGGGCGCCGCCGGGGTCTTTTTCACCAAGCGAGTATCGGGGAGCGACTGAAAAAGACCCCGGCGGCGCCCGTTTGCGGATCGGGGCCACCGTCATCCCAGCCTGAAATAATTTGCATCATTTCTGGCGGGGTACACTAGCGTCTCGTAAGCGGCTTCCCGAGGCGATTTTTTCGGAGTCGGTTTCTGCGCATGCCGCGGTACGCGCGCCGCATGGCGTGCCGGGCCGGCGCGGGCATGCCCCGACTTTCATTTTCTGACACTGCAAATCGGTACGAGATCCCATGAGTCAAGCAGAGAACTATTTCGGAAACTGGAACTACCCCACAGCCATTCGATTCGGGCCCGGGCGTGTCAGCGAGCTGCCGGCGGCCTGCCGGGAACTTGGCATGACCCGCCCTCTGTTGGTGACGGATGCCGGCCTCGGTGAATCGGATATCGTTCGCCGGAGCGTGGCCTTCTGCGAAGACGCGGGACTGCCTTGCGCGGTTTACTGCAAGGTTCAGGGCAATCCCATCGAGTCGAATGTCGCGGACGGTGTGCTCGAATTCAGGGAGGGGAATCACGACGGCGTGATCGCTTTCGGCGGCGGATCCGGGCTGGACGCCGCCAAGGCGGTGGCGCTGATGGTAGGGCAGGACCGGCCGATTTGGGACTTCGAGGACCGGGAGGACTGGTGGACGCGGGTGAATGAAGCTGGCATGGCGCCGGTGGTGGCGGTGCCGACGACATCGGGCACGGGCTCCGAGGTGGGGCGGGCGTCGGTGGTTACGGATCAGCAGGACCATACCAAGAAGATTATCTTTCATCCGGCGATGCTGCCCAGGCGGGTGATACTCGACCCGGAATTGACCGTTGGACTGCCTGCCGGGATTACGGCGGCGGTCGGCATGGATGCCCTGTCCCACAATCTCGAGGCGCTTTGCAGCCCGACCTTTCATCCGATGGCGGAAGGGGTCGCCTTGAAGGGCATGCAGCTGATCCACCGGGCTTTGCCGGCCGCGTACCGCGACGGCTCGGACCTGAATGCCAGAAGCGAGATGCTGGCTGCTTCCAGCATGGGTGCCACTGCTTTCCAGAAGGGACTGGGCGCCATGCATGCCCTGAGCCACCCTTGCGGGGCGGTGCTGAACACCCATCATGGTCTCACCAACGCGGTGGTAATGCCCTATGTCCTTGCGTTCAACCGTCCCGCCATCGAGGACAAGATGACCAGCCTCGCAGCCTACATAGGCATGCGCAATCCGTCTTTCCAGGCCGTGCTCGACTGGATTCTCGAGCTCCGTGAGACGATCGGTATTCCCCACACGCTCGCCGACCTCGGCGTCACCGAGGCGCAGGTCGACGAGCTGACTGCCAAGGCGGTGGTGGATCCTTCGGGCGGCACCAACCCGGTGCCGCTGAATGAGTCGAACCTGGCGCAGCTTTACCGCGACGCCATCAGCGGGACTTTGCCTTAGGAGGCGCCCGAGAACAGCTCCGCCACCATCCGGCCGGTTAACGGGCCCTGGGTCAATCCCAGGTGGCCGTGGCCGAATGCGTAGACGATGCGTTCGTCCGAGCTCGAGGGACGGATTACGGGTACGGAATCAGGAGTTGCCGGGCGATGGCCCATCCACGTGCGGCCGCCGCTGTCGTCCAGCTCTGGTATGAATCGCCGGGCGACTTCCAGTATGCGCTCAATGCGTCTCGGATTCGGCGGTGCGTCCAACCCGGCAAGCTCCACACAGCCGCCGATGCGCAGCCCGGGAGCCAGCGGTGAGGCGACGAAACCCCTGTCGACGAACACCAGGCAGTGCCGGATCTCCACTCCCGGTCGCTCGATGGTGGTGTTGTAGCCACGTTCCGATTCCAGCAGGATATCGTCGCCGATCTGCTTGAGCAGGCTCCCGGACCAGGCGCCGGCGGCGATCACGAGTCCGTCGAAGCTGTATCGTGCGCCATCCGCCGTGTGGACCACGATGCCTTCGGAAGACAATTCACCGATCCGGGCTTCGCCCTGGTGCAGCACCGTCCCGCGGGACGCCGCGTAGCGGAAGACACCCTCCACGATTCCCAGGGGATCGGCGACATGGGAGAGGCTTTTCTCGAATACGGCGCCCATGAAGGCCCTGGCGAGGGCCGGCTCCATGGCCTGGATCCGATCCGGCCCGATGAATTCGTGATCATAGCCATGACGCCCCTTGACGGCCCAGTCCCTGCCCGCCCTGGCGAGGGATCCGGCGGACTCGTACAGATACAGTGCCCCGGTGCGTCTCAGAGAGGACAGAAGGTCCGCGCGTCGATAGAGATCACGCGTTGCCTCCAGGGCGCGGGCGTTCAGGCTTGCCAATGATTCGATACCACGCTGATAGTTCCGGCGCCGACTGGCGGCGAGAAAACGCATGAGCCATGGAAGAAGACGAGGCATGTAGGAAGGAGGGATCGACAGGGGACTGTGGGGATCGAGAAGCATCCCGAGCGCGTGGCGCGCGATTCCCGGGTACCCGACCGGCAGGATCAGGGACGGGACGATCTGGCCGGCGTTTCCCTGTGATGCGCCTTCCTGGCCCGGAGCGCCGCGGTCGAAGAGGGTGACGCGGTAGCCGCGCTCGCACAGCTCTGCCGCGCAGCAGGTGCCCACGATTCCCGCACCGATCACCGCGATGTTCGCGCCCGGAGACAGTATGGGAGCGTTCCTCGATCCGCGCCGATTCCGTATGGACTTCTGTGTCATTCGTGCAACTCACACTTGACGGCATCGGACATGATGCCGACTATTCGATGGACCCATTGATTCATTTACGGGCGAATCCGATATGCGATTGAAAGACAAGACGGCATTCGCGACCGCTGCCGGCGCCGGCATCGGACGCGCCTCGGCGCTGGCGATGGCCCGCGAAGGCGCCCGGGTCTTCGCTACCGACGTGGACGAGCCGGCCCTCGAGTTGTTGAGCGAAGAGTCGCCCAATATTACCGCATTCGTCATGGACGCCCAGGACGCCGATGCCATCACCCGCGCGGTGGAGCGGGTGGGGCCACCGGATGTCCTGTTCAATTGCACGGGTTTCGTTCACCACGGCACCATCCTCGACGCTGCCGACGAGGACTTCGATTTCTCCTTCGACCTCAACGTCAAGGCACATTTTCGCATCATCCGCGCCTTCCTGCCCGCCATGCTGGACAAGGGCGGCGGCTCGATCGTCAACATGGCCTCCGTGGCCTCCAGCATCAAAGGAACCGTGAACCGTTGCGTGTACAGCGCCACCAAGGGCGCCGTAATCGGACTGACCAAGACCGTTGCGGCGGATTTCATCGGCAGGGGCATACGATGCAACGCGGTCTGCCCCGGGTCCGTGGATACGCCTTCACTGCGCGGCCGCATGCGGGCCCAGGGCGACTACGAAGCGGCCCGCGAGGCGTTCATCGCCCGCGCGCCCATGGGCCGCATGGCGACGGCGGAGGAGGTGGCGGAGCTGGTCGTTTACCTCGCGAGCGACGAGTCCGCTTTCGTGACCGGTCAGACGCATATCATCGACGGCGGCTGGTCGTTGTAGACCCATCCAACTCGCCGTTCGCGAAGGTGTACTGCTGCGTCACGATATGTTCAACAACGTGGTCGAGCAGGGTATTCGGCTCGCGCTCCGATCGCTGCAGAATGACGCCTAACCGGGGAAGTTGAGGAAAGCCCTCCGCGGGAGTCAGTATGCGAAGCCCCGGTCGGACGTTGCTGCGCGCGATTACTGCGACAGCTATGCCGGCCTCCAGCGCGGCATTGATTCCGACAAAACCCAAGCTGGACACGACAATGCGGGCATGTCGGCCGTGTTCTTCGAGGTACTGTATCGCCGACCGCCGATAGACATCGCCGGAATGGAACACAGCCAGCGGCACCGGATTTCTCTCGTGGGCCTTGTGGCGCGCGGAGGTCACCCAGACAATCTCCTCCCGGTGCAAGACAACACCGCCGCATATGCCTTCTCCCTCGGTCAACAGCGCGATATCGATCGAGCCTTCATTGATCAAGTTGCTCAATCGACGTGAAGGCTCGCAGACGATCGTTAATCGCAGAGAGGGGAAGACTTGAATCAAGCGGTCCAGGATCTCTGGCAGGAACGTCAAGGCGTAATCATCGGGTACTCCGATTGTGATCTCGCTGCCGAGATCATCCTGGTTCAGGGCACTGAGGGCATCGTCATACTGACGCAGGATCCGGCGGGCATGGTCCAGAAATATCTCCCCGTCGGGCGTCAGCTTCACTTTTCTGCTCGCGCGCTCGAACAGTTCGCTGCCGAGTAGAGACTCCAAACGGCGCATCTGCATACTGACCGCCGATTGCGTCCGGTGCACTTTGCGTGCAGCGGCAGTGAAGCTCCCCGTATCGAGAATCGTGACGTAGGTGCGAAGTAAATCGGGGTCGGGATGGGACACGATATATCATCAAAAACGTTGATGGATCAGGATCACAAAGATTCGTTGGATATGAATAGTCTGGCATGACAACCTATTGGAAACAAGCAGGTTAAGCCGTCTTCGGATTCCACTTGTGGCTCATGAAAGTATGAGCCGAATCGGCGCTCATCATCAACATAGTTGATTGGCGGTCGCGCGTCCCCAACACTCTGAGGAGCAAGTCATGTCACAGCAGTCGCCCCGCGTTGTCGAGGAATACCGGAATCGTGTGGAACGAATTCGGGAGGGGATGCGCCGAACTGCGCTTGACGGACTGCTGGTGATGCAGCCTTTGAACGTGTGGTATGTCAGTGGATTCTGGGAGTACGTACCCATTCGCGTAGAAGCAGTGCTCATACCCGTGGACGGCGAATGTACGTTTATGGTGTCCAAGAACGAGTACGAATACGCCGTTAAGACGAGCTGGATCGATGACGTTCGCTACTACACTGAATTCCCGGAAGAGTCGCGGCATCAGAACCCTTACGACTTGATCCACGAGGTAGTACGTGACCAACACCTGGATCGGGGCGTAATCGGGATCGAAGAGGACTTTGTCCCCGTCGCGGAATACGCCCGCATCGCCGACAAGCTCCCGAACGTGAAGCTGCAGAATGCGGGCGCCGTCTTCAAGCAATGCAGGATGGTCAAGTCCGGTTTCGAGGTCGATCTGCTGAGGAAGGCAGGGCAGGTCGCCTGCTCCGGATGGCACGCTTCCATGGAAGCGGCGCGGGCCGGCATCTCCGAGTACGAGATCGGGCAGGCGGCGCGACAGGCCGCCACGCGAACCGCAGCGGCCTTCATGTCACCCGAGGAAGACAGGCACCACTCCCCGATCGTAGATGGGGTGCAGCTCATCCAGGCCGGGGAACGATCCTCCATCTCCCACGGTCGTGGGTCGACCAACGAGCTTCATCACGGAGACATGGTGGCAATGTGCTTTTGCCTGACCAACCAGTTCAAGGGCTACAAGGTCGGTTTTGCCAGGAACATGGCGATCGGGACGGCCACTCAGGAAATGCGCGACGTCTACAAGATGCTCTGGGACGCACAGCAGCTCGCCTTCTCGGAACTCAAGCCGGGTGTGACTGGAAGCTATCTTGACCGCATTGTGCGTGAGTTCATTCACGCAGCCGGTTACGGCCGATACATCGAACATCGCCTGGGGCGGGGAGTAGGACTGCTCTACGCCGAGGCCCCGGATTTGAAGGAAGGGGACGATACGGTTATCGAAGCCGGTTTCTGCCTGTCAATCGAACCGGCCGTATACATTACCGGAAAGTGGGGGATCGAAATCGAGGACAGCGTGCACGTCACGCCGACGGGATGGGAATACTTGACCGAGCCCGCTCCGCCGGAATTGCCTGTTGTCTAACCGCTGCCAACCCGGGCGTCGTGCCCGAGAGAAGAGGAGGTTGAACGATGACTAATCAATGGTCGAGAAGGCGGTTTCTGGGAACCGCTGCAAGCTTGACTGCTTTCGGTGCTGTGTCATGGCCCGAGATCGCTGCCGCGAAGACGTCAATTACGGCCGTCGAATGGGGCGGTGATGTTATTAAGGCCATGAAGCAGATCGCAGCCGCGCAAAGCGGGGTGGATGTGAATTGGGTCTTGTTTCAAGGAGGCTCCGGATCGATTCTTCCCAAGATCAAGGCAAGTTGGCCAAACCCCGCGTATGACTATGTGGCGGGCTGGGAGGGCTCCTTCAATACGATGGTGAGTGAGGACTGGCTTGTCCCGGTCTCGGTCGCGCAAATCCCGAACCTCGCGGATATTCCCGAGTCGATGATTATCAAGGACAAGCAGGGGGCGTGGCGAGCCGTGCCCAGAGCGGTGGGAGGTATCTACTTCGGTTATAGAACGGATACGTCGCCCATGCCGATCGCGAGTATCGACGACCTTTTCAATGAAAAGCTGAAGCGGCAGATCTGCTGGCCCGGACCGACGCAGAACATGATGCTGCAGATAGTAGCACTGGCTCTCCATGGCGGTGGTGACGAGAACAACATGGAACCTGGCTGGAAGCTGATGACGAAGCTGGCGCGCTCCGGTAACATCGGCCGGGTCGCGGTGACGGACAGCGATTTCACGAACTCGCTGACATCCGGCGAAACCTCCGTCGGATTCTTCGCCGAACCCGGCTGGACGACAGTTGCCGCGCATTTCGATGTAACGCGCCTGACCAAGTCGCCGGGATTTCCGACGTTTCTGTATCAAAGCGGGTTCGCTGTGCTGAAAAATCGGCCGAACACGGAGGCGACCATGGCGTTCATCAACCACGCCATCAGCCCGGAAATGAACACGCTGTATGCTCAGGTAGCGGGTGAAGCTCCGCTCAATGCAAAAGCCACTGCCCCCGCCAAACTGGCGCATTTGGTATTCACGCCGGACGAGATGAAGAAATATGTATACGTGCCGGACTTCAATGTGGTGCTCGCAAACCAGGATGCCTGGGCGAAGCGATGGGAGAACGAGATCGCGCCCTTGCTGTAGCCTGAGGCCTTTCCCGGACGGACGGGTTCATCACAGGGAAGCCGTTCCTGGCGGGAGGTATTGATGCGAGGCCGGGCTGGAAGTGGGGCGTTCCTGCTGTTGCCTGGTCTCGCCACGTACGGTGTATTGTTCGCGGCACCCATGGCGCTGCTGCTCGCAGAGAGTTTTCGGGTATTTACTCCTGGCAGAGTGGGAGTGTCCGGCGGTGGCGGTCTGACGCTCAGGAACTATGCGGAACTGCTTCATGTCTCGTTCCTGCAATTGTTCGTGGAGACCGTATCGATCAGCCTGGCCGCCACGGCGATCGGCATCGCCGTGGCGTTCCCGATTGCTTATCAGATCGCATGGAAGCTGTCGCCGCGGTTGAAGGTTACGGCGATGGTGGGACTCGCGACTTTCATGTTCTTATCCATTATCGTCAAGACGTATTCCCTGGAGTTGAGCTTCGGGTCCGTGAGCCCCTTGAGACCCGCGCTGAATATGATCGGGATTTCTCCGAACGGGAGGGTGTATATCCAGGCGTTGGTTGCGGCGGGCCTGCTACAGTTTATTATCCCGATCTCCACCCTGACTCTCGTGGGTACGCATCAAAACATCAATCGGCACCTCGTCGAGGCAGCCCAATCTCTGGGGGCGCCCACCTGGCGTGCGCATCTCGCGATTACGGTACCTCTGGCGGTGCCCGGAATACTGTCGTCGTCGCTGCTCGCGTTCAGCTTTGGCGTAAGTGCCTTTGTGATACCGATGATTCTGGGCAAGGGACGGGTAGTGTTCCTGTCCAATCTGATCTACACGCGTTTCAGTGAAATAGCGAACTATCCGAGTGGCGCGAGCATATCAATCGTGACCGGCGTCGTGTCCGTCGTAATCGTTTACGCGATGTCCCGCCTGATCATGACGGCCAAGCGGGGTGACCGGTCATGACAAATCCATGGTGGAAGCGATGAACCGCCTGGTGGACGACGTGCTGTGGGTCGGCGTGTTGATGCTTGGCGTCCTCGTCGTACTGTTTCTCGTCGTACCCCTGTGCGTCACCGGTTTGATGGCTTTTGATTCCCGGACTTATCTGGGGCCGCTGCCCCCCCCATCATTCTCAACCCAGTGGTTCGCCCGCTTTTTCTCTCAGCAGTATTTCATAGAAGGGCTGAAGACTTCGTTGAAAGTGTCGGGATTGGCCGTACTCATCGCGGTCTCTATCGGAGTCGCCGCTGCGGTGTATCTTCATGAGCGGCACACACGCCGTGCCACGCTCCTGGCAAGTTTCTTTGTCGCGCCGCTGATCGTGCCGCCCGTGGTGGTAGGCTTCGCGCTGCTGGTGTTCCTCGCTACAATTGGGATATTCGACGGTTTCGTACGGCTGGTATGCGGTCACGTCATCTTGATCACCCCCTATGCAATTCGCGCGACCCTTGCGAGTCTTGCAGGACTGGATCCGCATCTGCCCGAAGCCGCCATGAGCCTGGGCGCCACTGAGCGTCAGGCCTTCTGGCGGGTAACGTTTCCACTTTCGCGAACCGGCATTATTGCCGGCGCGATCTTCGGGCTTGCCGTTTCTCTCGATGATGTTGCTGTCAGCATGTTTCTCACGGATCCGGAGACCTACACGTTGCCGGTCGCACTGATCAGCAACATGCGGGCATCGTTTGATCTGACCATCGCAGCCGCATCACTGCTGATCGTCGGTGCCAATATTGCTCTGATGCTCGCGTTGGACCGTTGCGTGGGAATCAATCGTATCCTCGGCCAGGGCCTCCGGGGAGGCTGAGAATGGCAATACTCGAGGTCGAGCACGTCAGCAAATCCTTTGGCGCTATCGCGGCGGTGGACGATCTGTCTTTTCGGGTTGATCGCGGAGAGATCATCTCTCTGCTGGGTCCGAGTGGCTGTGGTAAGACTACAACGTTGAGACTCATTGCAGGCTTCGAGACTCCCGACGGGGGGTGCATTCGAATCAACGGCGCAGATATGTCGGATCGTCGCCCGTACGAACGCAACGTTGGATTAGTTTTCCAGAACTACGCGCTGTTTCCTCACTTGAAAGTTCGTGAGAATGTGGCGTTCGGACTGGGATATCGGAGGTGGCCGAGAAATCGTCTCGACGAGCGCGTGAGTGAAATGTTGGACCTCGTCAAGCTCCGCGGTATGGAGTCGAGGTTTCCTTTCCAGCTAAGCGGCGGCCAGCAGCAACGCGTGGCCCTAGCGCGGGCGCTGGCCACGGAACCGGAAGTCGTCCTGCTGGACGAGCCCTTGTCCGCACTGGATGCCAAGCTCCGTCACGAGCTCCGAGTAGAACTCAAGGAAATCCTGCGGGTGGTGGGTTCGACCACCATCATCGTTACCCATGACCAGGAAGAGGCGTTGGGCATGGCCGAGCGCGTGCTGGTGCTGAAGCAGGGTCGATTGCAGCAGGAAGGTACCCCCGAGACCGTGTATGCCAGGCCTCGAAATCGATTCGTCGCCGAATTCGTGGGCCGCTCGAATTGGTTTTCCGGGGAATGCGAGAGCCGGGATGCATCCCGATGGAGCATCCGCTGCGATGACGATGTGACTTTCGCCGTCCCGCCGCAGAACCACTGCGTCGAAATACACTTCGATATCGGCGTTCGCCCCGAATCGATCGAAATCGATGCCGGGGACCAACCGATTGATGACGAGCGCAACCGACTTGAAGGCAGGGTGATGGATATTGCGATCCTGGGTGCTGAACGCCAGGTGTCCGTCAAGCTGAGTTCCGGCCGCCACGTTCTGGTGCTCGACAATACGCGAAGCGATGTGCTTCGGGTGGGCCAAGCGGTTTCGTTGTATATACACCTTGAGGATTGTATTGTTCTGCCTCGCGGTCGGCAGAACGAAGCGGAACGATCCGGAGATCCGGACCGGGATAGGACGTCATGAGATTGATAACTGATTCGTGTGAATACTCGATCTCGGACGCCGGATCGTGAGGCGCATCGGTTTCATTGGTGTTGGTCGTATGGGTCACGGAATGGCATTGCGTCTACTTTCGGCACACTATCCCGTCACGGTAATTTCCCACCGAAACCGTATATCGGTGGATGACCTGATCTCCAAGGGTGCCCGGGAGGCGTCGGACTATAAGGGACTCGCCGACGCCAGCGATGTGATTATTCTGTGCGTCAGCAACTCGCGGGTAGCGGAGGAGGTTGTCGAGCGGGCTGATGCCGGGCCTGCGAGCAGAGATGATGGTCATCGATACCGGGACATCGAGCCCCGAGTCCACTCGCCTCGTCCACGGGGAATTAGCGAAGCTGGGTGTTTCGTTCATTGAGTCGCCGGTTACGGGCGGCGTCAAGCAGGCGGCGGCCGGGGAGCTCGGAGCTCTCGTTGGCGCAATGCCGGCGGACTTCGAGGCCGTCAGGCCCGTATTCGAAACGATATGCAGGACGGTTCACTACTTCGGTCCACCTGGAATCGGCAACACTGCGAAATTGCTGAACAATTACATGGTACTCGGCATCGCCGCCCTGGTCGTCGAGGCTTTCGGGAAGGCCAGGGAGACGGATGTCGATTGGCGTCAAGCTCTATGACGTCGTCATCTGCGGCTCGGCCGATTCGGGTGTCCTGCGCCGTATCATCGGCTCCGCACTGGAGGGCGACTATCGGGGCTACGTGTTCAGCGTCGAGAATTCGCTCAAGGACATCAAGTATTTCGAAGAGCTCTCCCGAAGCATGGGAGGGCTATCCGAGCTGGGCCGGGCGGTCACCCATGTCTTCGAGAAGGCAGTCGCCGAAGGGCACGGGGACATGATGCTCAGTGAGCTCTTGTCACCGGAGCTGAAACACGGTCACGATACCGACAAGGGGTAACGAGTGAAATGAAGATCACCGCGATCAAGGTGTACCAGGTTGACCTGCCTCTGAAGGAGGGACGTTATGCCTGGGCCGACGGCAAGTACGTTGAAGTCTTCGACAGCACCGTGGTGCGGATCGAGACCGACGGGGATGTGGACGGGGTCGGAGAAGTCTGCCCGCTGGGCCCGTTCTATCTGCCTGCCTTCGGAGCCGGTGCACGCGCGGGGATCGCCGAGCTCGCGCCGCACCTGATCGGTGAGGACCCGACGCAGCTCGCCCGCGTCAACCGGACCATGGACGCCGCGCTGCTCGGCCACCCCTACGTGAAGTCGCCCTTGGATATGGCCTGCTGGGATATCACCGGCAAGGTCACGGGGCAGCCGGTCTGCCACCTGCTCGGTGGGCGCTTTGGCGAGTCGGTGGCGCTGTACCGCGCCATCAGCCAGCGTCCGGCGGAGGAGATGGCGGTCAACGTGGCGCAGTACCGAGAGGAGGGTTATCGCAAGTTCCAGCTCAAGGTGGGTGGGGATCCGGCCGAAGACATCGCCCGCATCCGCGCCGTGCGCGAGATCCTGGAGCCGGGGGATGTGCTGGTCGCGGACGCCAACACCGGCTGGCTGGCGCCGGATGCCATCCGGGTGGCGAACGCGGTGGCGGACCTCGATGTCTACATCGAGCAGCCCTGCGTGTCCTATGACAATTGCCGCTCGGTCCGCGAGCACACCAGCCTGCCGTTCATCCTCGATGAGAACATCGACGGCCTGGAGATGCTGCTCAAAGCCCACAATGACCGGGCCATGGACGTGATCAATCTCAAGATCTCAAAGGTCGGCGGCCTGACCAAGGCGCGCCAGATGCGCGATCTGTGCGTGTCCTTAGGAATTCCCATGACCATCGAGGACAGTTGGGGCGGGGATATTGTCACGGCGGCGATTGCCCATCTGGCCCATTCGACACCGGAGCGGTTCCGCTTCTCGTCGACCGATTTCAATTCCTATCTCACGGTTCACAACGCCGAAGGTGCGCCGCAACGAAAGGGGGGCGCCATGACCGCCCCGGCTGAACCCGGCCTGGGCGTGCGCCCGCGGATGGATGTGCTGGGCGAGCCGCTCGCCGAGTACTGAAACCCGGAGCCCCAGTCGACCGGTGATGGACGGGTCAGGGCCCCGGGGGCGGTATTGGCAGCATTAAATCCCTCCCTTGGAAGCAATTGACGGGGTCTCCGCACTTGTTGCCGCCCTTCGTCTGTCCGCTTTCCTGCTGAACCGTGCCGGCAGGTAAAATGACCGTAGCGATGAGCAGGTTGCAATTGTGGGCATACGTAGGTGCGCTGACGGTAAAGGTTCCAGCGGACGTTGTGATCTCAACAATATGGTTGAGAGCGGAATGGATGGAGCTGTCGCTGTCGCCAAAAACGTAATAGGTTCCGGGCGGCAGGCACCCGGCTTCGATAACGATGTCACTGCGGCCGCCGCAGCAGCACCGGGCCAGCACGTTGTCGGATTCGTCGGCAATAATGATATAGCGTTCAGTACTGTCGTTCTCCCCGAAGGGCGACCGGGCGCGTATCGTGGTCCCGGGGCCACACGAGGTCTGCGCATGCACAGGGAGCACTACGGAGTCGACGATGGGCTTTCTCCAGGACCGGGGCAAGCTCTTGCCGGCAACAACGGCACCGCCTGCGCCAATGGCTTTGAGGATGTTACGGCGTGATTGGTCGGACATGATTGGTTCCTGCGTTTTCGGCAAATTTGGTTATCCAACGTCACCATACGGTGCCGTCCGGAGCCGTCCGGAGCCGACCGGGGCCCCATCACGACAGCCATGCTACCCGGGATTCGACAGGTTTGCCAGCCCGCAATGGAGCCGATACTTCACTGTTTTGCTATAGTCTATCGTCAGCTAATCGGGAGAAAATCCGATGAGATTCGAAGGTATCTACCCGCCGGTTATCACCCCGCATAACGAGGATTTTTCGATCGACTACCACGGCTTCGAGGCGATCATCGAGCACCTCGTATCCTCCGGGGTGCACGGAATCATCGTCGGCGGCACCACCGGGGAGTATTACGCCCAGACCAGGGAGGAACGCATCGAGTTGATGCGCGTCGCCCGGCGAGTCATCAATGGCCGGCTGCCGCTCATCATCGGGGTCGGCGCGATACGTACCGAGGACTGCATCGACTACGGCCTCGAGGCGAAGGACAACGGCGCCGACGCCATCCTGATGAGCGCGCCATTCTATGCCGTCCCCACCCAGTCGGAGCTGGCGGCGCATGCCCTCGCCATCGACCAAGCCGTCGATCTTCCCATCATGCTGTACAACTATCCCGGCCGCACCGGGACCCGGATGGGACCGGAGTTCTTCGACCGGATAGCGGGGAGACCGAACTTCGCCGCGGTCAAGGAATCCACCGGTGACATCAACCAGCTGCACATGCTGGCCCTGGACCATCCGCGGCTCACCCTGTTGTGCGGTATGGACGACCAGGCTCTGGAGTTCTTTGCCTGGGGTGCGCGCGGCTGGGTGTGCGCGGGCGGCAACTGCCTGCCCGCGGAGCATCTCGCCTTGTACCAGGCGGTTGCCGTCGACAACGATATCGAGAAGGGACGGCGTATCATGGCCAGCCTGATGCCGTTCCTGAGTGTCCTGGAGCAGGGCGGCAAGCTCATCCAGTTCGTCAAGCACGCCTGCATGCTGCAGGGTCTGCCGGCGGGTCCGGTGAGGAAGCCGTTGGGGCCGTTGTCAGACGACGAGAAGCGCGAGCTAGAGAAAGCGTTGACTGCCATCGTGGAAGGGAAGCCCCGCCTCGCGGGCGCCGCGTCGTCCTGACGAACGCGAATCGCGAGTGAATTCGCTCCTGCAATCCGTGTATTGCCGTGGTGCTTTGCTCCCGATTGCAGGAGCGGCTTCAGCTGCGATTGCAGCGTGGTCCCGGCGACTGGGGCAATGACGTTCTCTATTGTCGCGCGCTGCCCGGAAACCGGCATGTTCGGCGTCGCGGTGAGCTCGTCCTCCCCGGCGGTTGCCGCGCGCTGCGCCTATGCACGGGTCGGCGCCGGGGCGGCCACCAGTCAGAACGTGACCGATCCGGCCCTCGGGACGATGATCTTGAACCTGCTGCAACAGGGGCTCGGAGCCCGGGAGGCCGTCGATCGCGCGGCCGCCTCCACGGAGCATCGCGAGTTCCGCCAACTCACCGCCGTCGACCGCCAGGGGACCGGCTTCGTTTACACGGGTTCGCGAGCGCTGGGCATCTCGGCGAGCTGCGCCGCACAGGACGTCGCTTGTGCCGGAAACCTCCTCGCCAACCGGGACATACCCCAGACCATGGTGGAGGCTTTTCAGCTCAGCGAAGGTCACATCGCGGACCGATTGTCGGAAGCGCTGCGGGCCGCGTTGCGGGCAGGGGGCGAGGAGGGGCCGGTACGCTCCGCCGGCCTCATGGTGGTGGACAAGGTGCCATGGCCGATCATCGACCTGCGCGTCGACTGGGACGAGGACCCGATAGAGAAGCTGGCGGAGATCTGGTCCGTCTACCGCCCACAGGTGGACGACTACGTGACCCGCGCGCTCCATCCGGTTGACGCGCCAGGTTACGGTGTGCCCGGGGACGATTCCTGATCCGCTTCACTGGCAACCACGACCGAAGTCGCTTCTGTAATCCCGGGTTGTGCGCCGCGGTGACCCACGGATTGCAGGAGCGACCTTCGGTCGCGATCGATAGCTGAACCTTGAGCCCCCTGGTCCCGGCCCGCCAGGGTCCTGGCGACACCCGGTTTCCCGTGAGAAGGCGCGGTAGAAGGCGGACTCCGATGCTAAACCGACGCCCGCCGCGTTGAAAAAGGCCAGGAAGGCGTTTTTCAACATCCTGTAAGTTGGAATTTTCCGGTTACGGATTGGTTATCTGATCGCGACTGAAGTCGCTCCTACAATCCGAGGGATTACCGTGGTGCGGGCCCCGGATTGTAGGAGCGACCTTGGTTCGCGTAGTAGATCTTTCCGATATCGTTCATCCCCTGAAGACGCGTCCGGCATTCCCGCACCACGTCCTGCGGCTCCACCAGATACCAGTTTTGCCGGTGACGATAACCCATGTTTTCGGCGCGGGACAGGTCCAGGCACTTCGACGGGTACTTGTCCGTGACCAGGAGATAGCGGTTGTCGCCGTGCAGCAGCCAGACCAGGCCATCGTGCAGCTCGGCCTGCCAGTCGGGCCGGCGATAGCCGAAGTGCACGAGCGGCCGATCCGCGAAAAGGACATGCTGTGCCTTCCAGCCCACCAGGCCGAGTTGCCCGCTGCCGACGATCGCCCCAGCCTTGCGCATCACCGTCTGCGGGGTCCGGGCATCGTTGAGGATCGGGTATGCCACCAGGCCCAGCACTACCCAGAACCCCGCCAGCCACGCCGCCAGGCCGGCGATCGCTTGGCGGCGCCACGCGAACACCAGACAGCAGGCGGCTGTCGCCCCCAGAGCCGCAAACACCCACACGATCTCTCCCTGCACGTCGTAGCGCTGCACGAGCTGTTCGAACCGGGCATTGCCCCCGAGTTGGATCCATATCACGATGGAGGCAAGCAGCAGGACGCTGCCTGCAAGGACCGCCAATGACGCGCTGCGTGCCGACCTTGAAGCGGCGATATCCGACAGGTAGGGCGCGGCACACAGCGCCAACATAGGGAGGGCCGGCAGGATGTAGGAACCTCGCTTGGCCGGACTGAGGCTGAAGAAGACGATGACCATCACTACCCATGCCAGGGGCAGGAGCAGGCGGGCATCCGGCGTTTTGAAGGCGGGCTTCCAGGCCGGTACGAGCCAGAACAAGGCCAGGCTCAGCGGAAACCAGAACAGTGGAATAACCTCCACCGGGAAATACCACAGCGGTGCCAAGTGATGCGAGGGGTTCACATAGCGTTCGGCGGTCTGGGCGAACAGGATATTGTCGCGGTAGGCCTGCAATGCCGGGTCGTCCCCGACGGCCACCAGCCAGAGCATGGGGACCAGCCAGAGCGCGATGACCGCGAGCATCGTTCCCGGACCGAGCAGCCATTGCCACCACCGGCCCGGGAACCGTGGAACGTGGTTCCAATGCCACCGCCTGGCGGGAAGGTACGCGAGAAGAACGACCGCGGGGAGGAATCCGACACCCTTGGTAATGACGCCCAGGCCGCTGGCCGCGAACCCCGCGAAGTACCATTTCCAATCGGGCCCGAGCAGCAGGTGGCGCAGGATCCCGTACATGCCGAGGGTCACCAGCATTGCCAGCATGGCGTCTATGCGGGCGGACTTGGCGAAAAGCAGGAACTGAATGCACGTCAGCAGGGACGCGGCGGCCCACCATGCCGGTGCCCGCCCCCATAACCGCCGCGCGAGGTCGTACACCAGGACCAGAATCAGCAAAGCAGAGCCCAGGGAGGGGAGCAGAAAAGCGGCCCTGATGGAGCCGAAGAAGTAGTAGAAGATGCCCATGACCCAGAAGTAGAGGGGCGGCTTGTCCGGGTAGAGGACATCCGCCACCCGGGGGAAGAACCAGCGACCCGTATCCACCATGTCCCGCGCAATCAGGGCAAAGCGGGGCTCGTCCGCCGGCCATGGGTCCCGCAGGCCGATTCCCGCGGCGATCGCCACCACCGCCGCTGCCAGCAGCCAGTAGAAGGCGGCGCGGTCGCCCGGGCGCGGGGCTTCAAGCATGTTCGTCTGTCGAGTTCCCGGCCGGCGGCCGGCTGGCGCGGCGCGGCACCTTGCTAGTCGCCTTGATTGTCTTTACCCGCTCCCGCGGCCGCGGTTTTTCGTTCCTCGCCAGCACCCACCTCCGTTACGCGCCGGTGACGCTTCTCACGCCGCTGGAGCCAGGCGACTCCGAGCATATCCACGATTCCGACCCACAACCGGTTGTGGACCCCGTACTTGGACCGGCCCCGTGTGCGGGGCCGGTGGGAAACGGGGACGGATATTATTTGCCCTCCCTGTCTCAAAACAAGCGCGGACAGGAATCTGTGCATGTGGTCGAAGTAGGGGAGGTCCAGGAACAGATCGCGGCGGAAGACCTTCAAGCCACAACCGGTGTCGGGCGTGGCATCGCGCAGCAGGGTGCGCCGAACGTAGTTCGCAATTCTGCTGGAAAGCCGCCGCAGCCAGGTATCCTGACGTTTGACGCGCTCCCCGGTGACCATAATCGTCTCGCTGCCGGCGGTACGGGCCGATTCCAGCAGTGCGGGGATGTCGGAAGGGTCGTTCTGACCATCCCCGTCCAGCGTTACGATCCACGGGTGACGGGCGGCCTTGACCCCGGAGTAGATGGCGGTCGACTGGCCGCAGACGCCCTCGTGCACCAGCACCCGCAACCTGCCCTTGCTTTGGGCGCGGGCTTCCCGGAGTTTGTCGAGCGTCCCGTCGGTACTGCCGTCGTCCACGTAGACGATTTCGAAGTCCAGGCCGTCGTCGAGTACCGCGAGTATCTCGTTCACCTGGGGCTGGATGTTGTCCTGTTCATTGCGAACCGGCACCACTACGGTGATCTTCATTTCGGGCGTGGATTCTCGAGTCATATCCTCAGGCAGAACGGGTCAATGGGCGCGGGGATTATACGGGAGTCTGCTCGGGAGCCGCGCCGGCCCTGGCGGGGACGAGCGGTGCCAGGGAAGGGAAGCCGCGATGGTCCGGGAGCCTCCCGGACTTCAGTGGATCGAAATCAGTCCTGGGCTTCGCTGCGAATCAGGCCGAGCTTGTTCAGTTTGTAGCGCAGACTTGATTCCGCGAGTCCGAGCGCCCTGGCGGTGGCGGACAGATTCCAGTCGTGCTGAATGAGCGCCTGTCGCAGCAGGGTGCGTTCAAAATTGTGAACCAGGTCCTCGTACGGCATGAACTCGCCGCGTTCTTCCATCATGGTGGCGTGCTGCCGAACCGATCGTTCGCAAAGACTCCTGATTTCCTCGATCGTTGGACTGCCGCCGACCGTGCGGCCGATGGACTGGACCAGGTCCGGTAGACCCGACAGAGCGACTCCACACTCTATGGTCGCGCGGCAGACGAACCAGACCACCCAGTTGGCGATGTCAGCGGGCCGCTCGGTAGGTTTGGGCAGGGTGAAGGACAGGGAATTGACAGGATTCGTGGAGCGGGCCGACAGCTTGATCATCGAATATTCCGACGGCATGGACTTGTGGAATTCCCTTGCAGATTCGGTGTCGATGTCGCAGGAAAGAACGATGCTGACATCAGTGCCGGGTCGGCGCGCCTGGGCAATCCTCCTGAGCACGGAATGAATCGAGGTCTCGGACTTGACCTCCCACAGTCTTGCCCGTCCCGTCTCCACTGCCAGGTACTGCGCGACAAGCTGAAGCTCGAGGGGATCGTCGCCATGAAGCGTAATCAGGTTGGTGTCGCCCAACTGGTCCACGTAGTGATGCAACCGCTCGCGGTATGTCTTGTCCGCGACCAGCAGAGGCAGCATCTGCTTGCCGACCAGCCCGATCGGCAGCATTATGGAACGATCGGTATCGATCAACCGGGCCGCCACGGCATTCAACTCGTCGGGTCGGCTCTTGGAGTAGTAGATTCCAAAGTTCTTGATGTCCGCGGGATTGGCGGCCGACTTGCCGAGCCACAGCTTGGGGCACGGTATACGGATGTCAACGGCCCTGATGGCGTTTCGGGGTATCGACTCCAGATCCACGATGGCCACCTGAGGGGAGCAGCTGCGGCTGCGAAGGGCTTTGTACAACGCTTCCGGCCGCTTGAAGCAAGCCGCTCCAAGGGTCTCCAGTTCGCGGGTCCATTCCGAGGGCTGCGCTATCACAACACATTCGTTCAAACAGCACGCGTCGGCGCTGACCTGGATCTCCAGGTCCTGCATGTCGCCTGTCAGTTCAGGAATGCCGCTGCTCAAGGGATGCTGCGGCGCTCTCCCGCCGTCCCGATGATGGTTCGAGTTGTAAGGCATGGCTTCAGATGTCCGATGGTTCCGTGTATATCGGCGGCTTGCCGCACAGACTATAGCCACGGGCTGCGGTATGTCGCGGCCGCGGTATGTCGTCTCAGCGGCGAGCCGGACGTAGGGAATACGCTGGGCGCGAAGGCGCTGGAATTGACGAATAACCGTGTATCCCGTGATATCAACAATGGACCGGACATGCTTTTTCTCCGGCTCCCTGGTGAATGTGCGTTTGCGCACAATCATACGCCAATTCCGGTGACGGGAGCCAGTTTCCGCGAAATTGATAGATATCATAAGTGACGGAAAATAAAGGAAAAAATAAACAACGAAATGACCGACGGGACTTTGATGACGTCGACAAGGGGATAAACGGCGGCAATCGGGTTTCGGTGACAGACTGCGGGGCCGGGCTCCCCGCGACAGGCGCACCTTGGAGGCGGCTCAGGTCCGATACCCGCCGGCGTCTGCCGACAGGAAGTGATCGACCATCGCCCGGGCGGTTGCCAGTTGTGCCGCCGGATCGCGCAGGGTGTGCCAGAGAACCGGTGCGTCGCTCATCCGTGCCAAGTGGTCCAGCAGGTGTTCTCCGTCGATCCTCGAGCGGTGGATGGCATCCGTGACCAGTTTCTCGGCCCGAGGACGCGTCACGTGCGGCGCCAGCGCAAATACGGCGGCCTCGGCCAGTACCAGGCCGTTCATGGCTTCCAGATTGTCGGCCATGCGCCGCGTATCGACCGCCAGTGTCGCCACAAGTCTCGCAGCCCGATCGAGGGCCGACGCTGCAGCGACCACCATCGGTGGAAGGGCGATCCATTCGCTGCTCCAGGCGGCGCCGTCGCGTTCGTGGGTGTGAACCAGAGCATGGTGCATTTCACCGAGGAGCGAGGCGTTGTGACGGGCCAGCGCCACCAGCAACTCGGCCGCCACGGGGTTCTCCTTCTGGGGCATGGTCGAGGAGCCGCCCCCGCCGACATGGAGCTCCCCGACTTCACTCTGGGTCAGCAGCACTACGTCCTGGCCGAGCTTCGCCACGCTCCCCGTCACCAGGGACAACCAGGACGCGAGCTCGGCGAGGGCATCGCGTTGGGCATGCCAGGGAATCGTGGTGCTTCCGAGTTCGAGGTCCCGGGCGAACTCGGAGACGACCTTCTCGCCCACGCCGCCAAAAGCCGAACGGGTGCCCGCGGCGCCGCCGAGCTGCACCACCAGCAGTCGGGGCTTGAGTTGCTCCAGGCGTTGTCGGTGGCGCAGCAACGGTGCGGCCCAGCCGGCTGCCTTCAACCCGAAGGAGGTCGGCACGGCAGCCTGCGAGCGGGTTCTGGCGAGCATGGGAGCATCCCGGTAATCGCGGGCAAGCTCGAGCAATCCACGGATCAACCCCAGCAGACGTTTCTCGATCAGCCGCGTGGATTCCCGCAGCCCGAGGACGAGCGCGGTGTCGACGATATCCTGGCTGGTGGCGCCCCAGTGGACGTAGCCCGCGGCATCCTCGCCGACCGCCTCCCGCAGCAGGTTCAGCAGTGCCGCAACGGGCGCCCCGCTGGTCGCCGTTGTTTCAGCGAGCAGGGCCGGATCGGGGTCCAGGGTCTCCGCCACGCGCACGATGCGCCGCGCGGCGTCGGCAGGTATCAGCCCGGATTCGGCTTCGGCCCGGGCCAGCGCCGCCTCCACGTTCAGCATGGCACGTACGCGCGCGCGATCGTTGAACAGCGCCGCGGCGTAGTCGTCGGTGAACAGACGGCCGTATAGTTGCGAGTCGAATACGCTTACAGTCATACGGCCATTGTATGGGAGCAGCCGCCTAGGACGACAGCGACAGGATCCGCCGGGCCTCCGCCGCGGTGGCGGCCCGGCGGCCGTGGTCCTCGCACAGGTTAGCCACGCGAGCCACCAGCTCGGCATTGCTGTGGGCCAGGCGCTCCTTGTCGTAGCGGATGTTGTCTTCCAGGCCGGTGCGGCAGTGGCCGCCAAGCTCCAGTGCCCAATGATTGACCTCGAGCTGCCAGCGCCCGATACCCGCCGCGGTCCAGGTGGCGCCCGGCAGAAGCTTGCGGAGCTGTCCCACCTCGAATTCCAGGATCTCGCGTCGGGCGGGGAGGGCGCCGGGAATGCCGAACACGAACTGCACGTGGACCGGCTCGTGGATCTCTCCCTTCGCGGCCATGTCCGCGGCGTTGTAGAGCATGGCGAGGTCGAATACTTCGATCTCCGGCTTGATCCCGAAGTCGATCATCCGCTTCGCAAGGTCACGGACCAGTTCGGGGTGGTTCTCGTAGATCATATTGGGAAAGTTTACCGAGCCGGTGGCGAGGGAGGCCATGTCCGGCTTCAGATGCAGCATGCTGCCGCGTTTGTCCGGCTCGCGGCCGCGTCCGCCGGTGGAGAACTGTACGATGATGTCCGGGCAGTGCTTGCGCACGCCTTCCAGGAACGCCGCAAACGTGTCCGGATCGGAGGAGGGCGCCTCGTTCTCATCGCGCACGTGAACGTGCACCAACGCGGCGCCCGCCTCGTAAGCTTCGTGGGCGGACTCGATCTGTTCCGGCACGGTCACGGGAATGGCCGGGGTGTCCGCCTTCCTGGGCACCGAGCCGGTGATGGCGACTGAAATGATGCAGGGATCTTTCATGGTTGAGCGGCGCGCAGTCGAAGCAGGTCTCACACGTCGAAGAACACGGTCTCGCGCGGGCCCTGCATATGGATGTCGAACCGGTAAACGATCCCGTCCGCCGAATTCTCGCCCCGAGCCACCAAGGTGGATCGGCGTTCCTCGGGAACGGACGACAGAACCGGGTCCACGGAGTTGGCCCGGGCTTCGTCGTCGAAGTAGACCCGGGTGTACAGATGGTTGAGGCCGCCCCGCATGAACACGATGAGGCTGAGGTGCGGCGCCTGGCCGTCGCCGGGAGCGCCGGGCTTGACGGTACGCAGCCGGAAGGTCTTGTCGGGCGATATGCCCGTACCCATACGGGCGAAGCCGAGGAATGATGGATCCAGCGGTCGATCGTCACGGTCGTCGGCGGGGTGGTTGTAGCGGCCGTGGGCATTCGCCTGCCATGCCTCGATCATGGCATCGTCCACGGCTTCGCCTTCGCCGTCCAGCACCCGTCCCACGAGTTGAATTCGCTGGCCTTCGGTGATTGGCGTGACGATGTCCGGGCCGACGACATCGTCGTACTCGTAGCCATAGGCCCGGGCGGTCAGGCCCAGGGCGAAGTACGGACCCACGGTCTGGGAAGGGGTCTGCCGGTTGTTCCTGGACTCGTCCGCCATGGTTCAGTCCTGGCTCAATCCTGCCTCAACCCTGGCTCGGCCCTTGGCCGGGCGTGCGGCATTCGCCGCGCAGCACGATGTCGAAGGCGTAGCCGAGCGCGAATCCCGGCTCCGTGAGATCCAGGGTGAAGTCCGCAATGAGCCGCCCGCGCGCCGCCGCAGGGACGCCCAGAAAGATCGGATCCAGGTCCAGCAGGGGATCGCCGGGGAAATACATCTGGGTGACCAGCCGGGTGGCGATGCATGGACCGAAAACCGAGAAATGGATGTGATTGGGCCGCCACGCGTTGTGATGGTTCCCCCAGGGATAGGCGCCCGGCTTGATGGTGTGGAAGCGATAGCGCCCTTCGCCGTCCGTGACCGCGCGTCCGGCGCCGAAGAAATTCGGGTCCAGCGGCGCTTCGTGCTGGTCGGCCCGGTCGAGGTAACGTCCGGCGGCGTTCGCCTGCCAGATCTCGACCAAGGTGCCGGGGACCGGTCGCAGGTTCTCGTCCAGCACCCGGCCGCTCACGATGATCCGTTCCCCGAGCGGCTCGCCGTTCTTCGCCGCGTTGCGAGTCAGATCGTGGTTCAGCGGCGTGAGTATGTCCGCGGAGAACGCCGGCCCGGTGGTCTCGCTCAGTGTCTGGTCCAGGGGAAGCAGGGGTTCGGCCGGCCCGCGCAGACGGGTCGACTTGTAGTCGGGATGAACGAGGGGCGGATGGCTCGTCCAGTCTCTGGGGTTGTACTGCGGTTTGCTCATGGCCGTGGTGTTCCTATGTTATACCTTGATCGGCGGCCGGGTGGCCGATCTCCTGGTAGACGTTCTTCGCCACCGAGTAGGCCACGTTGGCCGCGGGGACACCGGCATACACGGCAACATGCAGCAGCACTTCGCGCACGTCGTCCAGCGTGGCACCAGTATTGCGGGTGGCACGGATATGCATGGCCAGCTCATCTCTGTAGCCCAGGCCCGCCAGCAGCGCGATGGTCAGCATGCTGCGTTCACGGGTGCTCAATTGACTACGCGCCCAGACAGACCCCCAGGCACTCTCGGTGATGAAGCGCTGGAAGTCGGCATCGAGGGGTGTCTTGGCCGCCTCGGCACTGTCCACGTGCGCGTCCCCGAGCACCGCGCGGCGCGTGCGCATGCCCTTGAGGTACCGATCGTCGGTTTCAGACAAAGCCGAGCTCCTGAAGATAATCCTCGATGAGACCCCGTACGGCAGCCGGCGCCTCCACGGTGGGTAAATGCGCCGCGTCGGGTATCTCCTGGAAGCGGCTGTCCGGAATCAGTTCGTTCAGCTCGCGGAGGAGTGACGGCGGGGTCGATATATCCTCGGCGCCGCACAGGCACAGCGCCGGCGGGGCCAATTCGCGCGCAGCTTCGGTGAGGTCGGCGTCGCGGATGGCGGCGCAGGTTCCCGTGTAGCCTTCGACCGGCGTGCGGAGCAGCATGTTGCGCCACAACGCCGTCTCGGCGGGTTGTTGGCGGCGGAAAGACGCGGTGAACCAGCCTTCCAGCACGCCGTCCGCGATAACTTCCATGCCCTCCCGTTCTATCCTCTCGATGCGTTGGTTCCACCGCTCCGCGGTGCCTATCACGTGACCGGTGTCCACCAGCACCAGAGCGCTCACCAGTTCGGGACGCCGCGCGGCGAGGCCCAGGGCGATCATGCCGCCGACGGACAGTCCGCATACCACCGCCTTCGATATCCCCAGGTTCTCGAGCAGAGCGGCAAGATCCGTCACATGATCGTCGATGCTCGAGGCCGGGGGGTGTGCGTCGGACAGACCGTGGCCGCGCTTGTCGTAGAAAAGGAGACGGTAGCGGTCGGCGAGGGCATGGGCCGTCGGCTCCCACACGCGCCAGTCGGTGCCCAGCGAGTTGATGAAAACCAGGGTGCTCCCCGCCGACCGACCCGCGAACCGGAAATAGAGATTGTTTCCATTGACGTTCGTAGCTCGCATTGTGCCTCCAAAGACGGCGTGGCCGCGGGAACTGTCCGTGGCTGAAACTTTGAAGTGAGACGACTGGTTATGTAAAGTGAAGATTCACTCTCTTAGCATAACCAATCACTTATGTATTGGCGAATGGCGGGCCGGCCTGCGACGACTCGCGCGCGGGGCGCCCTCGGTCAGACGGGGGACGGTGTGCCCGGGGCGAGACTTGGGGGGCGAATTGGTTATACAAAACAGTTGTGACGCTTGTTAACATAACCGTTGACTCATGCAAGTTTCGGGGGCGCGCGACTCATGCTGGACCGGCGGATCAAGCTCAGGCACCTCCAGTGCTTTCTGGAGGTTGCGCGTAACGGCAGCGTGGTGCGTGCGGCGGACCGGCTGGCGGTCACCCAGCCCGCCATCTCCAAGACCATCCGGGAGCTCGAAGATACATTGGAGGTCGAGCTGTTCGATCGCAGCGCACGGGAGCTGACCCTCTCCAAGACCGGCAAGGTTTTCCTGCGTTACGCGGGCGCCAGCATGACCGCCCTGATGCAGGGAGTGGACAGCCTGGCGCAGGCCCGGATGGGCGGCGAGGCCGCGATCCGGGTCGGCATTCTGCCGACCGTGGCGGCGCGCATCATTCCGCGCGCCGTGCGCTTGTTCAAGGAGGGCAACCGAACCCTGGTCAGCCTGGAGACCGGGGCCAACGAAACCATGCTCGGCCAGTTGCGGGTGGGAGAGCTGGACCTGGTAGTGGGTCGCCTGGCCCAGCCGGACAGGATGACAGGGCTTTCGTTTTCTTACCTGTATTCCGAGAGGGTGAGCTTCGTCGTACGCGCGGGACATCCGCTGCTCGATCGGGGCAACTTCACCCTGGACCAGATCTGCGACTATACCGTGCTGTATCCGATAGAGGGATCGATAATAAGACCCTACGTGGAGCGCTTTCTGATCGCCAACGGCGTGGGCGTTATCCCCGACCGTATAGAAACGGTGTCGAATGCGTTCGGCCGCGTCTACGCGCGCGAGACCAACGCGGTGTGGATCATCTCCCACGGTGTGGTGGCCATGGAGACGGCGGAGGGCAGTCTGGTGGAACTGCCGATCGATACCGAGGACACCCTCGGCCCGGTCGGCATAACCACTCGTGCGGGCGAGCCGTTGTCACCCGCCGCGGGCATGTTCATGGACGCGGTTCGGGAGGCCGCGGTGGACATACCGGAGCTGCGCTCCGGTTCCGTGCCCGTGCGGGCGTAGCATGATAACCGTCGAGTTATACTTTGAAGCGAAAGCATCACTTCACATAACCAATCCGACGTCTTAGATTCTGGTGGTGGTTGCCGTTCTTCTGGCCGGCCCTGGTCACCCTGAACGGCGGCGCCTACAACACCGCGGCGCACGCCGCTTTCGCGCATGGACAACGACCATCTGAAGATCTGGTTCGGTATCCTCGCCCCGATCGTGGTGGAGCTGGCTGTCATCACGCCGCCGGCCTGGCTGGCGAGCTGAAGGGGGAAGGGCGGAGGAATTCATGAGCAGTCAGCGCATACAAGTGGCCATTGTCGGCGCCGGCCCGGCCGGGTTGATGCTCTCGCACCTTCTGCGCGCACGGGGCATCGAGTCGATCGTCCTGGAAGATCGCTCCCGCGAGTACGTCGAGGCGCGGATCCGAGCCGGGGTGCTGGAGCAGGGGACAGTGGACGCCATCGCCGAGGTGGGGGTCGACGCAAGGCTCCGGCGGGAGGGCATGGTTCACGACGGTGTGGAGTTCAGCTTCGGCGGACGCCAGCACCGCTTCGATTTCCGCGAGCTGACCGGCGGCCGCACCATCACAGTCTACGGACAGCATGAAGTCGTGAAGGACCTCATCGCCGCGCGCCTGGAGGCCGGAGGCGAGATCTGCTTCGAGGCCAAGGACGTCGAGCTTCATGACGTGAAGGGCGATCGACCCCGTGTCACGTTTCGCCACGGTGACGACCGGCGCGAGCTCGCCGTCGATTTTGTCGCCGGCTGCGACGGCTTCCACGGCGTATGCCGTGCGCATATCCCCCGCGAGGCGATCACGGTTTACGAGCATGAGTATCCGTTCGGCTGGCTCGGAATTCTGGCCGAGGCACCGCCGGCGCAGGACGAGCTCATCTACTCGAGCCACGACGACGGTTTCGCCTTGTTCAGCATGCGCTCGCCGGAGATCACCCGGCTGTATATCCAGTGCGCGCCGGACGCGGATCCCGAAGCCTGGTCCGACGAAGAGATCTGGGCGGAGTTGCACAAGCGTCTGGAATCCGGGAAAAGCGGCTTCCGTATCAACGAAGGGCCTGTCCTGCAGAAGAACGTTGCGCCGATGCGCAGTTTCGTCTGTGAACCCATGCAGTACGGCCGGCTTTTCCTGGCCGGTGATGCCGCCCACATCGTTCCCCCTACGGGGGCCAAGGGCATGAACCTGGCGGTCGCCGACGTTCGCGTTCTTTCCAGGGCGCTCGGGGATTTCTACCGTTCGGCAGACACCGCCGGCCTCGACACCTATTCGGAACGTTGTCTGAGACGGATCTGGAAAGTGCAGCGGTTCTCCTGGCACATGACCTCCATGCTGCACCGCTTCCCGGACCGGGACGCCTTCGACCGGCGCATCCAGCTGGCGGAGCTCGACTATTTCACTACCTCGACGGCAGGGCAGATGGCGATCGCGGAGAACTACGTAGGCCTGCCCCTGGACTAGCAGGTATTGAAAAACAGCCTCTGGCGTAGCCGAGTGCGGACAGGCGCCGCGCCCGGCGCGTTGAAAAAGGCCAGGAATGCGTTATGCAACATCATGCTAGGGTACCCCCTGGGATGACGGTGGCCCCGATCCGCAAACGGGCGCCGCCGGGGTCTTTTTCAGTCGCTCCCCGATACTCGCTTGGTGAAAAAGACCCCGGCGGCGCCCTTTCGATGCTCTATCGAACAATTCAACCCGGATCGGCAAGCCGCCGATAAGTTACAGACTGTTTGACGGGGTGCACTAGCTGCTGAGGACGGCTACCGCTTACGTCTCCACCGGGCGCGACCGGTTGAGCTTGGGGTGGGATAAAACGAAGTCGCGAATGAAGGCTTCCAGAGAGCGGGCCTCGTCGAGCTTCTTGCGGTGCTTGAGATCGTCGATGTCGGCGAGGATAGCGCGCCGCAGGTGCGGTGTACCGGACTCGTCCATGACCACGTATCTCTCGGCCAGTGCCGCGGCGTGGAGGTCGGAGATATGTTCGTGGACCACGAAGTAGCGGATCTCTTCTTTGGACAGGTCGCAGATTTCAATACAGTCTTCGAGAGTCAGCATATCGATGTATCAGTTGAGTTCATGATCGAGCCGTTTCCCAGGCCGGTACGGGGAACGGGGCCTTGCCACCTGGGGGCGACTGGTAGTGGATATTTTTAAGGCAGATTTTCGATCCGGGTCCTGACCTGGATCAGGGATCAGGTGGGGCGTCGGAAAATAGGGTCGCTCCGATGGCCCGACCGCACGTTAATATAACTTTAACATAATATACATTATACGCATAAGATGATAGGTGCCCCCTGCGGTCAAGCGGGTTTCCCAGGACCCAGGTGGGTGTGCTTCCCTTGCCGTGGACCGTCGTCTATTCGGATGCCGATCTGCCGTCACTGGCGATTCGGCGCTCGAGCACGGCTTCGCTGTCAGCATCGAGCCGCGTATCGATTTCACACTCTGCGCGCGCGTGGTCGCGTCCCGCGGCGACTCGGCCGCAGCACAAAATCGCGCGATACCGTCGAACTGTATAATCCGCAGGTCCATCTACCCAGTTTCAACTTCCCAGGATGGCGCGCGTGAAAATCTACAGCCATATCTCCGAGCTCACTGGCCATACGCCCCTGGTGCGCATCGGCAGCAAGGATCCTTCCATTAAATGCACGGTCGCAGCCAAAGTCGAGGCCTTCAACCCGGGCGGCAGCGTCAAGGACCGGATCGGTGCTTACATGATTGATGCCGCGGAGAACGAAGGCAGGCTCAAGCCGGGCGGCACCATCATAGAGGGCACCAGCGGAAACACCGGCCTGGGCCTGGCGCTGCTCGCGGGCGCGCGCGGCTACAAGTGCATCTTCACCATTCCGGATAAGATGTCCCAGGAGAAGATCAATCTACTCAAGGCGTTCGGTGCCGAGGTGGTGGTCTGCCCGACCGCCGTCGATCCCAAGGATCCTCGCAGCTACTATTCCGTGGCCGAGCGCCTCAACAAGCAGATCGACAATTCGTTCTATCCCAACCAGTACTTCAACCCCAACAACCCGCTGGCGCATTACCGTACTACTGGTCCGGAGATCTGGGAAGATACGGACGGACGGGTTACCCATTTCGTCTGCGGCATGGGGACCGGCGGCACCATCAGCGGCGTGGGACGCTATCTCAAGGAGAAGAACCCGGAGGTACGGATCATCGGGGTCGACCCCGTGGGGTCGCTGTACTACGAGTATTTCAAGACCGGAAAGCTCGGTACGCCGCACACTTACAAGGTCGAAGGCGTCGGAGAAGATCTCATACCAGACACCATCGATTTCGGCGTTATCGACGACGTGATCGAGGTGACCGACCGGGAAAGCTTCAACGCCGCCCGCCGGCTGTGCAAGAGCGAAGGCATCTTCACGGGAGGCTCCGGCGGCACCGCTGTTTTTGGCGCCTACGAGTTGGCGCGGGAGTTGCCCGAAGAATCGCTGGTGGTCGTACTGCTGCCGGATACCGGCGAACGTTATCTGTCCAAGGTCTACAACGACGAATGGATGAAGGAGAATCAGTTTTTCGAGCCGGAATTTCAGATCACCGCCGCTGAAATTCTGCAGCGAAAACCCGCAGGGCCGCGCGGACTGATCACCGTATCCCCTGCCACGCCTTTCACCGAAGCCATGGACCTGATAAAGCAGTACGACGTCTCGCAGATTCCCGTGCTGGAGAAAGGCGAGCCGATAGGAAGCGTGCGCGAGGACAGGCTGATAGACGCTTTGTTGACCAAGACGGGTATCGGCAACATGATCGTCGAGGAGGTAATGAGCGCTCCCCTGCCCCTCGTGGACGAGACCGCAGGAATGGATGAGATCTTTCCGTTGCTTGCGCAGGAGGGCGAATCCAGGCACTCGGCGGTACTGGTGCGCAGGACCGGCGGCGGTCTGGATATTATTACCAAGTACGACCTGATCCAGTGTTTTCCCCGGGCCTAGCAGGATGTTGAAAAAACGCCATCCTGGCCTTTTTCAACGCGCCGGGCGCGGCGCCTGTCCGCACTCGGCTACGCCGCACCCTGATATTGCACCATGCAGCGGCCCGCAATCCTTGCGCACAGACCGCCCTGTCCGCGGGCACGCCGCGGCTGAGCGCTGGCGGCTTGATGCGTTGCGGTTTGTGGACCGCCCTGCGGGAGCGCCTCTGTGTCGCCATGGGTGCGTTGCGTTGCGCTCCTTCTCGCTGTGTGAACATTGCTCGGGTAGTCTCGTGGCGAGCAGTGTCACCGTTCATCTCAACGGTTTGATTCTGATCGAGGGGCGTGGCGTGCGACTGACCGGCGGTACCTCCGGGTGTTGGAAATCCTCTATAATTTGCCGCTAACTGCGGAAACGGCTGTGGGAGCGAGTTACGGTGGTTGATTCAACCGAAGGCAGAGATGCAATCCTGATCCGGCTGCGCGAGCCTGGGCCGCAAACCGACCGGCTGATAAGCACGCTTCTTGGCCTCGAACTGAAGGAATGGACGCGTGACTTCGGTCTCGCGGAGTCTCTGGTTCCCATGGAGGCCATCTACATGCTCAGCCACAACGACGACCGTTCCTTCTATTGGTGCGACGTTTCCAACGGCTTGCACAACGTCCAGGGATGGGGTCGGACTCCGGCTTGCGCGGTGGCGGCCGCCGGTGTCGCCTACTTGATGGACACCCAGCCGGAAGAGATCCCCAGAACGCTGCCGCGAACGACCATCCCCGAAGCACTTCACTAGACGATTCCCAGGACGCGGTTCGCAGGCGGTTTTGAACCCGTCTTGACCGGAGACTTTCATCACGGATTTCTTCGCCGGCCGGGCTCGGTGAGCGGCTTCGGCCCCGGATGTGTCGAATACGCTCCGGGCTATTCAGTCCCCAATGCCGTTACGAAGTCTTCTTCCGCCATTTCTTGCTGTCGATTCCGTAACTCTCCATCTTGGCGTAAAGGGTCTGTCGTGTCAGTCCCAGTGTCTTGGCGGTCGCTGAAACGTTGCCCTTCAGCCGTTCCAGAGTGTGGCAGATGACTTTTTTCTCGAGTCCGGCCGTGAGTTCGTCGAGGCTCACGGTCGATTTCGATTCCGCGGCGTCTACGGCAAACTGGTCGTAAAGGGCGTCGATAGTACTCTGCTTCCGTTCCAACTCGACCTTCAGGTTCTGGTTGGTCGACAGCACCTGTTCCATCTCCGTCTGCACGGTGGTCAGTTGCTCCCTCTCCTTGACGATATTGTCCAGAAACAGATCACCCATACGATCGAACAGCGACTCGACCGTGGCGAAATCAATGGGAAGCTCTCCAGAAGAACGCCTGGTCCCACCGAGCAGCAGCCACCCGGCCGATGTGCCTTTGAATGGTCTGAATGGCAGTACTGCCGCGCAGTTTGCCGCGCTCAAGGCGGTGTAGATCTGGGGGTCCTGCTGTTTCATCTCCTTGGTCAGCACGATCTCGTCGATCCTCTCCAGGTCACTCTCCTCGAGATGTGCGAAATCCAGACGGCCGGAAGTGCTCGACAGCGGATTCGCCTCCAGGGGAGCCTCCTTCCCGCCGCCGACGATGGCCACACTGCACTTCAGAGTGGCGGCGAGTTTATTGAGCGCCTCCTCGACACTGATGGAGGGCAAGTGGTCCAGTTCTGAAATGAAGCTCTTGATACCCTCGTGAAAACGAGTGCGCCTGCTGTACAAACGAGTCCCCGGCAGATAGAAGAACACGTCGAACAGCCGGTGCTCATAGATGGCGTACGCCGTAACCACCAGGAACAACGTCAGCGCGAGCGGGAACCACAACAGGAGATTGAAGACATTCAGGCCCAGTCCCTGCAGGACGATGACGACAATCGGCATCACGATAATGGGTGCCATACCAACCAGGGTTATCAGGTTCTTCCTGCGGTGGGTTCGATTGGCGCTGTACAGCGTCGATACGCCCAGGATGGCCATCGAGGCGACGAGATATACCAGCGCGTAGACTTCAAACCAGATGTATAGAGCTCCGGGGACGTGCGTATAGGAGAACTCGTAGGGCACGAACCCCCTGATCATGTTGTCCGTCATCCACAGCATTATCAACACAGCCGCGCCGGGCACATACAACAACCACCCGTACCGGTTGACGGGTACATTCCAGCCCGTGCTGTTTCCCAGTCGAACCAATATCAGGTGCAGGAGCACGGCCATTGCCACGATGCTCATCGTGTAGTAGAGAAATCCCGCCCGAAGCGGAATGATCCCCTCCTCCGGGCCGGAATAATTGAACATCATGATTTCGGAAATGTTGTGTAACGCGAGCACGAACAAAAATCCCAGAAATACTCTTGACTCCGTGTTCCTGAGCGGCATTACCCGGGTTGCCCACAAAAGAAGAACCTTCAGTGCGAGTGCGATAACGGCGGGTATGCAATAAGGGTTGAAGAATTCCATCTATTGCCTTGGGTTACATTGATCGTCGGCTGCTATACACCGAAAGGAGAGCGCATCGGACCGAGGCCGGCCGCATGGTGGCGATCCGACCCGGGTCCTGGTGCTTTTTGTCTCCGATACCGCGACGGAAATTCGTGCCTTCTGGAGCTGGGGCCGCCGTCCAACCCGGTCGACGTGCCGATTTGGAAAGTGGCCCCGGTCATTATCCCCAAACCACTCCGGCATGGCCGGCACACACGCCGCTCCCTGCACCTGCGAGCCAGATTTTGTCACCTTGCGACAGGCCATTCTCGGATTCTATGGCATCCACGCACACTGGAATGTTGCCGGTTATGAGGTTTCCGAACATTTCGTACGAGTTCGGCATCTTTGAGGATGGCACCCCCGTCAATTTGGTATGGATTCTAAACGAGATCTTGCCGATCTGGTGAGGAATGTACCACCTGAGATCGGTATTGCACCAACTCAATGCTTCGATCAGTTGGTTGTAGACGGATGCGCCCAGCCCGGTTGACGCTTTCAGTAGATTCGGCATGTCCGCATGCACGGCGCCGAAGTTCTTGTCATCGCCGCACCAGCACAGTTTCGCGTGGTCGCCGTCGGATGCGAAGTCGAAACCCGCGAACCCGTGTTCCGGGTGCTGTTTCCGGCCCAACAGGACAGCGGCACCGACATCACCGAGGGTCAGGCTAGCCAGCAATTCCGACAAGAGGGCATCATCGGTGGCGTATTTCAACTGCTCGATGGCATTCCTGGCATAGATCGACCCCTTCTCGCCGGTGACGACGAGTCCATACCGCGCCCCGCTCGCCAGAAAATTGTCTACCGCCAGAATCCCGTTCATGAATCCAAGACAGGCATTGGAGACGTCGAAGGCATGGGCGTTCACCGCGTTCAACCTGCTCTGAACATGATGGGCTGTGCTGGGCTCGATACAATGATCCCGCGTCATGCCCGCATAGACGATGAAATGCACGTCTCGGGCAGCCACGCCCGCCCGGTCCAGTGCCCGTTCCGCTGCCTTGGCCGCCAGCTCGGAGGGGCGCGTCGCGTCTCCAGCGCGTCGGCGTTCCCGTATTCCGGTCAGCCTCTCCAGGTACATATCGGAAACTCCAAAATTTTCCTTGACCCGTGCTTCCTGCATGAGCTCGCGGGACGTCACCCTTTCCTGGGGCTGCTCGATACCAACGCTGACAATTCGTGAATGACCATTGAGAAACATGATTTAACAGACCTCTTACTTGATAGTTGACAAAACGCCTCGTGAGCCCTGGAGCCCACAAGACTTGGGTTCACGGCCCCATCCGAAACTGCCGGGCGGGTGCTTCGCGAAACTCTGTTTCCGAGGTCTGGGAAGGTCTCTAAGTCGTTGTATTCCTCAATGTGGAATTGCGTGGGCCGCGAAACTTGTGTGCGGAATCCGTAGTTCAAGATGACCGGTCATGGCGACCAGTGCATCGACACACTCCGGATCGAACTGTGTTCCGGCCTTGTTCCTGATCTCCGTCAACGCGTGCTCCACGTGGCAGGCGCCCGCGTAAGGGCGTTGCTCCAGGAGCGTGCTGTACGCGTCGGCCACGGCAACGATACGCGCGACCAGCGGTATGTCGGATCGAGCCAGTCCGAGCGGGTAGCCACTTCCATTCCAGTACTCATGATGCGAAAGCGCTGCATCCGAAACCCATTCGTCCGGGTTGGGTTCGGATTGCAGGATCCGGTACCCCAGCCACGTGTGTGACATCAGGAGTTCCCGCTCGGGTCGGCTTAATGGTTCCGGTTGATTTTCCGAATCGTCAAAAAGGTCGGGCAGCCTGGATTTGCCGATATCGTGGTATCGGGCGGCTTTTTCGACTCTTGCCGCGGCGCCGTCGGACAGGCCCATCTGCTGGGCCAGGTCCCGGGCGACGATGGCAACCTGCTGGCCGTGACTGCGCCAGTCATTGAAGAGGTAGGTGGGCCTGTCTCGGTCCAGTTCCTCAAACCGTGTGTCTATGTTCTGGACATGCATTTCTTATTCACTTCCTCAGGGCTACCGTTCGAACATAGAGCGCTTGGTTTAGAATGTCAAAAGATTTGACACTCCAGTAGTGTAAAAAAATGTGACAGTACTAGATTTCGATGTAAAACCAATGACTTAAGCAATATAGCTAAGGTAAATCCAATATGCCGGACTGTTCCCTGCCACCAGCGGGCAGAATTTACCCCCGCGGACCGTTTCCCTTTCCCGGCGCTCGCAAAAGGGCCTGGCGCGGTGCCCCACCCGGCCGCACGTCGGCCCGGCGAAACCCGTGACACAAATGTGAGATTTTCGTGAGAGCCTTGTGAGGCGGTGCATCTAGCCTGTGCATCCAGCCGGTGCTCAGGGCAACCCGCGCCGGCTCCGTAAACTTGTTCCAAGACTGGAGGATTCTTTAATGAGTAAAACCAACAAGCTGACTGGGATCGCCCTGGCCACGGCCGCTGCCGCCATGTTCGCGGTCGCGTCCATGCCGGTGGCTCACGCCGCGGACAGCACCGTGAAATGTATCGGCGTCAACGCGTGCAAGGGCAAGAGCAGCTGCGCATCGGCCAGCAACTCCTGCAAGGGCCAAAACTCCTGCAAGGGACAGGGATTTGTGGAAGTGCCGGGCAAGGACGTGTGCGATCAGCTCGGCGGCAAGACCAGCTGAGGGGGTCCCGGGCCGGCCGGGCGCGCTGGTTGCGTCCGGCCGGCTGTTCTTCCCGGGGGAATACTGGTTTGCAAGACAGACACTGCGCTATAGTGTGCGCGGGAGTCCCGGACGTGTCCCGCCGCATTCTGGTCATCGAAGATAACCGCGATATCGCGCACTTGGTGCAGCTGCACCTGCGCGATGCTTCTTATCGCGTCGACGCGGTGGAGGACGGCTCGCAAGGGCTCGCCCGCGCCCGCAGCGGGCACTACGACTTGGTCATACTCGACCTGATGCTTCCCCAGCTCGATGGACTGGAGCTGTGCCGGCGGCTGAGGGCCGAGGGAAACCATACGCCCATATTGATGCTGACGGCCAAGACTGCGGAAGTCGATCGCGTGCTCGGTCTGGAAGTCGGCGCCGACGACTATCTCACCAAACCCTTCAGCATCCACGAGTTGGTGGCGCGGGTGAACGCTCTGTTCCGTCGCATCGACACCCTCGCGCAGAACAGCGAGCCTGCAACTCCGGAGCCCATCCACGCCGGCGGCGTAGTGATCGACCCGTCGACCCGCAGCGTGAGCATCGACGGCCGGGCCGTCGGCCTCACTGCGAAGGAATTCGACCTCCTGCTGTATCTCGTGCGCCATGCCGGCCGCGTGTACAGCCGGACCCAGCTTCTCGACAAGGTATGGGGATACGGGCACGAAGGCTACGAGCATACGGTGAACTCCCACATCAACCGGCTGCGCGCCAAGATCGAGCGCAGCCCCGCGGACCCGAAATACGTACTGACCGTGTGGGGTGTGGGCTACAAGTTCACCGACAAGTACGTCGGCGACTAGCGCATGTTTCGCAGCCTCTACGCAAAGTTGGCTGTCGTTCTGGTGGGCATGTGCCTCATGAGTGCCGCCATGTTCGTGATGTTGATGGTCTATTCCACCAACCTCTACCACCAGGAGCTTTACCAGAAGCTGAACAGGGATCTCGCCCAGCAAATTGTTTCGCACGAGGCTCTGCTGAAGAATGGCAAGCCGGACGAGAAGAAGCTCAAATCCCTGTTCAATACCATGATGGCGCTCAACCCCAGCGTCGAGGTATACCTGACCGATTCGAGCGGGAACATCCTCACCTACTCGGCGCCTCCCGGCAAAGTGCGAGCGGAGCGAGTCGACACCGGTCCGATCCTGCGTTTCCTTGCTGGAGACCAGCTCCCGATCCTGGATACCGATCCGCGCCATCCCGAGCGGCGCAAGATCTTCTCGGCTGCCCCTGTCACCGAGAACGGCGACCTGCGCGGTTACCTGTACGTCATTGCCGCCGGCGAGCAATACGACACCATCGCCTCGATGCTTCAGGGGAGCTACGTGCTGAAGATCAGCCTGTGGATGGCGGTGGCGGGCCTGGTGTTCGCCCTTCTTGCGGCGCTCGTGATCTTCGCCCTCCTCACCCGGCGCCTGCGCTGGCTCACGGCCGCTGTGGAGCGCTTCCGAACCAACGGATCCCTGCCCCCGGGCGATCCGCCAGGGCGGCGCCCGAGCGCCGGCGGCGACGAGATCGATCGGCTTACCCTGTCGTTCGGCGAGATGGCTCGCCAGATTACCGCTCAATTGGAGCATCTCAAGGAAACGGACCGGCTGCGGCGCGAGCTGGTGGCGAACGTCTCCCATGATCTGCGCACCCCGCTGGCCTCGCTCCAGGGTTATCTGGAGACGCTGCAGTTGAAGAAGGACAGCCTGACCCGGGAGGAACAACTCGAATACATTGAAATCGCCGCCCGGCACAGTCGACGACTGGGAAAGCTGGTCTCCGAGCTGTTCGAGCTGGCACGCCTGGATTCCACGGACGGAACGCCGGAGAGAGAGCCCTTCTCCCTCGCCGAGCTGGTTCAGGACGTGCTGCAGAAGTTCGAGCTGCGCGCGCGCGAGGCAGGTGTGAGACTGGACGTTCGCCTCGATGCCAACGTGCCCTTCGTCTACGCCAACATCGGACTGATCGAGCGGGTCCTGGAAAACCTCTTGGACAACGCACTGCGCCACACCCCCGAAGGAGGGACCGTCGACCTGGCGCTGGAGCCGGGTGAAGGCGCCGTGACCGTGCGCCTGTCGGACACCGGCTGCGGTATATCCAGTCATGATCTGCCCCATATCTTCGATCGTTTCTATCGCCCCCGGGCATCCCGCGGGCGCGGCGACGAAGGCGCGGGGCTCGGCCTGGCTATCGCCCGGCGCATACTCGAGCTGCACGGAGGCCGCATCGAGGCTGCAAGCAGGCTCCGCACCGGGACCACCTTTACCTTCGACCTGCCCTTCAGCGATGGGGGACAGCCTTCGACTGTCCGTGATCAACGCGCCATGAGCACGCATCTATGAGAGAAGAGCACGACGTCCAGCGTCCCTGGCTCGGCTACGGGCTGGGTTTGCGCACCGCCCACTACGAGGCGGTGCTCAACGAAAGTCCCGACGTCGACTGGTTCGAAGTGATCAGTGAGAACTACATGGTCGATGGCGGCAAGCCGCTTTATTACCTCGACCGCGTTCGCAGCCTCTATCCCGTGGTGATGCACGGCGTATCGCTGTCCATCGGAGGCACGGACCCGCTGGACCGGGACTACCTCCGCCGCCTGAAGGAGTTGGCGGACCGCATCGAGCCGCACTGGATTTCCGACCATCTGTGCTGGACCGGCTTCGCTGGCAAGCAGCTCCATGACCTGCTGCCGTTGCCCTATACCGAGGAGGCCGTCGCCCATGTGGCCGACCGGGTGCAGCAGGTGCAGGAATTTTTGGGGCGCCGGATTCTGCTGGAGAACGTTTCGAGCTATATCACCTACCGTCACTCGGCAATGTCCGAGTGGGAGTTCCTGCGGGCGGTCGCGGAGCGTGCCGACTGCCTGATTCTGCTCGACGTCAACAATATCTACGTGAGCGCCATGAACCATGGCTTCGATCCCTCGGCCTATGTTCTTGGCATCCCGCCGGAGCGCGTTTATCAGTTTCATCTGGCCGGCCATAGCCACAACGGCGACATCATCGTCGACACCCATGATCACAGCGTGGTGGACCCCGTGTGGGAGCTCTATGCCCAGGCGGTGCGCCGCTTCGGACGCGTGTCCACCATGATCGAGCGGGATGCGGATATTCCTCCACTGGCGGATTTACTGGCGGAGCTCAACCTGGCCCGCGGCATCGCCGAACCCATCCTCGAGGAGCAGGCGGCATGATCGATCTGGTGGAGTTGCAGGAAAAATTCCAGTCGTTTCTACTCGGCCGCGAGGCCGATGGAAGGCCCGGCATGGAGCCGCTCACCGTGGGCTCCGAGGACCTGCCTGCCGGCCGCCGACTTGCCGTGTACGCCGACGCCTACCGCCTGAGGCTGCTCGAGGTACTGGCTGACGACTACCCGGGGTTGAAGGGCATGGTCGGGGATGAGGCTTTCGAGGTCCTGGGCAGCGCCTATATCGCGGCGCACCCCTCGAGTCATCCCTCGGTGCGTTGGTTCGGCCGGCACATGACGCGCTTTCTGGGCGAGGCGCCCGGCTACCGGGAACGTCCCGCACTGGCCGAGATGGCGGCCTTCGAGTGGACCCAGGGAGAAGTCATGGACGCCGCCGACAGCAACTTGGCGGACGTCGAAACACTCGCCGCGCTGGCGCCGGAATCCTGGCCCGGAATGCGCATCGGTTTCCAGAATGCCCTGCGGCGGCTGGACCTGGCCTGGAACGTGCCCGCGGTCTGGAAAGCCGTCATTGGACAATCCGCTCCGCCCAGGCTCGAGGACTCGCGAACGCCTCTCCCCTGGCTGTTCTGGCGTCGCGGCCTGGAGGTGCACTGGCGTTCGCTGGACGACGATGAGCGCTTCGCAATCGACGCCGCCCGCGAAGGAAGCGGGTTCGGCGCCATCTGCGAGGGCCTTCTGGAGCGCACCGGCGACGGCGAGGTGCCCCTGCGAGCCGCGGGATTTCTCAAGGGCTGGCTGAACGACGGCCTGGTGGCGCGGATCGCCGCCTGACAACTCCAGGATCGGCAGTGGGTGCCTCCGTCAGGCGCCCTCTTCCTGGCCGCCGGTGCCCTTTCCCTGCTGGCTGTTCTCCCGGGCCGCATAGAGAAGCTTGAAGACATCCGAAAGTGAGTCCGCCCCCAGCTTCTTCATGATGCGCGCGCGGTGTGATTCCACCGTGCGGGTGCTTATATTCAGGTCGGCGCCGATCACCTTGTTGATCTTGCCTTCTACCAGCATGTCCACGATTTCCTTTTCCCGGGAGGTGAGCCTGGCCAGCTGCTCCTCCGCTTCCTGCCGATTCAACCGTGCCTGCTCCTGCTCGATATCGGTCGTTATGCATACCCGCAATTGTTCCAGCAGATGATCCTTGTCGAATGGTTTCTCCACGAAATCCAAAGCGCCTTCGCGCACCGCCCGCACCGCGATGGGGATATCCCCGTGCCCGCTGAGAAACACGACGTTGATATCGATCCCGCGTTCACCCAGCTCCCGTTGCACGGCGAGGCCGTCCAGGTCCGGCATGCGAAGGTCCAGCAACAGGCATTCCGGCTTGCTCGGCTCATAGTGCTCCAGGAATTCCCTCCCACCGGCATATTCCCGGGTGCGGAAGCCAGCCGAATCCAACAGCAGCTTCAATGACTTGCGCACAGCCTGGTCGTCATCGACGATATGGACCGTCTTGTTAGTCAAATGCATCGCTTCCCGCTTCCCGATCGTTGATCTTTTGCAGGCGGCAGGTGAACTCCGCGCCCCCCGCAGCTGAGCTGTCCGCCCAGATCCGGCCGCCATGGGCCTCGATGATGGAGCGGCAGATGGCGAGCCCGAGACCCATGCCATCCGGTTTGGTAGTGTAGAACGGCTCGAACAGGTGTTCCATGGCTTCGCTGCTCAGGCCCGGACCGTTGTCGGAGACCGTGATATCGACGGTACCGGCGGACTCCGACGTGGTCAGGCGCACGCGCGGCGATTCGGTGCCCGCTAAAGTCATAGCCTCCGCGGCGTTGCGGGCAAGGTTCACGATGAGCTGTTCGATCAGTAAGGGGTCCGCGTCTATGGTCGCCGGACCGTGGACGAAGGTGTCGACGGTGACCGCTCCGGAACGTGCCTCGATACTGATCAGGGCTATGGCGTCCTCGATGATCCGTTCCAACGCGGTGGGTACGAAGTCGGGTTCCCGTCGGCGGGCAAACGCGCGCACGTGCTTGATAATCTGCGCCGCACGGCGCGCTTGGCCGCTGATCTCCGTCAGGGCATCAACAAGCATTTCGTCCTGTCGGCCGGGCACACGTTTTGCCAAGTCGACGCACACGTCCGCGGTGGCAACGATGGCGGTCAAAGGTTGGTTGAGCTCGTGGGCGATCTCGGTGGTCATTTCTCCCATGGTGCTCAGGCGGTCCGCGTGGGCGGCCTCGAGCAGGCGGCGTTTGTCGGAATCCTCGTTTTGCCTGCGTTCCGTTATGTCCACCCCCACCGAGAAATAGCCGTCAACGCCGCCTTCCGGGTTGCGGTCGGGCACCAGGGTCGCGCTCACCACCCGCCTGCCTCGGCGGCGATGCAGCATCGTGTTTTCGAAGAACACCTCCTCTCCCCTGAATGCGCGCTCGGCGGACGAGCGCAGCATGGCGAATGCCTCGTCGTCCACGAACTCATCGACGCCGTGTCCCACCATGTCATCGGGCTCGGCGCCGTACCAGTCCTGATAGGCGGCATTGACGAACCGGTAGCGCATGTCCCGGTCAACGTAGGCGATGAGCACGGGCACCGCATCGGTCACCAGCTTGAGCTGCCGGGCGCTGTGGCGCAGCTCATCTTCAACACGCCGCTGCTCGGTTACATCGACGCCGGTGGCGACTACGTGAGTGATCTGTCCATCGGCACCGTCGAGGACGGTACTGGACCAGGCGATCAGTCTCCGGGCCCCGTCGCGGGTCACCCAGTAGTGCTCATGGGTGGTGGGAAAGTCCCTGCTTTTCAGACGATCGAACACATCCTCCACGGCGGGCCGTTCCTCCGGAAGCAGAAACATATCGAAACGCCTGCCTTGAACCTCACTCGTGGAGTAGCCGGTCACCCGTTCGCACTCACGGTTGAAGCGCACAATGCGCCCCTCACGGTCGGCAACCATCACCAGCGCTCCTGCGGTATCCAGCACCGCGGAGACGAAGGTCCGTTCCTCGGCGAGGGCCTGCTCGGCTCGATGACGGTCGCTGAGGTCGTTGATCACCACGAAGAAGCCCGCAATCTCCCCGCTCCGGTCCGTGTGAGGAACATAGGTTGCGGAGATGTAACGGTTGCCGGCGTCGCGATATGGGATCTCCACCTCAAAGCGTGCCTCCTGCCCCGCCAGGGCGGCATCGACGTACGGCCGAACAGCGTCATAAGCCCCCTCGCCCAGTATCTCGCGCATATGGCGGCCGTGGATGTAGTTGAGGCTGTGGCCGAACCAACGCTCATACGCGGCATTGTTGAACACGTAGCGACGGTTCGCGTCAACGTAGGCGATGAGTACCGGCACGTTGTCGGCGATCAGGGCCAACCGATCTTCGCTCTCCCGCCGCAGGCGTTCGGCATCCCGCCGCTCGGTGATGTCCACCAGCACCGTGCGGCAACGGTGCGTGTCCCGGCCGGTTCGCAGGCTTTCCATCAATACCCACGGGGTCTCGCGATCCCCGGATCGCAACGCCAACTCGACCGTAGCCTTGGTATCGTCGGCGAAGGCACGGCTCAGATGCCTGAAGAATATTTTGCTCTGACCTCCCTCCAGGTAGCTGGAGAGGGGCTTTTTCAGCAGCTCGGCGCGGGGACTGCCCAGCATCCGGGTCCCGGTGAGATTGATCTCCTGAATCTCGCCCCGGGTGTTCAAAGTCAGGTAACCGACGGGCGCGAAATCGTACAGGTCCGCGAAGCGGTCCCGGGCTTCCTCCAGGGCGGTCTGCGTGTCGCGCAGCTCCCGGTTTTGCATCTCCAGCTCGATCTGGTGAACCCGCAGGTTCTGCACCAGTTTCTTGAGCCGGCTCCCCCTGGTGCTCCCTGCCATCCGCTCCTCGAAGGATGCCAGCTCTTCGGCCAGCTGCGTTTCCGTGAGGCGTTCGAAACTGCGGGTCACGCCGACTTTTCCCGCCCATCAACGGGCAAGGCGGCCTCCACGATCTGCATCAGGACCATCGGGCCCTTGGGCAGCCCGGCCGGGATCTGGCGGCCGCTGACTTCGAACGAGCGCTTGCCAATGTGCTCGAACTCGTGGGTGACCTTGAAATCGTCGAAGCTCCCGCCCTGCATGGCGGCCTTCTCCAGCAGCTGCCGTAACTTAGGAATGGCCCACTGGCCATTGCCCAGGCGGTACACCAGGTTTTCGCGGGTCTCCTTGTCGGTGACCTGGAATGTCTGCAGATATGCGGCGCTGGCGGAAACCACCCGCAGGTTGGCGTCCAGCACCAGCATGGGATAACGGACCGCGGTGACGACCGCCTCGGCATAGTCCCTGGCGGCTCTGGCGCCCTCGAAAGCTTCCATCATGGCGTGGGTATCGACGAATACGGCGACCGCGCCGTCGATCCTGTTGTCAACAGTCCTGTAGGGATGCACCCGCACCGAGTACCAGTGTCCGGATGAATCCTCTATGTCAAGCTCCTGTATCTGCATACGGTCGATGGCCGCCTTCAGGATCTCACCGAAACCGGGCACTTCGATGTTTGGCTTGATGTCGCTGATGGGTCGCCCCACGTCGGTGGCGATCAGGTTCAGCAGTTTCTCGCATCGGGGCGTGAAACGGCGAATACGCAGGTCCTGTCCCACGATCAGGATGGGAAGATCGACGCTGGCAATCAGATTGGTCAGGTCGTTGTTCACCCGCGTAAGCTCGGCATTGCGGCTTTCCAGCTCGTCGTTGACCGTGGCCAGCTCCTCGTTGGTCGATTGAAGCTCCTCTTTGGCCGTCTCCAGCTCCTCGTTGATGCTCTGCAGCTCCTCGTTGCTGGACTGGACTTCCTCGTTGGCAGAGCGCAACTCCTCGTTGTTGGTTTCCTTCTGCTCGACTACCGACTGCAGGTACTCGTTGGTGGCGGCCAGCTCCTGTTCCAAGCGCTTCACCTCATCGGTCTTCTGGCCGCCGGTTTTCGCTTTACCTGCCGCCGGCTTGCTTTCCAGGACCGTTATCGGCGACAGCTCCCTGAACACTACCAGGTAACAGCGGTCCTGCATGGCAGGCACCGCCAGGGGCGTAACCTCGATATCGATGTGGTGGGTTCCTCCGTTGGCCTTGAGAAGGATATCGTGACGCAGGGCGGACGAACGGGTGCTCATGGATTCGCGTACCGCGGCGTTGAGCCCCACCATCAGCTCCTCGCGCGCCATCTTCAGCAGTTTGAGGCTGGCTTCGCCCGGAGTGGGTTCCAGGTAAGGCCCGGTGCGTCCGCGGAAGGACAGTATTTCCATGTTTTCGTTGATCACCACTCCCGCCGGCGTGTAGCGTCTCATGAGGATCCGGTCCGCCTCCTTCTGGATGTCCAGCGAACTGCCGGGGTTCCCGGTGAGCGCCGGAGGGAGTCGAGCCGCGGCATAACTTGGCGTGTCGGGGGATTGCTCCGACATGCCGAACTCCACGTTCACCGGCAAGGCCACCATCTTCTTGCCGTAGATCCGGGCTTTGGCGTCCACGGCCCGGAAGAGCTCGCCGAACTCGCCGGTGCTCTCGGCGGTGCCCAGCAGCAGGAAGCCGTTGGGATTCAGTGCGTAGTGGAAGGTTCGCATGACGCGACGCTGCAGGGCGATGCCGAGATAGATCAGCAGGTTGCGGCAGCTGATCAGATCCAAGCGGGAGAACGGCGGATCCTTGGTCACGTTGTGCTCGGCGAACACGCACATGTCGCGGATCGTCTTGTTGATCTGGTAGCCACCCTCGACCGGGGCGAAAAACCGCCGCAGCCGTTCGGGGGTGACGTCCTGGACGATATTCTCCGGATATATCCCGGCACGGGCCCGGTTGATGGCGACCTCGTCAATATCGGTCGCGAAAATCTGGATGGGCGCGGGCGTGCGCCGGTGGCCGAGGAATTCCAGGAGCGTCATGGCTATCGAGTAAGCCTCCTCGCCGCTGGAGCAGCCGGGGATCCAGATACGCACGGGCTGGTCGGACGGCCGTTTGGACATGATCGCGGGAAACACTTTCTCGGCCAGCAGCTCGAATATCTCCGGGTCCCGGAAGAAGTCCGTGACATTGATCAGGATGTCGTGGAATAACGCGTCGATCTCCAACTGATTATCCTTCAGATAACGTACGTAATCCTCGAGACGCTCCAGCTTGTGCAGCACCATGCGCCGCCGGATTCGACGCTGTATGGTGGTCGGCTTGTAGTACGTGAAATCATGGCCGGTACGCCGGCGGATCAGCATAAAGATGCTGTCCAGGCTTCCGGCGCCCGCCGGCAGCGCTTCCGGCGCCCCCTCGGCCCGCTCCTGAATCACCAGGGGATGACTCGCGACGTACTCGAGCTCGGCGGCGATTCGCCCCGGTGACAGCACAAAATCCACCGAACCCGACGATATGGCGCTGTGGGGCATGCCATCGTATTTCGCCGAATCCTCGTCTTGGGCAAAGGTGATGCCGCCTTGCGCCTTGATCGCCTTCAGGCCCAGTACGCCATCCGACCCGGTACCCGAAAGCACCACCCCGATCGCGCCGCTGCCGCGGTCCGCGGCCAGGAACCGGAAGAACTGATCGATCGGCAGGTGCCGTTCGTGGGCCGCGGGCCGCGGCAGCAACCGGAGTGTCCCGTGCTGGATGCCGAGATAAGCGCTGGGTGGCATCACGTAGACGTGGTTGGGCTGCACAGCCATGTCGCCCTTGACCTCGGTCACCGGCATGGTGGTTTCACGGCCCAGGATTTCGGCCAGGGCGCTTTCGTAAGTCGGATGGAGGTGTTGGATGAAGACGAAGGCCATTCCCGTGTTCACGGGCAGCCGCTCGAGAACCTGGCAAAACGCCTCCATGCCGCCGGCGGAGGCGCCGACGGCCACAATGGGGAAGGCGGTCCGCTGCCGCTGTGTAGCCGCTGCGTCTTGTGCTACTTCGCCGGTCTCCTTGCTGGCCTTGGCTTTCCGGGCTTTTTCCGGCACGGACTTGCCCCCGGAACGCTTGCGAAGCGTGGTTTCGGAGCCCTTTTTCGGGTCTGATCCCGGCTTGGAAGTGCGTTTTTTTCGTTTTGCCATAGCTCGTCGATGACCACGATACCATGCGGCCGTTGCCCGCAAGTAGTGGCATACTAAACGATTCTCCCGTTCGTCCCAAAAGCCCCGTCGCTGAACGAATCGAATACACCGGGCACGGACTACTATAATGGAATGCCACGAGCGCCGTGGGAACGAGTCATGACCGACACGACCAGATCTTTCTCCATCCTCGCCGTATGCGGTTTTCTAGTGGCCCTGGCGGCGACCGTGGACGGCGCGCTGGCGGGCCCGGCCTACCGCTTTGATCTCCTGTCCCTGCGCGAGGCGTTTGCCTTGCTGCGCTGGGCGGCGTATGGGGGTGCCGCTGGAGGGGTGGTTTGCATCCTGGGGTTGATAAACACGCGTCCAGGTTCACCGCGCAAGGGGTTCTGGCTCGCTTTCGTGGGTCTGGTCATCGGTGCAGCCGTCTTCTGGCTGCCGTTCAGTCAGCAACGTGCCGCACGCAGCGTGCCTCCGATCCACGACATCACGACGGATACCGCAAATCCCCCTGAATTCCGGGCCGTGCTGGCCCTGCGCGCGGGTCGCGGCAACAGTCCAGCCTACGGCGGCGCACTGGTGGCCAGGCAGCAGCACGCTGCCTATCCAGACATCCAGCCCGTTCGCTTCGCCGGTGCCCCCGACAAGGTGTTCTCCGCTGCGCTGGATACCGCTCGCGGGATGGGATGGCGGATCGTGGCCAGCGTGCCGGACCAGGGGCGGATCGAGGCCGTGGACACGACGTTCTGGTTCGGATTCCGGGACGATATCGTGATCCGCGTCACCGATGTAAGCGGTGGCACGCGCATCGACCTGCGTTCAGCATCGCGCGTGGGGGTCAGCGACATCGGTACCAACGCCCGACGGATTCGGCGGTTTCTGAGGAGCTTGCGATCAAGTGTTGGAAACACCTGACAAGCGCGGATTCAAGTTCCGATGATTCTCCCGGGGACAACACTCGATGCCGGCCGCGGGACCGTCGCGAAGCCGTAGCCCGGCCCGCTCCCGCGAGGGAAGGCCAGCTCAAAGCGGTGTAGAGTCGGCAACCGAATTCACGCTCGGTGGGGGTGTATCGCCATGAATATCGCCGAGATGCTCGGTTATGTGGCATCTTTGCTCGTTTTCGCGTCGTTCTACATGAAAACGATGATTCCACTGCGGTTGGTGGCGATCACCAGCAACGTGGCGTTCATGGCCTACGGATTCGCCAACGGCCTCTACCCGGTCCTGCTGCTCCATGTCACCCTGTTCCCGCTGAATCTCCATCGCCTGCTGCAGATCAGGCGCATGGTACGTCGCGTCGAGCAGGCTGCCACGCAGGATCTGGACTTCACCGCCCTGCTGCCGCTCATGAGCCGTTCCAGGCACCGCAAAGGAGACGCCCTGTTCAAGAAGGGTGACCATGCGGATCGTCTGTACTATCTCGCTGAAGGCCAGGTATCGTTCCTGGAGCTTGGTGCGACGGTGACGGCGGGCAGCGTGATCGGAGAAATCGGACTATTTTCCCCGAACCGGGATCGCATGGCGACCGCGGTGTTCGACAGCGACTGCGAGGTCTACGCGTTGAGCTATACCAAGATCGAGGAACTGCACTATCAGAACCCGGAGTTCGGATTCACACTCCTTCGCCTGATCACGGCGCGGCTGCTGCAGGATCTTCAGAATGCCTCTTAGACCCGTCGTTTCTTCCCTCCGCTGCCGGAGTACTTGAAACCGCGCGCGCCGGAACCTATATCAGGCTGCATACGAACCACACCTGCCAATGGGAGGTACAAGATATGTTCGGTACGTCGACCAGCCTCAATGCGGATCAGTTCAACCATTTTAGGCGCCTGGAACGGGAATTGGATGAGCTCCTAGGCCGGTGGCGTCAGCCCGGCGCGGGAATTCGCTCAGTGGCACGCGATACTTTCCCACCGATTAACGTGGGTGTTACGGCCGACCGGGTGGATGTTTACGTGTTCGCGCCGGGTCTCGATCCGAAGCAGATCAATGTGACGGTGGAGAACAACCTGCTGAGCATCGGTGGTGAACGCCGCATCGAGGTGCCGGAACAAGGGACTTTCTATCGGCGGGAACGCCACGACGGCCCGTTCCGGCGCGTGGTGACCCTGCCGGAGGATACAGACCCCGACAAGATCAGTGCCAGCTACCGCGACGGTATTCTGCAGGTGACGGTGCAGCGGCGAGAGTCCGCGCGCCCGCGCCGTGTAGAAGTCGAATAATCGATATGCGAGGTGTAATGCCATGAACGAGCAGCAAGACGTAGCAACCCGGGAGTCCGAACAGACCGAAGGCCCCGCCCAAACCGGGGAATCCGAAACGCGCTCGGAGTTCGTCCTGGCTCCCGACGTCGATATCTACGAGGATAGCGAGGGTATCCACATGTGGGCCGACATGCCCGGCGTGTCCGGGGATCGCCTGGATATCCAGGTGAACAGGGACGTCCTGACCATAGAAGGTGAAGCCCGCATAGACATGCCCGAAGACATGGAAGCGTTGTACGCAGACGTGCGTACAACGCGGTTTCGACGCAGCTTCGCGCTCAGCGCGGAGCTGGATACGGACAAGATCGACGCCCGGCTCAAAGATGGTGTGTTGAATATGCGTATTCCCAAGCGCGCCGAGGCCAAGCCGCGCAAGATCGAGGTAAGCGTCGGTTGATGACGGGGATGCCGGCGTCCCGCGGGGCGCCGGCCGCTCTCCGCGTGCAAGTAGTCGGGCCGGGTTGACGGAGCGTCAGCGCCACCCCGGCCAAACCCGGCCCCGCCAGGGAGTCCGACAGTCGCAGGCAGGAGGCGGTTTTTCGTTGGTTGCATTGACCGGCGGGGCTCCCTATAGTCAGAGAAACCAACAGGCGACGCGTTTCATGATCCGAACCGCAAAATATACGATCGGCCAGATCGTACGTCATCGCGTCTACCCGTTCCGTGGCGTGATTTTCGACGTCGATCCGGAGTTCAGCAACACCGAGGAATGGTACCAGTCCATTCCCGAGGACGTTCGTCCTGTCAAGGACCAGCCCTTTTATCATCTGCTGGCGGAAAACCAGGAATCCGCCTACGTGGCCTACGTTTCCGAGCAGAATCTCCTTCCGGACCATTCGGGAGAACCCATCGAGCATCCCCAAATAGACGAGTTCTTCGTGCGCGACGCCAGCGGGCGCTATCGGGCGCGCGACCACATGGGTCACTAGGAGCCTGTCAAACAGTCGGCAACTTATCGGCGGCTTGCCGATCCGGGTTGGATTGTTGAATAGAGCATCGAAAGGGCGTCGCCGGGGTCCTTTTCACCAAGCGAGTATCTGGGAGCGACTGAAAAAGACCCCGGCGGCCCCCGTTTGCGGATCGGGGCCACCGTCATCCCAGTCTGAAATGATTTGCATCATTTCTGGCAGGGTACACTAGTCCGTTATCCCCTGGGCCCTTCCCCGGAACCTGCTTCAGTGGGCGGCACGGGCTCCTGGAACAAGTGAACGGTGGATGTGGGGAAAGCACATTGTGCTCCGTGGGCTTCGATGATATCGAGAGTCCTGAGCAGCACGTCCTGTTTTATTTCATGGAATTCCACCCAGGCGGATGTCGTCGTGAAGCAATACATGAAAAAGTCCATTGATGATGACGCAAATGCATTGAAGTTCACGATCAGGGTTTGGTTGTGGTCGATGCCGTCGTGGCTCGTCAGCATGGACTTGACGTTCGCGACGATGTCCTTGATCCGGTCGGCATCGTCGTAACGGATACCCACGGTCTCGAATATACGCCGGCTCCGCATCCGGGAAGGATTCTCCAGGGCGATAGTGGCGAATGTCGAGTTGGGAACGTACAGGGGACGACTGTCGAACGTCCGGATGCGTGTGATACGCCAGCCGATCTCCTCCACGGTGCCCTCGATGTTCCTGTCCGGTGAACGGATCCAGTCTCCCACCGAAAACGGCCGGTCCATGTACACCATGAGTCCGCCGAAGAAGTTCGCCAGCAGGTCGCGGGCGGCGAACCCCACGGCGATCCCTCCGACACCACCGAAAGTCAGCACCCCCGCGATGCTGAAGCCCAGGGTCTGAAGCGCCACCAGTACCGCCGTGATCGCCACCGTGAGTCGCAGCAATTTGCCAATGGCGTCGACTGCGGTGTAGTCCACTGTCTTCCCTTTTCCGGACGCCTGGGAGAGGATGATTTGCTCGCCCCGCCTGATGAAGCGCATCAGGAACCAGGCGAGGATCACGATCACCCCCACTTCCCGAAGCGAGCCCACGGCGTTCAGAAGCGCGCTGTCGGAATTCCGCCCCGCCGCCGCCACGGCGAAGCTCAGGCCGACCAGCCAGATCAACACCTGCAGTGGTCTTGCCAGTGCTTCCACCAGAGAGTGGTCCCAGGCGGTTCGCGTGCGCTTGAGTCTTTCGTAGAGGCGCTTCAGGACGACCTGGGACACCAGGCCGAGCAACAGCGTAACGAAGACAATCACGAACACCTCGACCATCCATGAACGGAGGCCGATGTCGCTGCTCCACGAAATGAAGTCTTTGATCATTGTTCAGCGCCCCGCCTATACCTCCGCATCTGCAATGAGCTCCCGCAGGCGGGCGTCCCCGGCGTGGAACACGGGCCATCCGTCGCCGGTCAATACCGCATCGATGCCGCCGAGACCGACCAGCCGTCTGACGGAGGCGATGGCGGCGGTCTTGTCGCTAAGCTTAGGATCCGGAAGCAGGCACAAGCGGCCGCCTTCGTGGGCGCGAATGAGATCTCCGGTGATCAAGGTGGAACCTTCCAGGACCAACGCCAGTTCGCCCGGCGTCTTGGAGCCGTCGACGACCAGCACATCCAGTCCGGGCATCACCCGGTCCCCGTCCTCCAGCCAGCGCCCGCAGTGGATAGGGAACGAATCGCGCTCGCCGGCCGGTCCGTATACCTCGGCGCCGTACTCGGTGGAAATCGATTCGGCGTCCCTGACGTGGTCGGAATTGGTGATGATAATGACGGAGACCCCGCCGAGTTCCGCCAAATGCTTCCGGTCGTGCGGCGACAAAGGCAGGGGGTCGATCATCACGTTGCCTTCCGGGCGGGTCCACAAGACGCTGTGAAAATCGATATTGCGATCTTCGTTGAATTGTGACCAGCCGAACAGGTCCGGTCGGTGCAGTCGTTTCATAGCGGTCTGTTACGGGATGTCAGTATCTGGATCGGCGCCGCTCCGCGACGCCGGGCGGCAGAGCTCAACCGAGTATACACGCAGTCCCTAGGGCATCCCCGGCACGCCACCGGGTGCTCAGTGCGCCGTCTTGCTCCGCCGCAGGTAGTCTATGTAGATGTTCGAGTTTCGCAGGCGCTCCACCAGACTTTCCAGCAGGTTCTTGTAGATCTGCGCCCGGAGCGCGCTGTCCTCGTCCAGGGCCTTGTGGAGCGCGTCGTGTGGAAGCTCCAGCAGCTCGACGTCCGTGTTCGCCCGCACCGTCGCGGACGCCGGCTGGCCGTCCACGAAGCTGTACTCGCCGATGCATTCCCCGTCCACGAGCATGTTGACCAGGGTGAGGTCGTCGTACTCCTCGAGGTCGTCCGGGAGCAGAATATCCACTTCTCCCTTTAGGATGCAGTAAAGGCTATGCACCGTGTCCCCCTCCTCGAGAAGGACCTCCCCTTTCTTGAACGAGAGGGTTCGTCCGGACCGGCACAGCAGGCCTATGGTCTGATCGGAAATACCTTCGAAGATTCGCTGAGCGGCGAGTAGTTCATTCATCATCGGGTGTTGCGAACAGGTCATTTAGTTCCTCGAAATCCTAGCACATGTTTGGAGTTTTGCAGGCGGATGAGATTCTTCCGGCCGTCTTTGGATGTGGTCGAGCGGTCACGACACGGGAAGCGGACCCCCGTCTCCTATCCCGGAGCGGCCTTTCAGGATTGTAGGTCAACAACAACCAGTCGGACGCCTTGCTCCCGCGCCCGACCACTTGCGCAGATGTCGTAACCGCGCTGTTCCCGTTGCGCGGCCATATGATGGGCGGCGGCCGGCGGAACGTTCCGTGGTCCTTCTTGAAGGCGAGCCCTCGTGTTCCGGGTCTTCGTTGCGGGATTCCTTCCCGCGTACTCGATCCTGGCCTTCGGGGCGTATCCCGGCTCCGCACATACAACGTAATCGACGCGGCAACCCGGAGAGCGCCGAGTAACGGGAGCAGGACCGCAGCCAATGGGATGTTTCCCGAGGCAAATATCGAACATTTCCCGGCGGCCGCTGAATTCTTGATGCAAGTCAAAAACTCGAGTGCCGCGTGAGGGTAGGCTACGTGGCAGTCTTGGCGCGATGGTGCAGTCAACCGACTCAACCCAAGACTCCTCCTGCTTTTCCCCATTTTGCCCCGGACCCCCCGGGGCATTTGTTTTCCAGCCCGCAACCCGTCGATTCTTGCTTCGGGTCAATCACGCTCCCTGTCGGGCGCCGGGTGCCGATTGACGGTTTTTTGACGCTTTCGGCTCCGGTACCGGGACCGAGTCGTGACCCAGCGGCGAAATTTCGACACGAGACGGACCGTGGCTTGTGTAAACCCCTGAATTTATTGGGTTCTTCACATAGGCATGGATCTTGCTATTTCTCCTAAAAGAAATAGATATCCGATGCTGGAGCAAATCATGAACAACGCAGCCCTCGAAGAACACGATTCCAAGGTCGACCCGTTCACACCGCGCAACCGCCCGCTGCCGGACTCGCTGCCGGGTACCGAGGGTCTCTACCTGTTGACGGCCACCGGCAAGCTGGGCCGATACCAGACCGACGGAATCTTTCGCGAGGAACCTGCGCTGAGTGGACGCCTGGCGGACAAGATAGCCCGTGTACTGCGACAGTATCGTTCCGGAGCGGTGAACGACCTTGCCCTGGCTCTGATCACCCCTAACACGCCCGACCAACCGTGGCAGAGTTCCACCCTGGTGTTCGGCGATGCCGCGGTGCGGGAGGTGTTCAGGACCCGCGACGAGGGCGAAACGCCACTCACGTCGTTCCAGAAACGCAACAAGGTGAAGAGCGTGTACCAGGGCATGGAGCTGGTGCTCGACACCAAGAAGGCGTCGCAACCTCAGTTGCCGCGCTATTGCCCGGTGCTGTTCGTTCCCGAGGTGAACGACGAGACGCTGCGCCGGCGCTATAACACCGGCGCCCTGGACACGCGCAGGGCCCTCGAGGTGCTGGACATGATGGCTCCCATTTCGCCGAAAGAGCAGCAGGACCCCGCATTAACCGAGATGGCTATCGAGATGTCCAAGGCCAAGATCGCCCCCGAGGTACGCCACGCTCCGGAGTTGACGCTGGTGGAGAACGCGACTGCCTCCGGTACCGGGTGCGAGACTTGGTCATTGACGGCGGACACCGCCGGCATCGCGCCGTGGGAAGGCCTGCCCGAGGACCGCAGTATCTACTTCAACGACGGGGATCCCGTGACCTATTGGCTGCTCGCTTCGTTTGCCCCGTTCAACGAATTGAACGATCTCCAGCGGCAGTTCCTTGCCCGCGGACACGTGGTAACCAAGAAGCCGGCCGGCAGCACGCTGATCGAGCGCAGCTCGCGGGAAGATGTCACCATCTACCTGATTGAAGGGACGCTGGAGCTGGAAGCCTTCGATGGCAGGAAGATCAGCGTGGTGGGCGGCACCCGCCGCGCCCGGATTCCGATCTCCCAGCTGAGCCCGCACGCCTACACCGTGAAGGCGGCCACGGACGTCAGCGTGATCCTGGTGAGCCAGGACATGGTACGTGAGGTGACCCGGATTACGACGACCTACAAGAGCCGGCCCGGGATCGAAGTGACGGAGGAAAGTCCAGTGGAAGGCACTCCTGGTGATGTCTCCCTCGGACGTTAGTCCCGCCCGCCCGCGACCCATCACGAGTCCGCGCCAAGGTCCGGCCAGGTATCACCGATCCGGTAACCTCGCGGCCATGGATCGTCGGGGTCCAACATGTGCTGGTGGCTACCGGTGACCCAGGCCCGCCCGCTGATGGAAGGCACAATAGCCGGCCTGCCGCTCAGCGTGGTCTCGCGCAGCACGCGGCAGTCGAACCGGGAGTCGATAATGGACCTGGCGATAAAAGGCTCCCCCACCTTGATCTGTTTGCGGGCATGCAGCACGGCGAGGCGGGCCGAACATCCCGTGCCGGTGGGAGAGCGGTCGAGCTTGCCCGGACGTACGACGACGGTATTCCGGCCGACCTTGACCCCGTCCTGCTCGACCACGGGCGCGGCGACCTGGCAAAAGGAAATGTGCGCCCAGCCGGGATTTTCCGGGTGCTCGAAGCCGATCTGCTCGTTGGCGGCGTGGGTGATACGCACGCCGGTGCGGGCAATGTCGGCGGCCTCGTCCTCCCGCAGCTCGAATCCGAGGTCCCTCGAGTCGACGATGACGAAACTGTCTCCGCCGTAGGCCGTGTCCACCGTCAGGGTCCCAATCCCCTCAACCTCCAGCGGGACGGCGAGCTTGTCCGCATAGGACGGTACGTTGCGGATGGTCACCGCGCGGGTCCTCCCCGCAGCGCAGGCGACGTTGGCTTCGACCAGTCCCCCGGGGACCTGCAGGATCAGGCGCGTTTCCGGCTCGTGCATCGTGATCATGCCGGTCTCGAGCAATACCGTGGCCACGCACATGGTGTTCGAGCCCGACATCGGCGGCGTGTCCTCGGGCTCCATGATGATAAACGCGGCATCGGCGCGCGGATCCGTGGGCGGCACCAGCAGGTTGACATGCCGGAACACGCCGCCCCGTGGCTCGTTAAGCAGGAAATCGCGAAGCCAGCGGTCGGATGCGATGAAGCGGGACTGGTCCCAGAGGGTCTCGCCCGGCGGTGGGGCTACCCCGCCGACGACGACGTCCCCGACCTCGCCCTCCGCGTGGGCGCTGATGACATGAATGAGCCTGCCGGTGCGCAACGACGCGTCAGCCTATCCGAGGTTTCGTGCGCTGACCTTCACGGCCCCGGAAAGATCCTGTCGCTGTGGTGGGTCAGGCCGTCTACCAGCACGTGCCGGTAGCGAATGAATTTTGGCATGAGGACTTCGTTCCAGAAATCGACGAACTCATTGCTGGCGTTCGCCTGAACGGTGCTCATGGTAACCCTCCGTCTGGGTGGATTTCCCCGGATTGTATCGTTTTCGCGGGAACTGCCTGGGAGAACCGTCGCCCCCTGCCCCGGACTTCGCGCGGTGGACGGGTTTCGTCCTCAGCCGCCGCGAATGGCGATTGCAACCTAATGTAATTTATGAAGAAAAACGGATTACTTTCGTGCTATCAATATGTTGCATTGATTTTATGATCAAGTATAGGAATACGTGTTTCGAGCCGGAAGGGCCCGGTATGAATCCAACGCATACCTAAAAGATATTGTATCGTACGATACAATCCATAAAATGCAGCCCACCAGCGAGCTCTACGATTTCTTCACCCGCGCCTACCAGCACTTCAACAGGCATCTTTTCGACAGCGCCTTGGCGCCCTGCATGCTGACGATTCAGCGCCAGAAGGGCTGCATGGGCCTGTTCTACCCCGAACGCTGGGTAACGGACGGCGGCGCGCGGTGCCACGAGCTGGCCCTCAATCCCACCTACTTCGGCACCTCGCGCCTGGTCGAGGTATTCCAGACCCTGGTGCACGAGCAGTGCCACATGTGGCAGCAGGAATACGGCCGCCCCTCCAGGTCCGGCTATCACAATCGTGAATGGGCACAGAGGATGGAATCCATCGGCTTGATGCCGAGCAGCACCGGTGAACCCGGCGGCCGCCGGACGGGTCAATGCATGAGTGACTATGCCCTGCCGGACGGACTCTTTCTGGCGGCGGCGCGAAAATTCATCGAAGGCGGCGGCCGGCTCAAGTGGCTGGATCGCTTCCGCGTGCCGGACAGGCCGCGTCCGGACAGTCCCCTGCTCCCGCTCGGCGAGGAGGCCGGGGAGGTACTTCTGACGCCCGTCGCTTCCCTGTTCGACGATGTGCAAGGCGAGGATTTCGAGGCGCCGAGGCCGTCCGTCGACCGTAACAAGCTGAAGTACACCTGCCCCGGCTGCGGCTGCAACGTGTGGGGCAAGCCGGGACTCAGGATCCGATGTGAACCCTGCGACCTGGGCTTGCACAGCGAGGCGTGGTCGCGGCCATAGCGGCTGGGCGTAGGCGTGTTGATGTACAACCTCGCGCTGGAAAGCGCGAAGTTCAAGAAGATCGTATGTTAGCTCCGGCCACGAAGGCCGGCAGCCCGGTCACGTGGCGCCCCGAAACTCCAGCTCCGACAGGGAGTGTGCCCGCGTGATGACCGTCATGAGATCGACCCCGAGCTGCCGGCTGACCTGTGCCGCCGAGAACAGTCCCCGGATCCAACGCCTTCCGGATGCCCGGGACGGTATCTTGACCGGCTCCCATTCGGTGCCGCGCATATACGTATCGGGCAATCCCTCCATCGGCGCCTCTTCCTGCTCACCGACCTGCGATACCAGCAGGTAGCGCAGCTCCAGGTCGCGCAGAGTCGCCACAACATGCCCGACCCGGGCGCTGCGCACGCTCAGCATATCCACGAGCTTCAGCTCGGGTTTGGGAGTCATCACCTGCCCTATGGTAATGCCGCTGCGCGGCAGCCTGAGCTGCTCGATGAGCTTGATCGGCTTTTCGCCCTGGATGTCGTAAGAGGACACCAGGCCGATTACGTCGTCCCTGTCGTCGATCACCAGCAGCGACCGGACGCCGGAAGTCTTCATATACTCCAGGGCGATGTCTATCGGCGTATCGAGCCCCGTAGTCCTGGGCTGGACGTAGGTAAAATCGGTCATCACGTCGGCCGCGGGATTGCTCAGATGAACCCGTTCAGGGGCTGCAGGTGGCCTGAGAAAACTGATTGGTTCCGTGATTGGAGACCGCCACAGAGGTGAGTAATGGTCGTCCATTGGTTGCCTCCTCTTGGAGTCGTTGGACCGGGGTCCCGGCAACGCCCGCCGGGACGCCGGCATTCAGCATACAGTAGGGCGCCGTATCAAGACAAAATATTGGACCACCAGTCGGGAGCCGGGGTTCAACTGCAGCCCTTGCCGCCCGCAACTGCGAAACCATGCCCGGAGCCGCCACCAGCTGGTAAGCTGTGCTTTCGTAGCAAGTCGTTGTCTCAAAGAACCACCACAACAAGTGATTAAAAGGAGTCCAACGATGACGCAGAATTCACGCCGCAGGGTGCTCAAGGGGCTCGCGATCAGCCTTCCCGCCACCTGGTCCGCGCCGCTGGTCAAATCGGTGCTGTTGCCCGCGCACGCCCAGACCAGCGGTTGCTACGCACCGGAGGGCTGCTATCAGTTCCTGAACCAGAATGAGAGCTTCCACTGGCCGGGGGGCACCGGCTACAGGTTGCTTACTCTCTTCGCCGATGCCGACTGTTTTGTCGGCTCAGCAGTTGCACCCCTGAGGGTCGCACTGGCGGCCAGCAATGCCGAGGCGAAGGCCCTGCTTGGAATCCCCGACCCGGAGCTGGAGGAGACGGTTCCGCAGCCTGAGGGCGGCTGCTCCTTCTATATCGAGCACTGAGCGGTGCGGGCGAAGCCGGCCCGGCCACGTCGCATGATGCAGTGGGCGTGTAGGTCGGGGTTCAGCCCGACTTCACGATCGTTGTCGGGCTGAACCCCGACCTCCGGCCGGATGTGCACCCGGGACGCCTCATGACGTAACGCTTTCAGGCCGTGCAACAACATCATTCGCGATGCCTGAATCTCCTGCTCGTTCTGACATCGAGGCACGCAGGGTCCTAGTCAGCCAGTGCCGCGTCGATGTAGTGCTGGCGGAGGCGTTGAACCACGGGTCCCGGCCTGCCGTCGCCGATGTCTCGGCCGTCGATGTTGACCACCGGGAGGGCGAACGCGGTGGCGCTGGTGATGAACGCCTCCGCCGCCTGGTAGGCTTCTTCGGGTGTGAACAGCCCCTCCTCCACCGAGAGGTCTTCTTCCCCAGCCAAGCGCAGGATTGCGGCGCGCGTGATGCCGTGCAGAATCAGGTTGCTGAGCTGCCGGGTTCTGAGCACGCCGTCGCGGGTCACGATGAATGCGTTGTTGGAAGTGCCCTCCGTGACGTAGCCGTCTTCCACCATCCAGGCGTCGTCCGCTCCGGCATCCAGGGCGGCCTGCTTGGCCATGGAAGCCGGAAGCAGGCCCACCGTTTTGATGTCCCGGCGCTTCCAGCGCAAGTCCTCCACCGTCTTGACCTTGATGCCCCGCTTTCCCAGCGGTGACTCGATCAGGGTGTGTTTCTGGGTGAACATGACCAGCGTCGGCGTCGGTTTGGCGGGGAACGCGAAATCCCGGTCGGCGGGGCCGCGGGTAATCTGGAGGTACACGAGGCCTTCATCGAGCCCATTGAGTTCTACCAGCTGCCGCTGGGCGGCGATGATGTCCTCGTCGCTCACGGGCTGCGGAATGTTCAGCTCGCCCAGGGAACGGTGCAGCCGTGTCAGGTGGGCGCCGTTGTCTACCAGCCGCCCCCGAAGGACCGCCGAGACCTCGTAGACGCCGTCGGCGAACAGGAACCCGCGATCGAATATGGACACCTTGCCCTGGTCTTCGGGCAGGTATTCTCCGTTGACGTAGACGGTGCGACTCATGGCTGGGGCTCCCCGGTCAGCCCCACAGCTCGGCTTGGGGCGGGTAAATGGTTGTGTTCTTGATGTGCAGCCCTCCGGGCCGGTCCTGCTCCAGCAACAAGGGCCCGTCCAGGTCCACGATGGCCGCGCCGTCACAGAGATACAGCGCCGGTGCCATTGCCAGCGACGTGGCGAGCATGCAGCCCACCATGATCTCGAAGCCCTGTCCGGCCGCCTCGCGCTTCAGCGCCAGGGCTTCGGTCAAGCCGCCGGTCTTGTCCAGCTTGATGTTGACCATGTCGTAGCGGCCCATCAATGCCGGCAGAGAATCCCGGTCGTGACAGGACTCGTCGGCGCACACGGCTACCGGCCTTTCCAGATCCTCGAGCACCTCATCCTGGTTCGCGGGAAAGGGCTGTTCCACCATCTCGACACCGAGGCTGCGCAGCCACGGAGTATAGGAGACATACTGCTCTATGCTCCACCCCTCGTTGGCGTCCACCACGATCCTTGCCTTTGGAGCGCCTTCCCTGACTGCCTGGACGCGCTCCATGTCGCCGTCACCGGCGAGCTTGAGCTTCAGTAAGGGCGCGTTCCGATGCGCATGCGCGGTTTCGCGCATGCGCTGGGCGGTGTCGACCGACAGGGTAAACGCGGTGGTGACCGGTTGGGGCGCCGGGATACCGGCAAGCTCGAACACCGGCGAATCCGTTGATTTCGCCTCCAGGTCCCACAGCGCACAGTCCACCGCGTTCCGTGCGGCACCTGCCGGCAAGGCGCCCTGCAAAGCATCACGGTCCATGTCGTTGTGGAGGTCGGTGCGCAGCGAGTCGATTTGTGCCATGACGCTGTCGATAGATTCACCGTAGCGGCCATACGGCACGCACTCGCCGCGTCCGACGGCCCCGTGCCGCTGCAGCTTCACCACCACCACTTCCGCCGAGGTCTTAGTGCCCCGGGAGATCCGGAAGGTGCCTCGAATCGTCCATGATTCGTGGCTCACGGAGAGTTCCGTCACAATATGGCGTCCACCAGCGGCACCACTCCCGTGCGAAAGGGATCGACGGCGGGAAGCTGGTAGGTGTCTTCCAGCTTGCTTAGGTAGTCCCGGGCCTGGTCGTCAGACAGGGCGGCCGTGTTGATCGCCATCCCGGCGTAGCGGACTTTCGCGTTGGTGAGCCGCGCGACCTGCAGATTCTGTTCCATGCATACTCCGATGTCGGGGATGGGATAGTGCGGCAGGCCGCGCATGTGGGTGCGCGTCGGCTCATGGCACAGCACCAGGTAGTCGGGCTGGGCGCCGTGCAGCAGCCCCGTGGAGACCCCGGCGAAGGACGGGTGAAACAGGGATCCCTGTCCTTCGATGACATCCCAATGGTCGGGGGTGTTCTCCGGGGCGAGCCATTCCACGGCGCCGGAAAGAAAATCGGATATCACGGCGTCCACCGCCACGCCCCTGCTGTCGATCAGAATGCCGGTCTGTCCGGTGGCACGGAAGTCGGCGGACAGGTCGCGCTTCTTGAGCTCATGCTCGATGGCCAGCGCCGTGTACATCTTTCCGCAAGAACAGTCCGTGCCCACCGGAAGCAGACGCTGTCCCTGACGGGGCTTGCCGTTGCCGACCTCGAACGACTGCGTAGGATGGCGGACGTCATGCAGAGCGAGCTTGCGGGAGCGTGCCATCTCCGCCAGCTCGGGGATGTCCGCGAGCTTGTTGTGGAGGCCGGACGCGAGGTGAAGCCCGGCCTTGAGCGCTTCCTGCAGCACCGTCTTCCATTGTTCGGAGATAACACCGCCCCGGTTCGCCACTCCCACCACCATGGTCCGCGCCCCGGCGCGCACCGCCTCCTCGATGGTCATGTCCTTGAGACCACAATCTGCCCGACACCCGGGCAGGCGCAACTGACCGACGCAGTTCTCCGGGCGCCAGTGGCTTACACCGACGGCAACCTTCGCCGCAAGCTGGTCGGGCGCGTCGCCCAGGAACAGCAGGTACGGGGTTTCAATGGCCATACATACACTCGGTTTGAGTTTGACGGGCCGATTCTAACAGGCTGTTGGAAAACAACCTGCTAGTGTACCCCGCCAGAAATGATGCAAATGATTTCGGGTTGGGATGACGGTGGCCCCGATCCGCAAACGGGCGCCGCCGGGGTCTTTTTCAGTCGCTCCCCGATACTCGCTTGGTGAAAAAGACCCCGGCGGCGCCCTTTCGATGCTCTATCGAACAATTCAACCCGGATCGGCAAGCCGCCGATAAGTTACAGACTGTTTGACGGGGTACACGTAGCCGCGTGAGGACAGGCACCGCGCCCGGTGCCCGAACACCCCCGTTACGGGTTCGTTTGTCCGGTCGAGGTGTCAAAAATGCGCAGGCGTGCTAACTTTAGGAACAAGACCCAGGCTTGATTGAGACGCGGGCTGACTCCTCTTGAATGTTCTGACACTCCTGCTTCCTGTTCTACTGATTGCCGCCCTGTTCGCAGGGGTGGTGATGCTGAGGCGTCGTCTGTTCGAAGACGAGAAGTCACAGGCGCCGATACCCATCCCGGACCTGGGCGTCGCCAAGGCCGCGACGCCGAAGGTCGCGTCCGTCGTACCGCCCGCAGCAGGCCCCGAGAGCGCCGCGGCGGTGCCGGAGCAGCCCTCCCTGACCCCCTCCCGCCTGTACCCGCGCCGGGCCCTCACCGACGTCGAGATGTCGGTCTTCTCGCGCCTGCTGAAGGCGCTGCCGGGATACGTGGTGCTGCCAAAGATCACCTACGACCATTTCCTGGAAGCGAGGGACGGTTCACTCAGCGAGAACACCAGTCTTCGCAACCGCGCCGCCGGACATCTCGCGGATTTTCTCGTCTGTGACAAGAAGTTGTACGTGTTGCTGGTGTGCCAGATCGAGGACGGGACCCAGGTACCGGCACGCATCCAGGAGCGAGAGAAAATGCTGCAGAAGTCGGGGCTGCGGCTGTTGCGATGGAACGTGGCTCAGCCCCCGGATCCGGCTACGCTGCTGAACACGGTTCAGACCCTGACCAGGATGAGGGACGGCATGCGGGGAACGTCGGACGGGGTACACTAGTGTACCCCGTCAGAAATGACACAAATTATTTCAGGCTGGGATATGACGGTGGCCCCGATCCGCAAACGGGCGCCGCCGGGCTCTTTTTCAGTCGCTCCCCGATACTCGCTTGGTGAAAAAGACCCCGGCGGCGCCCTTTCGATGCTCTATCGAACAATCCAACCCGGATCGGCAAGCCGCCGATAAGTTACCGACTGTTTGACGGGGTGCACTAGCAGGTCACCGGGTCGGGCATCAGCGCATCGAACTCGTCGAGCAGCAGCACCAGTTCCCCGCGGTCGTCGCCAATGTCGTCAAAGTAGAGCTCCACTGCCGGAGCCACCTGGCACGGGGCGGCAAGGGGAATGCTCATCGCCAGGGTATCCCGCATCTGGGGAATGAACACCCATTGCAGCCACTGAGGCACCGCCATGGTGTCGAAGCAGAATGGATTGGGGCTGCGAAATGCCGATGCGGGGGGCGGTTCCTTCTCCCAGAGCTCGAGGTGCTTGAGCTCGGTTTCTATATCCTTCAGCAGGACGGCGAGTCGTTGCGGGTATTCCACGGGCGATTCGTCGTCAATGCACCCTGGGTGCGAACAGCCTGAAGAAGTTCTCGCTGGTGGCGTCGGCCAGCGCCTCAAAGGAGATGCCCCGCAACTGGGCGAGATACTCCGCTGTGTGTCTCACGTAGGCAGGCTCGTTGGTCTTGCCGCGATACGGTACGGGCGCCAGGTAAGGGCTGTCGGTTTCCACCAGGATGCGGTCCAGCGGCGCCTTTTGCGCCACCTCCTGCACCGGCCTGGCGTTCTTGAAGGTGACGATTCCCGAAAAGGAGATGTAGAAGCCGAGGGCCAGCGCTCTCTCGGCCATCGCCCAATCCTCGGCGAAACAATGCATGACGCCGCCGGCTTGCGCCGCGTCCTCCTCCGCCATGACGTCGATTGTGTCTTCCCGTGCATCCCGTGAGTGAATGATCAACGGCTTGCCGCATTGCCGGGCGGCACGGATGTGCCGTCGAAAACGGTCCCGCTGCCAGTCCAGGTCTCCGTGGCTGCGGAAATAGTCCAGACCGGTCTCCCCGATGGCTACCACTCGCGGGTGTGAGGCGAGCTTCACCAGCTCCTCAACGGAAGGATCCCGCCCTTCCTGTTCGTTCGGGTGCACCCCCACCGAGGCGAAGATATGCTCGTGCTGCTCGGCCAGAGCCAGCACCCTGGGAAAATCCTCGAGGTTGACGCTGACGCAAAGCAGGTGGCTGACGTCGTTGTCACGCGCGTTCGCCAGTACCTGGTCGATCCTGGGGTACAGCGGATCGAAATCGATATGGCAATGGGAATCCACTAACGGCATGGAAAACGAAGGGACCGGCGCGCCCGCTGCACGCTACATGGTGTGAGTGTGACGTTCGGACTTCAGTGCGCTGCCCAGCAGGGCTTCGATCTTGGTGCGCGCCTCGTGCGTATCGCGGTCCTTGAATTGGATACCGATTCCCGCCGCCCGGTTTCCCTGGGCGCCGACGGGTGTGATCCACACGACAGTGCCGGCCACCGACAGTTTGTCCCGCTCCTCGAGCAGCGTCAGCAGCATGAAGACCTCGTCGCCGATTTCGTATCGCTTGTTGGTGGGAATGAACAGGCCGCCATTTTTCAGGAATGGCATGTACGCGGCGAACAGGGCACTCTTGTCGCGTATGGTCAGGGACAGGACCGAAGGCCTAACGGCCTGCTGCCCGCCCGGTTCATCCGCTGCCATGGCTACGCGCCCCCGGTTACGGCGTGCCGCATCTGTATAAGCGTGTCTTCAAGCAAGAGATTGGTATCCAGCGGGCCGTCGACATCCTCCCGCATCCGCCCGATCGCGTTGATCAGGTCAAGTGTCTTCCCTAATTGTAACCCCTGGGCGCGTTTTTGCAGCCATTGTCGCTGGTCTGGGTTGAAGAGGCGCTCGGCAGGCGCGTTCAGCCGGCATCTGGCCAGATCCACCAGGACTTTCTGCGACAGGGCCAGCGAGTCTCCCAAGCCGATCTGCCTGCCCAGCTCAGCGACTGAGGCCGCGTCCGCCTTGCCGCTGTAGAGGGCTTCCAGGCCCGCCAGCCACTTGCGCCGGCTCTGGATCGCGTCCTCCTCAATCAGCCGCAGCGCTTCCAGGGGGGCCCCGCCCGCGAGATCCAGGGCGACGTCCGCCGTGCCGGGATCCGCCCGTTCGGCGAGCCACTTGCGCGCTGCCTCCCGGGGCGGCGTGGCGAAGGTTACCATCGCACAACGGCTGCGGATCGTCGCCGGAAGCCGGTGGACCTGGTCGGTAACGGCGATGAGCACCGTGTCCTCCGGGGGCTCCTCCAGCAGCTTCAGCAAGGCATTGGCGGCGTTGATGTTCATCATGTGGGCGTTCAGCAGCAGAGCCACCTTGTGTTCCCCGCTGTGGGCGCGAGTGCCGAGGGTCTGGACCAGGTGCCGGATCTGGCCGATGGTGATCACTGTGCGCGGCTTGGTACCTTTCGCGCGCTCCTCGAGGTGGCGGCGGGCGTAGCGATGCTCCAGGGTGTCGCTGTCTTCGACATCGATATCCCTTGCCACGATGTGGACGTCCGGATGGGTTCCGGCGTCGAACAACTGTGCCGCGCGCTCGTCAGCCTCCCCCGCCACCAGGTATCTGGCGAACGCCATCGCACACCCGGTCTTGCCCAGCCCCCGGGCGCCGGTGAAGAGCCAGGCGTGGGACGAACGTGTCCGCGGGGCCGTCAGGTATTGCCATACGGATTCGTTCCACGGGAGGATCTCAGGCATCGGTCGGCGCGTCGAGGTATTCCAACACCAGGGATTGTACCTCTTCTTTCACCTGGGACAGCGCGCGAGCCGCGTCGACGACCCGGATGCGGCCGGGCTCCGCCCGCGCCCGTGCCAGATACACCTCGCGCACGCGTTCCTTGAACGACGCCTGCTCGGATTCGAACCGGTCACGGCCGCCATGCCGGCCGGCTCGCCTGGCGCCGGTCTCGATATCGACGTCGAACAACAGTGTCAGGTCCGGGCGCAGATTACCCTGCACCCGCTGCTCCAACTCGCCTATCGCGGCAGGATCGACCCCGCGGCCCCCGCCTTGGTAGGCATAAGTCGCGTCCGTGAAGCGGTCGCACACCACCCAGGTTCCGGCGGTCAGAGCGGGGCGGATCACCGTGGCGAGGTGCTGGGCGCGGGCCGCAAAGATCAGCAGCAGCTCGGCCATCGGGTTGATGTCCAGGTCCCGGTGATGAAGCACCAGTTCGCGCACTTCATCGCCGAGCGGCGTGCCCCCGGGCTCGCGGGTGCGCAGCACCTCGTGGCCGGCGGCCCGGACCATGTGCCCGATGAGATCCAGGTGGGTGGTCTTGCCGGCCCCGTCCTGGCCTTCCACCGTAATGAATTTGCCTCTTTGGCCGTGTTGTGTTGCAGCCATGTGTCAGGCCCTCACCCCGAACCTCTCCCAGAGGGAGAGGGGGGCGCGGCACTTGGCGTATCGAGGTATTCGACGAAGGGTCCCCTCGCCCGCTCGCGGGACGACTCCAGGGACGGAGGAGGCAGGGCGGAGTCGGGAACCAGAGCCGAGAGGGACGGTGTGAGGGATACCGGTTTCATTTCGACTGCACATCGCTTTTTCTCTTTTTGGTGGCACCCTGATGCCCACCGTTGAGCTGATACTTGGCGACCGCACGATTGTGCTCCGCCAGGGTGTCGGAGAACTCGTGGGTGCCGTCTCCCTTGGCGACGAAATACAATGCCTGGCTGGCCACCGGATGCACAGCGGCATGGATCGACGCGCGGCCGGGCATGGCAATAGGCGTGGGCGGCAGCCCGTCCCGGGTGTAGGTATTGTAGGGAGTATCGGATTCCAGGTGCTTTCTGGTGAGGTTGCCGTTGAACTTGTCGCCCAGGCCGTAGATCACCGTCGGATCGGTCTGCAGGCGCATCCCCTTCGCAAGGCGGTTCTGGAATACGGCGGAGATCATCGCTCGTTCGGCGGGCACGGCGGTTTCCTTCTCGATGATGGATGCCAGTATCAGCGCCTGGTCCTCGTTCCTGATGACGATGGCGGTATCCCGGTTCTGCCATTCCTGGTCGATAATCTTGTTCATGGCGGCGTGCGCCCTCCCCAGCACGTCGAGGTCGGACGTGTCGGCGGTATACAGGTATGTGTCGGGAAAGAAACGCCCTTCGGGCGACTGGTCCGGCAGCCCGAGGCGTTGCATGATCTCCGCGTCGCTCAGCCCGGAGGTCGCATCACGCAGCTTTTCGGCGCCGTGCAGCGCTTCCAGGCACTGCTTGAAGGTCCACCCTTCTATCAGCGTGATTGAGCGCTCGATCACCTTGCCGGATACGAAAAGGTCCAGCAGCCCCGCTACCGTGGTGCCGGTAGGAATCGCGTATTCCCCGGCGTGAATCCGGGCGGTATCACCCTTGATATAGGCCCACAGGGTGAAGGTGTAAGGCTCTCTCAGTATCTTGTCGTTCACCAGGGACACGGCCACGCTCTTGACACCGGCACCCGAACGGATGACGAAGGATTCGGACCCCGAAAGCACCGGCTGCCGACTCGACCAATACAGGTAACCGGTGGCCAGCGCCAGCGCCGCTAAGCCGAGGATCACGGAGCTAAGCGAATATCGCCAGAGTTTCGGCATTCAGATGGGCTCGAAGGGCGCGGGTCACGGCCCCGATAGCATATCGGCAATCCTGGATTCCGGTCACCGGCCGGATACCGGGGTTTCGAACACCAGGCGGCCGCCTCCCGCCTCGAGACGCTCGAGGTGCCGTTCCAGCATCAGAGGTCGCCCACGGGGCACACGGCGATGGTCTCGAACAGCCCGTCGCTGAAATGTAGTCCGCGATCGAATGCTGAAACCGCCTCGCGCGGCTCACCGTTGACGGGAATGGTCGGCGGGATAGCCGTCAGGAGTAGCGCGACAGGGCAAGGGTGCCGTTCGTGCCCCCGAAGCCGAACGAGTTGCTCAAGGCGACGCGCACTACGGCCTCCCGCGCCGTGTTGGGCACGTAATCCAGATCGCACTGCGGATCCTGATCGTGCAGATTGATGGTGGGCGGAATGACTTGGCGCTCCAACGCCAGCGCGGTGTACGCCGCTTCCACCCCGCCGGCGGCGCCCAGCAGGTGTCCCACCATGGACTTGGTGGAGCTGATAGCGACGCCGCGTGCATGATCTCCCAGGGCGAGCTTGATGGCCTGAGTCTCCGCCAGGTCGCCCAACTGCGTAGAGGTGCCGTGGGCATTGATGTAGTCGATATCGCCCGGATTGAGGCCGGCGTTGCGCAGGCAGTTGGACATGCACATGGCCGCGCCCTCGCCGCCCGGCGCCGGCTGAGTCATGTGGTGGGCGTCGGCACTCATGCCGAAGCCGACGACCTCCGCGTAAATATGTGCGCCTCGTGCCTTGGCGTGCGTGAGCTCCTCCAGTACCACCACGCCCGCACCTTCGCCCATGACGAATCCGTCGCGACCCGTATCCCAGGGCCTGCTGGCCCCTTTGGGGTCGTCGTTGCGGCCGCTCAAGGCCTTGGCGTTGGCGAAGCCGGACGTGGCGGTCGGGGTGATCGCAGCCTCGGCGCCGCCCGCCACCATCACGTCGGCATCGCCGTACTCGATCAGGCGCGACGCCTCGCCGATGGCATGGGTGCTCGTTGTACAGGCTGTCACCATCGACAGGTTCGGCCCCTTCAGACCGAACATGATCGAAAGGTTGCCCGACACCATATTGATAATGGACATCGGAACATAGAAGGGAGACACGCGACGCGCGCCTTTCGCCTGGTAGACCAGGGTGGTTTGCTCGATGGTCTCGACGCCGCCGATGCCGGAACCGATGTAAACGCCGATGCGCGGCGCATTGCGCTCGTTCACCTCGAGCCCCGAATCCTTCATTGCGTCTATTCCGGCGGCCATGCCAAGTTGTATGAAGCGGTCCATTTTCCGGGCTTCTTTGGGGCTCATCCACTCGGTGGCGTCGAAACCCTCGACCTGACCGGCAATGGTGCAGCTCAATCCGGTGGTGTCGAACCGAGTGATGGGAACGATGCCGCTGACGCCGGCGGTGATGTTTGCCCAGTTGAGCTCCACACCGATGCCGACCGGCGAAACAATCCCCAGGCCGGTGATGACTACCCGGCGCTTGCTCATCTGCGCGTTCGCAGCCTGGTGCTGTTCATATCAAGCGAGTAGCCGGTGGCTTGTCGACAGGTCGCGCGAAACCATCTCACCCCACCCGGGGACGATCACAGCGACACGTCGGCACGTGCCGCCATTGTGCCAGAAAAAAGCCGCTGCAGCGCGTTGCGACGCAGCGGCCGTCCGATTCATTCGACCCGCCTCAGGTGTTGGAGTTTATGTAGTCTATCGCCTGCTGAACCGTGGTTATCTTCTCTGCCTCTTCGTCGGGGATTTCGGTATCGAACTCTTCTTCCAGAGCCATCACGAGCTCCACGGTATCCAAAGAATCCGCGCCCAAATCATCAACAAATGAGGCTTCCGACGTCACTTGGTCCTCGCCCACGCCGAGTTGCTCGACGACGATCTTTTTTACGCGTTCTTCGATACTGCTCATAAGTTTGGTTTCCTCCAAGAATAGCCGGCCTCTAAAGGCCGCATAGTTAACAACAAACTAAATTTCAAGTCCAACCCAATTGCCTGCAAATCAAACCTGATTTCGAGATGCCGAACATTATCAGATATCAGTGATAAAGTGCTGATATAAAAAGAATTATTCAGCTCATGTACATGCCTCCGTTGACGTGCAGGGTGACGCCGGTCACATAGGCCGCCGCCGGCGACGCCAGGTAGAGAACCGCCTGTGCTATATCGTTCGGGTCACCGAGGCGCCCCAACGGAATCCCTGACAGCAGCGCTTTGCGTTGCGCTTCGCTCAGCGCGCGCGTCATGTCGGTGTCGATGAAGCCCGGAGCCACGGCGTTGACCGTTATGCCGCGGTTGCCGATTTCCCTGGCCAGCGACCGCGTGAAGCCGATGATGCCCGCCTTCGCGGCGCTGTAGTTGGTCTGGCCGGGGTTGCCCGAGGCGCCCACTACCGAGGTGATGTTGATAATGCGGCCGTGGCGCGCCTTGGTCATACCGCGCAGACACGCCTTGCTTACCCGGTACACGGACTTCAGGTCGGTATCCAGCACGGCGTCCCATTCCTCTTCTTTCATCCGCAGCAGCAGATTGTCGCGGGTAATTCCCGCGTTGTTGACCACGATACCTGGGGCGCCGAAATCGTCGCCCACCGAGCCGACCAGTTCGTTCACAGCTTCGCTGCTGGTGACATCCAACGCGTAGCCGCGTCCCTGAATACCCTCCTTTTCGAGATAGTCGGAAATCGCGGCCGCGCCCTCGGCGGAGGTCGCGGTTCCCAGCACTGTGGCGCCGGCCTGACCGAGGACATGAGCGATGGCGCGGCCGATGCCCCGGGTGGCGCCGGTGACCAGGCAGATTTCATTGTTCAGTGATCCCATGATGCACCCCGGCTCGTCGGTTGATTTATCTTCAAGAAGTCCGATCCGCGTTCGTTCAATAGCGCAGCAGCGCCGAGCCCCAGGCGAAGCCTCCACCGAATCCCTCCATGATGATGGTCTGGCCCCGTTTGATGCGGCCGTCCCTTACCCCTTCATCGAGGGCCATGGGGATGGAGGCCGCGGAGGTGTTTCCGTGTCTGTCGACGGTCACGATAACCTGATCCATGCTCATATTCAGTCTTCTGGCG
>CAVSUY010000001.1:0-110571 GCA_963731035.1 uncultured Gammaproteobacteria bacterium | reverse complement strand
GGTGCCGATGAGGATTCCGGACACGGGCTCTTTGCGGCAGGTTTGACTCAGTAGCCGACGTCGCTGTCGATCAGGTCGGCGATATCCGATATCGGGTGATCGCCGTCGACGAGATTGATGGTGCGGTTGATGGCCCAGGGTTCCCCGAGGATTTCGTTGATGCAAAGCGCGACGTTTTCCCGGGACACGACGATCGGGTCGTACCGTCCCGACGGCGGCACCTGTATGTGGCCGCTCGCGGGCTCGTCCGTCAGGCGGCCCGGACGAAGGATGGTGTAGGGCAGGCCGGAACACATCAGCAGACGGTCCGCCGCCAGCTTGGCGACGGCATAGGGCCGAAGCTTCTCCGGGGCCGAGAGTGGCTGCTCGGCGCGAAAGGCGCTGACCATGACGAACTGCGAGATGCCGTGCTCGAGGGCGGAGTCGATGGCGCGCATGGCGCCGTACAGATCCACCATCAGGGTCTTGTCCGGGCCGGTGTGCGCGCCTGAGCCGGCGGTGAAGATCACCCGGTCGCATCCTTCGAAGTTCGATTCGAAATCGGATTCCAGGTCGCCCGTCACCGACTCGACACCAATTGCGTCAAACCAGGCTCTTTGCTCCGGCGTACGTATCATCGCCCGCACAGCCTGACCTCCGGCCGCCGCCTGGCGGCAGAACAGCCGGCCGATGCCGCCGTTGGCGCCGATTACCAGTGTTGTCGCCATGCCCTTTTTCTCGCCTTGTATAACAAGCGGAATCTTGGGGCCTAAGGAGGCTGGATTACAAGCGCCGTCGGGGAACGACGGGCGGGTCGCGTGCCGGGGCCGTGGACTACCGAAGCGTCGAGTAGCGCGGATCCATACGACCCCACGAAATCCGGTTCCATACGCGCTCGTGAAGCACGTAGCACACCGCGCCGCAGGCGGTGGTGACCAGGGCGAGAGAACCGGCGGCCATGATGGACCCCGTGAAGAGGTATCCGATTATCGCCATGGACAGCAGTCCCAGCGCTTGCCAGGAAACTGCCTTGATGATTGTGCGCGCGGCGCTCTCCATGAAATTCGATTGCTCGAGTGGTCTGTGATGGTCGCCAAGGGTAGTGGAGTCTCGCTGCATCGCACAATTCAGAACGTTGTCAAGTAAATGCCTCAAATGTTGATAAATGTAAACACTGGTGGGAAAATGTCTGGCATGCACAAAGGAGATCGCGCCAAGCTCTTCCGGGACCGCCTGAATACCGCCATCCGCAGCGCCGATTCGAGCCGCAGCGAGCTGGCCCGGGCGACGGGCTTTGATCGCTCGACCCTGACGCAGATCCTCAATTCCGAGGATCCCCGCCTGCCCAATGTTCACCTGGCGGCGGAATGTGCCGAGGCGCTCGGGGTCAGTGCCGACTGGCTGTTGGGCTTGTCGGACCGCCATGAACGGGCCGCCGATATTCTCTCCGCCTCTTTCCAGTTCGAGAGAGCGACGCGCACGCCGGCCGACGAGTTCATTCAGGCCTGTCATCGCGAGGCGGCCGGCTACAAGATTCGCCATGTTCCGGCCTCCCTGCCCGACGGTCTGAAGACCGAGGCGGTGCTCGAGCACGAGTACAAAGCCTTTCTCGGTAAGACACCGGAGCAGGCCATCGTCTCGATGCGGGATACCTTGAGCCATATTCGAGCGCCGGGCTCCGACGTGGAGTTGTGCACGCGTATCGACGTGCTGGAAACGTTCGCCCGGGGAGAGGGTTACTGGAAGGGTCTGTCAGCCGCGGCCCGGGACGCTCAACTGGATCATTTGGCCCGGATGTGCCGCGATTACTATCCGTCGCTGCGTCTGTACCTGTTCGATTCCAAGAAGATCTACAGCTCGCCGCTGGGAATCTACGGCCCGTTGCTGGCCATCGTCTACGTCGGCCAGTTCTACATGGTGTTTCGCGACCGCCAGCAGGTACTTGCCCTCACCGGGCATTTCGACCAGCTCGTCCGCGAGGCGGAAGTGGACGCTCGAACGGCGGCGGACTGGATAGAAGAGCTGCGCGCCGGGGTGGCCGCGAGCACCTGATCGACGATGGCGGTGCGCTTGTTCACCGCGGCTCGTCGATCCGCCGGTGAATACTTCGGGCTGCCTGGCTTCCCAATGCGAACCGCCGCGTTGCGCGGGCGGTATCCGGGGGTGCCGGAGGACATCGATGGCTGGAATTCTCAACCGTGGCGCGAGTTGCGCAGAAACGGAAGGGTCGACCAATACGAGGCGCTGCTGTGCCGTTCCGACGGCGGCAGAGCCCCGGATCGAGGGCGCCGGATTTTCGCATGGTGAAACTACCGAACCCGATGCATCCACACGGGGTGCGCTGCCGGGTAGTAACATCTCGATCCAACAGGTGCGCATCGATGCACAGCGTGTGTCGGGCGCCGATCCTCGATACGTCCCTCGCACCAAGATCTTCGCAACATGACACAGAACACGCTCAATACCATCGGATTCATAGGTCTCGGGCTCATGGGCAAACCCATGGCGCGCAATCTACGCAAGGCGGGCTATTCGATGGTGATCCACAATCGCAGCCGCGATGTGGTCGACGAGATGGTGGCCGAAGGCATGGTTGCCGCATCTTCCCCCCGCGAAGTCGCCGAACAAGTCGATGCCGTGATACTGATGCTGCCGGATACACCCACGGTGGAACGCGTGCTGATCGGTGACGATGGTGTTCTGGCAGGTCTCGCCCCTCCTTTGCTGGTGATCGATATGGGCACCACCGCGGTATCCGCGACGCGCCGGCTGGCGGGAGAAATCGAAACCGCGGGTGGTTTGTATGTCGACGCCCCGGTCTCCGGCGGACAGGTCGGTGCGGTCGATGCAGGCTTGACGATCATGGCGGGAGGAAGCGAGGAAGGTTTCAACCGCGCGCGAGCTTTGTTCGAGGTTCTCGGCCGGCAGATCACGCACGTGGGCGCGCGCGGCGCGGGACAGGTGGCCAAGGCCGCCAACCAGGTTATTGTGGGGCTCACCATCGGCGCCGTCGCCGAAGCATTGAACCTCGCCAGACGCAGCGGTGTGGATCCGGCAGCGGTGCGAGGAGCGTTGCGCGGCGGCTTCGCCTGGTCGCGAATCATGGAGCTCCATGGCCAGCGCATGATCGAGGGGGACTTCGAGCCCGGCGGCAAGGCCACCACCCAGCGCAAGGACCTGCAACAAGCATTGGAGCTCGCGCAATCGGTCGGCGCGCACATGCCCATGACCGAGCTCGTACGCACGCTGTATGACGAACTCATCGAGCAGGGTGACGGGGCTTTGGATCACAGTGCGCTGATCAAAATACTGGACCACTCCGACGCGGCGAGTGCATGATCTGCGACAAGTTTCCTGAAGACGGTGATGCTTTGTTTCATTGCGCATATCGAACTTCGACGGCCCGGGGTTGTCTTTGATTAAGTACCGTTGATCCGCTGGCTTTCCGGTACATAACCATGCTGCACCGCAATGTGAACAAGCGGTCAATTGTTCCATGGAAAGTATTGTGGTATACCGAATCTCCCTCTGTGCGGAGGTTCCCTTGTGCAGAGGCACGTGCATCAGAAAAAATTTCTACAACACTGTCAGGAGGTGACGCGGTCGAAACTGGTCGTGCGATTACGGGTCAGCGCGTGTGTCGAAGACGACCTGGTTGATTGAGCCGCCACCACTACGATTGCTTACCTTGACTAACCGGAGGGTGAACCTATGACCCAGAAGACAAAGACTACAACCGAGCCTAAGCAGAGCCGCCGGAAGTTCCTGCGGGCGAGTGCCGCTACGACCGCTACCGCGGCCGGCGCCGCCACCCTGGGCTTCCCGATGATCTCGACAGGCGCCGGCATGACGACCTTGAAGATGCAAGGGTCGTGGGGCGCCGGAGACATGCTCGAAGAGTACGCCAAGCAGTATGTCGAAATCGTCAACGATATGGGCAAGGGCTCCGGCCTGAAGATCGATTATCTGAGCGCCGGATCGGTTGTGAAGGCGTTCGAGGTTCAGGACGCGGTCAACAAGGGAGTTTTGGACATGGGCCATATGGTGCCGGCCTACTGGTATGGAAAGAACCGCGCCGCATCGCTGTTCGGAACCGGTCCCTGCTGGGGCTGGGACGGCCACCAGTTTCTGGCCTGGGTATACCTGGGCGGCGGCCTCCAGATGTACCGCGATTTGCTTCAGAAGAAGCTCGGCTTGAATGTCATCGGCTGGTTCCTGATGCCGATGCCCACCCAGCCCCTCGGATGGTTCAAGTTTCAACCGAAGACTCCCGCGGACCTGAAGAACCTGAAGTACCGCACGGTCGGCCTGGCCACCAACGTCATGCAGGAAATGGGGCTGAAGGTCACCCAGCTTCCGGGCGGTGAGATCATTCCCGCCATGGAGAAGGGCGTGATCGAGGCATTCGAGTACAACAACCCGACCTCGGACCGCCGCTTCGGCGCCGCCGACGTTGCCAAGTACTACATGATGGCCAGCTACCACCAGGCGGCCGAGACGCTGGAAATCGAGATGAACATGGACAAGTGGAACTCGCTGCCGGACGAGCACAAGGCGATCCTCGATCACGCCGTACAGGCTGCCAACTCGCGCAACACCTGGACCGCCCACGAGCAGTATCCTAAGGACCTGCAGGCCCTGATTCACGACGACGGCGTGCATGTGTACCGCACCTCGGATTCGATCCTCAAGGCCCAGCTCGACGCGTGGGACAAGGTGGTGGAGAAGTACAGCGCCGAAGTGCCGGAGTTCAAGGCCGTCGCGGACGCCCAGAAGAAGTGGGCCATGAACGTCGCGTACTTCAATCTGCTCAACCAGGCGCCTACGAAACTTGCCTACGACCATTACTTCGGCAAGGAGCAACCACTGGGCTTCTAGGTCGGTTGCCCATCGGACGTAGCACAGAAACGGGGGCGGCGCCCGGCGCCGCCCCCGCCTTTATGATAGCGACCGAGGGGGTGGGATCGGACCGTGCAATCTTTCATTCTGACAATTGACCGTTTCAGTACGGCGGTGGGGAAGGCGTTCGCCTGGTACATCGTTATCCTCACGTTTGGGGAGTCGTACGAAGTCTTCGTTCGCTACGTCATGAACAATCCTACTACCTGGTCGTACGACGTCAGCTACAACATGTACGGGGCGCTTTTTTTTATGGCGGGCGCCTACACGCTGGCGCGCAACGGGCATGTCCGTGGCGACGTGGTCTACCGCCTGCTGAAGCCCAAGACCCAGGCGGCGATAGATCTGGTGCTGTATTGCACTTTCTTCTTTCCCGGGATCCTCGCCCTGATCTACGCGGGCTTCGGGTATGCGTCGGATTCCTGGCGTTACCAGGAAGTCAGTGTGTACAGCCCTGCCGACATCCCCATCTTTCCGCTCAAGACGCTCATCCCCGCGGGAGGCGTGACGCTGTTCATACAGGGGGTGGCCGAGGTGACCAGGTGTATTTTCTGTCTGCGGACCGGGGAGTGGCCACAGCGGCTTCATGATGTCGAGGAGCTGGAAACCGCCATCCTGCACGAGCACGAGTCCGCCCGCGAGCGCGGCCTCCCGGATGCGGGCGTAAAGCAATAGTCGTCAAGAATTACTAAAACTTTCAACACAATAGAACAGCTCGATGACGAATCCCGAAATCGGCGTAATGATGCTGGGCATATTCGTGTTTACGATCATGCTCGGGTTTCCTATCTGGATCACCCTCATGGCTCAGGGGATATTCTTCGGCTACTATGCCATGGGGGACCGGATCTTCTCCCTGCTCACCCAGAACACCTTCAGCATTCTCAGCAACGACGTGCTCACCGCCGTTCCGTTGTTTCTGTTCATGGGCTATATCGTCGAGCGCGCGAGCATTCTGGATCGATTGTTCTACAGTATCCAGGTGGCGGCGAAGAACATTCCCGGCTCAATGGCGGTGGCGACGTTGCTCACCTGCGCATTCTTCGCCACCGCTACCGGCATCGTTGGCGCCGTCGTCACGCTGATGGGCCTGCTTGCATTTCCGGCCATGCTCAAGGCGGGCTACGATACCAAGCTCGCCGCCGGGGTGGTGTGCGCCGGCGGGACACTGGGGATCATGATCCCCCCGAGCATTCTCCTCATAGTCTATGCCGCGACGGCCGGGGTGTCCGTGGTGCAGCTCTATGCAGGGGCATTTTTCCCCGGTTTCGTCCTCGCCGGCTTGTACGTCGTTTACGTCGTCGGACGCTGCGTAATCAATCCGTCCCTCGCCCCCGAGCTTCCCAAGGAGCAGACAGACATACCTGTGGGCCAGGTAATCTACGCCCTGATCACGTCTTTCTTCCCTCTGGCAGTGCTGATTCTTTCCGTTCTGGGCGCTATCGTGTTCGGCCTCGCGACGCCCACCGAGGCGGCGTCGGTAGGTGCCTTCGGAAGCCTGGTACTGGCTGCCGCCTACCGCGCTCTCGACTTCCAGCGCTTGAAGGAGGCTGTCTACTTGACAGCGCGCACCACGGCCATGGTCACTTTCCTGTTCGTGGGCTCCTGGACTTTCGCGTCCGTGTTCGCATACCTGGGCGGCCAGGATCTGGTGGAAGCCACGATCAAAGGCATGAGCCTGTCGCGGGTGGAATTCCTGCTGCTGGCGCAGTTCATCATCTTCCTGTTGGGCTGGCCGCTCGAGTGGACGGAGATCATCATCATCTTCGTGCCCATCTTCCTTCCCCTGCTCAAAGTATTCGGTGTCGATCCCCTGGTCTTCGGCATACTGGTGGCGCTCAACATCCAGACCTCTTTCAACACGCCGCCGATGGCGATGTCGGCGTACTATCTGAAGGGCGTGGCACCGCCCGAGGTACAACTTACCCAGATATTCGCTGGCGCACTGCCGTTCGTGTTTATGGTGTTCATCACCATGGCGCTTCTGTATATCTACCCGGGCATGGCCACTTGGCTTCCCCATCAGCTTTATGCCCACTGACGGGTTGTTGAGGTCCGGTCCGGGGAAGGAGAGCAGGCGCCGTGGTCGCTGAGCGACAGAGAGTCATGGCCCGGCTCGGAGCGGTTGACGCAGCCGACGCCGTCCGGGAAGGCCGCATCACCTCGGAAGAGCTGGTGGATGCCTGTCTCGCGGTTACCGACGAACTGGAAGAGACCGTCCAGGCCTGGGCGTTCCTGGATCCCGAGCACGCCCGGGAACAGGCCCGAAGCGCGGATGAAGCGCGTCGCCGGGGGCGCCCCCTGGGCGCGTTGCACGGTGTACCCGTCGGAATCAAGGACATCATCGATACGGCGGATATGCCCACCGAGGATGGAACGCCGCTGCACGCGGGCCGGCGGCCGGCCAAGGACGCAGTCGTTGTTTCCGCCCTGCGAAGCGCGGGAGCCGTAATCCTGGGCAAGACCGTGACTACCGAGCTGGCGACCTACAGCCCGGGCAAGACCCGCAATCCACACGATCCCGAACGCACGCCCGGCGGGTCTTCCAGCGGCTCGGCAGCCGCTGTCGCCGCCGGGATGGTCCCGGCGGCGGTGGGCACGCAGACCAATGCGTCCGTGATCCGCCCTGCCTCTTATTGCGGGGTCGTGGGTTACAAGCCGACCTTCGGGCTGATCTCGCGCACCGGGACACTGCGTCAGTCACGGGCCCTGGACCACGTCGGCGTATTCGCGCGCTCGCTCCCGGACGCGGCCCTGGTGGCGCAGGCGCTGATGGTGTTCGACGCCTCGGATAGCGACATGCGGCCGCAAGCCGCGCCGCGGCTGCTCGATTTCGCGTCGCGCCCGCTTCCTTTGCCGCCGCAGTTCGCATTCGTGAAGACACCGATGTGGGAGCAGGCGTCCGGTGACATGCAGGAGGCGTTTGGCGAGCTGGTGGAAGCCCTCGGTGAACGGGTGAGCGAAATCGCTCTACCCGAGCCGTTTGCCGACTGCGTCGATCTGCACCGCACGATCATGGAGACCGATCTCGCCTTGAGTTACGAGGTGGAATACCGGCGCGGCCCCGAGCACCTGAGCGGCGTCCTCTGGGAGATGCTCGAACGGGGAAGGCAATATCCGGCACTCGAATACAACCGGGCCCTGGCGAGGATTCCAATCTTCAATTCGGTGCTCGAGGACATCTTTCAGGAGAAGCACGCCATCGTCACGCCGGCGACGGCCGGTGAGGCGCCGCGCGGACTGGAATCGACGGGCAACCCGGCGTTCGGCACCATATGGACACTCTGTGGACTGCCGGCCGTCACGGTGCCCCTCATGGAAGGTCCGGACGGCATGCCCATGGGGGTACAGCTGGTCGGACCCAGGGGCGACGACGCGCGGCTGCTTCAGTGCGCACGCTGGCTGGTGGAGTATCTCAGCGAGGAGGAGGCGGCGTGAGCCGGCTGGCGGGTGGTATGATTGTGCAAGACTCGCAAAGTGTGCCCGTTCCGCGGGTACGTCCCAACTTCATGGGAGGCCTGAATTGTTTCAGCTGATCATAGGTTTTCTCGGAATCGTGGTAGCCGCGGTGTATGTGGGTTATCTCGCGTACTCTATCGAAGCCGTACCGCTGTGGGTCATCGTTGTGGGGACCTTCGCGCTGGCGATCCGGGAATTCATCGTGGAGTTCGGAAACAGTAACAAGGGCAAGTAGCCTCCGCCGCGCGGCGCCAGGTCGGTGCCGGTATGCGGCGGGTGCTCGAGAGGAGTCGCCGGTCCGCCCCCCGACCGGCGAGAGGTGTTACTGCGATCCCACTTCGTGGTTAGCGAGGCGCTCCAGTGCTTTGACCAGCGCCGAGTGGTCCAGGGACGCCCAGCCGTTTCCGGCGCACGAGTTGAACAGCTCCTGGGTCACCGCGGTGTTCGGCAGGCTCATGCCCAATTCCCTGGCGCCTTCCAGTGCCAGGTTCAGGTCCTTCTGGTGCAGCTCGATTCGAAAGCCCGGGTCGAATGTCCGTTGAATCATGCGTTCCCCATGCACTTCCAGTATCTTGGAACCGGCGAAGCCGCCGAGCAGCGCTTCGCGAACGCGGGCGGGGTCCACGCCGGCCCTGGAGGCGAATAACAGGGCCTCGCCGACCGCCTCGATGGTGAGGGCGACGACGATCTGATTGGCGACCTTCGCCGTCTGGCCGGCTCCGTTTGCCCCCACCAGGGTAATGTTTTTCCCCATCAGTTCGAAGATGGGCTTCACCTGGTCGAAAGTCTTCTGGTCGCCTCCCACCATGATGGTCAGCGAGGCTGCTTTGGCCCCGACTTGACCGCCGGAGACCGGCGCATCGAGGTACTCGCATCCCAGTTCGTTGATTCTGGCGGCGTAGTCCTTGGTGGCGATCGGCGAGATGGAGCTCATGTCCACCACGACTTTGCCGGCGCTCAGGCCCTGGGCTACGCCGTCGTCGCCGAACAACACGCGCTCGACATCGGGCGTGTCCGGAACCATGGTGATAATGATCTCGGAATTCGCGGTCACCTGGGCGGCATTGGGGTGCTCGCTGGCACCGCCGTCCAGAATCTCCTGCGGGAGCGGGGAACGATGCTTGACGACATGGAGGTCGTGGCCCCCTTGTTGCAGGTGTTCAGCCATGGGCGCGCCCATGATGCCGAGTCCGATAAAGCCGATTTTCATAATGCCGACTCCTTAACTGTTGATGTTGGTGAATTCGATCGGCTCCGGGGACCGCTTGCCGGTGGATGGGACTCTATTCCTGCCGAGACCGGTGCCGCCCCCAGGTGCCCTCGTCGGAATGAATTCCGTCCTACGCCACCCGGTCGCGCGGCTCGCGGCCCGCGAAGACGGCGTCGAGATTGTCCAGCGCCCGGAATCCCATGGCATCGCGGGTCTCGCGGGTGGCGCTGCCCACATGCGGCAGCAGGAAGGTGTTCTCGAGGTCCCGGATGGCGGGGTTGACGTTGGGCTCGTTCTTGAAGACGTCCAGCCCCGCCGCTGCGATCTTGCCGCTGCGCAGCGCCGCGATCAACGCGTCTTCGTCGACGACCGCGCCGCGCGCCGCATTCACCACCACGGCCCCGTCCGGCAGCAGCGCGATGCGCTCGGCGTTGAGCAGGTCGCGCGTCTCGGGCGTGTCGGGGCAGTGCAGGGCCAGAAAATCGCACTGAGGGAGCAGCGCGTCGGGTGTCTCGTAGTAAACGGCTCCCGCTTCGAGCTCCGGCGGCAGGCGGTGACGGTTGTAATAGTGGATTTCCATGTCGAAGCCGCGGGCGCGCTTGGCGGTGACGCGCCCGACGCGGCCCATGCCAATGATCCCTAAGCGCTTGCCGGTCATCTCGATTCCGATCATGAAGCTCGGGCTCCATGTGTTCCATTGCCCCGCCCTTATCAGACGCTCGCCCTCACTGGCTCGGCGGGCAGCGCCCAGCATCAGAAGAATGGTCAACTCGGCCGTGGCGTCGGCGAGCACATCCGGCGTGTTGGTAACCGGCAGTCCGCGGTCCCGGGCTGCGTCCAGATCGACGTGATCCACGCCAACCGAGAAGTTGGCGATGACCCGCACCCGCCGGGGCAGGCGTTCGATGACATCGCGCGAAAAGCGCTCGGTGTGGCAGGCGAGAATCGCATCGGCGCCTTCGGCGAGCTTCAACAATTCGTCGCTGTCGTAGCGCCGATCCTGCTCGTTCAGTATCGGTTGATAGTCGCGCCGGAGCCGGTCCTCGACGGCCGCCGGCAGCTTGCGGGTAACCAGGACAACGGGTTTGTCACTCATGTTTGGACTGAAGCTCACTTGCGAGGGTGTATGCGAGGGGCATTCATAGTCTAACATAAACGACCCGTCCGGTTTCAGGGCGCACGAGAGGTGCGCGCCGCGGCCCGCGAATCAAACGGGACAGGGAGTGGTCTGAACCACGGCGGGATGCAGCTATGCCGGATGTACGATCGCGTCGATATCCGGACGGTGTGTCCTGATTTCCTCCGCGGTAAGCCCTTCCAGAGAATGCGGAAACTTGATCCAGCTTTCCGTCTCGTGCAGGAAGTAGTCGGGCACCCGGCCGGTTTCGTTTCTGGCGGGCTTGTACCAGGGAACGGCAATCCGGATATCGGCCGGAGTATTCAATCGCGCCTTGAGTCGCAGATCATCGATGATCGCCTCGATGGTATGTCCCGTGTCGAACACATCATCCACGATCAGCAGGCGGTCCTCCTGCCGGATGCGCTTGATCAGGTAGTTCATGCCGTGTATGCGGATCGAGCTTCGCCGGTCGTCGATGCCGGAGCCGTAGGAAGAGGTCCTTATAGCGATGTGGTCGGTATCCACCCCGAAGTAGGCGAGGATTTCCTGCACGGCAATGCCGATCGGTGCGCCGCCGCGCCATATCGCGATCATGATGCTCGGCCTGAAGCCGCTGCTTAGAACCCGCGCGCCCAGCCTGAATGAATCCTCCAATTGCCCCTGGGCGCTCAGATAGAGTTTTTCCGACATGTCATCCTCGGCTCCGTTTTGGCGCGAGTATATCGGCTGCACCGCTGCGCCGGAACCACCGTGATAGACTAGTGTACCCCGCCAGAAATGATGCAAATGATTTCAGGCTGGGATGACGGTGGCCCCGATCCGCAGACGGGCGCCGCCGGGGTCTTTTTCAGTCGCTCCCCGATACTCGCTTGGTGAAAAAACCCCCGGCGGAGCCCTTTCGATGCTCTATCGAACAATCCAATCCGGATCGGCAAGCCGCCGATAAGTTACAGACGGTTTGACGGGGTACACTAGCCGCCATGCGAGACGCCTCCGCAGACAAGGTGTTCATACAGGAGCAGGACCTGCTTCTGGATGGATATCGCCTGGGAATGCAGGTCGTCGAGAGCGGCTTCCAGCCGGACTTCATGGTTGGCATCTGGCGCGGCGGCAGTTCCGTGGGTATCGTGGTTCAGGAGTGCCTCCAGTACTTCGGGATCAATACGGATCACATCTCCATTCGCACGTCCTACCGCGGAGCCTCCACGTATCAGCAGGTTATCGACAACGCGGACTCGATCCGGGTCCACGGACTGCAATACCTGTTCGAGACGATGAACGCAGACGACAGATTCCTAATCGTGGATGACGTCTACAGCAGCGGGCTCAACGTCAAGGCGGTCATGGATCGCCTCGAGTACAAGATGCGCAGGAACATGCCCCGGGAGGTGCGCGTCGCGGTGCCGTGGTACAAGCCGAAACGCAACCGGACCGGGCGCGTGCCCGACTTCTACGTACACGAGACCGACAGCTGGCTCGTGCTCCCGTATGAGCTGACCGGTCTGAGCCCGGAGGAGATCCGCAGGCACAAAACGGGCCTGGCGCCGATCCTGGACGAGTTGTCGGGATTCTCTCCGACGACCGAGGTGCCGCCCCGCGAGCGCGGAGCGCGCGATTCCTGACGGCGTGCACGGTGGCAGGGTTGTTGCGGGCGTCCCCGGGTCCTTCCGGTCGGTCCGACGATGCCGCGAGTCGGGGGTTTAGAGCCGCCGGGATTTTGATCCGGCCCGTTGTCGGAGAAGATGCGCGGCTGCACGGATTCCCGCTCGTGCATGCTCCCGCGATAGCCTCTATACTTGCCGCAACACCATCCTCATCCCGCTGGTATCCATCGCCGATGCATCTGAATTTCCCGACCGGGTCTGTCGTCGCACCGTTGTTCGCTATCGTCGCGCTCATGTTGATAACCGCGCCCTTGGCGCGGGCTTCGCAGGCTGTCATCGTTGAGGTTTACGAGAACTGCAAGCTCGCCGATACCAACGCGGTCATAGATGAAGGTGCATTGACGCCTCACGAAACGGCCGAGGTCAAGGCGAGGATCGCCGCCGCCAGCAAGGATCCCCAGGTGGCCGTACCCCGCATCGCGCAGATACTGAAGGACCAGGGAATCGACGATGTGGAGGTATCCCGCCAGGGGTTCGAGGGGTGCGAACCGGTAACCAGCGGCAAGTACGTGGAAGCCGTGGGAACCTACTGCGGGTCGGAGTTGAAGCATGCGGAGGTCTTCGTGGACCGCAAGAGCTTCGTCAGCAAGAACGAGCCGAACACGTCGTTTGCGGAGTTTCTCAGGACCGCGGTCAAGCGCCTCCGAGAGAAGGGTATATTCGACCGCCCCGTCGTATCGATCGAGAACGCCCCCGACTGCGACAAGTCCTCGTAGCTGTCCGTTCAGCGCCGGTCCGCGTTCGCTCTCCCTATAAGTCGGCATTCCATGCCGACAACGGCGTTTGGGGCGGCGCCGGCATACGTCGGGAAAAATCCCGACCTACGGGTCAGCGGATTTCGCTGTTTCCCGAGTCAGACCAAGATTGTTCTTCTCCAGGATGCGATCGGCGCGGTAGGAAGAGCGCACCATGGGGCCGGACGCGACTTCAAGGAATCCCTTCTCCAGGCCCCACAGGCGGTATTCCTCGAATTGCCGGGGCGTGACCCAACGGTTGATGGGCAGGTGATTGCGCGTCGGCCTCAAGTATTGGCCGAGTGTCAGGATATCGCAGCCGATGGCGCGCAGATCGTCCATGGTTTCGGCGATCTCCTGGTCGTTTTCTCCCAGACCGAGTATCAAGCTGGTCTTGGTGAGGACCTCCGGCCGGTATCGCTTGGCATGCGCCAGTACGTCCAGGGTCTGCTGGTAGCCGGCGCGCGGGTCCCGCACGACGTGTGTCAGGCGGCGCACCGTCTCGATGTTTTGGGCGAAGACTTCGGGTTTGGCGTCCACCACGCGCTCAACCGCCGCCAGGTCAGCGCGGAAGTCCGGCGTCAAGGCCTCCACTGCCGTGCCCGGGCTGCGCGCTTTGATGGCGCGGATGCACTCGGCGTAGTGGGCGGCGCCGCCGTCTTGCAGGTCGTCCCGGTCCACCGAGGTCAGAACCACGTAGCGCAGTCCCATCAATTCGACAGACTCGGCAGTATTGGCCGGCTCTTCCCCGTCCAGCCACCCTTTGGGGTTGCCGGTGTCGACCGCGCAGAATCGGCAGGCGCGGGTGCATACCGACCCCATGAGCATGATGGTGGCGGTGCCGTTGTTCCAGCACTCGCCGATGTTGGGGCAATGCGCCTCCTCGCACACGGTGCTCAGGCGGTGCGCGTCGACGTTGCGCTTGACCTGACGGTAGCGCTCGCCGCCGCCGATTCGGGCCCGCAGCCAGGGCGGCTTGCGATCCGTATCGGTCGACCGACCGGACTGATCGGACCGCCCGCGGGTCTTGATACCGTCCTTGATGGCGCTGAAGCCCTGGGGAGTCTTGAACTTCAGGCCGCTTCGCACCTGTGTCACTTTCGGATCGGTCATGGGCAACTCGGGCTTCGAATAGGGCCGTATTGTAGCGCAGCGGGGCAGGTCTCTCACGGATCACCGTCCGCGAGCCGGCGTCATTGCGCGTCCGCTGCCAGGCGGCCGACGGTGCGCACCGCTTCCTCCACGCGCGGACTCCAGGGTTGGCCGGCGCTCAGGCGAACGAAGTTCCGGTACTTGCCGGACGAGGAAAACAACATTCCCGGCGTAATGCTGATGCGCTGTTCCATGGCCCGGTTGAACAGCTCCCAGGAATCCGTTCCCGGCGGCAGTTCGACCCACAGCACGAAGCCGCCGAATGGCTCGGACACCCGGGTGCCATCCGGAAAACTTTCCGCCACCACGCCGCGCATTTGCCGGACCTGCTCGGCATAGTGCCGGCGAAGGGCCGCCAGGTTACGGTCGTAGCCACCGCTGCGCAGGAACTCCGCCATCGTCATCTGCGGTAACGATGCCGTCGCCGAGCTCACCAGTTGCTTCTTCTCCATCACTTCGTCCTGATATTTTCCGGGTACAACCCAGCCCACGCGGTATCCCGGTGCAACGGTCTTGGAAAAGGACGAGCACAGCAGGACGTTGCCGCTGGTATCGAACGACTTCAGGGTTCGGGGCCGTTCCTCGCCGAAATACAGGTCGCCGTAGATATCGTCCTCGATGAGAGGAATATGCCGCTCGGCCAGTGTCCGTACCATGCGTCTCTTTTCCTCGTCGGGCATCAGGCTGCCAGTGGGGTTGTGGAAGTTGGCGTTGGATATCACCGCCTTGACATCGATCTGGTGGACGGCCCGGTGCAGGTCATCCACGCACATGCCGGTGGCGGGGTCGGTGGCGATCTCCAGGGCGAGCATGCCGAGGCTCTCTATCATCTGCAGCAGCATGAAGTAAGCGGGTGATTCGACCGCTATCACGTCACCCGCGCCGGCCACTGCGGTCAAGCTGGTCATCAGGGCTTCCGTGGCGCCGCTGGTGATCACGATGTCATCCGGGGATACCGCGCCTTCGATGCCGGAAGACCTTATCGCGATTTCCCTGCGCAGCAGGGGGTCCCCGGGTGGAAAGCAATAGTCCACGGCTTGCCGGGAGGACCGGCCGGCAATGTTTCGCACCAGCCGGCTGAGGGTCCGCGTGGGCAGCAGCTCGGGAGAGGGGTTGGCGATACCCAGGGCGACCACATCATCGCGGTTGGCGAGGCTGAATATGGCGTGCACCGCGTCGCCTACCTTCACTCTGCGGGGCGCCCTCTGCGATCGGCTGCGGCGCGGCGCGGGGATCCTGACCGCCGCGCGCTGGGTCACGAAGTATCCGGACCGGGGTTGAGCCCGGATCATTCCCTCGTCCTCGAGATGGGAGTAGGCCTCCAGCACCGTCGTGATGCTCACCTTCAACTGCCTGCTCATGCTGCGCAACGACGGTACCCGCTGCCCGGGCCGCAGGCTGCCTTTGTCAATCATCCCGCGCACCACCCGTGCTACCCGGTCGTACAACGGCGACTCGCTCGGATAGGTCGTCTCGCTCACGAGTGGAGCCTAAACTGTTATTGTCAATTTTTCAATTTCTGTATCTGTATACATTACAGATCAATGTTTAGGCTGAGTGACGGTGAAACAAGCGGAGCGCAACAATGCATCAAAATTCCCATGACTCGGCGCTGCTCGAAGCGCCACGCGCGAACGGCCCTGGAACGCGCCTGTGGTCCGCGGTTCTGGGTTGTTTTCGCAGTATCGACGCCACCCTCGCGCTGTGGCATCTGCGTGCCAACTCCCGCCGGGAGCTCGCCACTCTGGACGAACGGCTGCTGAAGGATGCGGGTGTGGATCGCCTGGAAGCGTACAAGCCGTTCTGGCGCAAATAGCAGTAGTCCGAGAGCACCGGTTACCCGACCGTGGCCGGGCGCGGGCGCGGGACTTAGAATTGCCGTCTTATGAGCCGAACCCTGATCATTATCGGTGCGCTGATTGTCATCGCCGGGTTGCTGTGGCCCTGGTTGTCGAAGCTGCCTCTCGGTCGCCTGCCGGGCGACATCGCGATCGAGCGCGACAACTTCCGGTTCTACTTTCCCATTACCACGATGGTCATTGTCAGCGTGGTGATCTCGGTCGTCCTCTGGTTCTTCCGCAGGTAGTCCTGCCGGAACCCGCGGGCTCCCACCCTCGCGCAGGTTTTGACGCCCCGCGGGTGTGAAGGTATATTCAAACGAACGTATGAATCGCCGATGAGCCGTGGCGCAATCCACAAAAGACCGGATTCTGGACGTCGCGGAGCAGTTGTTCTCCGGGCACGGCTTTGGCGCGACTTCCATGCGAGCCATCACCAACGCTGCCGGGGTGAACCTCGCGGCCGTAAATTACCATTTCGGATCCAAGGACGGCTTGGTGCGCGCGATCTTCGAGCGGCGCCTGTCGCCAATGAACGAAGAGCGACTGCGGCGATTGTGTATCCTGGAACAGGAGCACGGTGCCGCCATTCCCCTTGCCGGGCTCATCAAGGCGTTCGTCGGTCCGGCGCTGGAGCTCAGCCGCGACGAGCCCGGGGGCGGGGCGCGTTTCGTCCGCCTGCTGGGTCGCAGCTACACGGAGCCTTCTGAAACCCTTCAGGCTGCCGTCCGGTCGATGTCCGAGCAGGTTATCGATCGCTTCAAGCCGGCTTTCTCCGCGGCGCTTCCAGAGCTCGAGGGGGAGGAGTTGTACTGGCGGCTGCATTTCCTTGTTGGCACCCTCGCGTATTGCATGTCCGGTTCGAACATGATGCGTCTCATCGCCACCGGTAATCTCACGGAGCCCACGGAGCAGGAACGTCTGCTGATCCGCCTCACGGAGTTCCTTGCCGCGGGGATGCGGGCTCCGTCTTCCGAGGAGCCCGTCCGAACGCCGTTTGTGGTAGCGGCCGGCCACGTCCGCCCTTCTTCATAACAGAGGTATTTCAATGTCCTGGATCGCCAGCCTCATCATCCTGTTCGCCGCCTTGTACGCCGCGACGCGGCTGCGTCTTTCGTTGCTAACCTGGACCGTGGCGTTCGGTGTGGGCCTGCTTGTGTTGACCGCGACCGGCGTCTTGCCCGGCCTGCTGGCGGTGGTGCTGTGGGTGGCCTTCGCGGTTATGGCGTTGTTCAATGCCGAACCCCTGCGCCGCCGCTATCTCAGCACGCCGATGCTGGAATATATACACAGGGTACTGCCTCCCATATCCGAAACCGAGCGTGAAGCGATCGAAGCGGGTACCACGTGGTGGGAGGCCGACCTGTTCCGCGGAAACCCCGACTTCGACAAGCTGCTCGACGTACCCGCGCCGGGCTTGTCCGAGGAGGAGCAGGCGTATCTGGACGGGCCGGTTGAGCGGCTTTGCGCGATGTTGGACGACTGGAAGATTGCCGGGGAGCTGAAGGACCTGCCGGAGGAGGTCTGGAGTTTCATGGCCGGGGAGAAGTTCTGGGCAATCAACATCCCGAAGAAGTATGGCGGTCTCGAGTTCTCTCCTGAGGCGAACTCGGCAATTGTGATGAAGGTAGGCACCCGCAGCGGCACCGCGGCGGTCACCGTCATGGTGCCCAACTCGCTCGGCCCGGCGGAGCTGCTGCTGAACTACGGCACCCAGGAGCAGAAGGATTACTACCTTCCGCGTCTGGCCACAGGCGAGGAGATCCCGTGCTTCGGGCTCACCAACCCGGAAGCGGGTTCCGACGCCGGCTCGATTCCCGATCATGGCGTGGTCTGCAGGGGCGAGTACAAAGGGCAAGAAGTCCTGGGGCTGCGCCTGAACTGGGAGAAGCGCTACATCACCCTCGGACCGGTGGCGACCCTGCTGGGACTCGCGTTCAAGGCTTACGACCCGGACCACTTGATCGGCGACCAGGATTACCTGGGCATCACCTGTGCCCTGGTGCCGACGGATCTCGAGGGTATCCGGATCGGGGAGCGCCACTACCCCATGGATGCGGCGTTCCAGAACGGGCCCAATTTCGGCAGCGACGTGTTCATCCCGTTGAGCCTCGTAATCGGGGGGCAGGCCTGGGTGGGCAGGGGCTGGCGCATGCTGATGGAATCCCTGGCCGTCGGGCGGGCGATCTCTCTGCCCGCGTCGGGCACCGCGGCGGCGAAGCTGTGTGCCCGCACCACCGGAGCCTATGCCCGTGTCCGCGAGCAGTTTGGCATCCCCATCGGCAAGTTCGAGGGTGTGCAAGAGGCCTTGGCGCGCATCGGCGGACTCACCTACATGATGGATGCCGGGAGGCTGCTGACGACTTCGGCGTTGAAGCTGGGGGAGAAACCCAGCGTGATCACGGCTATCTTGAAATACCACGTGACAGAGAGCGCCCGGGCTGTGGTCAACCACGCCATGGACGTGCACGGCGGCCGCGGAATCTGCCGCGGACCGGCCAACTACCTGGCCCAGGCCTATACGGAGCTGCCGATCGCCATCACCGTCGAGGGGGCCAACATACTGACCCGCAGCATGATCATCTTCGGCCAGGGGGCGATGCGCTGTCATCCCTACCTGCTGGATGAGATCAGGTACGCTCAGGCCGAGATCGACGATTCGGTCCGGGACGAGTTCGACCGGACCCTGACCGCCCACATCGGCTATACGGTGATGAACGGCATCAGGTCCGTGGTGTACGGCCTGAGCGGGTCGTTGCTGGCGCCCGGCGGCGATCGCGGCGCCATGGGTGGCTACTACCGCCGGTTTGCCCGCTACAGCGCTTCGTTCGCCGTGCTGGCGGATATTACTCTGCTGATTCTCGGCGGCGAGCTGAAACGCAAGGAAAGCCTGTCGGCGCGTTTCGGCGATGCCCTCAGTTACATGTATCTGGGTACCGCGTCCCTCAAACGGTTCAAAGACCACGGCGAGCCGGAGGCCGACCGGCCCCTCGTGGAATGGGCCTGCCAGCACTGCCTGTACGGGGTACAGGAAGCGCTGGACGGGGTACTGCGCAATTTCCCCGTCCGGACGCTGGGAATCCTGTTGCGAGGCGTCGTCTTCCCCCTCGGCCGGCGCCGGCGCGAGGCCGGTGACAGGCTCAACCACCGGGTCGCGGACCTGCTGCTCGAGCCTTCCGACACGCGCGACCGGTTGACCGCCGGTATGTACCTGGACGACCGACCCGACGATGTCATCGGCTGCCTGGAGGACGCGCTGCGCAAAGTGCTCGAGACGGAGCCTTTGCTGAAGAAGCTGCGCAACCAGGGACATCGTTTCGAGGACGGGCCGAACTATGGCTTCAAGAACTGGGTCGATGAACTGGTCGAAGAGGAGCTGGTGTCCCGCCAGGAAGCCGATGCCTTGCTGGCCGCGCGGGAGGCATCCCTGAAGGTCATCGCGGTCGACCATTTCCCGCCGCACTCCACACTCCGCTCGGGAACCGGCGAAACGAATCCCGGAGAAAAAGAGGAAGGTGCCCGGACCGAAGGCGGGGAAGGCGACGAAGCCGCCTGACGGATGGAAGACGTAGCCAGGAGGTACCCGGAAGATGCCCTGGTCGGGCGTGACGACCTGGATGTCATTACACCGGAAGCCGCACCGACACTGGATGCGCTGTTCGCCGAGCGGGTCAGGCGAAGCGGCGCGGAAACCGCCTACATCGAATATGACGAGTCGCGGCAGCGGTGGGTGCACTACACCTGGGCGGACATGGCGCGGGAGGTGCGCAGATGGCAGGCGGCGTTCGAACGCGACGGCCTGCGCAAGGGCGATCGCGTCGCCCTCCGGCTGCGCAACTGCCGCCATTGGGTGATCTTCGACCAGGCCGCGTTGGGGCTGGGGCTGGTGGTGGTGCCGTTATATGTGTCCGATCGTCCGGACAACGCCAACTACGTGCTGAAGAACTCCGATGCCGCATTGCTGCTGGTGCCGAATGACAGGACTTGGGAAGAGCTGAGGAGCGCCGCCGGCGAGACCCCCGGTCTTAAATGTGTGGTGCTCCTCTCGGGTTCCTCCGAGGACGGCAGCGCCAGGCAATTGGAGGAGTGGCTTGATGTCGCGGAGGCAGGGAACCTGGCGGCGGGTAGAACCGTTCCTGACGACCTCGCCAGCATCGTCTACACCTCCGGCACCACCGGGCATCCCAAGGGAGTAATGCTGTCGCACCGGAATCTGGTGTCGAATGCTTACAGCGGGCTGCGCAGCGTCGCAATCGGCAGGCGGGACCTGCTGCTGTCGTTCCTGCCTCTGTCGCACACTCTGGAACGCACCGTTGGGTACTACGTGCCGCTGATGGCCGGAACGCCTGTGGCGTACAACCGGTCGCTGAAACTGCTGTCGGACGACCTGCTTGCGGTGCGGCCCACGGGGGTGATTACGGTGCCGAAGGTGTTCGAGCGCTCCTACAGGATGATCAAGGACCGCTTGTCCACCGAGTCTGCTGTCAAGCAATGGCTGTTCGATGCCGCGATTGCCGTCGGTTGGAAGCGGTTCGAATACCTCCAGGGCCGAGGGCCCTGGGACTTGACGTTCCTGCTGTGGCCGCTCCTCGATGCCGTGGTGGCGAAACGAATTCGCGACAGGCTGGGGGGCCGCCTGCGCCTGGCCGTGGTGGGTGGGGCGCCGTGTCCGCCGGTCGTGGCCAGGGTTTTCATCGCCATGGGAATCATGATTCTGCAGGGCTACGGCCTGACGGAAAGCAGTCCCAGTATCACCATCAACACCCGCCGCCATAACCGTCCCGACACCGTTGGTCTGCCGCTGCACGATGTCGAAGTTCGACTGGGCGGCAACAGGGAGCTGCTGGCGCGTGGTCCCAACGTGATGAAGGGCTACTGGAAGGACGAGCGGGCGACGCGGGCTGCCCTGGACGGAGACGGCTGGCTGCACACCGGCGACCAGGCAGAGATAGAAGACGGATTCATTCGTATCACCGGCCGGCTGAAGGATATCCTGGTGTTGGCCAACGGTGAGAAGATCGCACCGGCGGACATGGAATCCGCTATCGCCGATGATCCGTTGTTCGAACAAGTGATGGTGGTGGGCGAGCAGATGCCATACCTGACTGCACTGGTGGTGCTCGACGGCAAAGCTTGGGCCGCGGAAGCTGGACGGCTGAGCGTCGATCCGGGCGACGAGTCCGTGCTTCAACAGCCCGCGGTCGAGAGTTTCCTGGTGGACAGAGTGTCGAACCTGGTCCACGATTTTCCCGGCTATGCCCGTATCGAGAAAGTCACCGCGACGCTGGAGCCCTGGACGGTCGAGTCCGGCCTCTTGACGCCAACCTTGAAGCTTCGACGTTCCAAGGTGTGGCAGGCTTTCGAGCCCAGGATAGAGAAGATGTACGAGGGACAGGACCTGTATCGCACCGGAGTACCGGAGCGCGATCTTCAAGACGCAAGTCGTCCACGTCACCGTGGCAACACCGGGGAGCCCGATTCATGACCAACGTTAATTCAGAAGTCCGCGAAGGCCTGGCAACGGTCACCTTGAACCGTCCAGATGTACTGAATGCTCTCAGCCCGGAAATGGCGCGTGACCTCCAGCAGGCGTTGTCCGGTATATCCCGGGACGAACGCGTGAGATGCGTCGTGCTCAAGGGGGCGGGTAAGGGCTTCATGGCCGGCGGCGACATCGGCTTCTTCAAGCGGGCGTTGCCCGAGCTCCAGGCCGGCAGAGTGGAGGGAATGAATGCAATCTTCGAGCACGTCCACGGGATCGTCGAGGCATTGAGATCGATCCCCGTGCCCGTGATAGGCGTCTTGCACGGGGCGGTCGCCGGCTTTGGTGTCAGTCTGGCCGCGGCCTGCGACATGACCGTGGCGGGAGAGCAGACCCGCTTCACGCTTGCCTATTGTCACATAGGGACCAGCCCGGACGGCGCCAGCAGCTATATGCTGCCGCGCGTGGTCGGCCTCAAGAAAGCCATGGAACTGACCCTGCTGGGAGATCGTTTCGACGCCCGCGAAGCCCTGGCGCTGGGGCTGGTGAACAAGGTGGTGCCGGAATCCGAGATTCAGGCCGCCGTGGATGCCTGGGTGGAACGTTTCCTGGCGGGACCCAGGTTTGCCTACGGCAGGACCAAGGCGTTGCTGTACAGCTCGCTGGACAACTCATTCGAGGAACAGATCAAGCTTGAGGAACAGTACTTCAAGCAGTGTGCGAGTACTGCGGATTTCGCCGAAGGGGTGACAGCCTTCACCGAGAAGCGCAAGGCAAGGTTCCGTTGACGGTCGGCCTGGCGGCGGACATTGCCGGAGCGCGACGTTCTTGTTCAAGACGGTAGCGCAGACCGCCCTCGTCGGCACCGCCGCTGTCGTCCTGGGGGCTGCCGCTCTGGTCCTGGCGGCCGGAGGGACGGCGTCGCAGGCGATCGTCTATGCATTGGTCCTGGCCATCGCTACGCGGGTGGTACCGGTTCTGGCAACCTTCCCCGTAGCGTACTGGCCGCGCGCGGGCGGTGGTGCGCCTGTGCTCACCGCGGGCGCTTTGTCGCGCACCGTCGTTCGGGAAATCTGGGCCACGATGAAGCTGTTTTTTTTCTATCACCCCTTCGAGAGGATCGTAACCCGGCGCGACCCGCCGCGTATCGTCCCGGGTGAAACGCCGATCCTGCTGGTGCACGGCTTTTTCAGCAACGCCGGATTCTGGCACCGGATTGAGCCCTTTGTTCGGGAGGCCGGCTGGTCCAACGTGTTCCTGGTCAACCTGGAGCCCCCTTTTGTCAGTATCGATGATTATGCCCGGCAGCTTGAGAAGCGGATTGACGAGGCCTGCCTGCGCAGCGGCACCGAGTCGATCATCATCGTCGCCCACAGCATGGGGGGCCTGGTCGCGCGGGCCTGTCTCGGCAGCGACTCCGGGCGTATTCTTCGGTTAATCTGTTTAGGTACGCCGAACCACGGAACCCTCTGGGCTTCCTTGCTGCCCTGGGTCAATACGCGACAGATGCGTATCGACAGCGACTGGCTCCGGAGATTGAACACCGGCAGGTCGGCCGATGGGTCGATCATCAATATTCTCAGCGAGCACGACAATATCGTCGTGCCGCAGTCAAGCGCCGCGATGAGCGACGCCACGAACATTCGGCTGCGCGGCGTCGGGCATCTCGATATGGCATGCTCCGGGGAAGTACGACGCGCAATCAAGGGTGCGCTGAATGGTGACGGTGCTTGCCAACTTGACAAATCTCAATAATGGGCACAATGTTAATAAATTATTTTGCGATCAGGGACGCCCTTATTGTTTCCCGGCTTGACGCGCATGCCGAGACGCTTTCAGGGCATGGAAGGCGACAATAATTATTGGTTTTTCTCTGACTTATCAGTCATTTAGATAATCGATCCAGTTCGCGGGTCACGGGTGATTGACGGAGAGAGCGAGAGGGGACGCAGTGTAGGAAACATACCGGGACGCCTGTCGCGATGCTCTCGGAACCCGCCTGAACAAATGGTAAGCCCTGCGCTCGCATTGCACCGGAGCACGCTTGCGTTGCGGTCGCGCACCGCCGGCTCAACCAGCCATATAACCGGAACAAGGGGGGATGATGAGTAAGTCGCGGCGATTCAATTCGAGCCCGGACTTGAAACCAGGAGGGTTGAGTTCTCCGGCACGCATGTGCCTGGCGGCCGCGTTGGTTCTGATGCAGGCACCGGCATGGGCGGTTTCCTTCAAGGCCGGCGACTTCTCCGGCAGCTTCGACAATACGATCTCTTATGGAGCCACTTGGCGCGTCCAGGGTCGCGACAAGAACCTCCTCGGCATTGCGTCGACGACTCTGCCCAACGGCACTGCGGCCCCGGGAACCCTCGGTGGGCGCGCGTACTCCGTGAACGGAGACAACGGCGATTTGAACTACGGCAAAGGACTGGTGAGCAACGTAATCAAGCTGACCAGCGAGTTGTCCATAGAGAATTCGTCGGGTCTGGGAGCGTTTGTCCGAGGCAGAGGCTTCTACGACTTCGAGAACGAGGACGGCAATCGACAGAAGATAGATCTTTCCGGTAGAGCCCGGGATCTGGTCGGCAGTGATGTCGATGTTCTCGATGCGTACGTCTTCGACGGTTTCGATGTTGGCAAGGTGCCGGTAGACGTCCGTCTCGGAAGACAAGTGGTCAGCTGGGGCGAGAGCACGTTCATCCAGAACGGTATCAACGTCATCAATCCCATCGACGTGGCGGCCATAAGGGTTCCGGGCGCGGAGCTGCGCGAGGCTCTTCTGCCGGTGAATATGCTCTGGGCGAATGCCGGCGTCACCCTGAACAGCTCGGTGGAGGGGTTCTACCAGCTCGAGTGGGACAAGACCGAGCCCGACCCGTCAGGTTCGTATTTCAGCACCAACGACTTCGCGACGCCGGGCGGCGACAAATTGATGCTGGGATTCGGCCGGGTGCCGGACACCGTTCCGTTCGGGTCTGCGGCCGCCGCCGCGATAGGCGCGTCGCCCACCGGGGTCGCGGTGCCCCGCGGTGCCTCTCAAGAGCCGGGTTCCGGAGGTCAGTACGGATTGGCTTACCGGGTGTACGCTCCCGATCTCGCGGGCACGGAGTTCGGGTTCTATTACATCAACTACCATAGCCGCCTGCCGGTCATCAGCGCGCGGACGGGTACTCTCGCGGGCTTGGCGGCGGGCGACTACGCCGGTTCGGCCCGATACTTCACCGAGTATCCCAAGGACATTCAGCTGTTCGGCGTCAGCTTCAATACCGAGGCGGGGAACACGGGCTGGGCGCTGCAGGGCGAGCTGTCATACAAGAAGGACGTTCCATTGCAGGTGGACGACGTCGAGTTGTTGTACGCAGCTTTGTCTCCGCTGGCGATCCCCGAAGCCGCTGCCGGGATGCCGGGCGTCGGAACACTGCTGGCGCGCACCAACCAGGTCGTGCCGGGCGGCGTCGGCTTCGACACGGTGATACCTGGCTTCATACGGCGCGATGTCGGCCAATTGCAGGTTACCGCGACCCGTGTATTCGCCGATGTGCTCGGTGCCGACGCGATGGCCGTGGTGGGAGAAATAGGCGTCACGCACGTCTATGACATGCCCGACAAGAATACGCTTCGCCTTGAAGTGCCGGGTACCTACACCTCCGCGAATCCCGTGTTCACGCAAGCGGGTGTGCAGCCCGCCACGGCCGATCCGGGCAATTTCGCGGATGCCACCAGTGCCGGCTACCAAATCCGCGGCCGGCTCACCTACAACAATGCGATCGGCCCCGTGGCCCTGATCCCGAACATCGCCTTCCGCCATGATTTCTCCGGCAACTCGCCGGGGCCGGGCGGAAACTTTCTGGAAGGACGCAAGGCCGTCACGCTGGGCGTCGCGGCGAATCTGCGCAACGAGTGGAGTGCCGATATCAGCTATACCAGTTTCTTCGGCGCGGGGAACCTCAACCTCCTGAATGATCGAGACTTCGTATCATTCAACATCAAGTATTCCCACTAGATAGGGGGCGTCGTTATGAACAAGTTTAAACGAATCGGAATCGGTGGGTTGCTTGGCCTTGTGCTGGTCTCCGGTACCGTGTCCGCGGCGATATCCGCCGCCGAGGCGGACCGGCTGGGGAAGGATCTGACCCCGCTGGGAGCCGAGAGAGCCGGCAACGCGGACGGCACGATACCGGCGTGGACCGGCGGCATCACCAAGGCGCCGGCCGGATTCAAGTCCGGAGAGCATCACCCCGATCCGTTCGCCAACGACAAGATCCTGTTCACCATCACCCGGGACAACATGGCCCAGTATGCCGACAAGTTGACGGAAGGGCACAAGGCGTTGCTCAAGCAGTACGGCGATACGTTCAAGATGAATGTTTACCCCACCCACAGGTCGGCGGCCGATCCGCAGCGCATCTACGATGCCACGAAGAAGATCGCCACCACTGCGAAGCTGGTGGCAGGGGGGCGACGGCGTGACGGGCGCCGTGGGGGGTATTCCGTTTCCGATTCCAAGCAACGGTCTCGAGGCTATCTGGAATCACATCCTCCGCTTCCACGGCACCGAGGCGAGGCGAATGGTCGGGCAGGCGCCGGTGACTCGCGCGGGAACCTACACCATGGTGATGCTCGAGGACGAGTTCTATTCGCCGTACTATCTTCCCGGCGCTACCGAGGACGGGATCGACAACATCATTCTCGAATTTCGCCAGAAGGTCCTCGAGCCTGCGCGATTGGCGGGCCAGATCACCCTGGTTCACGAGACGTTGAACCAGGCCAAAGAGCACAGGAAAGCCTGGGTCTACAATCCCGGTCAGCGGCGCGTTCGCCGGGCACCCAATGTCGCATTCGACAATCCCGGCACTGCCTCGGACGGGCTGCGCACCAGCGATCAGTTCGATATGTTCAACGGCAGCCCCGAGCGCTACAACTGGAAGCTGGTGGGAAAGAAGGAGATGTACGTGCCCTACAACAGCTATATGCTGGACAGCGGTAAGCTGACCTATAAGCAGATTCTCCAGCCTCTGCACCTGAACCCGAAATACCTGCGCTATGAGCTGCACAGGGTTTGGGTGGTCGATGCAACCCTGAAGAAGGGTACGCGACATATATACAAGCGCCGCACGTTCTATATTGACGAGGATTCCTGGCAGATAGTCGTCGTCGACCAGTACGACAACCGGGACCAGTTATGGCGCGTTTCGGAGGGGCACGGCATCAACTACTACGAGGTGCCGACTTATTGGACCACCGTCGAAGTTCACTACGATCTCCAGGAGGGACGCTACCTGGCGTTCGGGCTGAACAACGAAGCGCCCTATACCTACGATTTCGACGTCGATCTTTCAGCCCAGGACTTCACCATAGGTGCGCTGCGCAGGGCCGGCCACAGATAGGCTTCGGGAGGGCCGGCTCCGTGACATGCCGGACTGACAGGTATCGTCGAAAGAGGACGGTACGCGCGGCGGCCGGTGCATGCGGATTGTTGCTGTGCCTGTCTTCACAGGTCCTGCATCCGGCGCCCGTGGCGTATTCCTGGATCGAGCCGAAGGCTCCCCAATCACTCCTGTTGGCCGTTGCCCACAATGACAAGCGCTGGGTGGCGGTCGGCGAGCGCGGGCATGTGCTGGTCTCGGAGGACGCCGAGCATTGGAGACAGGTGAGAGTTCCCACCCGTGTGCTGCTGACGGCGGTCGACATAAACGACGCGGGACTGGGATTCGCGGTCGGGCACGATGCCACCATCATTCGGACGCAGGACGACGGCGACACCTGGACGCGCGTCTACCACGCTCCGCAAAAGCAAAGTCCATTCCTGGACGTCCTGATCGTCGACGATCGGCGCGTGGTGGCCGTGGGGGGGTACGGCCTGTACGCTGTATCCGACGACGCGGGACAGAGCTGGAGGGACCGGGTTCTCGAGCCGAAGAATCCGGAACAGACGTCGGGGGATGAAGAGCAGCTTCCCTACGACTATCACCTCAACGACATCGAAATAGCGGACAGCGGTCGTTGGTACATCGCGGGAGAGGCGGGTACCGTATACCGATCCGAAGACCGTGGCGCGACCTGGACTCGCTTGTCGACGCCCTACGACGGATCGTTCTTCGGAATTCTGCCGATGAGCGGTGATCGCCTGCTCGTGTTCGGGCTCCAGGGGCGCCTGTTCCAATCCGATGACGGAGGCGCGCAGTGGACCGGGATCGACACGGGCACGGACTCCACCCTGTCCGCCGGCCTGCGGCTCGACGGCGATAAGGCGTTGATCCTCGGCTACGGCGGCGTCGTGCTGGATCGGGCGGAGCCCGATGGAAACTTCGTACGGACCATCCTGGGGAATCGGTCCGCGTTTTCGGATGGCTGTGTTCTCGACAATGGGGACCTGCTGACTGTCGGACAGGGGGGCATTCATCGCTGGTCCGCCGACCGGATCAAGGGCCGCTGACGTGACGGCGGCGCGGCAAAGAGGAATCGTCTCGTTGCTGGAGTCCCTGATCTTCGATCATCGGCGCAAGGTGGTTATCCTGTTTGCGATCGCCACGGCGATGATGGCCTGGTTTGCGACGGGGCTTCGAATCGATGCCGGATTCACCAAGCTCCTGCCCAAGGAACATCCCTACATGAAGAACTTCCTCAAGTACCGGGATGAATTCGGGGGCGCCAACAGAATACTGATCGCCATCATGGCCCGTGACGGGGACATCTTCACGCCCGCATTTTTCGATACGCTCAAGGACGCCACCGACGCGGTATTCTTCCTTCCGGGGGTCAACCGCAGCAGCGTCAGGTCCCTGTTCACGCCGAATGTCCGCTTCACGGAGGTGGTGGTCGGGGGCATCGCCGGCGGCGAAGTCGTGCCCGCGGATTTCCAGCCCACCGAAGCGGGGCTGCGCCGGGTCAGGCGGAACATACTGAAGGCGGGCATCGTGGGCCGCCTCGTGGCCAACGATTTTTCCGGGGCGATGATCAGCGCCGAGCTGTTGGAGGTGAACCCAAATACCGGAGAGCCCATCGACTACGTGCAAGTGGCGCATCAGCTGGAGACCCGGATCCGCGACAAGTTTTCCAGTTACCACGGCCACAAGTACGACATTCACATTATCGGGTTCGCCAAGATGGTCGGCGACATCACTGACGGCACCGGGCGGGTCGTACTGTTCTTCCTTGTCGCCTTCCTGGTAACGGCGCTGCTGATATTCATCTACGCCAGCTCATGGCGGATCGTCGGGCTGATACTTGCGTGCTCCCTGCTGGCGGTAATCTGGCAGTTGGGACTGCTGCCTCTCCTGGGGTTCGGTCTGGACCCGATGTCCATCCTCGTGCCGTTCCTGGTGTTCGCCATCGCTGTCAGCCACGCGGTACAGATGGTTAGTGCGGTTCGCGCGGAAATCTTCCTCGGCGCGGATTTTGAGCAAGGGGCGCGCAGGGCGTTCAGGCGGCTCCTGGTCCCTGGGTCGGTGGCGCTCGCCAGCGACACCGTCGGCTTCATCGCCGTTTTGCTGATAAATATCGGCGTCATTCGTGAGATGGCGATCACCGCGAGCCTGGGCGTGGCGGTGATTATCATGACGAACCTGGTGCTGCTGCCGGTCCTGTTGAGTTACCTCGGTTTCGCCGCTCCATATCGTGCTCGGCTCGAATCGCGAGCCCGGGCCTTCGGGGGTGTGTGGCGGCTTCTCTCCAAGACTGCCACTCGCCGCGGGTCGATCATGGTCCTGCTATGTGCCGCAGGGCTGCTGGCGCTGGGGCTGTGGCGAGGCACCCAGGTCGCCATCGGCGATCTGCATCCCGGAGTACCGGAGCTGCGTCCGGATTCGAGATACAACCGTGATACCCTTGCGATCACCAGAAAGTTTTCGATCGGCGTGGACGTCATGTCCGTGTATGCCGAATCATCGCCCCAAGGCTGCACCGACTATCGAGTCATGCGTGCCATCGATGATTTCGGATGGTGGATGAGCAATGTGAACGGGGTTCAGTCCACTTTGTCGCTTCCGAAGCTTGCCAAGGACGTCAACGCTGGATGGAACGAAGGCAACCTCAAGTGGCACGTACTGCCCAGAAGCAGGCCGGCGCTGGTCCAGGCGACCAGTCCCTTCGATACCAGCTCGGGCCTCCTCAACGGCGACTGCAGTGTCATGCCGGTCATGCTGTTCACCGGCGATCACAAGGCCACTACCATTGATCGCGTGGTGAGGGGTGTCAGGACGTACAAGGCGAAGCACGGATCCGACCCGGTTCGATTCCAGCTGGCGGGCGGTATCGTAGGCGTCTGGGCGGCGACCAACGAAGCCGTGGAAGCGGCCCAGTTTCCCATTTTGTTCTATGTCTTTTCCGCCATTATAATCCTGTGCCTTGCGTCATTTCGCAGCGTGGCGGGAACGCTTTGCATCGTTCTACCGCTGGGGCTGGTATCATTGCTGGCTTACGCCGTGATGAACGCCCTGGAAATCGGTTTGAAGGTCAATACCCTTCCAGTGGTGGCCTTGGGCGTCGGAATAGGCGTTGACTACGGTATTTACATATTCAGCCGTTTCCAGAGCCTGTTGAGGGAGGGCCGATCCATAACCGAAGGCTACTACACCACCCTGTCGATATCCGGATTTGGCGTTGTTTTCACCGGGTGTGCACTCGCCGTAGGCGTGGCGACGTGGATTTTCTCGCCGCTCCAGTTTCAGGCTGATATGGGACTTTTGCTTACATTCATGTTTCTTATGAACATGTTAGGTGCTATTTTACTGTTGCCCGCTCTGGCGGTCTGGCTGCTGAGAGGCGTCCAGTACGGTTCCCAAAGCACCGATCGATAATTCCGTGCCCGGCCCCATTCACAGCACTCGATGGTGGAGATCGAATGAACAATAACGTAACGAACAAGTCAGCCAAGTTCAGCCGTGGGAACAAAGATGCCACGCTCGCGTTTTTTCAGGGGTTCCTGAGACGCCCGCAGTCCGTGGGATCCGTCATACCGAGTTCGAGATTCCTGGAGCGCAGAATCCTGAAACTGGCCGACATCGGAAGGAACGACACGGTGGTGGAGCTGGGCCCCGGGACCGGGGGCACCACGCGTGCGTTGCTGAACGCGCTCGGCCCCCGGGGAAGACTGCTCAGCATCGAGGTGGACCAGGAGTTCGTGGAGTTGCTGAGGGACATCGACGATCCCCGGCTGATCCCCCACCACGGCAGCGCGGAGAACATTGGACAGATCCTGAAGAGCCACGGCCTGGGAGACCCGGACATCGTCATTTCCGGTATTCCGTTCTCGACCATGCCTGCGGAAACGGGACGCAAGATCGTGAGCGAGATCCACCGGGTGCTGCCGGCGGGAAAAACCTTTGTCGCCTACCAGCTCAGGGATCGGGTCGCGGAGCTGGCGACTCCCGTCTTTGGCAAGCCCGAAGTGTCCCTGGAGCTGATCAATATCCCGCCCATGCGGGTCTACAAGTGGACCGTGGGCCGCAAGGCCGAGTCGGTACGCGAGAGCGCCTGAACCCTGCCCGATCCCGTCCCGGGTGCGCCGAGACGCTGCCGCTGCCCGGGAAAATCCGGCGTTCTGTAGGGTCGAGGGGTACACTAGCATGAACCGGGGAGGGATTTCGGCGGGACGCCGCAAGTACTTCCCTGTAGGCTCGCCTCCGGCATCCATGCCTCCAGACGCCCGCCGAAACCCCTCCCCGCTTCATGCTCTTGACGCCCATCCCTTCGGTGGGGTGGGTGCCCTGTGGTTCTCCCGGGTGCTTGTCGGAGGGTGACACTGCGTGGGCATGGGTTGGGGGAGGCGAGCGTACTTAGGATGTATTCACAGCGTGTCGACGACCGCCTCCCCCAACCCATGCTTTCCGTGGTCTATTCAACTACCCCCCCAAATCCTGCAAGCCGATGTTTCCGGAGCGCGCGGCGTAATCGATACAACGGCTGCTATCATAGGGTCCGGTTCTCGGAAGACTTCAGTCGATGCATAATCCATTAGATTTTGCCGGCAAGACCGTTTTCGTAGCCGGGGGTACCAGCGGCATCAACCTGGGCATCGCCGAGGGCTTCGCGCGGGCCGGCGCCCGGCTGGCGGTGCTCAGCCGCAGTCAGGAGAAAGTGGACGCCGCGGTGGACAGGCTTTCGGCCCACGGCCAGCCCGCGATCGGCATGGCTGCCGACGTTCGGGACTATGAAGCCGTGGAGCGCGTCGTCAACGAGGTGTACTCTCAGGCCGGCCCGATCGACGTTCTGGTCTCAGGCGCGGCGGGCAATTTCCCGGCGGCCGCTCTGGACATGTCATCCAAAGGCTTTCGCGCAGTCGTGGACATCGATCTGGTCGGCACTTTCCACGTGATGCGCGCCGCTTACGAGGCGCTGCGAAAACCCGGGGCCTGTGTGATCAATATCTCGGCGCCCCAGGCTTTCGTGCCGGCTCCGCTGCAGGCGCACGTATGCGCCGCCAAGGCCGGTGTCGATATGCTCACGCGGGTTCTGGCACTGGAGTGGGGCGAGGCGGGCGTGCGAGTCAATTCGATCGTTCCCGGTCCTATTCGGGGCACCGAAGGTATGGCGCGGCTGGCGCCCGGGGACGCCATGCAGAAGGCGGTCGCCGAGAGCGTTCCCCTCAAACGCATGGGCGAGAAGGAGGACGTGGCAAACCTGGCGCTTGCCCTGGCGTCCCCTCTGGGGGGATTCGTAAGCGGTGCCGTGATTCCGGTGGACGGCGGTTGGTCCCTGACGGGTTTCGGAGACCTGATGAGCCGGTTGTCGGATACCTATCGACGCACCAAGCCGGACTGATGTGGATCATTTAACGCGATCCCTGAGCAACGGCCTGGTGCATGCGGCAATCGAGCGCGCTTCCGAATTCCGCACCCGCGACAACGAATTGAAAGAGCTGCTGCGGCAGCCGGACAGCCGCATCATCCCGGTGTCGCAGGCCCGCAACCTCATCATCCGAAGGGAGGATACTCCCGCAGCCGCCTGGATCGCGGAGCGCGAGCTGCCGCCCGGTGAGGACGACCTGGTGATCTTTCTGGGGATGATCGACGGCGGGCCCTGCTTCGCCCTCGATCTCGAATCCGGCGACCGGCGTCTTGCCGGCCTCGAGAACCGGGGGGAGTTTCTCGAACTGCACACTGTGGGTCCGATGCTGGATGACCGCGACGCGTCGATATTGTGCTACGCGCGTGGCATATGCCACTGGCATCGCCGCCACATGTTCTGCGGTGCCTGCGGGAGTCCGACAGTCGCGGCTCAAGGTGGCCACGTCCGCCGATGCAGCGCAGCGGACTGCGGCATTTCTCATTTTCCCCGCATAGATCCCGCGATTATCGTGCTGGTGCACAGCGGGGAGCGCTGCCTGCTGGGCCGCAAGCCAGTGTGGCCGACGGGACGCTACTCCACGATAGCGGGTTTTGTGGAGCCCGGCGAAGCGATCGAGCAGGCCGTGGTCCGCGAGGTGCGGGAGGAAACGGGTGTTGCGGTCATGGAGGTGTCGTATCACTCCTCCCAGCCGTGGCCGTTCCCGGGCTCCGTCATGCTGGGCTTCCACGCAAGGGGCGACGACGCGCGGGAGATAGAACTGATAGACGGTGAGCTGGAGGATGCACGATGGTTCAGCCGCCGTGAGGTCGGGCAGGCTCTGGAGAAGACCGGCCCTCTACGCCTGCCTCCCGGCTTCTCCATTGCCCGCCGCTTGATCGAAGACTGGTACCATCATGCGGGGCCATGAGCAGTTTGCACGAAGGCATTGCGAAACAGTCCGCTGATGATGCGGTCGCCGGGGAGCTGAACCGCAGCATCGACGCGGCGCTGAATTGGATCTGCGCAAGGCAGGATCCGGCCGGATTCTGGGCAGGGCACCTGGAAACCAATGCCTGCATGGAAGCGGAATGGCTGCTGGCATTCCACTTCCTGAGCTACGAGCACCGGAAGACGGATATGCTGTTGAAGAGCATTGTCGATCGTCAGCGAGACGACGGCTCCTGGGAGGTCTACTTTCAGGCGGACACGGGCGATATCAATACCACCGTCGAGAGCTATGCCGCGTTGCGGGCGTATGGGTATCCGCCTGACAGCGCGCCGCTCAAGCGGGCGCGCGAATGGATTCTGGACAACGGCGGTTTGTCGAACGTGCGCGTATTCACGCGCTACTGGTTGGCATTGATAGGCGAGTGGCCGTGGCGGAACACCCCGAATATTCCTCCCGAGATCATCCGCTTCCCGCTGTGGTTCCCTTTCAACATCTACCACTTTGCCTGCTGGGCGAGGGCGACGATGATGCCCATCGCCCTGCTATCCGCGCGGCGCCCCGTCAGGCCGCTGCCTCCGGATCGTCGCATGGACGAACTCTTTCCGGTCGGACGCGACCGTTTCGACTACTCGCGCCGCAGGCAGGCACAGTCGCAGTCGCTCTGGCAGCCTTTCTTTCGTGCCGTCGACCAGGGCTTCCACGGACTGCAGGATATCGGCGCGACTCCCGGTCGCGAAGCCGCTATCCGGCGCTGCCTGGAGTGGATCATCCGCCGCCAGGACGCCGATGGATCCTGGGGCGGCATACAGCCGCCCTGGATCTACAGCGTCATGGCCATTCACAACGAAGGCTATTCCCTGGATCATCCCATCCTGCAACGGGCCCTGGCGGCATTGGATGAACACTGGTCTTTTGAGAAAGACGGCGCTTTGTACATACAAGCGTGCGAATCTCCGGTTTGGGACACCCTGCTGACCTGCCTGGCGTTCCAGGACTGCGGCAGGACGCCGCGCGATTCGCCCGCATATCGAAGGGCGCTGAACTGGCTGCTGGAAAAGCAGGTGCTGGACAAGGGGGACTGGTCGGCCAAGCATCCCAACGTCGCCCCGGGCGGCTGGGCGTTCGAGAGAGCCAATCGATACTATCCGGATATCGACGACACCGCCGTTGCGTTGATGGTGCTGGGGAAGGCCAGAAAGCAGCTTGACGACCCGGAACCTGTCGAGACCGCCATCGCGCGCGCCCGCGACTGGTTGATGGCGATGCAATCGGAAGGCGGAGGCTGGGGCGCGTTCGACAAGGACAACAACCGGGATCTGTTGACCCGGATTCCATTCGCCGATTTTGGCGAGACCCTCGATCCTCCCAACGCCGACGTTACTGCCCATGTGATCGAGGGGCTTGCATCATGCGGCGCCGACCTGGGACATCCGGCCGTCAGGCGTGCCGTCGACTACCTCGAGGAGGAGCAGGAACCGGACGGCAGCTGGTTCGGGCGCTGGGGGGTAAACCACATCTACGGCACCGCGGCGGTGCTCACCGCACTTTCCGCCGGGCGAGAGGACATGGGGTCCGGACGGATGCGCCGCGCCGCGGGCTGGCTGGTGGCTCGTCAGAACGAAGACGGAGGCTGGGGGGAGTCCTGTGCTTCGTACATGAATGCTGCGCGCCGGGGTCGCGGCGTCAGCACGGCGTCGCAGACGGCATGGGCCTTGATGGGACTGCTGGCCTGCGATGGTGGAGAACACTGGGCAACCATTCGACGCGGGCTGGCGTTTTTGACCACGCGGCAGCGATCCGATGGAACCTGGGACGAGCCCCAGTACACGGGAACCGGATTTCCCGGCTACGGCGCGGGATGCCGGGTGGACCCCGGCCGCGCTGGCGCCGCCCTGGACCAGGGGCCGGAACTGTCACGCGGGTTCATGATTAACTACAATCTGTACCGCCACTACTTCCCCATGATGGCCCTGGGGCGCGCCCGGCGGTTTCTCCAGAAGTCGCCCTGAGAGTCTGCCGGGGGCGGGAGTGGCGTCGATCCCGATTCCGGTCCCCGGGTTCGTGATGAGACTGCTCCGACGACCCGTCATGAATGCGACGCGATACCCAGTCCACAAGCCACACAGGAGCCACATGATGCTTTACGAAGGCCGCTCGATCAGGATTGAGCTGGATGCAGACGGCTTTGCCGACTTGCGGTTCGATCTGCAAGGCGAGATGGTGAACAAGTTCAACACCGCCACCCTCGATGAGCTGCGCGAGGCGCTGGACCGGCTGGCGGACGGCTCCGGAGTCAGAGGACTGGTTGTAACCAGCGGCAAGGATGTTTTCATTGTAGGGGCGGATATCACCGAGTTCGGCCGCTGGTTCTCGGAGCCACCCGATCGCTTGAAGAAGCGGATGCTCGAGGTGCACCGGTTGTTCTCCGCACTGGAGGACCTGCCGTTTCCCACAGTGGCGGCTATCAACGGTGTCGCGCTCGGCGGGGGATTCGAGGTGGCGCTCGCCTGCGACTATCGCGTGATGTCAACCGGGGCGAAAGTTGGGCTGCCGGAGGTCAAACTCGGCATATTCCCGGGTTGGGGCGGCACTGTTCGACTGCCGAGAGTAATCGGCCTGGACAACGCCATAGAGTGGATCGGCCTGGGAGCGGACCACGCCGCCGCCGATGCATTGAAGGCCGGAGCGGTCGATGCCGTCACGGCCCCTGGGAATCTGGTGGAATCCGCGAAGGAGGTGCTCCGTCAATGCGTCGCCGGCAAGTTGGACTACCGTTCGCGTCGTCTGGAAAAGAGCCGGCCGGTTCAACTGAACGAGATCGAGCGCACCATGGTGTTCTCCACCGCGAGGGCCCGGGTGGCGGCCGAGGCGGGGGAGCACTATCCGGCGCCCGGTATCGCGCTGGATGCGATGGAGAAACATGTTCTCGTAGGTAGGGACGAAGCGTCGGAGATCGAGTGCAGCGCCTTTATGGAGGTCGTCCGGACCGAGGCCGCCCACAATCTCATCGGATTGTTCCTGAACGATCAGGTTCTGAAGCGGGAGGCCCGGCAGTACGAGAAATCCTCGCGGCCCATCAAGAGTGCGGCAGTGCTTGGAGCCGGGATCATGGGTGGCGGGATTGCCTACCAGGCTGCGCTCAAGGGAACCTCGGTGGTGATGAAGGACATCAGGCAGGAAGCCATCGACCTGGGATTGGACGAAGCGAGGAGGCTGCTTGTGAAACGGGTGGAGCGGGGCCGTTCCAGCCTTGACGACTTGGCGGCGGTGCTCAACCGCATTAACCCGTCCATGTCCTACTCGGACCTTGCGGATGCGGATATCGTCGTCGAAGCGGTGGTAGAGAACAAGGACGTCAAGAAGTCTGTCCTGGCGGAAGCCGAGGCGGTCATAGGCGATGAAACGGTGTTGGCGACTAACACGTCCACCATCTCCATAGACGACCTGGCGAAGGCATTGAAACGTCCGGAGCGTTTCTGCGGCATGCATTTCTTCAACCCTGTGCCCGTCATGCCTTTGGTGGAGGTCATTCGCGGCGAGAAGACGTCGGAGCAGACAGTGGCGACCACCGTGACGTTCGCCAGGGCGATGTCCAAGAAACCGGTGGTGGTGAACAACTGTCCTGGGTTCCTGGTCAACCGGATCCTGTTCCCTTATTTCAACGGCTTCGAGACACTCATCAGAGACGGCGCCGACTTCAGGCATATCGATAAAGTCATGGAAACGTTCGGCTGGCCCATGGGGCCGGCCTACCTGATGGACGTGGTGGGTATCGATACCGGTCACCACGCCGCAGCAGTCGTGGCCGAAGCCTATCCCGATCGCATGAAGCTGGATTTCAAACCGGCCTCAACCTTGATGTTCGAGAACAATCGGCTGGGTCAGAAGTCCGGCAGCGGCTACTACCGGTACGAAAAGGATAAGCGCGGCCGACCAGGAAAACTGGCGGATGACTCGGCGATGGAGATCATTTCGCGGGTGGCCCGGGCCACCCGCGACTTCTCCGACGAGGAGATCCAGTGGCGAATGATGATTCCCATGTGCCTGGAGGCGGTGCGATGCCTCGAGGAGAACATCGCAGGCTCACCCGTTGCCGTGGACATGGGATTGATATGGGGGCTGGGCTTCCCTCCGTTCCGGGGCGGGGCGCTGCGGTATGTCGACAACGTCGGTGCTGCACGCTTCTGCGAGTTGGCGGATCGATACCAGGATCTCGGGCCCGCGTATCACCCTACGGAACGCCTGCGTGAGATGGCGAGAACCGGGGGTAAGTTCTTCGAATGAATCGCATTGAGGTCCGTGCGGACGGCTTGCATACGAAAGGCCGCCCGATCCCCGCGCCCGTGCCTGACCGATGAGGCCGTGTGTTGCTGAGGACGTCCCGCGGCTCTCCGGTCGCAATTTGAAGTCGAGGTAATCATGACGAACGAAGATAGAAGGACGGTGATAGTCGATTGCGTTCGCACGCCCATGGGTCGTTCCAAGAATGGCGTGTTCCGCAACGTGCGTGCCGAAACCTTGTCTGCACAGTTGGTGGAGGCGCTGCTGGACCGCAATCCGGCGGTGAACCCGGCAGATGTGGACGACGTACTGTGGGGCTGCGTCAACCAGACCCTGGAGCAGGGCGTCAACATTGCACGGAACATGGCCCTGCTCACCCGCCTGCCGCATGAAGTGCCGGCCCAGACCATCAATCGCCTGTGCGGGTCGTCCATGCAGGCGCTGCACAGCGCCAGCCATGCAATCATGGCCGGCGCGGGTGACGTATATCTCGTTGGAGGCGTGGAGCACATGGGCCACGTCCCCATGGACCACGGTGTTGACATCAATCCGGCCTTGAGCAAGCACGTCGCCAGGGCGTCGTCGTCCATGGGCCTGACCGCCGAGCTCCTTGGGCGAATGCACGGGATTTCCCGCCGTAGCCAGGACGAGTTCGGGGCGCGCTCGCAGCAGCGGGCGCAGCTTGCGGCAACGGACGGCCGTTTCGACAATGAAATCGTCCCCGTGCCGGGCCACGACGCGGAAGGTGGCCTGATCCTGTGCGAGCACGACGAGGTGATTCGCGCCGATACCACTGTCGAGATACTGTCGGAGCTGAAGCCTGTCTTCGACCCGGTGCACGGCACCGTGACCGCGGGCACCTCTTCGGCAATATCCGACGGCGCGTCGGCGATGCTGGTCATGTCCGCGCAGCGCGCAAGTGCTCTCGGCCTCCAGGCCAGGGCCGTTGTCAGAGCGATGGCGGTGGCCGGAGTCGATCCGTCTATCATGGGCTACGGACCGGTGCCCGCCTCCCGCAAGGCACTCGACCGGGCCGGGTTGTCGATTGACGACATTCAGTGCGTGGAGCTCAACGAGGCCTTCGCGGCCCAGGCCCTGGCTGTGCTGCAAGACCTCGAGTTGATCGACGATCTTGATCAGAAGGTCAACCTGAACGGCGGTGCGATTGCGCTCGGCCATCCACTGGGCTGCTCCGGCGCACGGATCTGCACGACGCTCGTCAATGTGATGGAGCAACAGGGGGTGTCACTGGGGTTGGCGACGATGTGCATCGGGCTTGGACAGGGAATTGCCACGGTTTTCGAACGCGGCTGAACCGACCAGTCAGTGGCGGACTGTCATGGAGGCCGCGTCGACGATCGGAATTCCGGATGCCGGAGTCTTTCGTCGAATTTCAATGAAAAGCAGGGCGACACCATGAGAAAGAATAAACCGAATATTCTGGGTTGGCGCGAGTGGGTGTCCCTGCCCGAGCTGGACGTGCATCGCATAAAGTGCAAGGTTGATACGGGAGCAAAGACCTCGGCGCTGCATACTTTCATGATCGAACAGTTTCACGACAAAGGAGCGCCGCGGGTTCGGTTCGGTTTACATCCCAAGCAATCGAGTTCAAAATACCAGATCATATGCGAGGCCGACGTACTGGAGGAGAGAGACGTCACGGACTCCGGCGGCCATATGGAACGACGCATAGTGATCCTGACCACGCTAGAAGTGGGTGCCGACGCCTGGCCGATAGAGGTTACTCTGACGGATCGCGACACGATGAAGTTTCGAATGCTTCTGGGCCGCTCCGCGATCACCGGGAGATACCTCGTAGATCCCTCCGCTTCATTCATTCACGGAAAATTTCAAGAATAGATCCATGCGAATCGCTTTGCTCTCCCAGTCCGGAAGCCGTCTGTATTCGAATCGCCGTTTGCTGGCCGCCGCCAGGGGGCGGGGACACGAGATCGAGGTAGTCCCGACGCTGAAGTGCTACATGGATATCGCCGCCCACCAACCCAGCGTTCATCTCGGCGGCAAGGAGCTGGAGTTCTTCGACGCGGTGATACCCAGGATCGGCGTCTCGGTGACGTTCTACGGCTGCGCGGTGTTGCGACAATTCGAGATGATGGGGACTTATCCGCTGAACGAGTCGGTGGCCATTACCCGGTCTCGAGACAAGCTCAGGTCTCTGCAGATCATGGCCCGGGCCGGCATCGGCCTGCCCCTGACTGGATTTGCCGCATCCACCGAAAACACCCAGGACCTGATTCAACTGGTCGGGGGCTCGCCGCTCGTGGTGAAGCTGCTCGAGGGTACCCAGGGGCAGGGAGTGGTGCTGGCGGAGACCCGCAAGGCGGCGGAAACTATCATCGACGCGTTCCGGGAGCTCCGCGCCAACTTCCTGGTTCAGGAATTCATCAAGGAAGCGGGTGGCTCGGACATTCGGGCCTTTGTCGTGGGAGGCAAGGTCGTCGCCGCGATGATGCGCACGGCCAAGGAAGGAGAGTTCCGGTCCAACCTCCACAGGGGAGGCACGGCGAGAGTGATCCGGCTGACCCCCGAGGAGCGGTCCACCGCAACGCGGGCAGCGAAGAAGATGGGGCTCAACGTCGCCGGCGTCGACATTCTGCGGTCGAACCATGGTCCGGTGGTCATGGAAGTGAACTCTTCCCCCGGACTGGAAGGGATCGAGAAGGCGACCAACAAGGATGTCGCCTCGCTGATCATCCAATTTCTCGAGAACAACGCCAAGCTGCACCGAACCCAGACCCGCGGCAAAGGGTGATGACTGGAACGGGAAGGCGCGTCGAGCCTGCTGCGTCGGATCTGGTCATCAAAGGGATATCCGTTCCCCCAGGCAGGCGCACAACCCTCGAGCTGCCGCTTCCCCACCTGTATACCCACACCGAGATGGCGATGGTGGCCCACATCATCCGCGGTCGGCAAGGGGGGCCTCGCCTGTTCGTCAGCGCTGCCATGCACGGCGACGAGATCCTAGGGATAGAGATCGTGCGGCGTCTGGTGCGTCACAGCGCGATGGCGAGAATCCGGGGTACCTTGCTGGCGGTGCCCATCGTCAACCCCTACGGAGTGCTGGACCAGTCCCGCTACCTTCCGGACCGGCGCGACCTCAATCGGTCTTTCCCGGGCAGCAACACGGGCTCATTGGCGGCCCGTCTGGCGCATCTGTTCATGAGCGAAATCGTATCCAATTCGACCCACGGCATCGACCTGCATACCGGCGCCCAACATCGCTTCAATCTACCGCAGATTCGTGCCGACCTGAACGATCCGGAGAATCTCCGCCTGGCTCGGGCGTTCGACGTACCGGTGCTGCTCGACTCCAACATCCGCGATGGGTCGCTGCGGGCCGTCGTCAGCGAGCGGGGGCTGCCCATGCTGGTGTACGAAGCAGGGGAGGCGCTGCGTTATGACGAGATGTCGGTGAGACTGGGAGTACGCGGCATCCTCGGCGTGATGCGTGAACTCAATATGCTTCCCGGTACGCGGCGGGCCAGGAAGCAGCGTGATCCGTACGTTTCGAAGAGCAGCCGGTGGGTGCGCGCCCCGAAAAGCGGCGTACTGCTGCGTGTCAAGGACCTGGGCAGCGATGTAGCTGAAGGGGACAGGCTGGCCCTGGTGGCCGACCCCTACGGCGAGAGTCAGGAGCCGATCATCGCGGAGTTCGCCGGCATCGTCATCGGACGAACGCACCTGCCCCTGGTCCATGAAGGCGACGCAGTCCTGCACATCGCCAAGTTTCCGGACGCAGAGGAAGTCGCGGAATACGTCGATACCTTCCATGCGGAGTATTCCGGCGACGACTGACGCGGTAATTTCTCCCGGCCGGAAAAGTCATCGTGAGAGCCCCTTCCCCGTATGAATGGGGAGACGCCGAGGACCCCGGGCAAAGAGTTCCTTCGCCCCTTCCGGGGAGAAGCTGGGGTGAGGGGGGAATATGCAAGCGGGAGTCGTTTCTAAGAACCCTTGGAGACCTGTTCGACCAGACCCTTGAGTTCACGTGCCCCCACCGTAATCATCGGGAAGTCGGGCTTATCGGTGTCTCGCAGCTCGGAAAGCACCACGCGCAGGCGATCGTGGCGATCCTGGTTGGCGGTAATCCAGCTTTCGATCGCGGCATCGACATCGCCAATGCCTTCGGCGGTGGAGTTGGCGACTTCCAGAGTCAGCAGATGCTGATAACGGTAAAGGTCCCAGTACAGGCCGTCCTGAGCCCGCCGCTGCCAGTGGCGCCCGACCTCCAGCTTCGCCAGCTGCTCCCTGAGCCAATACAGCTCGAACTGGTCGCCAAGTCGGAAATACAGTCTGGCAATCTGCTGCAGGTCCTTGTTGCACGCCGACGCGGCTTCAATGATGTCCAGGCCGGAGAGGATGGCACCCAGCGAAGCGGATGTTCTCGCCACTTCCGCGGGCACGCCCTGACCCTCGAGCTGGTCGGACTTGGCAATCATGCCGTCCCGGTGGGGCTCGACCACGAGATCGTAGAGGTTGGACTTGATGGTTTCGATTCCCGACTGGAAGTGCTCGACGGTATTGCTGATAGCAAGGGGCAGGGCGACATTCTGGAGCAGCCAGGCCGCCGCACGCTCGATCAGCCGGCCTCCCTCCAAGTGCATCTCGATCTGCACCGCAGAGGCCACCTTGTTGTCCAGGGACTCGATATCCCGCCTGTACGTGGGCAGGTCGAAGATATCTCGGGCCGCGGCATAGGCGCGCACCAGATTGTCGATGGAATATCCCAACTCATCACAATACCGGTGCACCAGGGTATAGCCGGCGGAATTCACGAGGCTGTTCGTCAGGTGTGTCGCGATGATTTCCCGGCGCAACGGATGGTTTTCCATCGCAGCTTCGTAGCGCTCGCTCAGCTCCGGCGGGAAATAGCGCTGCAGGTCCGTGGACAACCATGGATCCTCGGGTGCCGCCGATGCCAGCAGCCTTTGATAGACGTCGATCTTCACATGAGAGAGCAGAATCGCCAGCTCCGGCCGGCAGAAGCCGTCGCCTTCGGTCTGGCGTTCCTTGATCATGTCGTTGTCGGGAAGGTACTCGAGCGTGCGATCAAGCAGCCCCCTGCGCTCCATGGACCGCATCAGCCTGACGTAGGAATCGAAGCGCTCCCGGCGCTGGTAGTTCGAGATGCTGATGGCCTGGGTCTGGCGATAGTTGTTGGTGAGGACCAGATTGGCCACCTCATCGGTCATCTCACGCAGCAGGACGTTGCGTTCGTCCATGTCCATCTCCCCCTCGCTGATCACCTGGCCGAGAAGGGTCTTGATGTTGACCTCGTGATCCGAGCAATCCACACCGCCGGAATTATCGATGGAGTCCGTGTAGATGAACCCGCCACTGCGCGCGAACTCGATACGCCCCAGTTGGGTCAGTCCGAGGTTGCCTCCTTCCCCTACGACTTTGCACCGCAGTTCGCCGCCGTTGACGCGGATCGCGTCGTTCGAGCGGTCACCGGCGTCGGCGTGGGTTTCATGCCGGCTCTTCACGAATGTGCCGATACCCCCGTTCCAGAACAGGTCCACCGGCGCCTTGAGGATGGCGGACATGAGTTCGTTGGGGGTCAGGACGATTTGCTCGATGCCAAGCGCCCTGCGGGCCTGCTCCGACAGCGTGATCGACTTCGCGCTGCGCTCGTATATTCCGCCGCCCTCGGAAATCAGGGAACCGTCGTAGTCCTTCCAGCTGGATCGGGGCAGTTTGAACAGGCGTTCCCGCTCGACAAAGCTGGCCTCGGGATCCGGGTCGGGATCGATGAAGATGTGCATGTGGTTGAAGGCAGCGAGCAGCTTGATCTGCCGTGACAGGAGCATGCCGTTGCCGAATACGTCGCCACCCATGTCTCCTATGCCCACGACCGTGAAAGGCTCGGACTGGATGTTCCTGCCAAGCTCGCGGAAATGGCGTTTGACCGACTCCCAGGCACCGCGCGCGGTGATTCCCATGGCCTTGTGGTCGTACCCCGCCGACCCACCGGAGGCGAATGCGTCGCCGAGCCAGAAATTGTTCCGGATGGCGATACCGTTGGCGATGTCCGAGAATGTTGCGGTGCCCTTGTCGGCCGCCACTACCAGGTAAGGGTCATCGTCGTCGTACCGCACCGTGTTTTTCGGCGGCACGATCTCGCCGTCCAGACGGTTGTCGGTCAGGTCCAAAAGCCCCTGAATCAGCGTGCTGTAACAGCGAACCACCTCTTCCTTCAGGCGCTCCGGGTTCGACGGCGGCTGCTTGACCACGAAGCCGCCTTTGGCGCCCACCGGCACGATCACGGCGTTTTTGACCATCTGTGCTTTCATGAGGCCGAGGATCTCGGTGCGGAAGTCCTCCCGGCGATCGGACCAGCGCAGCCCGCCGCGCGCGACCTTGCCGCCCCGCAAATGGACGCCTTCGACCCACGGTGCATAGACGAATATCTCGAACTTCGGACGCGGCTTGGGCGCCGCGTTGATGCCTTCGGGGCTCAGCTTGATGACCAGGTAACGCGGCAGCTTCCCGTCCTCGCCCTTCTGATAGTAGTTGGTCCTGATGGTCGCGCAGATGACCGAAAGGTACAGACTCAGGATGCGGTCCTCGTCCAGGCTGCTCACCTCGTTGATCATGCCTTCGATATTGGACTTGAGGTCTTCCAGGCGTTCCTCGCTTGGCGGGTGATGGGGGTCGAAGCGGATCTCGAACAGCTCCACCAGCGCTTTGGCGATCCCGGCGTTGTGTGCCAGTGTGCTCTCGATGTACGACTGACTGAAAGGAACGCGCAGCTGAATCAGGTAGCGGCACAGCGCGCGCAGGGTCATGGCCTGGCGCCAGCTGAGATCCGCCTCCAGAACCAGGCGATTGAAGCCGTCGTTCTCGATCTCTCCCTGATACACACCGATGAACGCATCGCTGAAACGCTCGACGACTTCCTGGGGATTTGTCTGCGTCTCACCGCGCGCTGCCATGCGAAAATCATGGATCCAGGCGTGGCCGTCCTTGAGGCGCAGCCGGTACGGCCGCTCGGAGATAACACGCAGCCCCATGTTCTCGAGCATCGGCAATATGTCCGAGAGGGGGATGGGATCATTCGCCTGGTACACGCGCAAACGCAGCGTATGGGCGGCGTCGCCGGGTATGCGGTACAGGTCCAGCTCGAGAGCCTTGCCGCTGACGATCTTCTCCAGGGCCATGATGTCGCGCACCGCGATGGCCGCGGAGAATTCATCCTGGTAGCCGACCGGAAAGGCGTCCTGATACTGGTTCAGAAGCCGGTTGCCGGTTTCTTCCCCGTACTGGTTCTTCAGCGCGCTGCCGAGCTTCTCGCGCCAGCTGAGCGCCGCCTGAGCGAGCTCGAACTCCACCGCCTTGAGGTCGACGTCCATCTCGACTTTCGGATCGGTATGGATGAGGAGATGGACGCGCGCCAGCACTGATTCGCCGAAGTTGACGTTGAACTCCGAGCGTTTGCCGTTGAACGCGTCCATGAGTATCTCCTCGAACCGTTTGCGCATCCGCGTGTCGTAGCGGTCCCGCGGCGCGAAGATGATGCAGGACACGAAGCGGCGGTAGGGATCGAGTCGTGTGAATAGACGCAGTCGTTGGCGTTCCTGAAGGTTGAGAATGCCGATCGCGTGCTGGTAGAGCTGCTCCGCACTAATCTGCATCAGCTCGTCGCGCGGATACTCCTTGAGGATGGTCTGCAGAGTCTTGTCCGCGTGGCTGTGCCTTTGCAATCCCGAGCGTTCCGTCACGTACTGCAGCTTCCGGCGGACCACGGGAATCTCGTACGGATCGCAGCTGTAGACGTTGGACGTATACAGTCCCATGAACCTGAACTCACCGATCACGGCGCCTTCGTTGTCGAAGCGCTTGACTCCCACGTAATCGAGATAGCCGGGCCGGTGCACCGTGGACCTGGCGATACCCTTGGTCAGGGTCAGAATCCGGGGTTCCCGGGCCAGACGCTGCAGGTCCACCGGCAATTCCGAGAACGACGCCGAAACTTCCTGGTCATTGCGTTCCCGCAGGATGCCGAGGCCGGAATTCGGTACGATTCTGAGGACATCGCCGCCGGAATCCTCGGTCTTGAGGTCGTATTCGCGGTAGCCCAGGAAGGTGAAGTGATTGGCCGCCAGCCAGTCGAGGAATGCGCCGCCTTCGCTAACCTCGTCGTCGTCCAGGGTCGACGGCACGGTGGCGAGTTCCTCCTGAACACGGGGCACGCGGTCGAGCATCGGTTTCCAGTCCTCGACCGCACACTCTACATCGTGCAAAACCTTCTCGAGTTCCGCTCTGATTTTCTGGAGATTGCTCTTGGACGTCTCGCAGTCGATCTCGACGTGCAGGTAGGATTCCGATCTCGCTCCCTCGTTGGCATTGTCCACGAACTCCAGGAGGTTGCCGTCGTCGTCGCGCAGCACGCGAACCAGAGGGTGAATAGTCAGGTGAATGGTCAGATTCCGACGGTTCAAAGCGATGGCCACGGAGTCCACGAGAAACGGCATGTCGTCGGTGACGACCTCCACGATAGTGTGGGTCGACTGCCAGCCGTGGGTGGCGATGGTGGGGTTGAAGATCCGTATCAGTGGTTGTCCTGATTTGCGCTGGTGGGCGAACTCGGCGTGGCCTATCGCCATGGCCCTGAGGCTGTCGACTTCGCGGTCGACCATATCCTCCGGCGGCACGTCGCCGAAGTATCGTTTCAGGAACCGGTCCACACCGGCGAAAACGGCTTCCTTTGGGGCCTCCCGGAGAATCTGTTCCACGAGTTTTTGTCGTTGTACCTGGCCGTAGTCTTGAAGCGCGCTCACGAGAGCCCCCTCTATGAACTGTGGGTGAAACCGGCGACCAGTATAAGGGCATGCCGTCAATTAATCGACCGCCGGGGCGCCGTCGGAGGCGCCTGATGCGCCACCTGCTCTGATCGCGGCTGAAGCCGCTCCTGCAACACGATGCTATGCACGCCGCCGAGACTTGGATTGTAGGAGCGGCTTCAGCCGCGATAACCGATCCCCCCGGCTCCTGGACTGCCACCGCACACCCGGATGCAACCGTCCCGCAACTCGGCGGCCAGCTCCAACTCGTCGATGCGCGAGGCGTACGCCACGTCCGGATCGAGGTCCCATTCATGCATCAGGCGGCCGACATATGATCTTTGGAGCGCGGCCCGCGCATCCAATGCCTCGAACAGGTCCAGGGCCGCCCGGGCGGCATCTGTCAGGCGAAAGTCCGTCCTTCGCTGCAGGATTCTTTGAACGAGGCAACCGGCACCGTAGAAGTCCTCCAGGTTGAATGCTCCGGCGGTGCCCGCGCACAGGATGACGACGGTGTCCGGAGCGGAACCGAGGGCGCGGGCGGTAGCGCCCGCATTCAAGAGCGAGCCCACCAGCACGCGTCGGGCTCCGGCGCAGAGCCTTAGCGCTACGGTGCCGTTCGTGGTGGCGTATATCAGGGCGTCCCTGCCTCCTATGTGGCGGCACAGCGCGAGCGGGGTGGGAGGCGCGAATCCTTCGATGTCTCGGAACATCGTTTCACCGGCGAGCACGACTCTGCCGATGTCGGATCGCTTGGCCAGTTCGCGCGCTTCGTCGGCGTCGCGCGCAGGATAGACCACGGAAATGCCGCGAGCCAGAACGGTGATAATGGAGGTAGTGGCGAACAAGACGTCCACCACCAGGACGGTCTTGTCCGCGACCCGGTCGGGGTCGAGATCCTCCTTGCGCATGACTACGTGGATGGTCCGGCCGCCATCCGGGTGCTCGCGCTCCATTTCGCTCTACAGATTCTTCGCGCGCTCGCGAAGCACGAACTTCTGGATCTTGCCGGTGGAGGTCTTGGGCAGTTCCTGGAATATTACGGTCTTGGGGGCCTTGAAATGGGCCAGATGCTCGCGGCAGTACTCGATAATCTGCTGCGCGTCCGCCTCGGCTCCGCGCTTCAGAGTTACGAACGCGCAGGGCGTTTCGCCCCAGTAGTCGTCGGGCCGCGCCACCACCGCGGCCTCCATGACCGCGGGATGGGAGTACAGGACGTTCTCGACCTCGACACTGGAAATATTCTCCCCGCCGGAGATGATGATGTCCTTGGCCCGATCGGCTATCTGCAGGTACCCGTCCGGGTGCCACACGGCGAGGTCGCCGCTGTGGAACCAACCGCCATCCAGTGCCTTGAGAGTGGCCGACTTGTTCTTCAAGTATCCCTTCATCACGGTGTTGCCGCGGAGCAGGATCTCGCCCACGGTCTCGCCGTCCCTGGGCACCGGCTCGCAGGTTTGGCCGTCCGCCACGCGATAGTCGTCGATCATGAAGGTGTTCACCCCCTGGCGAGCCATCAGCCGGGCCTGCTCGGCATCCGGCCGTGCATCCCAGTCGTCGTGCCGGGCGCATACCGTGGATGGGCCGTAGGTCTCCGTCAGTCCGTACAAGTGCGTCACCCGCATACCCAGCGCCCGCATGCCGGCAATAACGGCTTCCGGCGGCGGCGCACCCCCGGTGGCGACCTCGACGGTTCTATCCGGCTTGGATTTTTGCTCCTCGGCGTTGTTCAGCAACATGTTCAGGACAATGGGAGCGCCGCACATGTGGGTGACGCCGTGGGCGGTGATCAGGTCGAACACGGCCGAGGCTTCGACCTTGCGCAGGCATACGTGGGTGCCGGCGATGGCGGTCACCGTCCACGGGAAGCACCAGCCGTTGCAGTGGAACATCGGCAGGGTCCATAGATAGACCGGGTGCAGGCCCACGTTCCAGCTCAGCGCGTTGCTTACCGCGTTGAGGTACGCGCCGCGGTGATGGTAGACGACTCCCTTGGGATTACCGGTGGTTCCGGACGTATAGTTCAGCGCAATGGCCTGCCACTCGTCGTCCGGCGGCTCGCACGGGAAGTCGGGCCGGGCCTGCGCGAGCAGATCTTCATAGCGCAGATCGTGAAAGCTGTCCCGCTCGGCATGGGGATCATCGATCTCCACCAGGATCGGCCTGGGATCCATGCCGTCCAGAGCCCGCAACGCGGTTTCCGAAAGATCGCGGTCGACGATGAACACCTTGGCGCCCGAATGTTGCAGCTGAAACCGCACCGTTGCAGGGTCCAGCCTCACGTTGATCGCATTGAGGACGCCCCCGGTCATGGGCACCGCGAAGTGTGCCTCCAGCAGCGGCGGAATGTTGGGAGCGAGGACCGAGACGGCGTCTCCCGTACCGACACCGAGCCCGTTCAAGGCGGCGGCCAAACGACGGCAGCGCTCGTAGGTCTGGTCCCAGTTTCGGCGGATATCGTTATATATGACAGCCGTACGTTCGGGATAGACCGAAGCGGTGCGCCTCAGCAGACTCAACGGGGAGAGGGCGGCGTAGTTGGCGGGCGTCTTGGGCAGATCGGTTTCGAACGGGTTGCTTCTTGCTGGCATGGGTGGCGAGCCGGTCACATTTGATTTGGCGGCCAATATAGCGCAAATGCCCCGTCCGACTCCAAGACGCGCGGCGGTGGCCGGAAACGGATTCCATCTCCGCGGTGGGTCGGGCAGGGACCTTCGCGGGTGCCGTTGCGCCTTTTGTTATGATGGATCGGAATCCATTGCAGACGGAGAGTCATTCGTGTCCGCGGATTTGTTGAAACGCCTGGTCGAGACGATTGGCGAGAAGGCGGTGCTGCGGGAGGCCGGGGCCCAGGAACCGTATCTCGTCGATCAACGCGGCTACTATCGCGGTGCCGCGTTGGCGGTGGTGCGGCCCGCCGACGCAGGTGAAGTTGCCGCGGTGCTCAGGATCGCCTGTGAGCACGGTGTATCAGTCGTGCCCCAGGGCGGCAACACGGGCCTGTGCGGCGGCGCTACCCCGGACTCCAGCGGCAGCCAGCTGGTACTCAGTCTGGAACGGTTGGATGCCATACGGGAGGTGGACACCATCGACTACTCGGTGACCGTGGAGGCCGGCGCGATACTGCAGAACGTTCACGATGTGGTGCGTGAGCACGACCTGTTTTTTCCTCTGGACCTCGCCGCCAAGGGAAGCTGCCAGATCGGGGGTAACCTGTCCACCAACGCGGGTGGCATCAATGTCCTGCGCTACGGCAATGCGCGCGAGCTGGTCCTGGGGCTGGAGGTCGTGCTGGCAGATGGCTCGATCTGGAACGGCCTGTCCAATCTGCGAAAGGACAACACCGGCTACGATCTCAAACATCTGTTTCTCGGCACGGAAGGCACCCTCGGTATCATCACGGCCGCGGTGCTGAAGCTGTTTCCTCATCCTCTCAACAACAGGACCATCCTGCTCGCCGTTTCCAGCCCCCGCTCGGCGTGCGGCCTGCTGGGCAGCGCCAGGGCGCTGTCGGGCGACGCCGTGGAGTCCTTCGAGTACATCAGCCGCGCGGCGCTGGAATGCGTGCTGTCCAGGATGGGCCGGAAGGATCCGTTCGACCGGCCGCACGAACACTACGTCCTGCTGGAGCTGGCGACCGGCGCCGCCGGTGAGCTCCTGGACGGCATGATCGAGTCGATCATGGAGAAGGGTATGGAATCCGGAGATATTCTGGACGGCGTGCTGGCCCAGAACGAACGCCAGCGGCGGGAGCTTTGGGAGCTGCGGGAGCTCATTTCCGAGGCCCAGAGGGAATCGGTGAAAAACGATGTGGCGGTTCCCATTGCCAGCCTGCCGCGGTTTCTGGAGGAGGCGGCGAAACGGGTAGGGGCGGTGGTGCCCGGCGCGCGCCCTTGTCCTTTCGGACACATGGGTGACGGCAACATTCACTACAACATTCTGGCCCCGGAATCCGTCGAGCCGCGAGAGTTCCGGGCACGCGACGGCGAGGCGCTGATCGATGCGGTGAGCGACCTGGCGATGAGCATGCACGGCAGCTTCAGCGCCGAGCATGGAATCGGCCAGCTCCGGCGCTCCATGATGGAGCGCTACAAGTCGCCCGAGGCCCTGGACTTGATGCGCAAACTCAAGGCCGTGATGGACCCGGACGGCGTGCTGAATCCGGGGAAGGTCGTCTAGCCGGAGGTGTCGCGGTTGAAACCGCTCCTACATTCCAGGGTTTGAACGGGTGCGTCGGCCACGGATTATAGGAGCGGCTTGGACCTCCATGGAAGGAGGAAATGCTGGGATCGTCTGGAACGATTCCAGTGCAGCCCCGATCATTTGTCCGACGACTGCATTACCGCGCCGCCCCCGGCTCCCGCCAATGACAGCGGCGCAAAGCCTCGGACTGTAGGAGCGACTTTAGTCGCGATTGATCGGGGTTTGAGACTATCGCGACTAAAGTCGCTCCTACGATCCGTGGTGAACCACCCGTCAAGACCCCGGCGCGCCCTCAGGGCCGCTAGCCGCTCCCGGACGCGGCGGGAGGCAGCTGGCTCTCGCGGTGCCCCTGAATACTCTGGGCCTCGATGAACACCCGGGTGATCTCCGGACACTGCCTTTTGATCTCGTGCTCCAGGCTGGAGATCACTGCCTCGACCGTGCCTGCGGAGATCCCGTCGACGAAATCCAGGCTCAGCGCGAGAAGGATATCCCGCGGACCGAAATGCATGGTCAGCATCTCGTTGATGCTGAGCACGTCGGTGTCGCGATGGATGATGGTGCGTATCTTACGGATGATCGTGGCGCTGGCGGCTTCCCCGATGAGCAGGCCCTTGCTTTCGTAGGCCAGCAGCGCCGCCGTGACCGCGAGGATGAGGCCGATGCCCATGGAGGCGATTGCGTCGAAGACGACATTGCCGAAGTACTGGCTGCAGGCCACTCCCGCCAGGGCGAGAAGCAGCCCAAGCAGGGCGGCGCTATCCTCGAACAACACAGTGAATACCGTCGGGTCCTTGCTTCTGCGGAGGGCATGGAACAGGCCCCGGGAGCCACGCTGCCGGTTGAAGGTCCTGAACGCGATTGTCCAGGCGGTGCCCTCGAAAATCATGGCCAGTGCCAGCACGATGTAGTTGACAACAGGCTCCCTGATGGGCTCGGCGGTGTTCAGCTTATGCAGGCCTTCGAAGAAAGAGACACCCGCGCCGACACCGAAGATGAGGATCGCCACCACGAACGTCCAGAAATAAAGCTCCATGCCGTAGCCGAAAGGATGGTTTGTGTCGGCCGGGCGCTTCGAACGCTTGATCCCCCATAGCAGCAGCCCCTGGTTGCCGGTGTCCACCATCGAGTGAATGGTTTCGCTCAGCATCGCGGAGCTGCCGGTGATGGAAGCGGCGATGAACTTGGTGAGGGCAATGAGCAGATTGCCGACCAGCGCGGTGTAGATGACGATCTTGGAGCTATTGTGGTGAGGCATGGGGTTCGCAAAGCCGTCAAACGGTCTGTTACTTATCGGCGGCTTGCCGATCCGGGTTGAATTGTTCGATGGAGCATCGAAAGGGCGCCGCCGGGGTCTTTTTCACCAAGCGAGTATCGGGGAGCGACTGAAAAAGACCCCGGCGGCGCCCGTTTGCGGATCGGGGCCACCGTCATCCCAGCCTGAAATCATTTGCATCATTTCTGGCGGGGTACACCAGCTGCTTAGCTGCTGCCGGACTTGAAATGGAACTCCGCGCCGTCCTTGATTCCCGACGGCCAACGAGCGGTTATCGTCTTGAGGCGCGTATAGAAGCGCACGCCCTCCGGGCCGTGGATATGATGGTCGCCGAACAGCGAGCGCTTCCAGCCGCCGAAGCTGTGGTAGGCCACCGGCACCGGGATCGGGACGTTGACGCCGACCATGCCGATACGGGCGCGAGTGGTGAAATTGCGCGCGCAGTCGCCGTCGCGAGTGAAGATTGCCGCACCGTTGCCGTATTCATGGTCGTTGACCAGCTTGAGGGCTTCTTCATAGCTGTTTGCCCGTACTACGCTCAGTACCGGACCGAAGATCTCTTCCTTGTATATGCGCATGTCCTCCTTGACATGGTCGAACAGGCAGCCGCCCAGATAGGCGCCGTCCTCATGTCCGGAAACGTTGATGTCGCGGCCGTCCACCACCAGCTCGGCGCCTTCCTGAACCCCCAGGTCCACGTAGGAACGAACTTTCTCGAGATGTTGCGGCGTGACCAGCGGCCCCATCTCTGCTGCTGAGTCCGTATACGGGCCCACCCGAAGATCCCGCACCCGAGGCTCGAGCCGGCGGACGACCTCGTCGCCGGTCTCGTCGCCGACGGTGACGAGCACGGAAATCGCCATGCAGCGCTCGCCCGCGGAGCCGTATCCGGCGCCGATGGCGGCGTCGGTGACCTGGTCCATGTCCGCGTCCGGCATGATCACCATGTGGTTCTTGGCGCCGCACAGCGCCTGGACACGCTTGCCGTGGGCGCAGCCGGTCTTGTACACATACTCACCGACGGCCGTGGACCCGACGAAGCTCACCCCTTCGACCCTCGGATCGGTCAGCAGCGTGTCCACTGCCACCTTGTCGCCCATGACGACGTTGAAGACACCTTCCGGCAGTCCTGCTTCCGTCAGCAGCTCCGCCAGCCTCAAGGGGCAGGACGGGTCTTTCTCGGAGGGCTTGAGTACGAATGTGTTGCCGCAGGCGATGGCCACGGGAAACATCCACATGGGCACCATGGCGGGAAAATTGAAAGGCGTGATACCGGCGCACACCCCCAGCGGTTGACGGATCCCGTAGCAGTCCACGCCGCCGGCGACACCTTCGCTGTACTCGCCTTTCAGCATTTGCGGTATGCCGCAGGCGAACTCCACCACCTCCAGGCCCCGGGTGACCGATCCTTTGGCGTCCTCGAGGGTCTTGCCGTGCTCGCTGGACACGAGCTGCGCGAGCTCGTCAATGTGCTGCCGGATCAGGTCGCGGAAGGCGAACATCACCTGGGCGCGTTTGGCGGGCGGTGTGGCTGCCCAATCCGGGAATGCCCCGGCGGCGGCGGCAATCGCCTGTTCCACTTCGGCCTTGTCGGCGAAAGGCACGCGCTTGGTGACCTGGCCGGTGGAGGGGTCGTAGACGTCCCCCTGCCGGCCGCTGTCGCCGGATACTTTGCGGCCGCCGATGTAGTGATACAGGGAGTAGGCTTTGGGCTCGGTGATCATTGCTCTGTCTCGCTCGGATTTGTATCCTAGTCTATGCGGCCCGGAGGCGGGCAGGCAACCCGGGGCGGGTTATCAACGGATCGCGGCTGAAGCCGCTCCTACAATCCGCTCGTTCGGCACCCCGGCAATCCACGGATTGTAGGAGCGGCTTCAGCCGCGATTCCCCCAATCCGCCGTTCGGCACCCCGGCAATCCACGGATTGTAGGAGCGGCTTCAGCCGCGATTCCCCCAATCCGCCGTTCGGCACCCCGGCAATCCACGGATTGTAGGAGCGGCTTCAGCCGCGATTCCCCCAATCCGCCGTTCGGCACCCCGGCAATCCACGGATTGTAGGAGCGGCTTCAGCCGCGATTCCCCCAATCCGCCGTTCGGCACCCCGGCAATCCACGGATTGTAGGAGCGGCTTCAGCCGCGATTCCCCCAATCCGCCGTTCGGCACCCCGGCAATCCACGGATTGTAGGAGCGGCTTCAGCCGCGATTCCCCCAATCCGCCGTTCGGCACCCCGGCAATCCACGGATTGCAGGAGCGGCTTCAGCCGCGATTCCCCTTGCGTTTGCCCACAAATCCCCGACAACGTATGAGGAATTGCGACGGGCGCCAACCGACCGCTTGGCACCGGCCCTTGTTCCTGATATGAATGAGCCACGGCGTCCGAGCGCGAAGACGGTCCACTGAGCCGGCCGCAGGAGTTAAGATAGAGGTATGAACGAAAAGATCGACCCGCAGACCCGCACCGAGATCGAGGCAGCGGTGTACCGCAAGCTGATCGAGCACCTTCAGAAGTATCCGGAGGTGCAGAACATCGATCTGATGAACCTGGCCTACTTCTGCCGCAACTGTGTTTCCAAGTGGTACCGGTCGGCGGCTGCGGAGCACGGCGTCGAGATCGACTACGACGCTGCCCGGGAGATCGTGTATGGCATGCCATACGGCGAGTACAAGTCGCGCTACGCGGAGGAGGCGTCGCCGGAGCAAATGGCCGCCTTCCAGGAATCCCAGAAGAAGGCGACCGAGTAAGTACCCGAGACATGGTTACCGAAGCCGGCCATCGCGTCGCCACCGACGAGCAGCTCCTTCGATACAGTCGGCAGATATTTCTGCCGGAGATCGACGTCGAGGGGCAGAATCGCCTGCTCAATTCGAAGGTCGTGATATTCGGCATGGGGGGGCTCGGTTCCCCGGTGGGCATGTACCTGGCCGCCAGCGGCGTAGGCGAGCTGATACTGGTGGACCCGGACCGGGTTGAGTTGTCGAATCTGCAACGCCAGATTATTCATATGAACGACGCGCTGGGGCAGCCGAAGGTGGATTCCGCGATACGGACCCTGACGGCATTGAACCCGGATGTGCGCGTCCGGTCCTACCAGCGCGCGCTGGACGGCCGCGAGCTCGATGACGTGGTCGCCGAGGCCGACGTGGTGGTGGACGGTACCGACAACTTCGAGGCGCGTTTCGCCATCAACGCGGCCTGTGTGCGGGTCGGCAAGCCGCTGGTATCGGCAGCGGTGGTGCGTCTGGAGGGCCAGGTCAGTGTCTATCGGCTGGACCGCGCGGAGGCGCCCTGTTACGCCTGCCTCTATCAGGACGTGGCCGAGCCGCCACAGAACTGTTCGCAGAACGGCGTCCTGGGGTCGGTGGCCGGCCTGATGGGATGCATCCAGGCCACTGAGGTGATCAAGCTGCTGCTGGATTTCGGCGAGACACTGGACGGCCGCCTGCTGCTGGTCGATGCCCGCACGATGGAGTGGCAGACGGTGCGTCTGCGCAAGGATCCCACGTGCCCGGTGTGCAGCGTCCCGCGCGCGCAATTGAACCGTTGAGGAATTGATGAGCCAAGAAACCGTACAAGATGTGCTGCACAGGCCGATCCGGGATCTTCGGATCTCGGTGACGGACCGGTGCAACTTTCGCTGTGTCTACTGTATGCCGAAGCACGTATTCGGGTCCGACCACCGGTTCCTGCCGCGCGTGGAGCTGCTGAGTTACGAGGAGATTGCCCGGCTTGCCCGGAGTTTCGCCGAGGTGGGTGTGAAGAAGTTCCGTCTTACCGGTGGCGAGCCGCTGGTCCGGCGGGACCTGGAAGAGCTGGTGGGCATGCTTGCCGGTATCCCGGGGGTCGATGACATCAGCCTCACCACCAACGGCTCCATGCTGACCCGCGAGAAGGCGTGGGCCCTGAAACAGGCGGGGCTGCGGCGAATCACGGTGTCGCTGGATGCGCTGGACGATCGCACATTCATGGCGATCAACGACGTGGACTACCCGGTGCAGAAGGTCCTGGATGCCATCGACAATGCCGAGGCGGCCGGGCTCAACCCCGTTAAAGTCAACGTCGTCGTCAAACGCGGCATGAACGACCACAGTATCATCCCCATGGTGCGGTATTTCCACGGATCGCGACACATCCTGCGGTTTATCGAGTACATGGACGTCGGGCGCAGCAACGGCTGGCGGATGGACGACGTGGTTCCGGCCTCGGAGATCGTCGCCCGCGTCAACGCGGAGCTGCCGATCGAGCCGGCGGAGGCGAACTACCGCGGCGAGGTGGCGCAGCGCTGGCGCTATGTCGATGGCGGCGGCGAGATCGGTATCGTGTCCTCCGTGACCCAGCCGTTTTGCCGCGACTGTACCCGCGCGCGCCTGTCGGCCAGGGGTGAGCTGTATACCTGCCTGTTCGCCACCAAGGGCTACGACCTGCGCAGTCTGGTGCGCGAACCGGATGTGACCGACCCGCAGATCACCGAGCGTCTCACCCGGATCTGGTCCGGCCGGGCGGATCGCTATTCCGAAATCCGCAGTGAGAACACAGTGGCCCTGCCCAAGGTGGAGATGTCCTACATCGGTGGGTAGTTCCAGGCTCGGCCATTGAACCTCGGATCGTAGGAGCGGCTTTAGCCGCGATCGATCCGGAGGATCGTCTTCAATCGCGGCTAAAGCCGCTCCTGCAATCCATTCCAGGCGCTTTACCTCTCCAGCAGCCGCGGCATCAACTCCACCAGGTTGCACGGCCGCGTACGGTAGTCGAGCTGGTGCTGGATCAGCTTGTCCCAGGCGTCGGCGCAGGCGCCGGAAGAGCCCGGCAGGCAAAAGACGTAGGTGCCGTTGGCAACCCCCGCCACGGCCCGGGACTGGAGTGTCGATGTCTTGATGGAGTCCCAGGACAAGTAGCGAAACATCTCGCCGAAGCCGGGGATCTCCTTGTCGAGTAGGGGTCGAACCGATTCCGGCGTACCGTCCCGGCCGGTGACTCCGGTGCCGCCGGTGGTCAATATCACCTCGGGCGCGCCGGAATCGGCGATCCAGGCGGACACTACGGCGCGAATGCGATACACGTCATCGGCCACGATGGTCTTTTCGTGCAGCCGGTGTCCGCACTTCTCGAGACGGCCGACCAGCAGGTTTCCCGACTTGTCGTCCGCCTCGGTGCGGGTGTCCGACACGGTCAGCACCGAGATGGACAGGGGTTTGAATTCTCTTTCGCTCATAACGGGGACGGTGGTGCGAGCTTGGGGTTTGTGCGCGATAATACACCCATGCGCATTGAGATCAGAGAGCATGCTTTCGATCCCTGGCTGGAACTGGCGGAGTACCAGGATTCCCTGGCGTCCTTCGGGGCGACCTGCGTGTTCGTGGGGACGATGCGGGACGTCAACGAGTCCGAGGCCGTGAGCCACATGCTGCTGGAGCACTATCCCGGCATGACGGAAAAGCACCTCGAGAATATCTGTGCCCGGGCGACGGCGCAGTGGAACATCATCGATGCACTGGTGATACACCGGGTCGGTGATCTGTATCCCGCCGACCCCATCGTCCTGGTGGCGGTCTGGTCGGGCCACCGCAGGGAAGCGTACGAGGCAAACCGGTTCATCATGGAGGACCTGAAATCCAAGGCGCCCTTCTGGAAGAAGGAAACGCGGCAGGAAGGCGTACGCTGGGTGGAGAAGAACACCCCGGGCTACTGAGCGCCCGCCCGGACTAATCGTTGCTGACGGAGACAGCGTCGTTTCGACCTTCATGGATCGAGGAGGTACGGAAAGCCTGCGGGATCGATCGCGTCCTGCAATCCACAGCCAGGCACCGCGGTGAACCCCGGATTGTAGGAGCGGCTTCAGCCGCGATGGGTCGGGCGGGCACGGCGACCGGGCACGATGATCGCGGCTGAAGCCGCTCCTACAATCCCACGTTCCGGGTCGCTGAATGGATCAATATTAGTGACGGGGTACGCTAGACCCGGAACTCGCTGAATGGGATCACCGGAACCCGGGACCCGGCCTCCACCGACTCCTGCTCCACCGGCGGGACGATGAAACAATTCGCCTGCGACATGGAAGTCAGAATCCCCGACCCTTGCGGCCCGGTTCGCCTGACGATCAGTGTCCCGTCAGAATCGACCGCCAGGATGCCGCGCTGATATTCTGCGCGGCCGGCCTTCTTGCGAAGCGCGGCCTCACAGCGCGCCTCGAGCAGCAGCGGAGCCGCGAATTGCTCTCCCATCAGGTGCCGCAGCGCCGGTTGAACGAACAAGTAGAAAGTCACCATGACCGCCACGGGATTACCCGGCAGGCCGAAGAACCAGCTGTGGTTGATGCGTCCGAAAGTGAGCGGCCGCCCGGGCTTCATCGCCACCTTGCGGAAGTCGATCTCGCCGAGCTCCGTCAGGCTGCGCTCGATGTAGTCTGCCTCGCCAACCGACACCCCGCCGGAGGTGACGACAACGTCGGCGTTGTCGGCGGCGGACCGGAATGCCGCCAGCGTGGCTTCCGGCGTGTCCTTGACCACGCCCATGTCGACGATGTGAACGCCCAGGCGCGTCAACATGCCGTAAAGGGTATAACGGTTGCTGTCGTACACCTCGCCGGGTTCCAGCGGCTCGCCGATGGAACGCAGCTCGTCGCCGGTGGAGAAGAATGCCACCCTCGGACGCCGGACGACGGAGATCTCGTTGATGCCCAGGGATGCGAGCAGACCGAGGTCGGCGGGCTCCAGGCGGCGACCCCGCGCCAACACCGTGTCGCCGCGCTCGATGTCCTCGCCCGCCCGGCGGGTGTTCTGCAGCGCCTCATTGCGGTCGTCGATCCGGATCCGGGAATCGTCGATCCGCTCCACGTGCTCCTGCATCACCACCGTGTCGGCGCCCTCCGGCATTACCGCGCCGGTCATGATCCGGACACATTGCCCGGGTTCAACGCGGCCATGGAAGGGCCGCCCGGCGAAAGACGATCCCAGCACCGTCAGCTCCGCGGCGCCCGCCTCCGGCAGCTCGGAGCCCGCCACCGCATAGCCGTCCACCGCCGAATTCGTATGCCCCGGGACGGCAACGGCAGAGTGAAGGTCTTCCGCCAGGATGCGCCCGAGGGCGGGACGCAGGTTGACCCGTTCCGCGGCTTCAAGCGGTGTAATGGAGGACAGAATACGGTGCAAGGCGTCGTCCGCGGATATCGAGCCCGTATCGACAGGGTCCATGCAGCTTGGGTCGACGACAAGGGTCACGGATAGTCCTGGAAGATCAACTCTGCGCCTCGGCGCGCGGTCTGCGGTTGTAGGCCGTCTCCTTCGGCGCGGGCACGGCGTCGAGCAATACGCGATCCGAGCCGTGGTAGATCAGGAAATGCCGGCCCTTGGCGCGCGCAATCATGATCACGCCGACCTCCTGCGCCAGCTCGAGGCCCATATGGGTGATCCCGGAACGTGACAGCAGCACCGGGATTCCCATGAGCGCCGTCTTCATGACGATTTCCGAGGTCAGCCGGCCGGTGGTGTAGAAGACCTTGTCGCCGCCCTCGATGCCCTCGAGCCACATCTTTCCCGCGATGGCGTCGGCGGCGTTGTGCCGGCCGACATCTTCCACGAACATCAACACGTCCTCGCCGCAACACAGTGCGCAGCCGTGGACAGCTCCTGCCTTCTTGTACAGTTCGTTGTAATCGCCGAGGGTCTTGAGCAGACCATAGACCATGGATTGTTTCAGCGTCACCTGTGGCAGCTCCACCTCGTACAGGGCGCCGAGGGTGCAGCTGAAGATGGTGCCCTGGCCGCAGCCGGTGGTTACGGTGCGGTTGGCCATCTTCTTCTCCTGGTCGACGATGCCCTGGCCGCGGCGGGTGGCGATATTGACCTGCTCGCGTTCCCAATCCACGACGACCGACTCGATGTCCTCTATCTCGTCCACCAGGCGCTGGTTCTTGAGGTAACCCAGTGCCAGCTCCTCGGGATGGGTCCCGAGGGTCATGAGGGTGACGATCTCCTGGCCGTCAACCTTGATGGTGAGCGGCGACTCCCCGGCGATGCTCATGTCCCGGGTGGCGCCGAACTCGTCCACCGCCACCACGTCGTGGGTGGGAGACAGCCCGGCCTGCGACATTCTGGGTCTATACGGCTCGTTCATGACACTGATTGGGCAAATTGATCATCGCCAAGGATACTCCCGCGTAAAACGACGGGCCATACCCGCGCGGGTGCCATTTGACCAGTGACCCCGACTTCGCGGCGAGAGGCCCCGGCCTCTTGACGGAGCACCCTGCATGACTGGGACTGTAGGTCGGGATTGATCCCGACAACCCTACAATCCGGGGCTTTGCGCCGCTGTCATTGGCGGGAGCCGGGGGCGGCGCGGTAATGCAGTCGTCGGACAAATGATCGGGGCTGAAGCCGCAATAGCGTTCCGCGCTAGACCACTTTCCCCGGATTCAGTACGCGGTCCGGGTCCATCACGGCCTTGAGTTGGCGCATCAAGTCCGGAGATCACCCGGGTGTTCATCGAAGCCCGGAGTATTCAGGGGCGCCGCGAGAGCCGGCTGCCTCCCGCCGCGTCCGGGAGCGGCTGGCGTCCCTGAGGGCGCGCCGGGGTCTTGACGGGTGGTTCACTACGGATTGTAGGAGCGACTTTAGTCGCGATAGTCTCAAACCCCGATCAATCGCGACTAAAGTCGCTCGACGTCGGGTTGCGCCCGTGGTATTTGAGTATTTCTTGTGTGGGGGTGTCGCTGTCAGTTGGAGGTGTTCAGATTCTTGGCCGGAGTACCGGGCATGAACCGGGGAGGGGATTCAGCGGGACGCCGCAAGTACCTCCCTGTTGGCTCGCCTCCGGCATCCATGCCTCCAGACGCCCGCTGAATCCCCTCCCCCAACCCATGCTTGCCTTGGTCCCATCAACTACCGACCACGCAGAAAGACAGTACCAAGTCCAAACGCCGTTTGCCCTCACCCTGGCCCTCACCCTGGCCCTCACCCTGGCCCTCACCCTGGCCCTCACCCTGGCCTCTCCCTGAGGGAGAGGGGACCCTTCGTTTTAAACCGTTTGTGCGCACCAAAGGCCTCTCGGCTCCCGGCTTTGCCCTACCTCCTTCGTCCGTGGAGTCATCCCGCAAGCGGGAGAGGGGATTGTTTCGCCCTACCGCCTCCATCCCTGGAGTCGTCCCGCAAGCAGGAGCGGGGATCTTTCGGCTTTAGTTCTGGTCCGGGCAGAGGCGGGACTCGACTGCGCGGCGCTCTTCTTCGGTGTTGACGTTGATGAAGTACTCGGGGTGGTCGGAGAAGTCGGCGTAGACCCAGTGGTGGCGGTCGAACCAGCGGTCGATCTTGTGTTGCCCGGCGGCGAGGAAGTCATCGATGCTGGCGGCGAGAGTGGTCTTCATGAGGTTGACCACGGGGTGGTAGCGCTCGCCGTCGTGTGCGACCGCGATGTCGGCCCCGGATTCGTCCAGAGCCGCCTGCAGCCGGCGCGGGATGTCGGAGCCGATGAGGGGTGAATCGCACGGGACGGTCACGCAGAGCGGTGTCGTGGCGGCGTGCAGGCCGGCGGACATGCCGGCCAGCGGGCCCGGAATAGCTGTCGTCGCCGTCGGGCACGACCGGGAAGCCGGTGGATCGGTAAGTCTCGGCGTTGCGGTTGGCGTTGATGATCAGTGCCCCCACCTGGCCCCGCAGCCTGGCAAGGACGTGTTCGATCATCGGTTGGCCGCAGACCTGGATGAGTCCCTTGTCGATTCCCCCCATGCGCCGTGCCCGCCCGCCGGCCAGGATGACTCCCGAAATCTGTTCTTTGTCGAACCCCATGCCGCGGGTGATTATAACCGTGCGGGCGTGCGCACTGGTCAGGACTTGCGACCTTGTTTAAACTGGGTCCCATGAAAGTCAGAGTCAAATTGTTCGCCGGGTTGAGGGAAGAAGTCGGGATCAAGGAAACCGAAGTGGAGCTCGAGCCCGGAGCGACGGCCAACAGCCTGTGGCGGCGGATCGTCCGCGACAAGGACATGCCCACGGGCGTAATGACCGCGGTCAACCTGGACTACGCGGCGCCGGACACGCGTTTATACGACGGCGACGAGGTGGCGTTCTTTCCGCCGGTGACGGGCGGCTGACGTGACCCTGGCCTGCGGGCATCGAACCCTGGCGTCCCTGTGGCGCAGCCGGGTTGAGTTGTCCGGTGACCGGCCGTTCCTGATTTTCGACGATCTGGAGGGCGGTGTTCGGCGTTTCTCCTACTCCGAGTTCGATGCGCTGATCGACCGGGCCGCCGCCGCGCTGCAGGAATTGGGGATATGCCGGGGGGACCGCGTCAATCTCCACCTCGACAACAGCGTGGAGTTCCTGGCCCTGTGGTTTGCGGCCGCGCGGGTCGGCGCTGTGATCATGCCCACCAACATGGCATCGAGCGTGGATGAGCTGGCGTATCTCGTCGGGCACTCCGGCTGCCGGGTCATGTTCACTCAGACTCCCCATCTGGCTGCAGCCGAACAGGTGGCGGGGCGCTGTGACTGCGTGGAGCGGATCGTCATCTGCGATGCCGACCAGTCCAGCCACCCGTCGTTGGACGAGTTGATGGCGCGGGCGCGGGAGCCGGCCCGGTTGCAGGACATCGAGCCCACCGACGATGCCGCCATCCTGTACACCTCGGGGACCACCGCCAGGCCAAAGGGTGTCCAGGTAACCCACGCCAACTACATCTATGCCGGGGAAACCGTGGCCAAGGCGGTCCGCCTGGCGCCCGGGACCGGCACCTCACGGTGCTGCCGTTGTTTCACGGCAACGCCCAGTACTATTCCACCATGAGCACGCTGGTCACCGGCGCCAGCATGGCTCTGTGCTCCCGATTTTCGGCCAGTCGCTACTTCGAGACCGCCATTACACATGAGTGCACCGTGGCCAGTCTGTTCGCGGCGCCTATACGCATGCTCCTGGCGCAAGCCCGGGACCCGGCCGCCGCGGGAAACCGCCTGCGGGTGGTGATATATGCCCAGAGCATCACCCCGGCGCAGGAGCAGGAATGGTGGGAGCGCTTCAAGGCACCACTGCTGCAGATCTGGGGCATGACCGAGACCATGGGGCCGCCGCTGATGAACCCGATCGACGACCAGCGCCGCAACCAGTCCATCGGGTTCCCGGCGATGGGCTACGAGGTGGCGCTGATGGACGAAGACGGGCGCTTCATAGAGGGCGCGGACGAGAGCGGAGAGATCGTGGTGCGGGGCCTGCCCGGTTGGTCGCTGATGAAGGGCTATTACAGGAATCCCGAGGCCACCGCGGAGACCGTCCGCGACAATTGGCTGCACAGCGGTGACAACGCCCGCCGGGACGCCGATGGATACTTCTATTTCATCGACCGGACCAAGGATATGATCAAACGCTCAGGGGAGAACGTGGCCGCCACGGAGGTGGAGTCCGTGGTGATGCAGCATCCAGCTGTGTTCGAGTGCGCCGTGATCGGCGTGCCGGACGAGATGAGGGACGAACAGATCAAGGCGGTGGTAGTGCTGAAATCGGGCGCGCGGGCCAGCGAAGAAGAGTTGACTTCGTGGTGCGCCGAAAGGCTGGCGAAGTTCCGGGTGCCGGAAATCATCGAGTTCCGTGACCAGCTGCCGCGTACCTCCGTGGGCAAGGTCCAGAAACACCTCCTTCGCCGGGAGCACCGGCAGGGCTGAGCGGCGTCAGTCGGTCGTTGGTTTGTATCCCACCCAGTGCCAAGTGGTATCGGGGGATCGTCCGTCGTTGGTGTCGACGCAGTGCAGCCCGGAGAACCAGCTGGTGAGCTCGCCTTCCGCGAGTACGAATTCTTCCGGAAACTGCGGATGGGTCAGGAGGTGGCGCGCGTTGAAGGTCTTGAAGAACAGAACACCACCGTCCCTGAGACCCCTTTGTATGGCGCTGATGAGCTTCCGGTTGAGATAGCGGAAGACAAGCACCGCGTCGAACGCCGACTCCGGCAGAACGAACCGGTCCAGGTCGGCCACCACCAGCATCGTGGCCAGGCCATTGTCGAGAGCCTTGTGACGGCATAGTCGCAGGCCGGCTTCGCTGCCGTCCACGACAATGCTCCGATAGCCGATTTGGCTCAGATAGAGGCCGTTGTCCCCGATTCCCCCGGCGATGTCTATGCACAAACCGCCGGGTTCCAGCAATTCGCGGTGCTGGAGGAGCAGGGGATCCGGTTCGATGGATGAGCTCTGCGAACGCTTCCGATACTTTTCGTTCCATCGCTCTATGTCGCCGCGCACCAATGCTACCCGCTGCGTTCCCGGTCCCAGTCTCCAGATTTCCCGCCGGACTTGTGCACGAGCTGCACGTCGGTGATGGTCATGCCGCGATCGACGGCTTTGCACATGTCATAGATCGTCAACAAGGCGATTTGAACGGCCGTCAGCGCTTCCATCTCAACCCCGGTTTGTGCGCGGGTCTCGACGCGGGCCTCGCAGGACACGAATCCGCCGCCCGTCTGCGGCTCGAGCTGCAGATCGACCTTGGTGACCGCGATGGGGTGGCACAGGGGAATCAGCTCCGAGGTCCGCTTGGCGGCCATGATGCCGGCGATCCGGGCGATTCCCAGAACGTCACCCTTGCGGTGCCCACCCTCCATGATCAGCTTCAGCGTTTCGGGACGCATGGCGATGCGGCCGCGGGCCACCGCCACCCGCCGCGTCGTGTGCTTGTCGCCGACGTCCACCATGTGGGCCTCGCCTGCGGAGTTGAAATGGGTCAATTTGCCGGACAATTCGATACCTCAGATGTACGATTCAGGGCACAGCGCTGTCATGTTCGCGCCGAATTGTAACCCCTCCGGCGCACCCGGGGCCCGGCCGCTGTCGCGAATCCATGGTTGACCCGTACCGGTCGCAGCGACCCACCCCGTCATCCACCATCCGACCGTTCGTCGGCAGCGCGGGACCGGAGCTTCGGAAAATATTCTCAATGAGAGCACGGATTGTCAGTGCGATTGTCGGCTGTACCGCCGCCGCGATCTGCCCCGCGTGACCGATGGTCCCGTGTTCTCCGGGCTTCATCGAAGTCGCCCGGTGTGGGCTGTCCCGTAAGTTATGCTCAGTTATGCAAGAGCTGTATCTCCCGCCAGGAAAGCGCGGTGGAAGCCGATTCCGTCGCGCCGGCCCGAACGACGAACCCATCCAGGCAATCCGGAGGAATTCATGAGTTATAAGAACATCTTTTCACTTCTCGCCGTGTCCGCACTCGGCGCCGGGCTGGTCGCCTGCGGCGGTGGCAGCGTGTCGACAGGAGCGGCCGGCGGCAGCGGTGGAAGTGGCGGCGCCTCTTCCAGTATCGTGGTCCAAATGGCCCGAAACTCGAATATTTCGGCTAGTCAACAGAACCGTAACGCAGATAACCGCCTGGCATCGGCGATCTCCGATATGCTGATCCGCGAGGCGATCTCGGCGACGTCCGACGTAACCGTCTATCTGTACGATTCGGAAGGGAACCTGGTCGGGACGACCACCACGGACGTCGACGGCAACGCGGTCTTCTCGGTGATGTCGGGTACCTACTACCTCTGTTTCGCGGAGTCCACTGATCCGGCCAACGACACCGCGAATTGCAGCACCGCGGTGGACGTCGGGCAGAACGAGGTCGTTGTTGTTTCCGGCGTGACAGTCGACGATTCCACTGGCGACGTGACCTACGCCGTCAGCTCCGAGTCGGTCACGGACGAGATTGCCGCCTTCCAGGATCCGAACAATGCCCACAAGACCATCGTATGCCACAAAAACAAAGTGACTATCTCGGTGGGTACCCCGGCTGCCTTGTACGGGCATCTTGGGCACGGTGATACCCTGGGCGCGTGTCAGAGCACGACTACGACTACTACGACGACCAACAGCACCAACGGGTCGTCCGGCAACAACGGCAACCATGGCAATAACGGCAACCATGGCAATAACGGCAATCACGGGAACCCCAAAACGCAGACCAGCTAGTGTACCCCGTCAAACAGTCTGTAACTTATCGGCGGCTTGCCGATCCGGGTTGAATTGTTCGATAGAGCATCGAAAGGGCGCCGCCGGGGTCTTTTTCACCAAGCGAGTATCGGGGAGCGACTGAAAAAGACCCCGGCGGCGCCCGTTTGCGGATCGGGGCCACCGGCATCCCAGTCGGGGCCGCCGTCATCCCAGCCTGAAATAATTTGCATCATTTCTGGCAGGGTACACTAGCAACCCTTTGTAGTTCGCCAACCGGGAACGAGGGCTCCGACAGGAGCCCTCGTTTTTTCTGCCTCCGATCGTCGGCTCAGGACGTCACCGATCAATGCAGGTGGTCCCGGAAGGTATCACGGCTCGAACCACGTCAACCGATCCTTGAGGCGTACGACATCCCCGATGATCACGAGCGTCGGGGCGTGAACCCCGGCCTGGCGCACCAGAATCGGAAGGTCGGTGAGCGTGGCCGTGATGACCCTTTGCTCCGGTGTCGTGCCGTGTTCGACCAACGCGGCCGGTGTCCCCGCCGGCATTCCACGACTGACTAACTCGCGGCATAGAGCATCCAAGCCGGTCAGACCCATGTACACCACGATGGTCTGGTGCGTCTGGATCAGGGCGTCCCAGTTGAGGTCGAGCGATCCGTTCCGCGTGTGCCCGGTGACAAAGATGCATGACTGCGCATGGTCGCGATGGGTCAAAGGTATGCCGGCGTAGGCGGCGCAGCCGCTGGCAGCCGTAATACCCGGAACCACCTGAAAAGGGATGCCCTGGCTGGCCAACTTGTCGATTTCTTCACCGCCTCTCCCGAAAATGAACGGGTCTCCGCCTTTAAGTCTCACCACGCGCCGGCCCTGGCGCGCGTGGTCCACCAGCAGGCGTGCAATCTGATCCTGGGGCACGCTGTGGTCGGCCCGGGCCTTGCCGACATAGACCATTTGCGCGCGGCGAGGAACGAGATCGAGAATGGGCTTGCTCACCAACCGGTCGTACAGAATCACGTCTGCCTGCTGTATCAAGCGCAGGGCGCGAAACGTGAGCAAGTCCGGATCACCAGGCCCCGCGCCTACGAGAAAGACCTCGCCGACGGGCGTCTCGCCGGGGGCACGTTGAAGCTGCCGGTCGAGAATCCGGCCGGCCCTCCGTGGTTGGTTGTGGAACAGGAATTCCGAAAGTTGGCCATGCAGTGCCCGTTCCCAGAAGCGGCGGCGCTCACCAGGTGTGGGGTACTTGACTTTCACGGCTTCCCGATAACGGCCGATCAGCTCGGCGAGCGCGCCGAAGCGGTCGGGGATAATGGTCTCCAAATGCCCGCGCAGCCACCGCGCCAAGGCCGGCGCGCGACCACCGGTGGACACGGCGATGGTCACCGGGTCGCGGTCCACGACCGAGGGGAAGATGAAGGTGCCTGACTCGGGCCGGTTTACGACATTGATAGGAATACCCCGATTCCGAGCCAGCGCGGCAATGTGCTCGTTGACCTCGACGGAGTCCGTGGCCGCCACCACCAGGGCGTACTCTGTCATGTCGTGGTCCCGGAATTCGCGGGCAACGTGAGTGATCGCAAGCGCGCCGGCGTCTGCGGCAAGCTCCGGATCGAGCTCCGGAGCTACTACTGTAATCACAGCACCGGCCCGGGCCAGCGTCCGCAGCTTGCGGGCCGCCACCCGGCCTCCACCTACCACCAGGCAGGGTCGGTCGTGCAGGCGGAAAAAGAGGGGTAGTAAAGGCTGAGCCATGACGATGGCGGCCGGATTTCTCTTACAATCCCGACAATGTGGCGTCGGACATACAGGAACCACCGCGAGGCGGCGCGAGCCGCGAACGCGTGATGTCCCGTGACGCGGAGGTTCTCATGCGTTCGATTATAGAGCGCATCGCCACCGGACCCGAAATGAGCAGAGACATCTCGCGGGCCGATGCCCGCGACGGCATGGCTGCGGTTCTGGACGGTGAGGTGGGCGATGTGCAGGCGGCATTGTTCCTGATTGCCCTGCGCATGAAGCGTGAGACCATGGAAGAGAATCTTGGTGTGCTCGAGGCCCTCATGGCCAGTAGCGGGAACGACGCGTTGCCGGTGGATGAGCTGTTGACCATTGGCGACCCGTTCAACGGTTTCAACCGCGGGTTGCCGATGTCCCCCTTTCTCCCGGCGGTGCTCGCCGCCTGCGGAATCCCGTGTCTGAGCACCGGCGTCGAAAGCGTGGCACCGAAGTTCGGCTTGACTCACCACCAGGTGCTTGCTGCCGCCGGCAGGTCGGTCGCCCTGGACGCCGGTGCGGCCGCGCGGCAGATCGCCGATCCCTCGGTGGGCTGGGCGTACCTGGACCAGAGCGCTACCAATCCGAAGCTGTTCCGGCTCCGGGATCTCCGGCGCCTGATGGTGAAGCGAACCACGTTGTCGACCTGCGAGGTGGTCCTGCGGCCGCTTGCCGCCGCACGCCGCAACCTCCTGTACCTCGGATACGTACATACCAACTATCCGCCGATCTATGCCGCGTTGGCGGAGGCCGCCGGCTACGATGTCGCGATCATCGTCAAGGGGGTCGAAGGAGGCGTCGTCCCGTCACTGCAGGCGGGCGCCAAGATGTACCGGGCGACCGGCGGCATGGCCGGACAGCCGGCCTCGGTGAACCCCCGATCAATCGGCGTCGAGGGGTCCGCGACCAGGGCCATACCGGTGCCCTTCGGGGACCCGCCGCGCGATGCCAAGGCCGCCGCGGAGCAGGGCCTGGGGGCGATGGCGGGAGAGCCGGGTCCCGCCCGGGACAGCCTGGTATACGGCGCCGCCATAGCGCAATACGGGGCCGGCAGGGTGGAGTCACTCGAGAGCGGAGCCCGGACCGCCCGTCGGGTTCTGGATTCCGGCGACGCAGAATCCCGCTTTCGAAAGGCCCGTTGAGCTCATGAATGCTTACATTTGCGGTCCGGCTTGGCTATCCTTGGCGTCAACGGGAGAATAATAGGCACAGGTGAATTCCTCCATGAGCACTGTATCCTCGGCAAGTAAAACCGCTACGGCCACGGCGCCCAGTGCAAAGGGCGGTGATGGCCTGCGATTTCTGACTCAATTGCTGCAGGTAGCCACCCGCCAGAAAGCTTCGGACATCCATCTCAAGGTTAGAAATCGCCCTTTCCTGAGGGTCGACGGCGTGTTGCGGCCGATGCGCGAGTTCCCGGTGCTGTCCGTTCCTGATCTGGAAGCCCTGGCGGGCGCGATGCTCAATGATCGTCTGCGAAAGCTGCTCCATGAGAATTACCAGGTGGACAGCTCCATCGGGATCAAGAATATCGGGCGTGTGCGTTTGAACGTGTACTACCAGCGCGGCTCTATAGCCATGGCGCTGCGCGTCATAGAAACCCGCGTCCCGACGCCCGAGGAGCTCGGATTGCCGTCGGTGGTCAAGGACTTCACGCGCTTCGAGCGCGGGTTGGTGATCCTCACCGGGGCCACGGGCTCCGGTAAATCAACCACGATCGCGTCACTGATCAACGAGATCAACTTCAACTACGCCAAGAACATTATCACCATCGAGGATCCGATCGAGTACCTGTTCGCCGATCAACGCAGCATCATCTCCCAGCGGGAGATCGGCGCCGATGCGAGAACGTTTCCCAGCGCCATGATTTCAGCCCTCCGCGAGGATCCGGACGTCATACTGCTCGGCGAGATGCGGGATTCGCCGTCGATCGACACGGCGTTGACGGCGGCGGAGACCGGGCACTTGGTGTTAACCACCCTGCATTCCCCGGCCGCCGCCGATACTGTTCCGCGCATCATTTCGAGCTTCGCGCCGGACGCCCAGGGAACGATTCGAGCGAAGTTGGCGCAGAACCTGAGGGCAGTGGTCGCCCAGCGCCTGCTGCCTCGCGCCGACGGGGGCGGCCGAACCGTGGCCTGCGAGGTGATGACGGCGGGTCCCCGGGTACGTGAGCTGATCCTGGACCCGCTGCGGGTCAAGGAGATCTCCGACCTGGTCAAGGGCGGGGCGATCGTTGAGGGTATGCTCTCGTTCGACCAGCATTTGTTCGAACTGTGCCGGCGGGGCGATATCACCGACGAGACGGCGCTGCAGCACGCCACGAGTCCCACCGACCTCAAGCTCAAGCTCGACGGCTTCTGAGCGGCGGGACCACCCAAACCCCCGGATCGTAGGAGCGGCTTCAGCCGCGATGGTGCGCTAGAACCGCCGGATCGGCCAGTTTCTACGTGTCGCCTCCCGTTTCAGGATCGGGTCCGGGTTGACGGCCACGGGGTGCTCGACGCGCTCGAGCAGCGGCAGGTCGTTGTGGGAGTCGGTATAAAACCAGCTTCCGCGCAGGTCGCCCCCTGATCTGGCCATCCAGTCACGGAGCTTCACTACCTTTCCCTCCCGAAAGCACGGCTCTCCGACGATCCTTCCGGTGAAAGCGCCCTCGACGACTTCGAGCTCGGTGGCAATGAGGTGTTCTATTCCGAACAGATCGGCGATCGGCCGGGTAATGAAATCATTGGTGGCGGTGACAATGGCCAGCGTGTCCCCGCGGGTCCGATGGTACGCGACCATCTCGGCAGCCGCCTCCGTGATCAACGGCCGGACTCGCTCGTTGACATACTCGTCCCGCATCGGGGCCACAGTCTCGTAGGGCTCCCCGGCCAAAGGCGCCAGTTGGAAAGCCAGGAATTCGTGGATATCCAGGCGCCCAGCCAGGTACTCGGCGAAGAAGAAATCGCTGCGCTCGGCATATATGTCAGGATCCACAATCGAATGATCGGCCAGAAACTGTCCCCAGGAATGGTCGCTGTCCCCGGACAACAGGGTATGGTCGAGATCGAACAGGGCTAAGGCCACGGCGTGTAAGGTCCGCTCGGGGCGAAGACAACGGGAATTTGCCGCGAAAAGCGTATCATGAAAGAATGTCCCTTTAACGGAATGGTCATATTCAACGGTCAATGAGCTTCAATCTGCCGAATAGCATATACGAAGAGTTGAGCTGGGACGACGGGTATCGCCCCAACATCGGCATCGTGCTCATGAACCGCTTCGGCAAAGTGCTGTGGGCGCGGCGTACCAGCCGCGACGGCTGGCAGTTTCCCCAGGGTGGAATCAAGCGCAACGAATCCCTCGATGACGCCCTGTTCCGGGAGTTGCACGAAGAGGTTGGTTTGAAGGACCGCCACGTGAACATGCTGGCACACACCTCGCAGTGGCTCCGCTACGACTTACCGAAGAGTTATCTGCGGAGAACACGCCAGCGCGGCAATACCCGGTTCAGGGGTCAGAAGCAGATCTGGTGTCTGCTCGCCCTGGTAGGGGACGACTCTCAAGTATGCTTGTCGGCGTCGGAAAGACCCGAATTCGACAAGTGGATCTGGACGGATTGGCAGTCGGCGGTCCAGCAGATCGTGGACTTCAAGCGTCCCGTCTACGAATCGGTCTGGCTCGAGCTGAATCCGTTTCTGAGTGCGTATAGGAGCTTCTGGTTTCCGGAAGTTGGACGCCGCGTGCCGAAGCCCCCGGTCAAGCCCAACGCCCCCAAATAGGGGCGCCCCGCGACGAAAATCCGCGCCTAGCGGGGCGCAAACACCTGGATCTCGCTGACCTGTCCGCGATCCATGACGAACCCTATGCCGCGGTGGTTGTACACGATCTTGCCGGTCACTTCCTTGGCGGACCCGTAGATCGTCGCCAACTGGTATTGCGGCATGCCGAACGACGCACCTTCAGTGGTGACGTACGGCGTGTTGAATCCTCCGGCAATCTTCATTACCTTCACTTTGTTGTCGCCGAAGAGAGTGATCTTGGTGTTGCTGCCAACCTGATAAGTCCATTGGTTGTCGACGGTTCCGGCTTTGCTGGTGGGCGGACCCCAGGCCTTCAACACCTGATCGAACGGCATGCCGATCTTCACCTTCTTGAGACCCACGCCGGGGCGGACGAAGATGTCCTGTCTGAGATAATCGGTGACCATCTCGGCAGCGGTGGGTTGCCTGCTTCCCTTGTTATTTCCCTTGTTATTTCCCTGGTCATCTCCCTGGTCGTCTGCCTGGTCATTCGTGCCTCCCTGCGCCGGAACGGTTGTTTCGCTCGTGATCTGATTGCTTTGCGCCTGACCGTTTTCATCCTGGGCGCTCGCACCGGATGGAAAGATCAACGCGGAGAATAAACAGATGCACACTGCGTACCAGACGCCGGACCGGCTTGGATCGAGGTGAACGTTTCGGCCGTGTGACCTGGCATATGTCTTACGTTTCATGGCTTTCCACCTACATCGCAACGGCGTCCTCGTTGATCAGGAAGTGCTCGACTTCATGGCCGAGTAGAATTACTGTACCACGCCGCCGTTCGTGGTTGTCCCGCGTATAGTAGAAATCATAATGGCGTCTGAGCCGCCATTGTGCAAAACTGAATACCATGGTGCGCAGGCAAACGCTGCCGTCGAGAAACTGGTAATCTTGTTTATGGCAAAAGCTGCGCACATGAGCGATCGCGGTTTCCCGGGCCCGCATGTTGTCATACCAGCACCAGGTGATGCCGCAGGCAACGAGTATCGCAGTCAGATTATAGAACGCTGAGCTGCCCAAGTCCGCCTGACCGTGATCGAAATCATACAAGGGGATGTTACCACCCTCCAGGTCGAGGCCGTGGTGAATGCCGCCAACAATGCGTTGCGCGGAGGCGGCGGCGTAGACGGAGCGATCCACCGGGCGGCCGGTCCCAGGTTGATGGAAGCGTGCCGGGAGATCGGTGGTTGTCCAACCGGAGAAGCCCGAATCACCCCTGGTTTTGAACTGCCGGCGCGCTGGGTGATCCATACCGTCGGTCCGGTTTGGCATGGCGGCGATTCCGGAGAACCGGCGCTGCTTGAAGCGGCTTATCGTAATTCCCTGGAGCTTGCCTCGCGGCACGATGTCCGAACCATCGCATTTCCCGGTATCAGTACCGGCGTGTACGGTTTTCCCAAGCGCCTGGCTGCGGAGATCGCCCTGCGCGTGATAAAGGAGTACGACGGCGGTTTTGAGCGTATCATCGCGTGCTGCTTCTCTTTGGAGGATGCCGACATTTATCGACAGGTCCTCGAGTCGCTATGAAACGTACTCGTCGTTATGCTGGATTGATCGCCGCCGGCTTGCTGGTCTATCTCAGCGTTCTGCCCGTGGAGTTGGCGGCAGTTCGCTTCTCCCGCACCCAGATCACTGGTATCGATATCCAGGCGGTCCACGCTGCCCTGAAGAAGGCGATGGCACGCACCCGCTTTCCCGAGACACTGCAGCTGAAGAGCAAGGGCAAGTGGAGCGAGGTCGACGTGGAATACACCGTTCGTCCGGACCTGGAGAGCTATCTCGACGATATCTACGACCGCTACGAGCCGGACTATGCTGCGTTCTTCGCCATGAATGCGAGCACCGGCGAGGTCCTTGCCTACTCGGATTTCGTGAAGAATCCCGAAGACGACGTATACGGACACCTGGCACTTCAGGCTTTGTTTCCGGCGGCTTCCGTCTTCAAAGTCGTCACAGCGGCGGCCGCCCTGGACCGCGGTGACGTCGAACCGGACACGATCATGCCTTACAACGGCAAGTCCACCAGCCTGTACAAGAAGCAGGTTTTCCGGCACACGGAGAACAAGTGGACCCGGCACCCGACGCTGAAAAAAGCCTTCGCAACTTCCATCAACACCGTGTTCGCGCGGCTGGGCGTGTATCAACTCGGCGCGGACACGATGAGCGACTACGCGCACCGTTTCGCATTCAACCGCTACGACGTGTTCACTGACCTGCCCATCGATCTGGGGCACAGCGATATCGAGAACGACAAGTGGGTGCTGGCTGAGGTGGCCAGCGGTTACACCCGGCGCAATACCCTGAGCCCGGTGCACGGCGCGATGCTTGCCAGCGCCATCGCGACCGACGGGCGCATCGCTGTTCCCTACGCGGTCGAACGGCTGACCAGCGACTCCGGGTGGCCCGTGTACGTCGGCGCGCCGCGCCATCTGGCCTATGCCATCGAACCGGATACCGTGAAGAAGATGCGGACCTTGATGCGGGAGACCGTGATCCGCGGCTCGGCCAGCCATGCCTTTCGCGGCTTCGACCGGGACGACGTCGACGTGGGCGGCAAGACCGGCTCCCTGACCGGCGAACATCCTGAAGGCCGCAACGAATGGTTCATCGGCTACGCTGCCAGGGGCGACGACCGGATCGCCTTTGCCTCCCTCACCGTCAGCAAGAAGTACTGGCGAGTCAAGCCGGCCTACGTGGCGCGCAAGTTCGTAGAGAAATATTTCGAGCCGTCGGATTGATCCGCAGTCGAAGGCACTCCCGTCGTTCCTGCGCAGTGGGACAGGAGTAGTTGAATGGACCGCGGCAAGCATGGGTTGGGGGAGGCTTTCGCCGACACGCTGTAAATACCTCCCTGTACGCTCGCCTCCGACGTCCCTGTCTCCAGACGGTCGGCAAAAGCCTCCCCCAACCCATGCCTAAACGGTGTCACCCTTCGAAAAGCACCACGGATGTGTCAGGTATCCCCGCCCCCTCGAACGAAGGGATGGGCGTATAGGCATGAACCGGGGAGGGGTTTCAGCGGGCGTCTGGAGGCATGGATGCCGGAGGCGAGCCTACAGGGAGGTACTCGCGGCGTCCCGCTGAAATCCCTCCCCGGTTCATGCACAGCACGCCCGCCAAGAATCTGAACAACGCCACCAACCAGCGCTCCCCACAAGATGTTCAAATCCCGCGAACCAAGCCCGACGCAGCTTGTCCGGATAAATCCCGACCTACAGGGATGTGCACTGGGATTGATCCGGGCAATCTCAGCATTTCCTCCATCCATGGAGGTCAGGAAGTGCCGGAGATCGCCGGGAGTGGGGTCCGGCAGATCGGCGAGGAAGAGATGCCGCCGATCTAGTGGCCGGAGCGGATGCGCTTGATGAGGTCCGTGGTGGAGCGGTCGTACTTGAAGGGAATGGAATGTACCTGGCCGCCACGGCTTTTCACCGCTTCGGCGCCGACGATGTCCTTTTCCGCCCAGTCGCCGCCCTTGACCAGGTGATCGGGACGCACCAGCTCGATGAGCTCGGCCGGCGTGTCCTCGTCGAACGGTACCACCAAGTCGACGCTTTCCAGGGCCGCCAGCACCGCCATGCGGTCCTCCAGACTGTTGAAAGGGCGGTCCGAGGACTTGTCCAGACGCTTGACGGAGTCGTCGCTGTTGACGCCCACCACCAGCGAACCGCCCAGCTCCGCGGCCTGGGCCAGGTAGGTAACGTGGCCCCGATGCAGGATGTCGAAACACCCGTTGGTGAACACCACCGGTTTCTTCAATGCCTCGATGGCGCTGCGCAACGTGCTTCGGTCGTGGACGATCTTGTCGGTGGCCGCCATTAGTCCACGTATTCGAAAACCTTGACGACGCGCACCACGCCATTGATGTGCCGGACGACATCCACGGCCTGGTCGGCCTCGCCATGGGTCAGCAAACCCATCAGATACACAGTTCCATGCTCCGTCACGACTTTCGTCCGGTTGGCGTCGAACCCGGTCTCCGCGTACAGGGTGGTCTTGACCTTGGTGGTGAGCCACGCATCGGTTGTTCTCGACATCACCGCGGTCTTGCCGGCGATCTGGGTTTCGTCCACCACCTGCCGCACCCCGTTCAGGCCCCGGACGTAGTCGAGCACCTGGTTCTTGATCTGGGGGTTCTGGACTTCGCCAGTCAACAGGACGACACCGTTCATGCTGGTCGGATTCAGGTGCGTTTGTTCTCGCACGTCCTTGTTTCGCAGTCGATACTGTTGTATCTCCAGCTCGATCGCGCCGTCGTCTATGTAGGCTCCCACTGAGCGGCGGTCCGTGGCGATGTCGACACCAGTGACCGTCGCGGCTCCCACCATGGCAGCCACGCACCCGCAAAGCGTCGAGGCGCAGATCAGGGCGACCAGCAATCGGCTAGCGGCCATGTCCGAAAATCCTCCAGTCGATGAGGTCGCATATGCAGTGAATGACCAGTCCGTGGACCTCCTGGATTCGCGCGGTCGAGTTTCCTGGAGCGATAATATTGATGTCTTCGCCGCTTGTGATCTGTGCGGCCTTGCCGCCGTCGCGGCCGTTCAGCGCGATACAAGTCATGTCTTTCTCGTGTCCGGCATGCAAAGCCTGGAGAATGTTCTGTGAATTTCCCGATGTCGTTATGACGAACAACACGTCGCCAGGTTGACCCAGGGCGCGTATCTGCCGCCCGAATACATCGGCGTACTCGTAGTCGTTCGCAATCGATGTCAGCGTCGAGGCATCGGTGGTGATGGCCACGGCGGGGAGGCCGGGTCGCTCCGCCTCGAAGCGGTTCAACAGTTCCGATGAGAAGTGCTGGGCATCCGCGGCGGATCCGCCGTTACCGCAGATTAGCATCTTTCCGCCGTTGAGCAGCGATTGAGAAATTCGTTCCGCGGCACGGGCGACGGCGTCCGTCACCGTGTCCGCGGCGGCTTGAAGGTTGGCAATGCTCTCGTTGAAGTGTGCTGTAACTCTGTCGGCGGGGTTCATTGTCTTCCAGCCTTTTTGGATCGCCATGGCCCTGGGAAACCTTCCATTGCTTACAGCGCGTCTCGTATCCAGTCGATCCGGGAATCGACCTGTCGCCCGTCGCTATCCCCTGTGATCAGGACGACGTCGAACCGACAGGGCTGTTCATCACCAATGCGGTGGCGCTGAAGGTAGTGTTCGGCGGTCGCGCGCAGCTTGCGCTGCTTCGCGAAATCGATGCTTTCAAGGGCGCCGCCGAAATCCTCGTTCTTCCGATAGCGTACCTCTACGAACACGACCGTGGATTGTTCGCGCATTATCAGGTCGATCTCACCCGCCCGGCAATGGTAGTTTGCTTCAACGAAGGCAAGGCCTTTGGTTTCGAGGAATCTTTTCGCGCGGTTCTCCGCGTTGCGCCCCTTGAGCAGATGCCGGGGAAGATGGTGTGCACGGGAGGAGACCACGGGCGGGTCCTCAATGGTCCCAGATCCTGACCGGGACGCCGTCTATGAATCTCGCCCATTCCAGGCGCCGGTGAATACGCCCGTCCTCGCCGATGACGAGGTCCGACGTCATCCCCGCTATACGAGTACCGGGAGTCAGGGCAGGGTCGGCGACCAGCAGGCCGAGCCGGTACGCATCGTATCCAAACGCGAACAGCCCGGTTGATACATTCGAATAGCCTGCATTCTCCAGTCTGCTCTTGAGAACGTGCATCCGTGCCGTGTTGTTCAATAGCCAGGGCATGCCTGGAAAGATAATCCCGTCCAGATCCGTATCTTTGCGGCTGTCCGGGGTGCCGGAGTACACACTGGAGGTGCTGTACACCGGCAGATCCAGGCCCTGGTAGAAGTTGATCTGGGGCTTGATCTGTCTCGCTTCCCCTGGACGCGCCGCCAGGAACAATGCATCGATGTCCTGGCGTCGCCGCGCCTCGAACTTGAGATTCAAGCCGGTCTTAGCCTCCAGGAACGCTCGCCGGTTGTCGCTCTGGGTCAGGTCGAACAACTTCTTGATGGGTGCGCTGAAATCGTCGGCGGCCGGCGAGTAGGGCTCGGCGTCCGCCAGGGTGCCTCCCAGGGCCTTCCAGCGGCTGGCAAATGCGTTGAATACCCTTTGCCCCCACTCGTCCTGAGGATAGAGCGCCGCGATGCGGCGGCGTCCCGAAGCGTACATGAACTCCGCCACCTGGCGCGCTTCCGGGTCAGGTGCCAGGTCGAATTGGTAGACGGGCGGACCGGACGAATGATCGTCGGAAACACTGCCCAGCAGCACCGTGGGTTTGGACGGCTGGCGGGACTCGATCAGTGCATTGACCGCCGACTTTCCCAGCGGCCCCACGATCACATCGGCACCCTCCGAGGCGGCCACGCCGACGTAATTGGCCGCCAGTGACGGCTCGCTGCCGACATCGTAGAAGATCACGTGGGGACGACCGGGATCGCTGTCCGTTCCGTGGGCGGCGTCGAATCCGTTGTGCACCGTCTGGGCCGCGGCACCGTAGTTGGAGGACAGTGGGAGCAGCAGCGCGATCTGGCGGATATCCAGTGCCCGCGGCGGTCCCAGCAGCGCGGCCGCGAAACCGGCGGCCGGATGGGAAGGGTTGGCGTTGCTCCATTGACTGACCGCCGTTCTAAGGCCATGCGAATCCCCTTCGAATTCAAGGAACAGTATCGCCAGGTCGAGCCAACCGCGCAGGTCGTCGTCGATACCGCCCGATTCCGCCAGCTGCAAGTGCAGATCGTTGAGATAACCGAGCGCGTACCAGATGCGGCGGTGATTCTCCTCGAGAGCAGTCGCATCAGCCAGATAGTTGTCGCGCTTGATCCACGTCTTGGCTGCCTCCAGCGGATGGCCCTTGCGAAGCTCGATACGAGCCTTCAGGTCGAGTTCGCGGGCGGTGTAGCCCGGATCGACATTTCCGGCGCGAAGCCCGGGTTCCACCAGACGCAGGGCGCGGTCGAGGTTGTCTGTCTGGAAATAGATTTCGGCCTCGAGCAGCCGCTTGCGGGTGTCGAGCATCGGGGTCAAGCCGCTGGTGTCGATACCGTCCAGCACGGTCTGGGCGTCCTGCAGGCGCTTGGCGTCGACCAGCTTCCGGGCGGCATCGAGATAGGCGGCCTGACGGTAAGGCGGCACCGAACTGAGAGCGGCGCGAAGATCGGCTGCGACGGACGCGTCGATATTTTTTGGCTGCTCGGTGACAGCGGGCCCGGCCTCCACCTCGGTGCCCTGCAGCGGGATTGCCTCGACGCCGCCGGTCTGCTCCGGCGGTTGCCGGGTCTCCTGCTCGCGACTACCGTGCGGGGGTATAGTAGTGGCGCAGGCGCCGACGAAGAGCGCCGCCACGGCGACCAGGATTAGACGAGATGTTCCAGACAATGCGGTATGGCAAATGTGGGGTTGGCTCGGTGGGAGTATAACGAGTGGGCGACGCAACAGGCAAAACGGGTACCTTGTACGTAGTGGCCACTCCGATCGGCAATATTTCCGATATGACGCAGCGGGCCGTAGCCACGCTCCAGTCCGTGCAGCTCATCGCGGCGGAAGATACCCGGCAGACGGGAAAGCTGTGTGCCCAGTATGCCATCGATACGCCGATGGTCGCCTACCACGAACACAATGAAGTGCGGCAGACACCGGTGTTGTTGAAGCGCCTGCTCAGGGGCGAGGACCTCGCGCTGGTTACCGATGCAGGCAGCCCGCTGGTCAGCGATCCTGGTTTCCGGCTGGTATCCGCGGCCCACGACGCGCACCTGAAAGTGACGCCGGTTCCGGGGCCCTGTGCCGCCATAGCGGCGTTGTCCGCGGCCGGACTGGCGTGCCACCGGTTCCACTTCGAAGGTTTCCTTCCCGCCAAGACGGGCGCGCGTCGCGGCAGGCTCGCGGAGCTGGGTGGATTGCCCGAGACTCTGATCTTCTACGAGTCCGGCCACCGCATTGACGATGCGCTTGGCGATATGTGCCAAGTACTTGGCCGGGACCGCAGGGCGGCCCTGGCCCGGGAGCTTACCAAGCTGCACGAAACCATCCGGAGGGATACGCTGGGAGCGCTATTGGAATGGGTAGCGGCCGATCCACAACAACGCAAGGGCGAGCACGTCATCCTGGTGGAAGGCGCACCGGCGTCCGAGGACGGCGAGGGCGCGCGCGTCCTGGAGCTCTTGATGCAAGCCCTGCCTCTGAGCAGGGCGGCCGACCTGACGGCGAAGATCACCGGTTCCTCGCGAAACCGCCTGTACAAGCTGGCGCTGGAGAGACGGAAAGGCGACTGATGCCTTGAACCTCGGTTCGTAGGAGCGACTTCAGTCGCGATCAGATTCTGACTGCAAGCCGATATCCTTGCGAAACCGTCTGTACAAGCTGGCGCTGGAGCGATGGAAAGGCGACTGATGCGTCGAGCCTCGGTTCGTAGGAGCGACTTCAGTCGCGATCAGATTCTGACTGCAAGCCGATATCCTTTACCTCCGGCACCGGGGCCTTGCATCGACGCTATACGTGATCTCGAGCACACGGTTTCATTGCCGGCAATCGCGACTGAAGTCGCTCCTGCAAGCCAGGTTTCAGGCTCTTGCTGAGCGCCACCTTGTTTCGGTGACCCGCCGGGCGTATCTTCAGCCGCGGGAAGCCAGCCGAACGGTCGCCCCGGCTTCGGCCGGGGAGGAAAGTCCGGGCTCCGACAGGGCAGGGTGCCAGGTAACCCCTGGGCGGCGTGAGCCGATGGAAAGTGCCACAGAAAATATACCGCCACATGCGTGGTAAGGGTGAAATGGTGCGGTAAGAGCGCACCGCGCTCCTGGCAACAGGAGTGGCAGGGTAAACCCCACCCGGAGCAAGGCCGAATAGGAGTCCGATGGCGTGGCCCGCGCCGGATTCGGGTAGGCCGCTCGAGGCGGACGGTGACGTCCGCCCCAGATGAATGACCGTTCTCGACAGAACCCGGCTTACAGGCTGGCTTCCCAATTTTGACTGCATGTTTTCCACTAAATATCTTTTAAATCAGCATGTTTCCATGATCTCCTGAAGCAAGACTCTAACTTGCGGAAGTCGACGTAAGTTTTTGTACGAAAAGGACTTTTCGCTCGATCAGTGGCCCAAAATCGCTTGACTTGCCCGCGATACCGTCTCTATAGTGTCGCGGAGTGGGAAAAAGTGGGTAATTGTGGGTTGACGCAGCGGAGACCGAGCTTTGTTTAGGGGCATCACCTCGTTGAATCTGGACGCCAAAGGCCGTCTGGCGGTGCCCGCTCGCTACCGTGAGGCTCTGCTGCAACAGAGCGACGGCCAACTCGTTATCACCATCAATCACGAGCAGCGTTGTCTGTGGATGTATCCCCTGGACGTATGGGAGGACATCGAGAACAAGCTGGTCAAGCTGCCGTCGATGTCGCCGGTGACACAGAGGCTCAAGAGGCTGCTCATCGGGCACGCCACCGACTGTGAAGTGGACGGAAACGGTCGTGTTCTGGTGCCGCCGCCGCTGCGGGAATACGGAGAGCTGAGCAAGCAAATCAAGCTGGTCGGTCAGGGCAACAAGTTCGAGATCTGGGACGAGGATCTGTGGAACGCCCAGACCGAAGTCGCGTTGGCGGAGAAGCTCGACGAGTCGACTATGCCCGCGGAACTGGAATCCCTGTCTTTTTGAAAGGCGCGTGTGATCAAATTCGATCATGCGCCGGTGCTCGCAGAAGAGGCCGTAATGGCGCTGAACATCAGGCCTGGTGGCACATACCTGGACGCGACCTATGGGCGCGGTGGCCACAGTCGCGCCATTGCCAGGCGCCTGTCGCCGGAGGGCAGGCTGATTGCCATTGACCGCGATCCGCAGGCCGTTCTGCACGGCCGGCAGCACCCGCCGACGGGTCCGCGGTTCCAGATTGTCCAAGCACCGTTCTCGAAGCTCCACGAGATCAAGGAGCAGCTGTTTCCGGGAGGTCTTGTGGATGGGGTACTGGCCGACTTGGGCGTGTCTTCTCCCCAGCTTGAAGATGCCGGGCGCGGCTTCGCGTTCAACCGCGAAGGACCCCTGGACATGCGTATGGATCCGGACAGCGGGCCCAGTGCCGGGGAATGGATCGCCACCGCCGATCAAGCGGAGTTGAAATGGGTGATCAGGACATACGGTGAAGAAAAGCATGCCTCGCGCATCGCCCGGGCCATCGTGGAGCGCCGCCGGACGAACCCCATAGACAGCACCAGCGATCTTGCCGAGCTCGTAGCCCGCGCCGTGCCTGATCGCGAGCCGGGCAGGCATCCGGCGACCCGTACCTTCCAGGCGATACGCATGCACATCAACGACGAGCTCGGCCAGCTGCGGGAACTGATGCCCCAGGCGGTGCGCACTCTGAGAGCTGCCGGCCGGCTGGTCGTCATCAGCTTTCATTCCCTCGAGGACCGGATCGTCAAGCGTTTCCTGCGTGACGAGGCCCGCGGCGATCCGTATCCATCGGATCTGCCGGTGAGCGCCTCCGAGCTCAAGCCGAGGCTGAAGACAATCGGCAAGCCCATCCGGCCATCCGCAGAAGAGCTGGCCGGGAATCGGCGGGCGCGCAGCGCCATCATGCGGGTGGCCGAACGCACCGAGGTGGCCTATGCGTAGCGCGATACTGGCAACGGGTGCCCTGGTCGTGCTGAGCGGGTTTGCCACCATAGCGGTCCGCCACGAGCACCGCATGCTGTTCAACGCCTTGCAGGTCCAGCATCACACGCGCGACCGGCTCAACTCCCAGTGGCACCAACTGCTGCTGGAGCAGAGTACCTGGGCATTCCAACAGTTCGTGGAGCAAAAGGCGCGCGACCGCCTGGACATGGTGTTCCCGCCGACGATAGACCGGCTGATGGTGGAGGGGAAATGAAAAGCAGGCCCGTCGTGCCGCTTCATCGCATTCGACACTATTTCGTGCTGGGCATGCTGGTCGCAGGCCTGGGGACGCTGGTTGTCCGCGCGGCGCAGGTCCAGCTGCTGGAGTCGCAGTTCCTGCAATCCAAAGGAGACGTCAATTACCTGACGGTCCAGGTGTCTCACGCCAATCGCGGAATGATTCTGGATCGCCATGGCGAGCCGCTGGCTGTCAGCAGTCCGGTGGACTCGGTAGTGGCCGACCCGAAGTCCATCTTCCGCGAGCACAGTTTCGACGACCACCAACGCTGGGACGCCCTGGCGAAGCTACTGAAAGAACCCCTGTCCTCCATCAAGGGAAGGATCTCGAAGAACCCCGAATCGGAGTTCGCCTATCTGAAACGCCAGCTCGATCCCGAACTTGCCCGGAAGGTGAAGGCTCTTGCGGTACCGGGGATCAGCCTGCTCCGGGAGTACAAACGCTACTACCCGGGCGGTCCGGTGTTCGGCCAGATCGTCGGCTACACGGATACCGATCAGAACGGACTCACCGGTATCGAGAAGACGTTCAACGACAGTCTGTCCGGCACCGCGGGCCGGACGCGTGTGCTACGGGACGGCCAGGGCCGCGTCATCGAGTACGTGGAGCAGCTGTCTCCCACGGTGGACGGTCGGGACCTGCGCCTCAGCATCGACGCGCGGGTGCAGTATCTGGCGTATCGCTACCTCAAGGCGGCAGTCAAGAAGCACCATGCCGACTCGGCGAGCACCGTGGTGCTGGACGCGCGAACCGGCGAGATCCTGGCCATGGTCAGCGAACCCAGCGTGAACCCCAATACCCGCGACCGCGCGGAGCTGACCTCTTCGAGGGCCCGCGACCGGGCGGTTCAGTCCGTGTTCGAACCGGGCTCGAGCATCAAGCCGTTCACCATAGCGGCCGCGCTGACCAGCGGCCGGTTTCTGCCGGATACCCGGATCGATACCAATCCCGGCGTCTTCAACGTCGGCGGCTACCCGATCCGTGACGTTCACAACTATGGTCTGCTGACGGTATCGAGGGTGCTGATCAAGTCCAGCAACGTCGGGGCCGCGAAAGTGGCGCTGCAGCTGGATCCGAAGAAGTTTCCCGCCCAGTTCCACGAGCTCGGATTCGGCACCCCCACGGGTATCCCACTGCCCGGTGAGGAAGCGGGTCACGCGCCGCCGGCGGGTCCACTCACGCCGCGGGAGCAGGCCTCGCTGGCATACGGCTACGGTATCTCCGCGAACGTCCTCCAGCTTGCCAGGGCGTACACGGTGCTGGCCGGCGATGGCCGGCTGTTGGACGTGCGCCTGACTCCGGGCCCGGCTCACTACAGCCGGCGGGTGTATTCGCCGGAAGTCGTGCACCAGGTGCAACGTATGCTCGAGAAGGCTACTGCAGAGGGTGGCACCGGTACGCAGGCCCAGGTTCCGGACTACGCCGTCGCCGGCAAGACGGGCACGGTGGTCAAGTGGCTCGAATCGAAGGGTCGGTACGCCGACGATCAGTATCTTTCCGTGTTCGCCGGCTATGCCCCGGCCCGGGATCCACGCCTGATCATGGTGGTGGTCGTGAACAACCCCAAGGGCGAGCAATACTACGGCGGCCTGGTCTCGGCTCCGGTGTTCTCCAACGTCATGAACGGAGCGTTGCATCTGCTGAATGTCCCGTCCCACCCGGACAAGCCGGCGCTGCGCCAGGCGATGTTCGAGGGAGGGTCCGACACGTGACCGGCGGCGTTCGACTCTTGACTCTGCTGGCCGGCATGAGCGACGCGGTCGTTCCCGAGAATTGCAGCGTCACCGGCGTCGCCCTCGACAGCCGCCGGGTTGCCGGTGGAGAGTTATTCCTGGCCTGCCCCGGAACCGTCCTGGATGGGCGCGCTTTCATTGACGAGGCCCTGGATCGGGGCGCCGTGGCGGTGGCTTATGAGCCCCAGGGGTTCGAGCGCACGGCCTTTGCAGTGCCCGCAATATCCGTCACCGGTCTGGCCGACCGGGTCAGCGAGATCGGAGCGCGCTTCTATGGGCGACCGAGCGCCGACCTCTATGTCATCGGCGTCACCGGCACCAACGGCAAGACCAGCTGTGCACATTTCATCGCCCAGTGCCTCGAACGGCTGGGCGAGCGGGCGCGGGTTATCGGCACCCTCGGCAGCGGTGATCCGCGACATCCGGATACCGGTGGTGACGGCCGGAATTTAACCACTCCCGGCCCACTGGATTTGCAGAGGTTGTTGCGACAATTCGCCGATGACGGGGCTACCCATGTCGCCATGGAGGTGTCTTCCCATGCCCTCAAGCAGGAACGCGTCTCGGCGGTCGAGTTCGACGCCGCGGTGTTCACCAACCTCACCCGCGATCATCTGGATTATCACGGCCATATCGAAGACTACGCGGCGTCCAAGAAGTCGTTGTTCGCATTCGAATCGCTGCGCTTCGTCGTGGTCAACGCCGATGACCCGGTCGGCCGCGAGATCCTGAACGAAGTGGCATCGCCCGTCCTGAGCTTCGGCGACAGTGGCGACATTCGAGCCGCCGGGCTCGAGGTGGGTGAGGCAGGATTCTCCATGCGAATCACCGGCGCCGAGCGGCCGCTTGATATATCCGTGGCGCTGGTCGGCCGGGTGAACGTGGCCAACGTGCTGGCGGTGGCCGCCGTTCTGCTGAAGATGGGTTACCGGCCGGCCGCCGTGGAGTCCGCCTTGAATGACCTTTCGCCGGTACCGGGCAGAATGGAGTTGTTTCGCTCTCCCGACGGCGGCCCCACCGCGGTCGTGGACTACGCTCACACGCCGGACGCGCTGGAGCGTGCGCTGCGCTCGGTTCGCGAGCACTGCAAAGGTGGACTGTGGTGCGTGTTCGGTTGCGGCGGCGACCGCGATCGCGGCAAGCGCCCCGAGATGGGACGGATCGCCGAGAAATGGGCCGACCACGTGGTGCTGACCAACGACAATCCCCGGGGCGAGCAACCGGCGCAGATCGTGGCCGATATCCTCGGGGGCATGGACGCTTCGCCACAGGTGGCACTGGACCGAAGGCAGGCCATCGCTTCGGCCCTCGGGACGGCGCAGCCCGGCGACTGGGTGCTGATCGCGGGCAAGGGACACGAGACCAGCCAGGTCATCGGCGATACGGTGATCCCATTCGACGACCGCGAGGTGGTGTCCAGCTGCCTGGGGAAGGCTGCATGATGTCCTTGTCTGAAGTTGCAGCGGGGGTGCGGGGCGAGCTGATCGGGCGGGACGGCCGGATCGAGGGTGTCTCGACCGATAGCCGCACGCTGAACCGGGGGGAACTGTTTGTCGCTTTGAAGGGCCCGAGCTTCGACGGCCACACCTTCCTGGAAGCGGCGCGGGACGCCGGTGCCGCGGGCGCCCTGGTTCAGGCGCACCTGGAAACCGATGTGCCGGTGATCAGGGTCCCGGACACCCTCAAGGCGCTGGGCGATCTGGCCTCGACCTGGCGGTCGCGGTTCGATATTCCCGTGGTGGCGGTGACCGGCAGCAACGGCAAAACCACCGTCAAGGAAATGATCGGGTCCATTCTGACGGTCAAGGGTCCGGCACTGGTCTCCACCGGCAATTTGAACAACGAGATCGGGGTGCCGCTGGTGTTGTGCCGGCTTCGTCCGGAGCACCGCTATGCCGTGATCGAAATGGGCATGAATCATCGGGGGGAGATCGGCTATCTCTCGCAACTCGCGAAACCCACCGTAGCGGTCATTACCAATGCCTCCTCGGCGCATCTCGAGGGCCTGCGGAGCGTGCAGGCGGTGGCGGACGCCAAGGGAGAGATCATATCGGGTCTGCCTCCCGGCGGAGTCGCGGTGCTCAACCGCGACGATGTGTACTTCGAGCATTGGCGCCGCATGGCCGCCGGCCATCCCGTTCTTTCATTTGGGTTCGAGCCGGGGGCGGACGTGCGCCCGTCCGACGGCGGGGGGACGAAAGCCGGTGTCGACCCCGCCATGGGCAATGAGTTCCGGCTGCATGTTCGCGACGCGGCCGTCGACGTTGTGTTGCCCCTGGCAGGGCGGCACAACGTGATGAACGCGCTGGCCGCCGCGGCGGCGACGTTTGCCGTCGGCGTGGATCCGGACCAGATCAAGGTCGGCCTGGAGCGGGTCAAGGCGGTTCCCGGACGCCTGCGTCTGCGCGCGGGGATGCAGGGGGCCCAGATACTGGATGACAGCTACAACGCCAACCCTGCCTCCGTGATCGCCGGCATAGATGTACTGGCGGCGCGACCCGGCCGACGCATCGTGGTTCTCGGGGACATGGCGGAGCTCGGCCCCCAGACGCGGGCCCTGCACGAACAGGTCGGCGAGCACGCGCGCATGTGCGGCATCGACGAGCTGCACGGGTTCGGCGAGGTGAGCGAAGCTGCGGTCACGGCATTCGGCAGCGCGGGATTTCACCACCGGGACCGCGACGAGCTGGTCAGGCGGCTGAGGGCCGAGGCCGGCGCCGGCACGACGTTCCTGGTCAAAGGGTCGCGCCGCATGCGCATGGAAGAGATCGTGGAGGCGCTGAGCGAGACGCCGAAGGCGAATGGGGGACTGCACTGATGCTCCTGTACCTGTTCAACGCGTTGACCAGCGAGTTTTCGGTGTTCAACGTGTTCCGCTACATCACCTTCCGTGGAATCTGCGGGGTGCTGACCGCGCTGACTATCTGTTTCGCGCTGGGGCCGGTGATGATCCGCAGATTGAGCAGTCACCAGATCGGCCAGACCGTGCGCCAGGATGGACCGCCGACGCATTTCGACAAGGTCGGCACCCCCACCATGGGTGGTGCCATGATCCTCGTATCGGTGGTGATCTCCACGTTGTTGTGGGCCGACCTGACCAACCGCTTCGTCTGGGTGGTGCTATTGGTGTGCCTGGCTTTCGGTCTGATCGGGTGGCTGGACGACTATCGCAAGCTGATCGACAAGAATCCACGGGGCATCGGGGCAGCCAACAAGTTTGCCGCCCAGAGCGTGGTAGGGCTGGTCAGTGCGCTGTTCTTGTACTTTACCCATCATTCGCCTGCGGAAATCTCGCTGATCGTGCCCATGTTCAAGGAGGTGACGATCTACATGGGGCCGTGGTTCATCGTACTGGCCTACCTGGTGATCGTCGGCACCAGCAACGCGGTGAACCTCACCGACGGTCTGGATGGACTGGCGATCGTACCGACGGTCCTGGTGGCGGGCGGCCTGGGTATCTTCGCCTACGTCACCGGGCACAGCGTGTTCGCTGGTTACCTGGGAATTCCGTACATCGCGGGCACCGGCGAGGTGTTGATCGTGTGCGCCTCTCTGGTGGGCGCGGGTCTCGGCTTTCTGTGGTTCAACACCTATCCGGCACAGGTTTTCATGGGCGATATCGGCGCCCTGGCACTGGGCGGCGCCTTGGGAGCCGTGGCGGTGGTGGTCAGGCAGGAGATCGTCCTGTTCATCATGGGTGGGATATTCGTGGTGGAGACGGTGTCCGTCATCCTCCAGGTCGCGTCTTACAAGCTGGTGGGCCGGCGCATCTTCAAGATGGCGCCGCTTCATCATCACTTCGAGCTCAAGGGATGGCCGGAACCCAGGGTCTGCGTGCGCTTTTGGATCATCAGCCTGATCCTGGTACTGGTGGGCCTGGCCACCTTGAAGATCCGTTGATGACGGGCGGTGCGAACAGAGGGTACCCGACAACCCTATTCGAGATTGCGGTACGGCATGGCGAATGAAGCGGCAATACCAATGACCGAACCTGGCTGCGAATACGACGCCGTGGTCGTTGGCATGGGCAAGACCGGGCTCGCATGCCTGCGCTATCTGCGCCGTCGCGGGCTCAAGGTTGCGGCCGCCGATACGCGTTCGGAGCCGCCGATGGCGATGCAGATGCGGCGCGAGATGCCGGATCTGGAAATGAGAACCGGAGCACTGGATCCCGTCTGGCTGAGCCGTGCCGCTCAATTGGTGGTCAGTCCGGGAGTTTCGGTACGCGAGCCGGCCATCGCCTCCGCCCGCCGGGTGGGGGTGGAGGTGGTCGGCGATATAGAACTGTTTGCACGGGCATGCAGCAAACCCGTCATCGCGGTCACCGGTTCCAACGGCAAGACCACCGTTACGCGGATGATCGAGTTCCTGGGCCGGGACGCCGGGATGGATGTGGTGGCGGCCGGCAACATCGGTACACCGGTCCTGGATCTCCTGGACGGCGAGGCTCACGCTTTCTACGCCTTGGAACTGTCCAGTTTCCAGTTGGAGACCACTTGCTCGCTGCGGCCGGCGGTGGCTGCGCTGCTCAATGTGTCCCACGACCACATGGACCGTTATCCGACCTTCGCGGACTACCTCGGCGCCAAGCAGGGGATTTACGACGGAGCCCGGGCCGTGGTGTTCAACCGGGACGATCCCAACACGATACCGCGTCATCCCACTGCGGTTGACGCGACCTATACATTCGGCCTCGATCGCCCGGCGGGTGAGCGGGACTTCGGGCTCCTGGAGTGGAATGGCCGGACATGGCTGGCCACCGGGGCCGGGCGCCTGGTTCCGACAGACAGCCTCCAGCTCACCGGTCGCCACAACTGGGCCAACGTCCTGGCGGCCCTGGCGCTTGCGCAGGCGGCCGGCTGGGACCTGGAACGTTGTGCGGGAGCGGCGCCCGGATTTCGGGGGCTGCCGCACCGCATGGAGTACGTCGCGGAGATCGACGGCGTACGCTTCGTGAACGATTCCAAGGCGACCAACGTCGGTGCCACTGTCGCCGCCCTGTCGGGCGCCGGAGGGCCCGTGGTTCTGATCGCCGGGGGCCAGGGGAAGGGCGCCGATTTCACGCCACTCAAGGACGCGCTGGCGGGGCACGCACGAGCGGTGGTGCTGTTCGGCCGCGACGCCTCGCTCATCGAGGAAGCTGTTGATGACGTGGTCGACCGGTACCACGCCGCCGACCTCGAGGAGGCGGTGCGCCGGGCATCGCGTGTCGCCAGAGCCGGCGACACCGTGCTGCTGTCTCCGGCCTGTGCCAGCTTTGACATGTTCAACGACTACGAGCATCGCGGCGAAGTATTCAAGGCCGCGGTGGAGAGGTTGTCATGAGCGCCTCGGGGCAGGTTCAGGCTGCGCGCGCCCAGGCGGGTGGCCGGGTGCGCGACCGGGAGCACGCCTATGACATCGTTCTGCTCGGCACCGTGGGCATCCTCCTGGCCTTCGGGTCCGTGATGGTGGCTTCGACCACCGTGGTGGATGCGCGCACCGGGAGCTTCGACGCGCTGTTCGGACCGACCATGCGGCACCTCGTCCACGTCGGCGTCGGGGTCGTCGCCATGTTCCTGGTGGCCCGGGTGCCGGTAGCCTGGTGGGAGACCATGAGCAAGCCCCTGTTGCTGCTGGCGCTGGCGTTGCTGGTGGTGCTGGCCCTGCCCGGCATCGGCCTGACCTTCAATGGCAGCACACGCTGGTTGAGCGTGGCGGGTATCCGGTTCCAGCCCGCGGAGCTGGCCAAGTTGTTCATGATCGTGTATGCGGCAGGCTACCTGACCCGCAAGCGGGAATCCCTCGGGGAATTCACTCAAGGCGTGCTGATGATCGGCCTGGTGCTGGCGGTCCTTGGCGTCCTGCTCCTGCTGCAGCCGGACTTCGGCAGCTTCGTGGTGGTGACGCTCACCATCGGCACCATGCTGTTCCTGGCCGGCGTCCGCTTCTGGCATTTCCTGCTGTGCGCGGTGGCCAGTGCCGGCGCCATGACGTTTCTCATCATGGCCCGGGACTACCGGGCCGATCGCGTAACGAGCTTCCTGAATCCCTGGCAGGACCCGGGGGATACCGCCTACCAGCTGGTGCAGGGTCTGATCGCCCTGGGTCGCGGCGAGTGGTTCGGAGTGGGCCTGGGTGCCAGCGTGCAGAAGCTGTATTTCCTGCCCCACGCCGAAAACGACTTTCTGCTGGCGATCATCGGCGAAGAACTGGGTTTCGTCGGGGTGTGCGCCGTGATCGCCTTGTTCGGTGTGCTCCTTTGGCGGGCCTTCGCCATCTCCAGGGCCGCGGAACGGATCGGACAACTGTACGCCGCCCGCCTGGCTCAAGGTCTGGCGCTGCTGCTGGTTCTGCAAGCCACGATTCATATCGGCGTGAATCTCGGCGCCCTGCCCACCAAGGGGCTGACTCTGCCGTTCATGAGCCAGGGAGGCAGCAGCTTGATCATGTGCTGCGTGGCCGCAGGCATACTGCTCGGCATAGAGCGAGGCGTGCGGCTGAAGCCCGGAGGCGCGCCGTGAGGACCTTGTTGATCATGGCAGGCGGCACCGGCGGGCACGTATTTCCGGCGCTGTCCGTGGCCGGCGAGCTGAAACGCCGCGGCGTCGAAGTGGTCTGGCTGGGCACCCGCCACGGTCTGGAGGCCCGGACCGTGCCGCAGGCAGGCTTCGACATCGAATGGATCACCATACGCGGGCTCCGAGGCACCGGCCTTCTGGGCCTGGTGCGGCTGCCGTTCCTGCTGGCAATGGCTATGATTCAAACCCTGCGCGTGCTGCTGCGGCGCAGGCCATCCGCGGTGCTGGGCATGGGTGGGTTCGTCTCCGGACCGGGGGCACTGACGGCCTGGCTGCTTCGCATCCCGTTGCTGATCCACGAGGCCAATGCCATAGCCGGGTTCACCAATCACTGGTTGGCCCGCATCGCCCGCCGCGCCATGACCGGCTTTCCGGGCGCCCTGGGGCCCCGATCCATTTACGTGGGCAATCCGGTGCGGCCACAGATCCTGGCGGTTTCCGAACCGGCGTCGCGGCTGGCCGGGCGCGCCGGTCCAATACGCGTGCTCATCGTCGGCGGCAGTCAGGGGGCCCGGGCGCTCAATACCCACATGCCGGCCCTGCTGGCCGGTATCCCGGTGACGCTGGCTATCCGCCATCAGGCGGGGAGGGACAACTCGCAGGATGTGCGCAGTGCCTACCGCGAATCGGGTATCGAGGCCGAGGTAGTGGATTTCATCGATGATATGGCGGCCGCCTATGAATGGGCCGACCTGTGCATCTGCCGGGCCGGTGCCATGACCGTCGCGGAAGTTTGCGCCTCCGGCTCGGCGGCTGTCTTCGTGCCGTTTCCGGCAGCGGTCGGGGACCATCAAACTTTCAACGCCCGATGGCTTTGCGACCGCGGCGCGGCATGGTTGTGGCCGCAGAACCAGCTGAACGCAGAGACGATCGGGCAGTTCTTCACCGCCCTGAGCCGTGCCGAAATCGGCGAGCGCGCCGTAAGGGCGCGGGAGCTTGCGGTGCCGGACAGCACCCGGCGGGTCAGCGACCAGTGCATGGAGGTGCTGTATGCGTAACCGTGTGAAGCGCATCCATTTCGCGGGAATCGGAGGCGCCGGCATGAGCGGCATCGCCGAGGTTCTGCTCAACCTGGGTTACCAGGTCTCCGGCTCGGATGTTGCCGACAGCCCGGTAACTGTGCGATTGCGCGCCGCGGGTGCCGATGTTCATATCGGCCACGAGGCACGTTGGGTGGCGAACAGTGATGTCGTCGTGATCTCGTCCGCCATTCAGCAGGACAATGTGGAGATCGCGGCGGCGCGGGAAGCCAAGATCCCGGTCATTCCCCGAGCCGAGATGCTGGGCGAGCTGATGCGCTTCCAGCAGGGCATCGCGGTAGCCGGGACCCACGGCAAGACCACGACCACCAGCCTGGTAGCGAGCGTGCTGGCGAGTGGCGGCCTGGATCCGACCTTCGTGGTTGGCGGGCTGGTCAACAGCGTCGGCGCCAACGCGTCTCTGGGACGAGGGGAATACCTGGTGGCCGAAGCGGACGAGAGCGACGCGTCGTTCCTCCACCTGCAACCGGAGGTGGCGGTAGTGACGAATATCGACGCCGACCACATGGGGACCTACGGCGGCGACTTCGAGGCACTGAAGCAGGCTTTCGTGGAGTTCCTCTTGAACCTGCCGTTCTACGGCCGGGCCGTGTTGTGCTGGGACGACCCGGTGGTGCGCAAGGTGGCCGCGTCCGTGCGCAAGCCCATCCTGACCTACGGCACTTGCCCGGAGGCCGATATTCGTGCGGTGGATATTCAGCAGGAGGGCCTGAAGACGCATTTCCGTGTGCCCGGGAGTCCCGACATGCAAGTCACGCTGGCCCTTCCCGGCAAGCACAACGCCCTCAATGCGCTCGCGGCAATCGCCGTGGGCCGTTACCTGCGCATCGACGACGAGCTGATAGGTCGGGGCCTGAGCCAGTTCAAGGGGATTGGGCGACGATTCCAGATCAAGGGCCGGTTCGCCGCCCGCGACGGCGAGGCGCTGGTGGTGGACGACTACGGCCATCACCCTCGCGAACTGCAGGTCACCCTGGAGGCCGCCCGCCAGGCCTGGCCCGAGCGGCGCCTGGTGGTGGTGTTCCAGCCGCATCGATATACCCGCACGCGGGACCTGCTGGACGATTTCTCCACGGTGCTGGCGGATCAGGACCCGCTGGTGCTCACAGAGGTGTACTCGGCGGGCGAGTCGCCGATAGCGGGAGCCGATGGACGTGCTTTGTGCCGGTCCATCCGCCAGCGCGGGAAGACCGACCCCGTGTTCGTGGAATCGCTGACAGATCTTCCCGACGTCCTGCGCGGCATCGTGCACGACGGCGACGTGATACTGACCCTGGGCGCCGGGGATATCGGCCGCAAGGCGGGCGAGCTGGTGCGGGAGCAGGAGGGTGCCGCGTGATGGCGGTGCAGCGATCGGACGACTTCGAGCCGCGGGGCAGGCTGCTCTATGACGAGCCCATGTTGCAGCATACGAGCTGGCGCGTGGGGGGACCCGCGGACCTCTACTTCGTGCCTGCTGACCTGGGCGACCTGGTGGATTTCCTGCGGTTGCGCCGTGAAAAGGAATGGCCGGTGACCTGGATCGGCCTGGGGAGCAACACCCTGGTGCGCGACGGCGGCATCCGCGGCATCGTGATCGCCACCCACAAGAGCCTCGACGAGATCGAGTTGCGTGATGACCGGACTGTTTACGCCCAGGTCGGTGTTCCCTGCGCCAAGATCGCGCGACTGACCGCCAAGCGGGGGCTGGCAGGAGCCGAGTTCTTTGCCGGCATTCCCGGCACCCTGGGCGGGGCGCTGGCGATGAATGCCGGTGCTTACGGCTGCACAACCTGGGAAGTGGTCCAGCACGTCGAGACCATCGACGCGGACGGCGGGATCCACCGCCGTCGCGCCAAGGACTTCGAGATCGGCTATCGCAGCGTGCGCTCGCCGCGCGAAGAATGGTTCGTAACGGCGGTCCTGGCCTTGAAAGCCGGAGACGCCGTCCGCTCTCAGAACCAGATTCGCGAGTTTCTCGGCAGCCGCGCACGCACCCAACCGATTCAGATGCCCAATGCCGGTTCGGTCTTCACCAACCCCCCGAATGACCACGCGGCCCGGCTGATCGAGTCGGCGGGGCTCAAGGGCACCTGCGTGGGCGGGGCTTATGTCTCGGAGAAGCACGCCAACTTCATCGTCAACCGAGGGGGGGCGACCGCGGCGGACATCGAGGCGTTGATCGGGCAGGTCGAGAATCGCGTCCAGGAGATGCATGGCGTCAGTCTGAAGCGGGAAGTGCGCATCCTGGGAGAGGCGTCATGAACCCCAGGGACTTCGGCAAGGTCGCGGTGCTGATGGGCGGTCCCTCCGCCGAGCGGGAGGTCTCGCTGAGAAGCGGAGCCATGGTCCTGGACGCGCTGTTGCAGGCCCAGGTCGACGCGGTGCCCGTCGATGCCGGGCACGATGTCCTGGACGAGCTTCGGCGAATCGGGGCCGACCGGGCTTTTATCGTTCTGCACGGGCCGTGGGGCGAGGACGGCGTGGTGCAAGGGGCGCTGGAGACCATTGGTATGCCCTACACCGGGAGCCGGGTGCTTGGATCGGCGCTGGCCATGGACAAGCTGCGCAGCAAACAGATCTGGACCTCTTTGGGGCTTCCGACACCGGACTACGCGGTGATTCGTGATTCCGCGGAGCTGCCCTCGGTGTTGGAACGGCTGGAGCCGCCGTTGTTCGTCAAGCCCGGCCACGAGGGCTCGAGCATCGGGGTCACCAAGGTCGAATCGGCGGAACAGTTGAAAGACGCCTACGAGACCGCCGCGCGCTTCGACGGCCCGGTGCTCGCCGAGACATTTGTCGCCGGTCCCGAAGTCACGATTTCGATCGTCGACGACCGGGCGTTGCCGGCCATCAAGCTCGAAACTCCGCGCACCTTTTACGACTACGAAGCCAAGTACCAGTCCGATACCACCCGCTACCTGTGTCCCAGCGGTCTGGACGAGGAACTGGAGGCATCGTTGAAAGCGCTTTCGCTCGAGGCGTTCCGGGCTCTCGACTGCCGCAGCTGGGGCCGGGTGGACATGATGCTGGACCCGCAGATGACTCCCTACATTCTGGAGGTCAACACCATTCCGGGCATGACCGACCACAGCCTCGTGCCCATGGCGGCGCGGGCATCGGGCATGTCCTTTCCCGAGCTCGCCGTCAAGATACTGGAGTCTTCCCTGTGAGCCCCCGGGCCCTGGAACGATTGCACAAGCGCCGGCGGGCGGTGAAGCGGCGCCGTATCCAGGCCGCCACGCTGGGATGGATCATGGCCGGATTGGTGCTGCTGGCCACCGTCGGCGTGCTGGCGGACCGCCTCATGGACCCTGCCGTCTTCCCCATCAGGGAGCTGAGCTTCGAAGGGCGATTCAAGCACCTGAAGCCCGAGGTGCTGCGCCGGACCGCAGAGAAGGCCATCGATGCCAACTACTTCGGTATCGATCTCATGCACGTGGAGCGCGCCGTGGAGTCCCTGGACTGGGTGAAGCGGGCCCAGGTGCGCCGGGTATGGCCTGACGGCCTGCGCATTGCCGTGGAGGAGCAGCACCTGGTGGCGCGCTGGGACACCGACGCCTGGCTCAACGACAGCGGCCAGGTGGTCAGAGTATCGACGGTCGACGAACCTCAACTGCTGCGCCTGTCGGGTCCGGAGGGCACGGCAGGGCAAGTGCTGCAGCGTGCCCGAAGCTGGTCGCCACGACTCGAGGAGGTCGGCCTGGAGCTCAAGGCCCTCATGCTCAACGACCGACTCGCCTGGTATGCGGTGGTCGCCCGCAGCGGCACGGCGTCGGTGTTCAGTGTCGCCCTGGGGCGCGATGGCGTTCCGGAACGATTCAAACGCTTTGTCGAGGCGTTCCGTGCGCTGCCGGCCGAAAAGGTATCCCTGATCGATCACGTCGACGCCCGCTATCCCAACGGGATCGCCCTGCGTCTGAAGCAACCGGTGAATTCATAGGACTCAGCCTGAGATCACGACCATGGCAAAGAAACTCGAAGAAAGACTGATAGTCGGTCTCGATATCGGAACCTCCAAGGTTCTGGCAATCGTGGGGGAGATCAATCCCGCCGGCGAGATCGAGATCATTGGTGTGGGACACCACGTGGCCCGCGGCATGAGGAAGGGGGTGGTAGCCAACATCGAATCCACCGTCCAGTCCATTCAGCGCGCCGTGGAAGAAGCCGAGCTGATGGCAGGATGCCAGATCTATTCGGTATATGCAGGCATCGCCGGCGCCCACATCGGCAGCTTCAACTCCCACGGCGTGGTGGCGATCCGCGACGAGGAAGTACGGTCCGGGGACATCGAGCGGGTGATCGAGGCGGCCCGGGCCCTGGCCATTCCAAACGACCAGAAGGTTCTGCACATTCTGCCCCAGGAGTTCGTGATCGACGGCCAGGAAGGGATTCGTGAACCCATCGGCATGAGCGGCGTGCGCCTGGAGGCGAAGGTGCACATCATCACCGGCGCCGTCAGCGCCGCCCAGAATGTCATCAAGTGCATCCGCCGCTGCGGGCTCGAGGTCGACGACATCATCCTCGAGCAGCTGGCCTCCAGCCAGGCCGTGTTGACCGAGGACGAGCGCGATCTCGGCGTGTGCCTTGTGGACATCGGCGGCGGCACCACCGACATCGCAATCTTCACCGAAGGCGCGATCCGGCACACGGCCGTCATCCCCATCGCCGGGGACCAGGTCACCAACGACATCGCCGTTGCCCTGCGCACTCCAACGCAGGCGGCGGAGGACATCAAAAAAAGATATGGCTGCGCATTGATCCAGCTGGCCCACTCGGATGAAACCATCGAAGCCCCCAGCGTCGGAGACCGGCCGCCCCGGCGCCTGGCACGCCAGACCCTGGCGGAGGTCATCGAGCCACGGGTCGAGGAATTGTTCGAGCTGGTCAAGCGCGAGCTCCGGCGCAGCGGCTTCGAGGAGCTGATCGGATCGGGCATCGTGCTCACCGGAGGCAGCTCGAAGATGGACGGCATCGTGGAACTCGCCGAGGAAGTCTTCCACGTGCCGGTGCGGCTGGGTATGCCCAATCACATCGCCGGTCTGAGCGAGGTGGTGAAAAACCCGATCTATTCCACCGGGGTCGGACTGATCCAGTTCGGCCTTGTCAACCAGGGTGTGCGGGAACGCAACAAGCCCCGGGAACGAGTCTCCGTCAGTTCCGTATATCAACGAATGAAGAGTTGGTTCAAAGGCAGCTTTTAAGCGAGGTGAACGCCATGCAACAACACGAACGCGAAAATCAGTATCCCGTCGACATTTCAAGCGAAGCGATGACGGTCCAGTCAGAGAGCAAGCCGGTGTTCGAGTTGCTGGACACGGTCGGCCAACAGGCGCGGATCAAGGTGATCGGCGTCGGTGGTGGCGGCGGCAACGCCGTCGACCACATGCTGGAGGCCCACATCGAGGGGGTCGAGTTCATCAGCACCAACACCGACGTACAGACCCTGAACCGGTCCAAGGCCAACGTCCTGCTCCAGATCGGCGGCAATCTCACGAAGGGCCTGGGCGCGGGCTCCAGTCCGGACGTGGGGCGCCAGGCGGCCATGGAGGACCGCGACCGCATCGCCGAAGCACTGGCCGGGGCGGACATGGTGTTCATCACCGCCGGCATGGGCGGCGGTACCGGCACCGGTGCCGCGCCCATTGTCGCCCAGGTAGCACGGGAGCAGGGGGCGCTGGCGGTGGCGGTGGTCACCAAGCCGTTTCCGTTCGAGGGCGGCAAGCGCATGCGAATCGCCGAGCACGGCATTCGCGACCTGTCGGACCACGTCGATTCTCTGATCACCATCCCCAACGAGCGCGTGCTGGAGGTCATGGGTAAGCAGGCAACGCTGCTCGACGCCTTCGCACGGGCCAACGAAGTCCTGCTGAATGCGGTGCAGGGGATCTCGGAGCTCATAACCCGGCCCGGGCTGATCAATGTGGACTTCGCCGATGTGCGAACCGTCATGTCCGAGATGGGTATGGCCATGATGGGGTCTGCTACCGCAAGCGGCGTTGATCGCGCCGTGGATGCGGCCCGCAATGCAGTTTCCAGTCCATTGCTCGAGGACACCAGCATAGCCGGGGCGCGCGGCCTGTTGGTCAATGTCACCGCCGGCCTTGATATGGCCATCGGTGAATTCGAAGAGGTCGGCAACGTGGTACGGGGGTTCGCGTCGGACGATGCGACGGTCGTTATCGGTACGGTGCTGGACCCGGAGATGAAGGGCGACCTCCGGGTCACCATGGTGGCCACCGGACTGGAAGGCGAGTCGACCAGACGCCAGGAGCGGCCGGAACGATCGGAGCGCAGCGAGCGGTCAGAGAGATCAGAGAGGACAGAGAGGACAGAGAGGTCGAAACGGGAGCGGGTGGCCCAGCCCATGCCCAAGGCGGTGAACTACGAGGAATTCGACGCGCCGACTGTCATTCGACACCGACGGGACTCGGAGCAGCTCCCAGGTGCCGGTGACGACGCCGGGATGGAGTATCTGGACATCCCCGCCTTTCTGCGCAAGCAGGCCGACTAGCAGGCCGGTGGAAGACCGTGCGCCACCACGAACCAGGCCCCGTAAGTGCTTGATTCAGCTAGGTCCGCTCCGGATTGGCGTCGGATTCGGAGGCGGCTTGCCATGAGCACCCTTGCGGGTCGGCGCGCGCTTCGTGCCGGCGGCCCAAGGGCCGTCAGAGAGGGTGGCATATGGCCTTGCGAAAGACCTGATCCGGCTGCAAACTCACGGGCGCACGATACCTACACAATCCGCGTGGAATCGTGTAGCATTCCCTATACTTGGGGACACAGTTTGGATCATCACTTCGAAGCCGGCGGCCGGTCTATGACCGCGTTCGCCAGTACATCAACGAGCACACCAACACAAGAAAGGCCATTCAAGGCTTCATGATTCGACAAAGAACTCTAAAAAATGTAATACGGGCCACCGGGGTAGGACTTCACACGGGAGAAAAGGTCTATCTCACGTTGCGACCGGCTGCGCCAAACACCGGCATCGTGTTCCGCAGGGTGGATCTCGACCCAATCGTTGACGTTCCCGCCTGTTGTGACAACGTCGGGGACACCCGGCTTTCCACGACTTTGAGAAAGGGAAATGTCTGGATCTCCACGGTGGAGCACTTGATGTCGGCCTTTGCGGGGCTGGGTGTCGACAACGCCTACGTCGACCTGACCGCGCCGGAAGTACCGATCATGGATGGAAGTGCCGGGCCGTTCGTGTTTCTGATCCAGTCCGCCGGCATTGAAGAGCAATCGACGCCCAAACGCTTCATCCGGATCAAAAAGCCGGTAGTACTGGAGGAGGGCGACAAATGGGCCCGCTTCGATCCACTGAACGGCTTCAAAGTATCATTCGGCATCGAGTTCAACCACCCTATCTTCAGTCATTCCCTCCAGCGCGCCACCATCGATTTTTCCTCCACGTCATTCGTCAAAGAAGTAAGCCGTGCCCGTACATTCGGTTTCATGCACGACGTGGAGGCGTTGCGGAAAGTTGGGCTCGCCAGGGGCGGAAGCCTCGACAACGCCATTGTCATGGACTCGTACCATATTCTGAATGAAGACGGTCTGAGGTACGAGGACGAGTTCGTCAAGCACAAGATTCTCGACGCCATCGGTGACCTGTACCTGCTGGGATATCCGCTTATCGGTGCGTTCAGCGCGCACAAGTCAGGCCACGCCCTGAACAACGAAATATTGCGTACACTCCTGGAGACGGAAGACGCCTGGGAGTTGGTCTCGTTCGAGGACGCTAAGGATGCGCCCTTGGCGTTTGTGCACCCGGTGACCGCGTAGCCGCGCGTTTCATTGGGTGCTGGTAGGACAGGCTCCTAGCCCAGCGCCTTCCGTAACTGCATGAACAGGCGCTTTGTCTGCGGGTCATCCGCGGCGTGCCGGCCGGCGCCTGGTTTTGAATCGGCCCGCGAGGAAGATGTCGGCAGGGCGGCGGCGGGCGGTGCGATGCGAATACGCAGTGAGAGGACGCCGGTCAGCCCCGCATCCCGCAGCGCCGACACCACGGACTGCTCGGTGTTTCGCAGCAGGTTGGCCCAAACGGGCGACTCGGAGTGAATCGTCAAGGTGCCCCGATCGAGGGCCACCGGACGAGCATGCTTGCACAAGGGTTCGTCGACGGAGCGTTTCCAGACGGTTTCCAGGGGCGTGAGCGCCTCGTAGCGCTTGACGGCCTCCTTCAGAACCGGATGCTGGCAACGGCGCAGTGTCTGCTCCAGGGAGGCGAACGATTTTAACCGGTCAGCGCGGTGCATGTTGCTGGCATTGGTATACGAACGAGGTTGGCAATGCAAGTCATTTTCCTTCCCAGCGGTTCGGGTCCCAGACGGAACTACCGGGTGCGCGTCGCTGCTGTAAGTTCTCTAGCGGCTGGTCTGCTGCTCGCCGTGGCCTCTGCCGGAGGTTATCTCGGATATCTCGTGGGGCATGGCTCGAACGGGCAGGAAGCCGCGCCGCATACGACAATGGAACACGGCGTGGCCGAGTGGCAGCGGCACTTGCTGGTCCGAGATGTGGCGGCTCATGAGAACAGTAGCCTCCCCGTCATCAGCGCCGAGAAGCTCGTGAGTTTGAAGACGGAGGTCGATGAGCAGCGGAAGAAACTGCAGGAGTCGCGGCAGCGGCTGGGTGATCAATTGGATAGTCTTGGTCAGCGCCTGGGACAGATTCAAGCTCATGTTTCCCGCCTGAACGCCCTGGGGCAGCAACTGACCGATATGGCCGGCCTCGACCGGGATGAATTCAGCTTCGACAAACCACCTGCTATGGGCGGCCCGGAACGGCCCGTCCCGTGGGGCCGGATCCACGAACCCGAGTTGTCTGAAAGCCTGGAATTGATAGAGATCGCCCTCGACAAGAAGGAAAACGAGCTGCAGGTCCTCGAGGCATTGCTTACCGACCGCGAGCTGCACAAGAAGCAGTATCCGCAGGGATGGCCCGCGCAGGGCGGCTGGATCAGCTCGGGGTACGGCTATCGCACCGATCCGTTCACCGGCAGAAGAGCCTTCCATGAAGGTGTCGACATCGCCGCGCGAGCGGGAACAGGGATCCGGGCGTTGGCGGACGGCGTGGTGTCGTACGCCGGGCGCAAACCGGGCTACGGACTGGTGGTCGAGATCAACCATGGCAACGGCTATCAGACACGCTACGCCCACGCGCGCAAACTGATCGCGAAAGTAGGCCAACGAGTGAGGAAGGGCGATACCGTGGCCCTGGTGGGCAGCACGGGACGGTCCACCGGCGCCCACGTGCACGTGGAGGTCCTGAAGAACGGTCAGGCTGTAAACCCCAGGATGTATTTAAGCGCCGCGCGGTAGTTCCCGGGTAGTCCCGAAGCGCTCACTCAGGGAGGTGAGGGAGGAAGGTTCGCGGCCTGAAGGCTTGTTTTTACTCTATCCGTCACCATGTTCGACGCGTTAAACTTCGCGTGTCGTTCAATCCAGTTTTTTCTCCAGATATCGATAGATTTCCCATGGTTGGATCATTGTTGACCAAGGTTTTCGGCAGCCGGAACGAGCGGCTGATCAAGCAGCTGTCGAAGTCGCTGGAGCGGATCAACAGTCTCGAATCCGACATCAAGGCCTTGTCCGACGACGAATTCCGGGAAATGACCGGGAAATTCAAGGAACGGCATGCGAATGGGGAAACCCTGGAAGATCTGCTCCCCGAAGCCTTCGCCGTGGTGCGGGAGGCATCGGTCCGCACCCTGGGAATGCGCCATTTCGACGTGCAGATGCTCGGGGGCATGGTGCTTCACGAAGGGAAGATCTCCGAGATGCGCACCGGCGAGGGCAAGACCCTGGTTGCGACGCTGCCGGTCTATCTCAACAGCTTCGCGGGGCCGGTCCATATCGTGACCGTCAACGATTACCTGGCCGCCCGCGACGCGGAATGGATGGGCAAGATCTACAGGTTCCTGGGGCTTACCGTCGGAGTAGTGGTGTCGGGTCAGGACCCGGCGACGAAACGGGAGGCCTATGCCTGCGACGTCGTTTACGGCACCAACAACGAGTTCGGATTCGACTATTTGCGCGACAACATGGCCTTCTCTGCGGAGGATCGCGTACAGCGCGCGCTCACCTACGCGATCGTCGACGAAGTCGACTCCATCCTTATCGACGAGGCGCGTACCCCGCTCATCATTTCAGGGCCGGCCGAAGAGAGCACCGAACTCTACTACAAGATAAACGAGATCATTCCGAAGCTCGAGAAGCAGGAAGAGGAGGACGGGCCCGGGGACTTCAACCTGGATGAAAAGAACAAGCAGGCATTCCTTACCGAGCAAGGCCACGACACCGCTGAGCGCCTGCTGGTGCAGGGCGGCCTGCTGCAGCACGGCAGCAGTCTTTATGACGTGGCGAATATCATGCTGCTGCACCACCTCAACGCCGCTCTGCGCGCCCACACTCTGTTTCAGCGGGACGTGGACTATATCGTCCGTGACGGCGGCATTGTCATTATCGACGAATTCACCGGCCGCATGATGCCGGGTAGGCGTTGGTCCGAGGGCCTGCACCAGGCTATCGAAGCCAAGGAGGCCCTCAAGGTGCAGCAGGAGAACCAGACGCTCGCCTCGATTACTTTTCAGAACTACTTCCGCCTCTATGACAAACTGTCGGGCATGACCGGCACGGCTGACACGGAAGCTGCCGAGTTCCAGCAGATATACGGGCTGGAAGTCGTGGTGGTACCCACCCACAAGCCGATGATCCGCGACGATCGCGCCGACCTGATACACCGGACCGTGAAGGAGAAGTTCGATGCCATCGTTGCCGGCGTCAAGGAGTGCCATGAGCGGGGGCAGCCGGTCCTGCTGGGTACGACCTCCATCGAGTCGTCGGAGTTGTTGTCCAAGCGGTTCGATTCGGAAGGGATGCCCCACGAGGTGTTGAACGCCAAGCATCACGAGCGCGAGGCGCAGATCATCGCCCAGGCCGGACGCAGCGGGGCTATCACCATCGCCACCAACATGGCGGGACGCGGCACGGATATCGTACTGGGGGGCAATCTGGAGATCGAGCTGGAGCAGGCGGGCGACGACGAGACCGCCAGGGAACGCGCGCGCCGGGAGTGGAAGAAGCGCCACGAGGAAGTCCTGAGCGCCGGCGGTCTGCACGTAGTGGGCACCGAGAGACATGAATCGCGGCGCGTCGACAACCAGCTGCGAGGCCGGTCGGGCCGCCAGGGCGACCCCGGCTCGACGCGGTTCTACCTGTCCCTGGAAGACAACCTGATGCGCATATTCGGTTCAGAACGCGTATCGGGGCTGATGCAGCGGCTGGGCATGGAGGAAGGCGAGGCCATCGAGCATGCATGGGTGACGCGCGCCATTGAGAACGCGCAGCGGAAGGTCGAGGGCCGCAACTTCGATATACGGAAGCAGCTGCTGGAGTACGACGACGTCGCCAACGAGCAACGTAAGATCGTTTACGCCGAGCGCAGCCGGCTGATGAACGTCGAAGACATATCCACCAACATCGAAGCCATGCGCCGCGAGGTCATCGCAGCGGTGATCGACCGAAGCATACCCCCGCAGAGCCTGGAAGAGCAGTGGGATGTCGATGGACTGGAGCGGGACCTGGAAGGCGCGTTCGGTATACGAATGCCTTTGAAGAGTTGGCTGGAGGACGACCCGGAGCTGCACGAGGAAACTCTCCGCGAACGCATTCTCGAAGGCATCGCCGAGGCCTATGAGAAGAAGGTCGCAGACACGGGCGAACCGGTGATGCGCCATCTCGAGAAATGGGTCACGCTGCAAGTGCTGGACTCCCAATGGAAGGAGCACCTGGCGGCGATGGACTACCTGCGTCAGAGCATCGGTTTGCGCGGCTACGCTCAGAAGGATCCCAAGCAGGAATACAAGCGTGAGGCTTTCGAGATGTTCCAGAGTCTGCTGGAGCAGGTGAAGTACGAAGTCGTCACCACGCTGTCGCGAATTCAGGTCCGTACCGAGCAGGAGATCGAAGAAGCGGAGACCCGCAAGCGGGCGTCGGGGCCCGAATCGATGCAGTACCTCCATCCCGAGATGGGCGATGCCGCGGAGGCCCAGGTTGCCGCGGACGGGGACGGAGGAGACGGGGAACAGTCCGCCGCGGCCGACAAACAGCCTTTCGTGCGGCAGGGCCGCAAGGTCGGCCGCAATGAGCCCTGTCCATGCGGTTCGGGCAAGAAGTTCAAGCACTGCCATGGCCGGCTGAACGCCTGAGCGCGCGCCATGGCGGTTGGACTGCAGCCACCGGAACACCTGCCCGCCGTCGCGGGAATAGCGGTCGGGGCCGCCAGCGCCGGCGTCAGGAGGAAAGGCCGGCCGGACGTGGCGCTCATACTCTGCGAGGCCGGAACCCTGGCCGCCGGCTGCTTCACGAAGAATCGTTTCCAGGCGGCGCCGGTGGTGGTGGCGCGCGAGCATCTGGCCGCACGGCCGGGTGTCCGGGCGCTGATCATCAACAGCGGCAACGCCAATGCCGGGACTGGACAAGCCGGCATTGATGACGCGAGGGCGGTGTGCCGGGCGTTGTCGGAATTGGCCGGTATTCCGGAGGACGGGGTTCTGCCCTTTTCCACCGGTGTCATCGGCGAGCGTCTTCCCACCGCCCCCATCGTCGACGTACTGCCCGTAGCCATCGAAGGCTGCAGCCCGAACGGGTGGCTGAACGCGGCGCAGGCCATCATGACTACCGATACCGTGCTCAAGGGAAGCTCACGCCGCCTCGATTTCGACGGCGTGCCCGTCACCATCACGGGCATCGCCAAGGGCTCGGGGATGATATGCCCCGACATGGCCACGATGCTGGCTTTTGTGGCCACGGATGCGCGCATCGCCGCACCGGAGCTGCAGAGATGTCTGGACCGCGCGGTCGAGCGGTCATTCAATCGGATCACCGTGGACGGAGATACCTCGACGAATGACGCCTGCATGCTGCTGGCCACGGGCCGGGCCGCCGAGATCACCGGCGCTCACCGGGAGTCCTTTCAGGCGGCACTCGATGAACTGTGCCTCGAGTTGGCGCAGTCCATCGTGCGGGACGGGGAGGGCGCCACGAAATTCGTGGAGATCGCCGTGAGCGGGGCCGCCGGGATGGAAGATGCATTGACCGTCGCCCGCACCATCGCGCACTCGCCGCTTGTGAAGACCGCGTTGTCCGCATCCGATGCCAACTGGGGCCGCATCCTAGCCGCGGTGGGGCGCGCCCCCGTGACGCAGCTGGACATGTCCAGAATCGCGCTGTACGATCAATGGTTGTCCGATCCTGCGGTACGGTGGCATCGACCCGGACTACACGGAGGAGCGCGGTATGGCGGCCATGGCTGGAGAAGAGATTCTCATTGCCGTCGACCTGGGCGTTGGAAGCGGCCGCGGTTCGGTATGGACCTGCGACCTGTCGGGCGAATACGTGAGAATCAACGCGGAGTATCGAACCTGAAGCCGGACGCCACGGCTGCGGCAACGTGAACACTCCCTCGCGCCCCCTCGACGTTGCTGTAGGTGTGATATACGACGACCGCGGTCGGGTGCTCGTCAATCAGCGCCCGGCCGGCAAGTCATTCCCGCACAAGTGGGAGTTTCCGGGCGGCAAGATCGAAGGGGGAGAGTCGGCCGCCCAGGCGCTGGTGCGCGAGCTGAGGAAGAGCTCGGCATCGTCGCCCAACAGCCACGCCCCTGATCTCCCTCCGGCACGAATACCCCAGCGGTGCGGTCCGGCTCCACGTCAAAGAGGTGCTCGCGTTCAGCGGCATTCCCCACGGCCGCGAAGGGCAGCCCTGCAGTGGGTCGAGACCGCCGAGCTGCGGGACCTCGATCTGCTTGCCGCCAACACGGCGATCGTCGCGCGCCATCATGCTGCCGCGGTTCTGCGTGATCACCGACGCGCGGCGGTTCGGGATCGAGGAGACGCTGCAGATGCTGGATCAGCACCTGCATAAGGCCGAAACTCGTGATTGTTCGTGAAAAGACCATGGAGGTCGACGCCCTGCTTCATTCATCGACAGGGTCCGGAGCTCTGCCGGCTCGCATGGATCGCTCGTCTGTGTCCACTCCGACTGCGATTGCAATGAATTCGAGCATGCGGATGGCGTTCACCTGCTCCGCCGACCGGCTCGCCAGAGGACGGCAGACCGGAAGACGCCGGTGCCTGGTCGGCGTGTCGTGCCATACGGACGGGAACTCGACAGGCCGGCGGATGGCGCCGCCTACGCGCTGCTGTCACCGGTACGGTAAACCGCATCGCATCCGGATGCGGAACCCCTGGGGTGGCACCGCTTCGCCGAGCTGTGCGATGAAGCGATGATGCCGGTCTATGCGCTGGGAGGCATGGAGCTTTCGGATTTCTCCAAGGCCATCGACAGCGGCGCTCAGGGCGTGGCGTGCTCAGTGCCGCGTGGCGCCGGCCGGGCTGACGATAACAGCGGAAGATCGCGGCTGAAGCCGCTCCTACAATTCAGGGTCAAGCGCTCAGGCGATCCTCGGATTGTAGGAGCGGCTTCAGCCGCGATCCCGCCAATATCCCGGCACGACCCTCAAAACCTGCATCCGAGCCCTGCAACCGTTACTACGAGGAGCCGCAGGCGACGTAGCAATTCCAGTTGCTCCGAGCGGCACGAGGCCCGAAGGGCTCCCGACCGTTCGGGGAACCCGCTTTCTACTTGACCCGCTTCGGAACCACCAGGTACTTGGCGTGCAGCCGGTCGACTTTCTCCTCGAGCTCTCCGAGGCTGCCGTCATTGTGAACGACATCGTGCGCGACCCGCAGGCGCTGTTCCGATGTCGCCTGCGAGTCCATGATGCGTTCGACCTCCGCCCGGGTCATTCCGGTCCTGTCCATGACCCAGGTGATACGCCGCTCGCGGGGCGCCTCGACCACCAGTACTCGATCCACCAGCTCCTGAAAGTCGGTTTCCACGAGCAGCGGTACCACGATCACGCAGTAGGCAACCGCCCGGCCCGCCAACTCCTCCAACCGGACCTGCAGCCGCTTGCGGATCGCAGGGTGGACGATGGACTCGAGCCTCTGTTTCACGGCCGGATCGGCGAATGCCATGTCTCTGAGCCGATCCCGGTCCAGTTGTCCGTCGTCCCGCAGAATATCCCGGCCGAAGGCGTTCACCAGCCGTTCCAGGGCCGGTTCGCCCGGTTCAACCACCTCCCGGGCCAGCACGTCGGTATCGATCACCGGGACACCATGGGTCTCGAAGCGGCGGGATACCGTGGTCTTGCCGCTGCCGATGCCCCCGGTCAGGCCTATCCTGAGCACCGTCAGCCGAGTCCGGCGAGCTGCAGATAGGCGTTGGTGATCTGCGGCCCCCATATCATCGCCACGAAGCCCGCGGCACACAGGAAGGGGCCGAAGGGAATGGGCTGACTTCTGTCCTGGCGCTTGAAGAGGATCATGGCGATGCCCACCACCGTCCCGCAGACCGCCGCCAGGAGGATCACCAGCGGCAGCGCCTGCCAGCCCAGCCACGCGCCGATACAGGCGAACAGCTTGAAGTCGCCGTATCCCATCCCTTCCTTGCCCGTCAGCAGGCGAAACAGCTGAAACACCAGCCACAGCGAGATGTACCCGAACAATGCTCCGTACAGCGCCGAGAACACATCCGTGTATAAGCCAAAGGAGTTGACGGTCAAGCCGACCCACATCAGGGGCAGGACGATGTTGTCCGGAAGCAGGTGGTGCTCGATGTCGATGGCGCTTGCCGCCAGGAAGCTCCAGCTCAGCGCCAGGGTTCCGGCGAGCTGCCAGGACATCCCGTACTTCGCCGCCGCCACCAGCGCCAGGGCGGCGGCCACGATCTCGATCACGGGATAGCGCAGGCCGATATTCGCACCGCAGCTTGCACACCGGCCCCGCAGCCACAGATAGCTCAATACCGGGATGTTGTGGATAGCCCCCACTGGGGCCTTGCAGTGCGGGCAATGGGAGCCTGGCCATACCAGGTTGAACGCCGGCTGGTCGGCGGCACCTCCCTCGAGGCCCAGCAACTCGCGGCATTGCTGCTTCCAGGACGCCTCCAGCATGCCGGGCAGGCGCACGATGACGACATTCAGAAAGCTGCCGACGACCAGACCGAACAGCACAACAGCGACATACAGCAGCCCGGGACTGCTCTTAAGGGTAGAGACCATCCACATAGACGACAGCTTTTGTTTATTTGACGGTGGAGCGTCTTAAATAACGGCTGCCAGCTTGAAGATTGGCAGGTACATGGCCACCACCATGGTGCCGACGATAGCGCCCAGAATCACGATCATGATGGGCTCGATCAGGCTGCTCAACGCTGCCACCGCGTCGTCCACTTCCCGTTCGAAGAACTCCGCGATCTTTTCCAGCATGAGCTCGAGCTCGCCTGACTCCTCGCCCGAGCTCACCATCTGCAGGACCATGGAAGGGAACAGGCCGGTCTGGGCCATGGATACCTCCAGCGATCGGCCCGTGCTGACCTCGTTGCGCACGTCGAGGACGGCATTGCGATAGACCCGGTTGCCGGTGGATTCCGCGACGGACTCCAGGCCGTCCACCAGCGGCACACCGGCGCCGAACATCGTCGACAGGGTCCTGGCGTAGCGCGCTATGACCGCCTTCTTCACCAGGGGCCCGAACAAGGGGAGCTTCAATGTCACCCGGTCCATGAGGAACTGCATCCGGGGCGATCGCCGGTAGGCCGCGACTGTGCCCACGATGCCGCCGATAAGACACCCGAAGAACAGCCACCACCATTCCTGGAACCATCGGGACAGATCCACCACCCATCGGGTCAGGCTCGGCAGATCGCCGCCGAAGTTCCGGAACAGGGTCTCGAACTGTGGAATCACGAAAATCAGGAGGATGGCGATGACCACCACCGCCACTACCAGCACCGCCACCGGATACAGCATCGCCGACTTGATCTTGCCCTTGATGGCGTCGATCTTCTCCTTGTAGGCGGCGACCTTCTCCAGCAGTACATCCAGGGTACCGGATTCCTCGCCGGCCGCCACCAGGCTGGTATACAGGCGGTCGAAATGCAGCGGGAAGCGCTTCATGCTCTGGCTCAGGCTGGTTCCGGATTCCACGTCCTGGCGGATGGAGGTCAGCAACTCCTGAACGCTGGGATTCTCGTGTCCCCGGGCGATGGCCTCGACGGACTGGGCGACCGGTATGCCGGCGCCGATCATGGTCGAGAGCTGGCGGGTGGCGAAGGTGATATCCCGGCCCTTGATCCGTTTCTTCATCTGGAACAGGGGTTTGGGCTTCCTGCGCACCTTGGAGGGCCTGATGCCCTGGCGGCGCAGCAGCGATTTGACATAGGCGGCGTTGGGGGCCTCGTTTTCCCCCTTCAGCTCCCGTCCCTTGGCGTCTTTGCCTTCCCAGACAAACTGCTGCATTCTGACTTTGGTTGTTTTGCGGGCCATAGTTCTAAAGATTAGTCACTCTTTCAACTTCCTCAAGGCTGGTTGTGCCCGCTCTTGCCTTCAAAAGGCCCGCCTGTCGGAGATCGAGGACACCCTCCTTGCGGGCCTGATTCTCGATATCGTACTGATTGGCGCCTTCCATGATCAGCTCGCCCATCGTGTCGGTGATCGGCATCATCTGGAAGATCCCGATTCTGCCCCGGTACCCATCCGTGCACATCTCGCAGCCTTTCGGGCTGTACAGCGTCACGCCTTCGTTGATCGTCTCCTCGGTGAAGCCGCTCTTCAACAGGGCGTGCTCCGGCACTTCAATCTCCTGCCGGCAGCTGGGGCAGAGCTTCCTGGCCAGCCGCTGGGCCATGATGAGATGCACGGCGGAGGCGACGTTGAACGGTGCGACGCCCATGTTGAGCAGACGGGTCAAGGTGGCCGGCGCGTCGTTCGTGTGCAGCGTGGACAGTACCAGGTGGCCGGTCTGCGACGCCTTGACGGCGATCTCGGCAGTCTCCAGGTCCCGGATCTCGCCCACCATCACGACATCCGGGTCCTGGCGTAGAAACGAGCGCAAGGCGGCCGCGAAAGTCAGGTTGGCGCGGTCGTTGATGTTGACCTGGTTGACCCCGACCATGTTGATTTCCACCGGGTCCTCCACGGTGCAGATGTTCCGCTCGGGCACGTTCAACATGTTCAAGGCGGTGTAGAGGGTCACCGTCTTGCCGCTGCCGGTGGGGCCGGTAACCAGGATCATGCCGTAGGAGACATCGATGGCTCTTTGGAAGGCCTCTCTTTGCTCTACCTCGAAGCCCAACTTTGTCGGATCCAGGATATTGCCGCCCACATCGAGGAGACGGACCACCACCTTCTCGCCGTAGATCGTGGGCAGCGTACTGACACGGAAGTCGATGGTGCGGTTCTTGGACAAGGTCAGTTTCATGCGGCCGTCCTGCGGGACCCTGCGTTCGGCGATATCGAGGCGGGACAGGATCTTCACTCGGGCCGCTATGCGGCCGGCGAGGGCGACCGGCGGAGAGGCCATCTCGTGGAGCACGCCGTCCACCCGAAAGCGCACCCGGAATTTCTTCTCATAGGGCTCGAGATGTATGTCCGAGGCGCCGCGCTTGATGGCATCCAGCAGCATCTTGTTGACGAAGCGGACGACCGGCGTGTCGATCTGACGGACATCGACGTCTTCGCCGACATCTTCCACTTCGGCGGAGACGTCGATCTCGTCCAGGCCCTCTTCGTCTTCCAGATCGGCGAGGGTGGTATCGGTGGACTGTTGGGCAGCTTCGATGGCTGCCTCCAACTGCGCCGGGTCGATGAGGATGGACTCGACACCCAGCCCCGTATGGAACTTGATCTCCTCGAGAGCGTGACTGTTCGCCGGATCCGAGGTGGCGACAAACAACTTGGTGCCGCGCCTGTACAGCGGCAGGACATTGTGTTTGTCGATAATCTTGGAGTCGACCAGGCTCATGGGCGCGTTTTCGAGGTCGAACGCGCCGATATCGAGAAGGGGAATACCGAACTCTTCCGAGGCCGCGCGAATGAGCCGCGACGCGTCCACGACCTTGCTGTGCGTCAGCTGGACGTAGAACGAGCGGTTCTTCTTCAGAGCCTGGGCGTGGATGTCCTCGGCGGTCGCCTCATCCAGGTCTCCTTCCCGCACCAGCCGTTGAGCCAGTCCGCCAAGGGCGATCACTTTGTCCGGGGTTGCCATTTAGCTTTGATTATCGG